>CAZWRV010000056.1:0-40342 GCA_964636325.1 uncultured Victivallaceae bacterium | reverse complement strand
TTTGTCGATCAGAAACTCGATGGAGGGCGGAGCCGTGCTCCGCCGCGGTTGAGCTTGGCTCAACCCTCCGGAAGACGACAAAGCTCGCGACAAAGTTACCGGCAAAGATGGGCGAGTTTCAGGGGAGTGTCAGGTGTGGTGCATCGACCTGCGCCTTGAATACGGGGTGCCTTGCGGCGGCGAAGTTGACCAGCGAACTTATCATCTTACCGTAGGGGTACCCCACGAGCTCCGCGGCCGACGCCATGCTGGCGTCGTAGCCGATGTCCGGATTGGGGTTCACGTCGAGCACGTAGAATATCCCGTCGCGCAGCCTCAGGTCGAATCTCGCGTAGTCCCTGCATCCGGAAATCCCATACGCCTTCATGACTATGGTCTCGAGGCTCTTCTGCTCCTCCGGAGTGAGGACGGCGGGGACTATCGACTCTATCTGCGTGTAGTGCCGCGAGTTGGGGGTGAACTTGGAGTCGTATGTGCACAGCCTGTCGTGGAAGTCGCTGAAGGCCTTGAAGTCCATCTCGACCGCCGGAAGAATCTCCGGGGCTCCGTTGCCCCAGACCGTGACATGGAACTCCCTGCCGTCGATGAAGTCCTCGACAAGGGCGGGTTCGGCGAATGAGTCGAGTATATATTTGATCCTCTTCTTCAACTCTGCATGGTTTGTCACCACCGACTCCGAGGTCAGGCCGTAGCTGCAGTGTTCAAGGGCGGGCTTGACGATCGCCGGGAAGCACTTCCAGTCCGAGCAGTTGGTGTCGCCGAACGCCCTGCCCTCCGGTGTGGGAAGGCCGTTCTTCTGCAGGACCTCCTTGGTCTTCGGCTTATCCCATGACAGCTCTATGGAATCCGCCTGGGAGCCGGTGTATGTGAACTTCATCGCGTCGAGATGCCTGGCCACAAGCGCCTCGCTGTGCGGTACGCCAGGTATGCTGTCGCAGCAGTTGAGGACGACGAACTCGTCCGGGTTGAAGTCCGCGAGCATGGGCTGCAGGCTGTTGTCGAAGATCGGACGGTTCACGACCCTGTGCCCTTCCTTAGTGATCGATTTCTCGATGAACTCGACCTCAGACATTGCCTGCTTCAGATCGGGAACCTCCCATGAGAGGTCAAGATTGTGCAGGAGAAGCACAGGAATGCTGGTATTTAATTTTCTTTGCTCCATATATGAAGATTAATAATTTCTTACGCGCGATTTTTCAAATTGATTTCACGATGAAAAGCAAATATTTCCCTGATATTTTGCGTCCGCTCCGCAAACATCGCTGTTTTTCGAGGGGGGGTTTTGAAATCTTCCGGGGCAAATTGTAGATTAGAAATAAACGACGCAAAGGGCACACGGATTCATATGCAAAGGAAGAGCGGGACAGCTTTTATCGGCGCTGGAGCGATGGCGACGGCGATAGTGCGGGGTATGCTCAAGGGCGGATTCACCAGAGCCGGGATTTCCGCCTTCGACGTATCCAGGCAGGCGACTGCGAAGTTCCAGTCCGCCACCGGCATCAAGGCCGCGGAATCCGCCGCCGAGGCGCTGCGCGGCGCAGAGACGGTCGTCGTCGCGGTCAAGCCCCAGCATATCAGAGAGGCGCTCGAAGGACTTAAGGGGATTTTAGGCTCGAGGCTGCTGATAAGCATTGCCGCCGGAATCAGGCTCGAATCGCTGCAAAGCCTTTCCGGCGCCAAGAGGACGGTTCGGGTCATGCCTAACACCCCCGCACTAGTCGGCGAGGGAATTTCTGTCTTCTGCGCGCCGGAATCCCTAGCCTCTAAAGATTTTGAGACCGTCAAGTCGATATTCGGTTCGGTTGGGAAGGTCTGCCAGCTCGAGGAGCGGCTTATGGACGCGGTGACCGCGCTGAGCGGCAGCGGCCCCGCATACGTGTTCGACTTCATACAGGCGCTGACAGACGCCGGTGTCCACTGCGGAATCCCGCGCGAGACCGCTTCCCTCCTGGCGGCGCAGACAGTGTTCGGCTCCGCGAAGCTGCTCATGGAGACCGGCGAGCATCCCTCCCTCCTTAGGGAGAAGGTCACATCCCCCGGAGGAACTACCGCAAGTGCGCTGAGGGTGCTCGAAAAGAACGGATTCAAGGGGATCATCATTGACGCGGTCGCAGCCGCGGCCGAACGCTCCCACGAGCTCGGGAGGCACTGATGGAAGACAAGGGCGTCCTCTCCGTGATCATCCCCGTCTACAACGAGGAGAAGACTATTGCATCCGTCCTCGACGAGGTTCTCGCGCGCCCGGAGACCGCGGAAGTCATAGTCATCGACGACTCATCGAGAGACAGCTCTCGCGAAATAGTCGGCCGCTACGTCGAGAAGGAGAAGGGGAGGGTCAGGCTCCTGGTCCACGACGTCAACAAGGGCAAGGGCGCCGCCATCAGGGACGGCTTCGACGCAGCCACCGCACCGCTGGTCATCGTCCAGGACGCCGACAGGGAATATTCCCCGTCCGACTACCCCGTCATGCTCAAGCCCATCCTCGACGGAAAGGCCGACGTCGTATACGGCTCGCGCTTCCAGGGCGGCCCCGGAAGGGTGCTATACTACAGGCACCAGCTGGGCAACAAGTTCCTCACGTTCATATCCAATCTCCTCACCGACCTGAACTTCACCGACGTGGAGACCTGCTACAAGGCATTCCGGCGGGAGGTCGTCCAGAACCTCATACTCACCACCAACAGGTTCGGGATAGAGATTGAAATCACCGCAAAGATCGCCAGCAAGGCCCTGCGCATCTACGAGGTCCCCATCAGCTACCACGGCAGGACCTACGAGGAGGGGAAGAAGGTCACATGGAAGGACGGCATCGCCGCGATATGGTTCATGATCAAGTTCAACCTCCTGCAGGGGAGAGCCTCATCGATCAAGAAGGACTGGAAGGAAGTCCTCCGCTGAGGCACGGCCCGGTGGACATGCGCGCCGGAGACAGCGCCGCGCTCGACCTCAGGGCGTCCGCCGTGATACTTCTTTCGGCCGCCGTATGGGCCGCCATAGTCTTCCTTCTGCTCTGCGGCTCCAAGTCGCCTCCCGGCTACGACGCATACTACCATGCAGAGTTCTCGCGGCTCATGATGGAGCGCGGCGGAATCATAAGGGACTTCCCTTGGGGGACCTGCTCCATATGGGCTAAGTCCTTCTACGACAAGGATCTGCTCTTCCACGTATATCTGATCCCGTTCATCGCCGCGTTCGGAAAGCTGCTCGCGTGCCAGATATCCACAGCGGTTCTCGCCTTCGTCATGGCCGTCGTGATAGGACTGCTGCTCCACGAACTCGGACTCAGGAGGCATATCTTCATCTCCCTCATGTTCATCCTTCTGATAAGCGGGCCGGTGTTCATTGCCAGGCTCGTCCTTTGCCGCTCATACCTCATGTCCATCATCTTTCTGATCCTGGGGATACTGTTCATATTCAGGAGATACCGATGGCCCCTCCTCCTCACGGCATACGTCTACTCGCTGAGCTACACCGCCAGCTGGCAGCTCTTCCCCGCAGCGCTGATCCTGGACATCATCAGGATGCGGATGGAGCGGGAAAAATTCAGTCTGAAGAATCTCAGCTGCCTTTGGATCCTCGGCGGAGTTGCAGCGGGCTTTCTGCTGACGCCGTATTTTCCGGACAACATCTACGGTTCCTTCGCGCAGACGATCCTGGTCCTCAAGGCGAAGTGGCTCCCGGCGGCCGGGACGAAGATCATCCAGGCGTCCGAGCTGCAGCCGATGACGATGGACAAGTTCCTGACCGGCTACCTGATGCTCTTCGCGGCCTACGGCTGGACCCTCTGGCTGCTCGCATCCGGGAGGCGCCGTATCACCGACTGGCGGCTTGCTGGGCTCCTCGCCCTGAGCCTTCTCTATCTTTTCCCGACCCTGCTCTCCATGCGCTTCGGCGAATATTTCATCCCGCTCTCGGCCTCCTTCCTTTGCGTCTTCTGGGGTCTTGACGGCGCCCCGCTCCGCAACGTCCGCCGCAAGATTATCGTCGTACTCATACTCTTCATCATCGGCACCGTCTCGTTCCAGCGCGTCCGCAGCTTCTTCTACAGGGATCACCTTGTCTACGAGAAGACATGCCAGTGGATGAACAGCAACCTCGCGCCGGGCGAGACCGTATTCACCGGCGACTGGGACGATTCGGCCATAATCTTCTATTCCTCGCCGGGACTGAAATACCTCGTCTTCCTGGAGCCTTACTTCATGTATGCCGACTCACCGCGCAAATACCGCCTATGGAGGAAGATATGCTCCGGCAAGATGGAGACCCCCTCGACAGTCATCAAGGCCGAGTTCAAGGCCCGCGCAGTCTTCGTCCCCCAGGACACGCCGGGCCTCCGCGCCAAGCTCCTGGACGACCCGTTCGCCAAGCCGGTCTTCGCCGGCCAGGACGGCGAAGCTCTCTTCATCCTCGACGTCCCCGAGAAGAACATTCAAGAATACGAGTTCATGATGAAGATGATGAGGGGCGGGAAGGGCGCGGAATGAAAATGGCATATGTTCTAATGAAACAAAGAAACATATTCTGGTCTGCCGTCATCCTCGCCTGTTTTGCCCTAGATGGATACTGGCTCTACTCCTCTTCGCGTCCGGAGGCGAGGATAGAGCGCAAGGTGAACAGCCTGCTGAACAAGATCAGGGATCCTAATTCCTCCGGTGGCGTCCGGGAATGGCTGCAGGAACTATACTACAAGGTGAAGCTGGGCAATGCCCTGCCCGGCCTTGAAAAGTATCTGTTCAGGGAATATGTCGGCGACTATGACCTGCGCGAGCAGGTGGAGGGCTACGGGGTGAAGGCGATTCCGGCGCTGGCAAAAAGCCTCAATCCCAGGATACGCCTGGAAGTCAGGAAATTCTCGGCTGAAGTCCTCGGCTCGCTGGGCAGTAGGAAGGCGGTTCCGGCTCTGGAGGAGGCCCTACTGAAGGATCCAGACGCCGAGGTGCGCGGCAATGCTGCATATTCGCTCGGCCAGCTCGAGGATCAGGGATCCCTACCTGTCATGGTGAAGGCACTGAAGGACGACAAGTCCGCGGATGTGCGCGCAAGGCTGGCAGGGCTGGGCGGGAAATTCATCGAGATGGGCGCCCTGCCCCAGATGCTCACGTCCATGAAGGAGGATCCCAGCCCCACGGTCCGCAGTGTGGCCGCGCGGAACCTTTTCATGGGCGACGACCTTGACCAGAAAGTCTTTCAAGCACTGCTTGATTCGTTGAAGAACGATCCCGACGCCGAGGTCAGGGCGGAGGTGGCCAGGGCGCTTGGATGGAAACGCCAGCTTCTTCTGGAACTTGAAAACACAGAACCATTCATCTGCATCTTGAAGGAGGAATCCAGCTATGAAGTCCGCGCGGCGCTGGCAAAAAGCCTCGGCGAAAGCGGGAACCACGCATTCGTGCAGCCTATGATCTCCATGCTGAAGGACGAATCCGAGCCGACGCTCAGAAGGGCCGCCGCTGAAGCGCTCGGTTCCTACCCGGAGGACAAGGACGCCCTTGCTGCGCTTTTGAAGGCCGCCAAGACAGACAGCAGCGCCTCCGTCCGCGAAGAAGCAGTCTCGTCTCTCGAGAAATTCAAATGTCCGGAAACGGCGGAATGCCTTATCTCCATATTAAAGGACGACAAGGAATTCCAGGTGCGGGAAAGGGCGGTGAGGATCCTCGGTGCCTGGGCGGAAAAGTCTGCACCGGCCCTGCTGGCGTTCATTGAATCCCAGAAGGACAAGGAATATGCCTGTCCGGACAAACCATCAAATGGCACGCCCATGTTCAGAAAGCCCCCGAGCAGGGCGGACATCGGCTCCACCGAAGAATCCAGGCTCTGCGCCTGCGCCATTGAGGCGCTGGTTAGGATGAAGGGGCCGGGGGCGGCTGCGGATCTGAAAAGGATTTTCGAGTCCGCCTCGAACAAGGCTTTGCGCTGCGCAATCATCGGCAGCATAAAAGATATTCAGTCGGACGACGCCTACCTGATGCTCTCGGAAGCGATACTGAAATATCCTGACATCACTGACGACTCGGCAATTTCAGCGCTCGCGAAGTTCAAGAGGCCGGAGACGCTTCCGCTTCTCCACAAGATAATGAAGGGCGACTACACAAAAAAGATGAAGCTGGAGGCCATGTGCGAGATGGCTCATCTCGACAAGGACGCGGCGATTCCCTACCTTAAGGATTTCCTAAACAAGAGGAGCATATCAAATGACAACACTGCCATATTCGATCTGCTGAAGGAGCTCGCCCTGCCGGAGACCGAGCCGTTCCTGACAAAGACTCTGCTGACCGCGTTTGACAATCCAACCGGCTCGAACCCGCAAATCCACTACGCTTCCGTCCGCGCCGGTGCCGCGGAAGCCCTCGGCGCATTCAGGACCGATACGGCATTCAAAGCCCTGGCGACCGCATTCCGGAAGGATAGGGAGAACCAAGTTCGGAAGGCCACCCTGCTCGCCCTGTGCCAGTTCGGCCCCGGGAAAGCAAAAGAGTTCGTCATCAAGGCACTGAAAAACAACGACAGATATATGCGCGAAGCGGCCTTGGAATGCATTGAAACGCTCGAAGATGCATCTTTGACGCCCGAACTGATGCGCGTCCTGAATTCCGACACCGACAGGGGCCTCAGGAGGAAGGCGTTGGAATTGACGGCGAAACTCAACAGCCCTGAAGCGAGGCACGTCCTTGTCATGGCACTGGAGGACGGCGATCTCGAAATCCGCAGGGAGGCGGCCAAAATTCTTTCAAAAAAATGCGACGCGGACATCTTGCCGGCACTGCTCTCCGTTTTAGTGGACAATCTTGACGGGACTCTAAGGGATACGATTCTTGACTCCCTCGGCAACTTCAACGATCCGAAGGCGCATGATGCGCTCCTGAACGCGCTCAAGGACCGACGGGAAGATGTCAGGCGCGAAGTCGCCTCGGCCCTGGCCAAGACCGGCCGGAAGGAGGCCGTCCCCGTCCTGATGTCGCTGTTCAAGGATGATCCTAGCACCAGGGTCAGGGCGGCATCCGCCACAGCGCTGGGCAGCTTCAGTTCGCCGGAAGTTTATGATTTCCTGGTCGAAAGCCTGAATGAAAAAGATCTTGAAGTCCTTGGAGGCGTCATATCCGGCCTTGGCGTGGCGGGCAACCCAGCCTCCGTTCCCATCCTTCTCAAAATGCTGGAGGACGAGAAAAACAAAAACATACGGAACGCCATTATCGGGGCGCTGGGGCTGATCGGCAGTCCGCTGGCGGTGGAACCACTGATCGCATATGCGAAGAACGCTCCCAAGGAAGCACGGTATGAACTCTGCTGGACGCTCGGACACCTCGGAGATTCCCGCGCGACGGACTTACTTGTCGAATCCCTGGGCATCAAGGAGAACTCCGTCGCCTTCGCGGCCGGATTCGCGCTTGCGGAAATCCGGGATCAGAGGGCGGTACCGCAACTCGAATTGATGCTCGCGGTGGGAGAACCTAGGTATGACGACTCCGTCCTGGCGGCGGCCTGCGCTCTGGCCTTCATGGACAAGCCGCAGTCCATCCCGGCGCTAAAGTATTACCTGAAGGCTGGCGAATCCTGGAAGCGTTTTGCAGCAATATGCTCGCTCCTTCGCCTGGGCACGCCGGAGGCCCTCAAGACGCTCGAGATGGGTAAGGACGAGTCCGACCGCGAACTTCGCGGACTTGTGGAAAAGATACTCGCCGGCGGTGGGATTGCGTCGCTGAAGCACACTCTGCAGGGTCCGAACAGTTCATACCGCTACTACACCGCGCGGATGCTCATGTTCTTCAACGCGCCGGAATTCCTTCCGATTCTGGAGCAGATGGAATTGAAGGATCAGGACATGAATGTCCGCGAGGAGACGCGCCTGGCGGTAAGATACTTGAGGAAACGGGCCCAGTCGGTTGATAATGATCCAAACCTCCAAGCACAACGTTCCAAATAAACCTCAAACTTCAATATCTAGGCATTGTCTCGATTCGTTTGAAATTTGTAAATTGAAATTTATTTGGAATTTGATTATTGGTGCTTGGAATTTTATGTGTGCGTAAAGCCCATCTTAGGATTTAACATGTTATATGCTCATGGCTCAGTAATCCTCGCCCCGCTGTCGGGGTACACGGATATTGCCTTCCGGAATTCCGCCAGGAGGCACGGATGCCGTTTTGCGTTCACCGAGATGATCGACGCCGGTGCGCTTGTCTTCAACATGCGGAACACTGCGGAGCTCCTGGAACGCGGCGCCGGAGAGGAATGGCTGGGCATCCAGATCGTCGGCGCAGACATGCGCCAGCTTTCCCGAGCTGCGGAGATACTCAACGACTACCGGTTCGAAGTGTTCGACTTCAACCTCGGATGCCCGGTCAGGAAGGTGATGCGGAAAGGCGAAGGTGCGGCGCTCGGCGCCAAGCCTTCGGAGGCCGCCAGGGCATTGGAGACGATAGCCAAGATATCCCGGCATCCAGTAACGGCGAAGATCAGGATATTGTCAGCCGAGGATCCTGCCCCGACGATAAGCCTTGCAAAGATGCTGCGGGACGCGGGCGCCACCGCGCTGACGGTCCACGGAAGGACTGTCAGGCAGATGTATTCCGGCCCGGTCGCCTACGGCGTAATCTCGGCCGTCAGGGAATCCGTTGGCATACAAGTGGTTGCGAACGGGGGGATCGTCTCTGCCGCATCATATGCGCGCGCCGCGTCCGAGACCGGATGCGACGCCTTCATGGTTGCCACCGGCGCGATGGGGAACCCATGGCTCTTCAGGGAAATCGCGGCTGCTGACAAGTTCGTCCCGCCGGACGCCGCGGAACTTGCCCATGAAATCCGCGCGCACGTGGCAGAGGTGGTCGAAAGGAACGGCGAGGAACGCGGGCTGCGAATTTCGCGGAAAATCATCCTCGACTACATATCCGGACGCGGTTACGGCGGCGAGATCAAGAGGCGCACTTCGACCTTGGCAAGCATGAAGGAGTTAGAAGATTTCATTTCGGAGATCGCCCGAGGCCCCTCCCCCAGATACTGGAAATGGCTAGAGGCAAATCCAGGTGCGCCGCGCCGCCTCAGGTGAAAGGATTACACCCATTCTGCGTGAAAACTGACATTTTAACGGGCAAGACTTGGGATCCGTTTTTTATTTCAAGCGACTGGAGACATCCAGTTTTCCTGCTCCGTGATCCCGCATAAAAAGAAGCGCTCTTCAAGATGACGCCCGACCAGGTCATAGACGAGATCAAGAGATCGAACCTGCGCGAGCGCGGAGGCGGGGGCTTCCAGACAGGCATCAAGTTGGAGACGACCCGCAGTATCCTCGGCTCCGGCTCCGGCTTCAGCTTCCACGTCAAGATCCACCAGGGCACCGACGCGTTCGTCTCCGGCGAGTCAAGCGCCCTCCTTTCGGCGATTGAGGGCAAGGGCGGCGTTGTAATAAAACACAAATGATTTGTAATAATCTGCAAAACGGATAAATCCGCTATTTCCTTTTTCTTCCCTGCTGATTACTATATGCACTCATCGAAGGGCGCATGCCGAGCATAACCATTTTTAGCATTATTTTACAAAAACATGGCGTTCGTCACGGCAATAACTGGAAAAGGCGGAGTCGGCAAGACGACCATCTCGGGGCTGCTGGTCAGCAGGCTTGTCGCGGCGGGTAAGGCGCCTGTCCTTGCGGTAGACGCGGATCCGAACTCCTGCCTCGACTCAGTCCTTGGAGTAAAGGTCGAGAAGACCGTCGGCAGGATACGCGAGGAGGTTCGGGAGAAGGCCGTTGACATGGCCGGAAGGAACATATCCAAGCAGGAGATGCTCGAAATGAGGATCGCGGAGTGCCTGGTCGAGGCGAAGGACTTCGACCTTATTGCGATGGGCAGGCCGGAAGGGCCCGGCTGCTACTGCTACGCCAACAACGTGTTGAAGGAGATCATCGCGAAGATATCTGACCAGTATCCGGCGGTGGTAATCGACAACGAGGCGGGCCTCGAAAACATTTCCAGGAGGATAGTGCGCAGGCTCGACCTGCTGATAATGGCCGGGGACAGCTCCAGGAACGGGATGCTCACTATGGCCAGGCTGCACCAGCTGGCGCAGGAGATGAGGATAGAATACGGCATGCTGGCGCTGGTCATAAACAGATGCAGGGACGGAAAACCACCACAGGGAGCTGAAGAATTGAAAGGAAGGCTCGGCGCCGACTTCCTCGTGCCCGTCCCGGAGGACGCCGAAATAGCGGCGATGTCGGAAAAGGGATACTGCGTGTCCGGGCTTCCGCCCGCCAACAGAGTCGTTTCAATAGTTGACAGTTTCATCCAAAACATTTTTTCACGGAGAGATTGACATGGACAACGAGCCGAGGAAGATAGAGGACATCGCCTCCGACGGCGCGTCCGTCAGGATACTGGCGAAGGCCGAGCAGGAGGGGGTCGAGACATGTTTCACCCGCATGGAGCAGCAGCTCCACCAGTGCAAGTTCGGCAGGGACGGCATCTGCTGCAGGATCTGCCACATGGGCCCGTGCAGGCTCACCCCGAAGTCACCGAAGGGGGTCTGCGGGGCCGACGCAGACACCGTCGTCGCAAGGAACCTGCTCCGGGAGGTCGTCGGCGGGACGGCGGCGCATTCGGACCACGGGCGGCATCTCGCGCTCCTCCTCAGGAAGGTCGCCGACGGGAAGGGCGGCGACTACAGGATCCGAGACGAGGACACATTGCGCTACACTGCAAGGCTTTACAAGATCGCCGAAGCGGGCAGGAAGGCCGAGGACGTCGCCAGGGACCTCGCGGACCTCTTCATCTCGGAGTTCACGGCCCAGGAGGAAAACCTCAAGACTCTGAAGATCGCGCCCGAGCGACGCCAGGCGGTCTGGAAGAACACCGGCATAGAGCCCTACGGCATCGACAGGGTCGTCGTCGAGGCGATGCACAGGACGACGATGGGCGTGGACCACGACTTCAGTAACCTTCTGATGCACGCATTCAGGACTTCGCTCGCGGACGGCTGGGGCGGCTCCAGGATAGCGACCATGGTCTCGGACATCCTTTTCGGCTCGCCAGCGCCCGTGCGCTCCAAGGCGAACCTCGGAGTCCTGGGCAAAAACACCGTCAACATCGTCGTCCACGGCCATGAGCCGGAGCTTTCGGAGATGCTCGCCATCGCGGTTTCGACGCCCGACATAAAGGAGTATGCTAAGGCCGCCGGCGCCGAGGGCGTCACGCTCGCCGGAATATGCTGCACCGCCAACGAGATACTCATACGGCACGGCATCCCGATCGCCGGAAACTTCCTCCAGCAGGAGCTGGCCGTGGTCACCGGCGCGATCGAGATGATGGTCGTCGACGTGCAGTGCTGCATGCCGAGCCTGCCGGACATCGCAAAGTCGTACCACACCGAGATAGTATCGACATCCGAAATCGCCAAGACCACCGGCGCCTCGCACATGGCCTTCGACGAGGAGAACGCGCTGGCCTCAGCCAAGTCCTTGATCAAAAGGGCGATCGACAACTTCAAGAACCGGAACCCAGCGAAGGTCGCAATTCCTGACGAGCACAGCCAGCTCGTGGCCGGATTCAGCGTGGCCGCCATCAAATACATGCTCGGCGGCTCCTACAGGGCCTCATTCAGACCGTTGAACGACGCGATAATACAAGGAAGGATAAAGGGCGTCGTCGGCATAGTCGGCTGCAACAACCCGAAATACAAGCTCGACGACTACATCAACGCCCTGACGCTCAAGCTCGTCCAGAACAACGTGCTGGTGCTTAAGACAGGATGTGCAGCCATCGCCTCCGCCAAGACGGGAATGCTGACGCCGGAGGCGGCCCTCCGCAACGCAGGCCAGGGACTCCGCGAAGTCTGCGAGACTGTCGGCATGCCGCCCGTCCTGCACATGGGCAGCTGCGTCGACAACTCACGCATACTCGAGGCCGCCACAGAAGTCGTCTTCGAGGGCGGGCTCGGCGACGACCTCGCCTCCGTCCCCGCGGTCGGCGTCGCGCCGGAATGGATGAGCGAGAAGGCCGTGGCGATCGGATGTTACTTCGTCGCCTCCGGAGTCGACGTCGTCCTCGGCCACCCCTTCCACATCGCAGGCTCCAAGAACGTCAAGAAGTTCTTGAACGGCGAGGCCAAGCATGTCTTCGGCGCATGCTTCCACGAGTGCGAGAACGCCGACAAGGCCTTCGAGCGGATCATCCAGCTCCTCGACGAGAAGCGCGAGAAGCTCGGCATCAACAGGAAGGCGGAGCGCAAGCTGTTCGACATGAAGGACAGAAGGGCGATGGCATGACCGAAAGCGCCAGCGCGGCGCGCCTGCGCCCGCAGGTTGGCGGATGGATGTAAGATTTGGACGAATGGACGATTGGGCCTGAGCTTTATGCTCCTTTAGCGTGAAAATTTGCATTTTAACGAGCAAGATTTGGGATTGTTTTTTTTCGTTCCGACCGAGTAGCGACATCAATTCACCAATGGGATGATTCAGGCTTGGAATTTCAAAAGCGTATGGAAAATTTGTTTTAATTTTTCAATAGGGGTCCTTTTATGTCAAAGATCATATGCGGCAGCGCTATTGACGGGGCTGTGGAGTGGGTGGCCAAGGCCGAGGCGAAGCTCGACGAGGCGGTAAGGCTGAAGGGCGCGGAATGCCCGGTGGCCTTCCCCAGCACGGCGTATTTCCTCCCGATAATCTACTCCTTCACAGGCGAGAAGATGGAGAGGCTCGCTGACCTCCAGCGGATACTGCGCAGGGCGAAAAACCTCCTGCCCGCCAGGCCTTCCGACAACGTATGGCTCCCATACCTGGGAGCGGCGCTCGACGCCGGCGTGGCCGCGCTCTTCGCCTGCGAGGTCATCGAGGCCTGCAAGTATCTCATCGGCCCGAACCCCGTCGAAGGCATATGGCTCGGCGCAGCCAACGACGTCATCATGCGCGAACGCGGAATCGAGTTCGTCGACGGCACCGCGCCCGGATTCGCCGCGATAACGGGCGCCGCCCCGGACAACGCCACGGCAGTCAGGATCGCCCGCGAGCTCCAGCAGAAGAACCTCTACGTCTTCATGGCCGGATGCACCGGGGGGAAGCAGTTCGCCGAACAGCTCGCGGAAGAGGGCGTCCAGCTTGGATGGGAGACCCGGCTCGTCCCGTTCGGCCGCGACGTCTCGGCCCTCGTCTACGCGCTCGGCTTCGCGAACCGCGCCGCCCTCTCCTTCGGCGGCGTCCAGCCCGGTGACTTCAAGGCCAACCTGAAATACAACAAGGACAGGATATTCGCGTTCGTCCTCGCGTTCGGCGAAGTCACGCCCGACAAATATGCCGTGGCGGCCGGCGCGATAAACTACGGATTCCCGGTGATCGCCGACACCGCTATCCCCGAGATACTCCCGACCGGCGTCTGCACATACGAGCACGTAGTATCCAAAGTACCTTATGACTCCATGGTCGAAAAAGCTCTCGAAGTGCGAGGATGCAAGGTCAGGATCACCAAGGTCCCTATTCCGGTGCCCTACGGCCCCGCGTTCGAGGGAGAGAGGATCCGCAAGGCCGACGTCCAAGTGGAGTTCGGAGGGAACAAGACCCATGCGTTCGAGTTCGTGACCACTGTCGGCCTCGACCAGATCAACGACGGCGAAATAGAGATCGTCGGCGACGACATCGACAAGGCCGAGGAGGGGAGCGCCCTCCCGCTCGCAATCTGGGTGGAGGTCGCCGGAAGGAAGATGCAGCCCGACTTCGAACCCATCCTCGAGCGCCAGATACACCACCTCCTCAATGGCGCCGAAGGGATATGGCACATGGGACAGCGCGACATCATCTGGACACGCGTCTCCAAGAACGGATTCGCCAAGGGATTGCGCCTGAAGCACTACGGCGAAATCCTCCACGCGAAGCTTCTATCCGAATATCCCGCAATCGTCGACAAGGTCAAGGTCACGCTCGTCACCGACGGGGCCGAGGTCGACAGGCGCCTCGCCGTGGCCAGGAAGGTCTACGACGAACGCAACCGCCGCCTCGAGTCCATGACCGACGAGTCGGTTGACACGTTCTATTCGTGCCTCCTCTGCCAGTCATTCGCCCCGAACCACGTCTGCATAATCACCCCGGAACGCCTCGGCCTCTGCGGTGCCTACAACTGGCTCGACGGCAAGGCCGCCTTCGAGATCGACGAGACCGGCCCCAACCAGCCGGTGAAGAAGGGCGAATGCCTCGATGCAGCCAAGGGGGTCTGGAAAGGCATCAACGACTACGTCTTCACCAACAGCCACAAGACCGTCTCCGCGTTCTGTGCCTACTCCATAATGAGCAACCCAATGACAAGCTGCGGATGCTTCGAGGTCATTTGCGCATATCTGCCCGAATGCAACGGTGTCATGGCGGTCAACCGCGAATACCAGGGCGAAACACCGGTCGGCATGACCTTTTCAACTCTGGCCGGAAACGTTGGCGGCGGCCAGCAGACCCCCGGCTTCATGGGCTGCGGCAAGATATTCCTCACGTCGAAGAAATTCCTCAAGGCGGAGGGCGGACTGGCCAGGCTGGTCTGGATGCCCAAGGAGCTGAAGGAGCTCCTCGCCCCGGACCTCAGGAAGCGCTGCAAGGAGCAGGGCGTCCCGGACCTCCTAGACAAGATCGCCGACGAGACCTCCGCCACCGACGCCAACGACGTCAGAAAATATCTGGAGAAAGTCGGCCATCCGGCGCTTTCGATGGAGGACATGGCCGCCTATTCCAAGCCGCATGAGGCCGCTGGCGAAGGGCCGCGCGAGACTGCCGTCGAGAAAACGCCGCCGCAGACTGACGGCGAGGAATCCGCCGCGCCGGAAAAGGCCCCGGACAAGGCTGAAAAGGACGAAATGAAGATCACGCAGGAACTCATCTCCCAGATCAAGGCCAGCATCGCCGACGACATCAAGAAGGAGATCAAGGCCGCGGTCTCCCAGGAAATCGTCAAGGACATAATCAACACCCTCAGCGAAAAATACCTGGGCGGAAAAATCCAGGCGCCGGAGGCGTCCGTGATGTCCGAATCCAAGCCCGAGCCCACCGCCAAAACGCCGGAACCGGAAAAGTCCGGCGCCGTAAAGGGCGAGACCATCGGCGAAGAAAAGTCCGCAAAGCAAACTCCGTCCGCCCAGGAACGTCTGGGGGCGTTGAAGACCTTCAAGATCCGCAGGGACAAGTGCGAGTTTCCGGTCTGGACCGTCAAGCTCGGCGCCACGCGCGCCGAGGGCGGCACAAGGGGCAGGACATATTCCGTGGGCGGCGCCACATGCATGCCCTTCCATCTGTGGGAGGGCGAGATGCCAAACAGGCCGCTAGTGGCGCTCGAAGTATTCGACGTCGTCAACGACAAGCTCCCGCAGAACCTCAGGAACATCTACGGCGACCTGCTCAAGAAGCCCGCGGCCATGGCGAAGGCGTGCGTCGAGAAGTTCGGCGCCGACCTCGTCAGCGTCCGCCTCGAAGGGACGCATCCCGAAAAGGGCAACCGATCCGCCGACGACTCTGTCAGGCTCGTCAAGTCAGTCCTCGAGGCTGTCGACGTCCCACTCATAATCACCGGCCACAACAACTTCGACAGGAACAACGAGGTCATGAAGGCCGTCGCGCAGGCGTTCGCCGGCGAGAACCTCCTCCTCAACTGGGTGGAGCAGAACAACTACCGCACCATCGCCGGCGCGGCTATGGGCTACAGGCATTGCGTCGTCGCGCAGTCGCCGATCGACGTCAACATCGCCAAGCAGCTCAACATCCTCCTCACCAACATGGACGTCAAGCCCGAGCAGATCGTCATGGATCCGATGACAGGCTCCGTCGGATACGGCATCGAATACACGTATTCCGTCATGGAGCGCGTGAGATACACCGGCATCATGGGCGACAAGATGCTCGCCGGCCCGATGATCGTCTCGCCGGGACAGGAGTGCGCCAAGGTCAAGGAGGTCAAGGCCGAGGAGAAGGACTTCCCCGCCTGGGGATCCCTGAAGGAGCGCGCCGCCGTATGGGAGTTCACCACCGCCTCGAACCTCCTCTACTCCGGCGCCGACATACTGATAATGTACAACCCCGACGCCGCCGTCGCCCTCAAGAAGATGATCATGAAACTGATGGGGAAATAGGTAAGAGTGCTAATTTATCATTCACTTCTTATTGTTGCCATACTTATCATTTATAACTAATAATTTATCATTACATAATCTGGAGGTTTCACATGGCATTGACAGGTCTGCAGATCCAGAAGTTGCTGCCGAAAACGAACTGCAAGGAATGCGGTTCGAACACATGCCTCGCGTTCGCGATGAAGCTCGCCGCCAAGAAGGCGGAGCTTTCACAGTGCCCCTATGCGTCGGAAGAGGCCAAGAGGGTTCTCGGCGCGGCCAGCGAGCCACCCGTGAAGTGCGTCGAACTGGGCCCTGACAAGAAGCTCAGGCTCGGCGGGGAGACCGTCCTCTACAGGCACGAGAAGACTTTCGTGAACCAGACCGCGCTCGCGGTCAACGTCAACGACGACGACGATCCCGCAAGCGCCGAAAAGGCCCTTGCCTCAGTAAGGGACTACGTCCTCGAGCGTGTCGGAGAGAAGCTGCACGTGGACATGGTTTGCGTCACCGACCGCAGTGGGAGCCCCGCGACGTTCGCGGCCGCATGCGCCAAGGCGTTCGAGACTGCCGGACGCCCCATCGTGATGCGCAGCCGGAACCCTGCGAGTCTCGCGGCGGCAGCGGCGGCGGTCAAGGGCTCGAACAGCGTCCTTGCGTCCGCGACTCCGATGACGGCCCAGGAGCTGCGCAATGCCGCCGAGGAAAACGGCCACGCACTCGCAGTGACCGCGCCGGACCTCGACGAGCTGTCCGCGCTGACGACCGTCCTCAGGGAGGGCGGCTTCGGGAATTTGCTCCTTGACTTCCGGACCTTTTCGCTCTCGGAGCAGTTCCAGGTCAACTCGATTGCGCGCCGTGCGGCGCTGAAGGACTCGTTCAAGCCGCTGGGATATCCCTCGATCAAGTTCGTGGAGGGCGCTGACGCCTTCGATATAGCGGCGTCCGCAGTCAACGAGATTTCAAAGTATGGCGGAATATGCGTGCTTCCGTATTTCGATCCCGCCCTGCTCATGCCGCTCATGACCCTCCGGCTGAACATCTATACCGACCCACAGAAGCCGATACAGGTGGAGCCGAAGGTGTATGCCATCGGCGAGCCGAACAGGAATTCGCCCGTATTCACCACTACCAACTTCTCGCTCACATACTTCATCGTCTCCGGCGAAATCGAGAACAGCGGCACGAACGCCTGGCTCGTCGTCCCCGAGTGCGAGGGGATGAGCGTCCTGACCGCATGGGCGGCGGGGAAGTTCTCCGGCGCGTCCGTCGCGAAGTTCGTCAAGGGAATCGGCCTGGAGCAGCAGGTCGACACCAGGCAGATCATCATCCCCGGCTACGTCGCCCAGATAAGCGGCGAGCTCGAGGAAAACCTCCCGGGCTGGAAGGTCGTCGTCGGGCCTCAGGAGGCCGCCGACATCGAAAGCTTCGTCAAGGCTGTTCTGAAGTAGGTCAGCGAATTTTTAGGAGAGTGACCATCTGCGAGATTCGCAGTTCTGTCGATCAGAAACTCGATGGAGGGCGAAGCCGTGCTGAGCCGCGGTTGAGCTTGGCTCAACCCTTCGGAAGACGACAGAGATAACGACAAAGTTCGCGACAAAGATGGGCGAGTTTCAGAGGAGTATGCACCAATTTTATCCCCCTGGAACTTGATGCGAAGCATCTTCGGAGTGCGGCTCTCCCGTGCCGCTTTGACTTTCCGCTCTGGTGCCTAAAAGTGAAAGCGGTGCAGGGGCACCGCAGTCCAAAGATTCGCTGCAAGCGAATCATGAAAACAGAATCAAGTTTCAGGTCAGCCCATGCCGCTTATCACATTCAAGCCATCCGGCAAGACGATAGAGGTTCCCCAGGGGACCGAGCTCCTCGACGCTGCGCGCAGGGCGGGAGTGAGCATCGATTCGCCGTGCGGCGGCAAGGGCACATGCGGGAAATGCATCGTCCAGATACTTTCCGGCGGCGTCGACTCCGACAGCCTGGGCGTCCTGCCGCGGACTGCTGTCGCCGGCGGCTACGTGCTGGCCTGCAAGACCAAAGTCATTGACACGCCGGTGCTTGTGGACGTGCCAGAGCAGGTGGGCCGGACCGGCGGCAGGTTTACGAAAGCGACCACAGAGGACTTCAACCTCATAAGCCAGGAGCTCCTTCCGGAGCGCTGGGAATACGAGCCGCTCGCCGTGAAGTGGCTGGTCAGGGTCGAGCCGCTGGAGCTCGAGCACGGCCTTTCCGATCTCGAACGCCTCTCCCGCGCACTCGAGAAGGAATGGGGGAAGAGGGAGATAATGTATACACTTCCGGTCCTTAAAAGCCTGGCCAGCGCGCTCAGGGAGGCCGACGGGCTGGTGACCGTAACGCTGATCCACGACCGGGACCGCTGCCATGTCACGAACATACAGTCCGGCGACAGGACCGTTCACTACTACGGGATCGCCGTCGACGTCGGAACGACTACCGTAGCCGTCGAGATCGTATACCTCTTCCTGGGGGAGGTGGTTTCGATCAGGAGCGACTACAACGACCAGATCGACTGCGGACTGGACGTCATAAGCCGCATAAACTATGCGAAGAAGCCCGAGCGCCTGGAGGAGCTGCGCACAAGGATAATCGGGACCATAAACCGCCTTATCCGCCAGGCCGCGGAAAGCCATGGCATCGACGTCAACGACATCTGCACAGGCGTGATATCCGGCAACACCACCATGATACATCTCCTCCTCGGCCTCAATCCGGAATACATCAGGCTTGAGCCTTACGTCCCGACGGTCAGGGAGATCCCTTTCTTTCCCGCATCCGAAGTGGGGATAGGCATCAATCCGCAATCGTGGCTCTACTTCTCACCATGCGTCGGCAGCTACGTAGGCGGCGACATTACGGCAGGAATACTCTGCACCGACCTGGCCACCGACAGCAAGGATGTCTGCCTCTTCATCGACATCGGGACGAACGGCGAGCTCGTCGTGGGCAACTCCGAGTTCTTGATGACCTGCGCATGCTCCGCCGGGCCGGCCTTCGAGGGCGGCGGCATCGAGTTCGGCATGAGGGCAGCGGTAGGCGCGGTGGAAAAGGTGGAGATCGATCCTGAGAGCGGCGAGGCCGACTACTGGACGGTCGGCAACGTCAAGGCCAAAGGTATCTGCGGCTCGGGCATGATTTCGCTCCTGGCGAACCTTTACGTCGCAGGCTGGATCGACGCCGCCGGCAAGCTCGACAGGAACAGAGAGTGCAAGAGCATACTCATCGACGGACGGCACGCGAGATATGTGATCGTGCCGGCCGAGGAGAGCGCCTCGGGGAAGCCGATCACCATAAGCGAGACGGACATCGAAAACATAATCAGGGCCAAGGCCGCGATATATTCCGCCTGCAACATGATGCTTGAGCAGGTGGGGATGAGCTTCGACGATCTTTCCAAAGTCTACATCGCCGGCGGATTCGGACGCTTCCTCGACCTCGAGAAGGCGATCATCATCGGGCTTGTCCCCGATCTCCCGAGGAGCAAGTTCAGCTACATCGGGAACTCGTCGCTGATGGGCACATACATGGTTCTGCTCTCCAGGGAGTTCAGGATGAAGCAGATCGAACTTTCCCGGAGGATGACATACGTGGAGCTGAGCACGACGCCTGCATACATGGACCAATACATGGGCGCGCTCTTCCTCCCCCACACCGACATGGACCGCTTCCCGTCCGTCAAGCGCCTCGCCCGCCGATGACCCTACCGGGCCATGCAATCCACCTAGTCTGAACAATTCATGAACTTTATCCCTCACAAGGCACAAAGATCACGAAGAAAGAACACTCTTCAACAATTCAGATTTCCGGAGCCCCGCACCGAAAAGCCAGAAGAGCATTTCCCTGTGCCGTCAACCATTTCATGGAGTCGGGTCGGAAATCTGAAATTTGAAATCACTGGACGGGGAAGTTGAAGTAGGTGTCGGGGAATGGCTCGTTTTTGAGAGTGAAGTGCCACCATTCCTGAGGATAGGGGAGGAATCCATGCTTGATCATGAGCGTCCTAAGAAGCAGCCTGTTTGCGCGCTGGGCGGGGGTGATGCCCATGAAGCCGGAATGAGACTTGGGGCTGAACATGTCGAAATGGGAGCCCATGTCGAGCTCCTGTCCGGCCGTGCCGGGATCAAGGGAGACTATCGTAATATCGACGGTTGAGCCGCGGCTGTGGCTGGATTTCAGCGAGACATAGCCGTCCTTGAACAGGTTGCGCTTGTCCACCTCCGGATAGAATTCGTCCTTCATCTTTTGGTCTGCGAGGCGCCTTGCCCATCTGGCGAAATGCTCCACCGCGCAGCGGGGTCTGTATGCGTCGAAAATTTTCAGGCCAAGCCCGAAACGGCCCAGCTCCTCCTGGACACCTTTAAGCGCCAGTGCCGCCTCGCAGGTCATGATGCAGCGGGGCAGCTTGTAGCCGTCGATCCTGGCTCCGACGAAGTTGTGGGATGAGCAGTAGCGGATGTCGGTTCTGATGCCGGGTATCGCCTGTTCCGCGTACACGAATCCGTCGGGCATGGAGTTGACGCCCTGATCGGGGACTGCCGCGCATGAGCACAACAGCGCGAGAAGCAGCGGCGCGGCGGTCAGGCTGAAGAGATGCCCAGCAGAAGAAAATGGTCTGCCGAATATATGCCCAAATATCACTTCTCTCATTTCTTCCTGCCTATGAGCAGTTCCACCCCCTCCTCGGGGATGAACCATTTGGCCGTGTTGTAGAGGGTTATCCCTCCGAGCCTGACTTTCTCGCCTTCGACCACGGCGTAGTTCTTGAATGCCGGGAACTTGTAGAGCTTTCCGTCCTTTTCGGCGGTGAGGACTGGGTTCTCCGGATCGGCGCTGTCAATGGAGGCCTTGGCGTCAAGCTTCTTGAAGGCGTTAAAGGCGTCGTGGAACAGATACTGGCTGGTGTTCTTGAGGTTGAACATGAGATACCTGGAAATCACTCTTGTCGCTATGTCGTTGTTCTGGATTGTACCCGACGGTATCCAGTTCGGCGCCATGGCGAAGAGAATCGTGTCCTCGGCGCTGTGCCCTCTGGTGGCCCAGCCGAGAAAGGCCCTGCTGCTGAGCATGGGGCCCAGGACGGCGGAGATGCCGCCGAGTTCTCCTGCCATCGCCTTCCTGACCGCCTTCATCTCTTCAGGAGAAAGGTCCTTTATGCCGTATTCCGCTCCAATCAATTCCATTATCTTTTCATCCTTCATGTCGGGTTTCAGCAGCCTGGCGGTTCCTGCCGCGGATCTGCGGGCCCTCTTCAGCGGGGCGATGAACTCATTTGGCTTCTTGTCGGTGAGCGCGCCGTAGCCCTGGCCGCTTCCTATGCACAGCCCGCCCGTGCTGTGGTCGGGAAGGACTATGACCGCCGTCGAGCGCTCCCTCTTGGCGAAGTCGAGCGCTACCTTGACCGCCGCGTCGAAGGCCAGGACGTCGCCGACCAGGGCGGCAGGATCGTTCGCATGGGCGGCCTTGTCTATCTTCCCGCCCTCCACCATGAGCAGAAATCCGTTCTTGTTGCGGGAAAGGATTTTAATGGCCTTCTCCGTCATCTCCGCGAGCGACGGCTGCTCCGGCGTCCTGTCGATGTCATATTCCATTTCGCCCGGGGCGAAGAGCGCCCAGAACCTTGACTTTTCCATCGCAGCAAGTTCGCCGCTATTCCTGGCCACCCCGTAGCCCATGCCTTCCAGCTCGGCCCACAGATTTTCCTTGTCCACCCTGTTCTCGGGAGAGAGAAATCTTGCGCCGCCGCCCATGAACACGTCTATCCCGCTGTAGACTTCCTGCTCGGCGATCACCTCGAAATTCCTTCTGTCCGGGAAGTGGACGGCGAAAGCCGCGGGAGTGGCATGCATGACCTCCGTGGTGGTGACTATTCCGGTCGCCATTTTTGCGAGCCTGGCTGCCTCCATCACGTTGGCCACCGGATATTTCGCTATCCCCTCCGGAACCTGCGGCGTGCCCGGCGTCTCGCCCTTTTCTGGGAGGACGCCCAGATAGCCGTTGTCCGTCTTGAAGCCGGTCGCGAACGCTGTCGCGGCGGATGCGGACTCCGTTATCATCGAGTCCGCGGAATAGGTCCTGATGAGGCCGCAGGGGATTTCGTCCAGCGAAAGAGTGTCCCCCTTGAACCACCTGGCAAGCGTCAGGGCGGAGCCGCTGAGCCCGTCAGGGATCATGACTATGACGTTGGCCACCTGCCTTGTCCTGGGCTCCTCCGCCGAAACGCGCCCGGAAACGGCGGCCAGGTTCATCAACAATGCGAATGCGACGAATCGGAGTCTGAGCTTTTTCATATTCATAGTTTTCTTTCAAGCAGATATTTTGCGTAAGCCAGATCGGAGCGCGATGTTATCTTGATATTCGGAGTTCGGTTTTCAAGAAGGAAGACCTTGCGTCCGGCAGCCTCCATGACGCCGGCGTCATCGGTGGCCTCTATCCCTTCGGCGAAAGCCTTGCGGTATGCGGAAATCAATTCCGAAGCCCTGAATATCTGCGGAGTCTCGATGAACCAAAGGCGCTCCCTGTCGAGGGTTTCCAGGACAAGGCACCTGCTGTCCGCCCGCTTCACCGTGTCGGTCGCCCTCCTGGCCGCGACGGCCGATCCCAGCCTGCGCGCCGTCCTGATGCAGTCGGTGATGAGACGCGCGCCTGCCAGGGGCCGCGCCGCGTCGTGAACCGCCGCGAACTCCGCAGTCGTCGGCAATGCGAGAAGCCCGTTGAATACGGACCGCATCCGCGTGTTTCCGCCGTCTACAAAACTTATCATTGCACCGGGCAGGAATTCAGCGGCAAGCTCCGCGAAACGGCCCTTCAAGTCCGACGGCGACGGAACGACGATGGAGCTTCCGGGGCATGCTTTCGCAAAGGCCGCAAGGGAATGGATTAGCACCGGCTTTCCGGCGAGATACTCCAGGAGCTTGTTCCCCGTTCCGAACCTCGCCCCCGAGCCTCCGGCAGCAACAACTATCCCGATGTCTTCGGTTTTTCTTTTCATCCGGATACTATAATGTATAAACATTCAGTGAACCATGTTCTTTTAAGTAATATTTGCCTGGAAAAATGGACATATTGGTTATATCCGGTTTCCTCGGGTCGGGCAAGACGACGCTGCTCCTTTCGCTGGCGAAAGGGCTTGCGGAGTCTTCCGGCCGCAAGATAGCGATCGTGGAGAACGAGGTCGGCAAAGTCGGAGTCGACGGCCAGATTTTGGAGGCGGAAGGATTTCCCGTCAAGGAGCTTTTTTCCGGCTGCATCTGCTGCTCCCTGAGAATCGACCTCGTCAATACGCTGCTCGAACTTGAAAGGACGGCAGCCCCCGACATCGTCATAATAGAGCCGTCCGGAGTGGCAGGCCCGGACCAGATACTCGCCGCGCTCGTCGGCTATGGCGGAGAGATCGGAAGAAAAGTGATCATCAATATTGTCGACGCCTCCAGGCACAGGATAATACTTTCAAAACCCTTGCTGCCCATCGTCAGTAAGGGAATCGAGGTGGCCGACCTGATTCTGCTGAGCAAGGCTGACACGGTGACTGGCGATGACCTGCAATTCATTGAAGATGAGATCCGCGCCCTGAGGCCGGACGCCAACGTGATTTCCATATCCGCTGTCGACGGCCGGGGAATGGAAAATCTGCCGCAGCTCGTCGAAGTATCGCTTTCCCCGTTGGAGCCAGGTACGTATCTGAAGACAGACGCCGCCACGGAAAACTCCTACTCGGACGCCGCAGTCTTCTCGGAAAAGTTCAAATATTCCATCGACACCGGAATCGGAGCAGATGCTCTCTCCGGTAAAATCTCGCGGGCGCTGGAGGAGTTGGCACGGAAGCTCCATGAGGCCGGCTGTAAGATGATCGGCCACGTAAAGATCGTCGTCCGCGACGAGGACAAGGCCGGCTATCTTCTCCTGAGCATTACTGATTTCGAAGCCGTCCCGGCTGCCAAGGGGAGGCTCTCAGGCAAACTCCGCAAGTTCACCGTGACGATCAACGCGATAGCCTATGGCATAGACCAGCTCAGCCTTTCCATGCTGGCCCGGAAAGCCGTCTCGGAAATTATTTGAATATCATACGGCTTTACATGGTGTGCGGGGTGCCGCATCCGTCGCTGATTCTTGCGAGCTCGTTCTTGAGCGCGGCGAGCTCATCCCTCTTCTCCGCGAGCGCCGGACCGGGCTTCTTCTTTTTCTCAAGCTTCTCGATCTTGTCTTCGAGCTTCTCGATCTTCACCATGAGGTCGAGATACTTCTTTCTCATCACGTTCACTTTCATGCGGTGTCCCTCTCAAGTTTATCGAGTATTTCAACGAAGGCGTCCGCAGCCGTTTTTTCGAGGCCGTCCAGGACCGACGCGCCCCTGATGTCCGCTTTCCTTATGGTCTCGGAGAAAGGGATTGCGGCCAGGAGTTCCCTTCCCGGGAAGGAGGCGCGGACGAAGCACTCGTCCTCGGGGCAGGTGATCTTGTTGGCGACAAGAAATATCTTTTTTATACGGATGTCCGCGGCCATCCGGATTATGGTCTCGGCGCATTCGACGGATCGTGCGCCGGGCTCTACGACGACGAGCATCGCGTCGACGCCGCCCGCCGTGGCGCGTCCGAGGTGTTCGAGGCCTGCCTCCATGTCCATGATGAGGGCCTCGTTCCTGTGAAGGACCAGGTCTGTCACCAGCGCCTTCAGGAGGACGCTTTCGGGGCATGCGCAGCCTGCGCCGCCTTTTTCAATCGCGCCGAGGACGAGGAGGGATACCCCCTTGAAGTGGGATGCGTATTTGTCGGCGATGTCGGAGACTTCGGGATTTATCTTGAACATCTGGCCGTACTGGCTGACCTTCGCGCCAGTCCGCTCCTCGACGAGCGCCTTCTGGCGCGATATCGGCGTTATTTTCCTGCGCGTCTCCGGCGGCATCCCCAGCGCAATGGCGAAGTTCGCGGCCGGATCGGCGTCCAATGCCAGGACGCGGCGCTTCCTGTCAGCCATCAGGAGCGCGAGCGCGGCGGCGAGGGTGGATTTCCCTACGCCGCCTTTACCGGCTATGGCTATTTTTATGCCGCGCATCGGCATTCCAGCCTTCTTGTAATCGCCAGACTGGTCGGACGAATCTGACTAATCCGACAAAGTCGCTTAAAAACCGTATTTTTTCTTCATGCGGGCGGAGAGCATGTTGAGCGTCTCAAAGACCTTCTCGGCGTCTTCCGGCACCATGGAACCGGTTCCGCACGAGGGTGTTATGATCGCCTGCTCGGTGATGAGCTTCTTGTCTATCCCCTTGGAGGCGAGATTGTCCATCATCTTTTCCAGATGAGCCTCCAGGGAATCGACCGTCTGCTCCCTGATGGCGGTCGAAGTTGGAACCACGCCCCACGCGAGCATGCCGCCCCTGTCGAGGTGCGCCTTGACGGCGTCGGGATACATGGCGATGGTCTCGCCGAAACCGAACGCGTCGAAGTTGACGATGTCGACGCCCGCGTCAATGAGGATGCTCCATTCGGTGTTGCCGCAGCAATGGACGCCGGAGAGGGCGCCTTCGGCGTGGACGGACTCGGAAACCTCGTTGACCAGGATTACAACGTCGTCGCGCTTGACTGAGACATATGTTGAGCTTCCGAACGCGGAGAGGATCGGCTCGTCGATGAAGCAGATGACTTTTTCGGCGTACTGCTGGAACTTCTTGATCTGCCACCTGCACTTCATGGAGAGCGCCTTGACAATCATGTCGCGGAACTCCTCGTTGTAGTAGATGGCGCGCTTGTTCTCGTCGACGATGGTGAGGGCAAAACTGCACGGCCCGGTAGTCTGGACCTTGACGAACGGCAGCTTGCCGGATCTTTTTGTCAACGCTTCCTCCAAGGCATAGATGCCCTTCGAGAATTCGGGGCTTATGGCCATCTTCTCGAAGTCACCGTTGTTCTCGCACTGGTCCATGTAATATCCGTAGAAGTCGCCGAACGCCTCGGAATAGTCGCCGGATGTGTTTATGAACATCCTGGCCTTTGCCTCATCGATCTCGGCGCAGGGCATCCCCTCGGAATACTGTATCTCCATCTGCTCGCGGAGGCCGAGCTTCGGGAGCTGGGGCCAGATCGGGGAATCGGGCATCCTCTTCAGCGACACTTCAACTGCGTAGTCGGGCTTCTCGAACGGCATGCTTCCTATGCCGGTGGCGATAAATTTGCTCTTCATGGCTACCTTAATTGTTATTTGTTATTCGTTACTCGTTATTCGTTATTCGTTAACACATAACTGATAACGAATAACATATAACTAATAACTGAAAATTTCATTTTGAAATTTTCAGCACTGCTTGCTTCATGGCCTTGATGTGGGCGGGGGTGGTGCCGCAGCATCCGCCGACGATGTTCGCGCCGGCCCTGACAAGTGCGGGCACGCGTTCGGCCATCTCCTCAGGCGTTTCCGGAAAGATGTCGACGCCGTTGACGTTCTTGGGCAGGCCCGCGTTGGCGTGGACGAGGATGTATGCGCCGGGGACGGCCTTCTTCATCTCCTTGACGATGTCGATCATCCTTTCCATGCCGTTGCCGCAGTTTGTGCCAATGATGTCGGCGCCTGCCTCGACGGCCGCCTTGGCGGCGTCGGCGGGGGATACGCCCATCATTGTCCTGTATTCGCCGTTGACCGTCCGCTCGAAGGTGAAGGTGCAGATGATTTCGCACTTCGTGTTTTCCTTCGCGGCCTTGATGGCAATCTGCGCCTCGTCGATGGCGCTCATGGTCTCGATACAGAAGGCGTCCGCGCCGCCCTTCTCCAGCGCGACCGCCTGCTCCTTGAAGGAATTGTAGAGTTCATCTTCCGTGACATCGCCCATTACAAGAAGCTTGCCTGTAGGTCCGATGGAAGCAATGACCCATGCCTTGTCGCCCGCGGCCCTCCGGGAAATCGCGGCGGCGGCCTTGTTGATTTCGGCAGTCCTGGCTGCGAGTCCGTAATGCTCTAGCTTATAGGAGGTTCCGCCGAAGCTGTCGCTCTCGATCATGTCCGCTCCGGCGTCAATGTAGCTTTTCGCGACGTCGAGCACGTCCGCAGGCCTGTCGACGCACCATAGTTCCGGGCACTCGCCCGGTTTCAGCCCCTTCTTCTGCAAGAAAGTCCCCCAGGCGCCGTCTGAAACGAGCACCTTGCCAGACTTCACCGCATCAACGATCCTGCCTTTTTTCATCAGCCGCCTCCATGAGTTTAAATTTCAATCATGCTTTTTGTAATATCGTGCTAAAAATTGCTCGTGGAAGAAGACTTCCTCTTCGCAGGGGATAAGCTAAATGCCTGCATTCAAAAGGGGAAACAGGTTTTTTCGATTTTGCACTATTTTACAAATTATTTGTGCTTTATTACCTATCATCCTGGCAGCGACTAGCTCCAGCTCGGCATGCCATGTGTCAAGCATCCAGAAGGCGGCAAAGATAGCGACAAGGCTAGCGACAAAGATATTCCAGTTTCAGAATAACGTCACTGCCTTGCCGGGACGGCACCTTCGACCTTGCAGAAGGGGCATGAGTGAATATTCAGCGAACTACGCCCTTTCGCTGCGTATTTACCTCGGCGATTTGCAACGCCGCGCATCATCGGCTCGACGGCCGGCAAGTTCCTCAGCCGGAATATTCTGCGACGGATTCAGGCTCACTTCACTGCTTCCCTCATGCTTGCCAGCCACCCCTTCTGCCAGGCCTCGAAGTCCTCGGACATGTAGAGCTCCTGCAATGAGACCGGATCATAGACAAGCTTGCCGGAGCCGATCGAAACCACAGACATCTCCCTGCCGGCGACCTTCACCTTTGCGGATTTCGCATCATTAAGCGCGGAAAGCTCCCCCAGGAAGTCCTTGCGAAGGGGAACCGTCCCGTCAATGATCATTCCGCTGCGCGGATCGACGCCCATATCCTCGCCTGTAAGATAAAATGCCTCCCCCTTGTGCAGGGCTTGGCCGACAGCATGCACATAGTCCTTCCAGTTCTGCTTCGATAGCCGATGCATGATATGATGCCTCGTGTCCTTGATGAACGGCACGTAGAGAAAGAAGTCCAGATAGTATTTTGCATCAAGCCCGGTGTGTTGCGTCAAGTAGACCTTGCGCAGCTTCACCAGTTCCTGTACGAACTCATCCGGTGTCATCGGCGGAACCGGCGACAGTTCAGTATCCGGAGGGAACGGCTGGATCAGCTCCCTTGGAGGAAGCGGCTCCGGCGGCCCGACTACATTGAAATTGCGCTCCGCGCAAAGACCGGCGTTTGCCTGCTCCATGGCGACGATTGTATATTTGCCGGGCTTCTGGTTGAGCGGCACCGGCATCTTCAATGTCCCGCTACCACGGCTGACGGTCCAATTGCTGGCGCTCAAGAACTCGTCATATTCCCCGTCCGGGCCGGCCGTGTCCAGCAATATTCCGAAGTCGGCTACGACATCTGAACTTGCGCTCTTCAGTTTTAGTTCCACCGCCAGTTCGGTTCCGGCCTTAACCTCTTCAGGAACTTCGACGCCGATCTTCTGCGGGGGATCCTTGACGATGGCGAGAACAGTTCCACCGCCGGGGTCGATGGAAAGCGGCAGATTCCCGTTCTGGTCATGCTCCAGCTTTTTCATTCCGGCTAGTATGGCGGATCCGCGGCTGGCAAAGACGACGGAATCACGGTGCGGCAGCGAAAGCTCGGCGTCGATTTTCGGTGCGCGGTGGTCCGAGAAGACAAAGAGATATTTGTTAGTCCCGGTCGGATCAGTATACAAAGCCGCGGCCCAATAGGGAACGGAGTCGCCTGGCTTCCAAGTTCCGAGCTTGTCAAGGCCTATCGTGCCCCACCAGCCTTTCTGCGGCTTCGGATCGTGCGACTTGTAGCTTATGAAGAATTCGCTTTTGACTCTCCCGTCCTTCTCGATGATCGCCTTGACCAGCCGGCGGTAAGCCTCCCTCTGCGGCTCGTAGAACGTGTTCCACCAGCCGGACCAGCAGTAGATGAAGTTGAAGTAGATCATCATTCCCTTGCCGACCTGGCGCCCGAGGATCGCGGGCGACTTGTCCTGATATTCTGCAAGAACCTTGACGTCCCCCGCCATGTCAAGCACCTTGTCCTGCCCGAACGAATTTATTTCGATGCCTGAAGCGAGCTGGATAGAATCCGAGGGATCGATCTTAAGTGGAACTTTCTTCTGCAACTGGCTGCTGTGCAATAGCTTGAAACCGAACAGCCTGTCAAGCTCCGTCTCCTCGGCAGGATAGACCGAAAGCAGGTTCTTGTGCTCCGAGCTGGAAGCCATCCACGGCGTAGTTATAAGAAGCCCTCCCCTCTCGACGAATTCCTTCAGCTTGGCCGCCTCTTCGGACGTGACAAGCTGGGCATACGAGCAGAAGAGCACCTTAATGTCGCTTAACTCTTCCGCCTTCACGAACCTCGGGAAATAACCGGACTCCTCCATGGCGCTGTAGGGTTCGACGTTCGGACTCACGCCAGCATTGAAATACTGCCCTGCGAGCCCTTTCGGGATTAGCTGCTTTCCAGTGAATATCCCCAGCCCCGGAGTATAATAGACCTTCTTGTGCAGGAGCAGCGGTTCCAGCCGCCTGATTGCATGCATGAACTTCTTCGTCCAGAACGATGCACGAGTATGGCTCAAGTCATTATTGAACGTCAACGGGAAATCCACCCAGTAGTCGATGTGCGTGTTGCCGGCGGCGACATATGAGAAAATTTCAGACCTCCAGAGCCGCTCAAGATCAAAGTAGGCCCACAGCGCTCCGGAAAAGCCGGGGATATCGCCGTATTCCAGCCTGGCCTTCGCGTTCTCAGCCGACGCCCGTTCCTTCGCATGGAACGGCCCGATGCCGTCGAAGTTGAACACATCAACCTTCGGATAGAAGCCGCCGGGCGCGCTCATTATCGTCCGTGCCGAACTGTTCCTGTTTTTACGGAAGACATCAGTCGCCAGGTCGCAGTATTTCTGGTAATACCAGTCGTAGAAGGCGTAAGTCTCGAAATATGGCGCAGTCTTCGCTACATATTTCTTTTCAGCAGAGATGTTTGCCACATCTACGTCAAGCTTCCATTCCTTCTCCTTCGAGTCGCCGGGATAGTTCTGCCCGGCGATCGTTATCAGCCTGGGGCCGACGGAATATTTCTTCGTAAGCGGAATTTCAGAAAACGAGGTGTAATTGCTCCCCCAGGATTCGTTGAGGTCGGCAATTTTGTCCTTGTAGAGTTCCTTCAAATAGTCGTCGAAAACCTTCTGGGGTATTGCCGGCGCCTGATCGCCGTCCCAGTAGTAGCGGGTGCCCCAGCCGCCCTTGAATCCGCTTTCCTCGCCGAGCGAAACGAGCGCCAAGGACCGCGAGTTCGGGCCGTTCTTGTTCTGTACGTCAATGGTCTTCTTCATCGCCTTCTCGACGTCGGCCCAGTTGTCGTGGTCGATGCAGACGCCGAATGTATCTATCCCGGTCCCTTCGTCGTAGCGGCGCCAGCCCTTCTTTTCCGCCCAGTAAGGCGAGCCGCCGTAGCCCAGGCTGTTGAAACCGGCGTCCTCGTAGAGCCTTATGCTGTCCGCGTTCACACCGGCGCTCCACAGCGAGAACTGGAACTGCCTGCGCATGTCCCATGGATCGTCGTTGTAGACTTGAAGACGCTTCACGGCCGATAGGGCGCCTGCGTCGAAGACACAGGCCGTGATCCAATATGCATACTTCGAGCCGTCGAGATCCTTGGGCATGACAAATGAAAAATCCCATGCGCTCGGATTTTCGGGGAGTTTACCGTCAAATGTAGCCTGCTGGAGAATTCCCCCCTGGAAGTCCACCAGGAACGCCTTCGCGGTCATCTCGGCGGAGCCGAGTTTTCCGAAACGGACACTCACCGGAATCTTCTCCCCGCTCAGGAAACCGACCTTCGCCGATTCCAGGATGATTTCAACAGCCGGCCTCACCGGAATCCAGGTCCACGAATCAGAAATCACAGCGCCGCCGACCTTGTCCTTCGACATTGCGGAGACCATTATTCTCTCGAGTGGCAGAGCTTTTGGCAATTGCAGCTTAAACGGCACGGAAACCTTTTCTTTCTGCTTCAACAAAAGGGGCTTGGAGATTTTCTGTATGCCCCCGGTACGCGGAGAGGACAGATTCAATTCCAGCTCCAGCTCGACGGTCTTGTCGGCCAGCATATTTTCGGCTGCAACCTGAATATCCAGTTCCCGCCCCGGCTCCGCCTGCAGCGTTTCATCCTTCTTAATATCAAGGAGGACCGGGAAGGCCTTCTCGCCGCATGACAATGAATAGAAAAGCCTCTTGAAAAATCCGATCCACACGGCCCTGTCGCCGGGACGTTCCTGTTCGTAGCTCGCATAGCTCCCCGAGCCCCATTGATGTTTTTGGGCGAACGGCGAGGCCGAAAGGAACACCACCTCGCCACCTTTCTCTCCTATCTTCCTTGTCCAGAACCTCGCAATCTTCTCATGCGGCCGAGGACTTCCGGGCTTTTCAACTGTCAAAGCCTCGCATGCTGCATCCGCCGGTTCATAAATAGGCCCGTAGAAATGGTCGCCTATGAGCTCTATCGGCAAGCCCCGCACGAGCGGATTGTCGGTTGCGCCGAACTGTCCGACATTCCATGCCTTGAACTTGTATTCGCCCGGCCTGACAGGCATTATTCCCGCAAGCGGATTTTCCGGCTTGAAGATTATCTCCCAGTGGGGCGGATAGTATATGAGCTTCCCGCCGTCGTTGACCCACGAAACTATCTTGCTTTGAAGGCCCGCATCGAACTTCTGCGGATTGACGGCAAGCACTAGGACGTCGTATTCTTTAAGCCCGTCAATCAGGGAACAAAGATATTTGCCGTTCCTTTCCTGCAGTGCGTCGCAGACCTTTTTCTCCTCCTCTAGCGGCTTGTCGGTAAGGTGGTGAAGGTCAAGATCGGTGAGCTCAGGCCTGAAATAAGTGATGTCACAGCGGATTGAATTCCCCATCGCCTCCGCTGGGCCCGGCGGGGAAATCCAGAGTATCTGCGGCCTCTTCAATCCGTCCTGGAAGTCAACTGCATATGCTCCGCCGGCGCCGAGGAAAAGAATGATCGCTGCGACTGACAAAACTGGATGCTGCCTCTTCATCATAGTTTCCTCCATATACAGCGGCAACGAAAAAAGATTTTCTACAGTCCGCGTTCCATAACTTAACATCGCCAAATTCACCAAGCAATTTCAGATTACGGCACGCGCCCTTGAAAAGGCACAATGTGTTTTCCATCGTTTTGAACGCCTCACTGTGGAGGTAAAGTATATCTGAAATTATGCCTGGCAGGAATTATCTTCCACCTGTGTTATATTTCATGGCATTAAATGGAAATCCCAGAAAATGAGCCAAGATTCCGCACAAGCCCCGAAACTCCCGCCTTCCAGCGAGGATTCGAACAAGATCCGCGCATACCTTTCGGACGAGTCCGCGGCGATGATCGGCACCGCCGAAAAGGTATGGTTCCCGTCCTGCGCGGCCGAGGCGGCCGCAGTCCTGAAGGAGGCCGGCGCGCAGGGGAAGCATGTCACTGTCTCCGCCGCAGGGACTTCCATCACGGGCGCAAGGGTGCCGCTATGCGGCGGTTGGATCCTATCGATCGAGCGCATGCGGAATATTCCGGCGTCTTGCGCGAGGGAAGGTTTCGAACTCGTCAGACACAAGGACTTCAGCCTCCTCCTCTCCCGCGAAAAGAAGCTTGCAGCAATTCCCCCGGGCATCAGACTCGACGAACTTGATGAGGCACTTGAGCGATTCGGCCTGGTCTATCCGCCCGACCCCACCGAGATGACCGCGATGATCGGCGGCACCGTCGCCACCAACGCCAGCGGCGCCAGGAGCTTCTGCTACGGCCCGACTCGCAAATGGGTCGAAGGGATGCAGATAGTCCTTCCGTCCGGGGAAATCGTCGAAATATCCAGGGGTGCGAACTTCGCAGAAGGGCGGACGTTGAAATTCCCATGGATTCCCGGCGCCTCCTTCGAGATACCCGGCGGCTACCCATGCCCCGACATCAAAAACACCGCCGGACTTCATCTGAAGGAAGGCATGGATCTCATCGATCTCTTCATCGGCGACGAAGGATTGCTGGGGATTGTCTGCATGGTCTCCGCAAGGCTCGCGGAGCGCCCGGAGGATATCATCACTTGCATCGCCTTCTTCGACTCCCTCGGGGACGCCCTCGGCTTCGCCGGCAAGCTGAGGCGCGAGGGTTCGCTGCCGCGCAAGCCGTATTCCATCGAATTCTTCGACCGCAGGGCGCTGGAGTTCATGCGCTCGGAATTCCCGGAAATCCCGGAGGGCAAGGCGGGCGCAATCCTCTTCGAATACGGATTTTCCAGGACGTCTCAGCACAATCCATATCCGTGCAGGGCCCAGATGGAGCCGTTGAAGATGGCCCTGGAAGGCGCCGGCGCCGCTCCCGTATGGACGTCCTCAGGCAGGGACATCGCGATGATGAAGAAGTTCAGGCACGCGCTGCCGGAGACCGTCAACAAGTTCGTAAGGACCAGGGCGGGGAAGCTCGGCACCGACATGGCCGTCCCCGAGGAGAACTTCATGGACCTGGTCGCCGAATACGAGAAGGCCGAAAGGTGCGGGGTCAGAACCGTCTATTTCGGCCACATAGGCAGCTGCCACCTCCATCTCAACTTCCTGCCGGAGAACAAGGAGGAGCTCGCGGCCGCGAAGAAGGAGTACCTCCACCTCGCAAGAACCGCAGTGAAGCTCGGCGGCACGATATCCGCCGAGCACGGCATCGGCAAGAAGAGGATCGCCGACGAGTCTGGAAAGCTCATCCCCTATTTCGAAGTGATGGCGGGCAGGACCGGCATCGAGGCAATTACAAGCGTCAAAAGGATATTCGATCCGAAGAACATCCTCAACAAGGGGAACATGGTGGACAGCTAGTTGTTTGTTATTCGTTAGTAGTTAATAGGCAATTAGTTGAGGCAATTTATAACGCCGGGAAAACTGTTAGATCAGCAAGATTGGCGAGCGACCGACAAATTACGAATAACTGATTACTGATAACATGCATTTCGTCGTATTAATTAAATATGTCGCGGACGTCGAGAAGATTCCGGAGGACGCCTGGGACACCGAGAAGGGGACTCTGATAAGGAGCCGCCTCAAGATGGTGGCCAATCCTCTGGACGACAGGGCCTTGCAGCTGGCGCTAGAGCTGAGGGGGCGCTTCGGCGGCAAGGTCACGGTCGTTTCGATGGGGCCGCCGTCGGCCGAGGAAATATGCCGCAGGGCGGTCATGCACGGCGCGGACGAAGCTGCTCTCATCTGCGACAACATGTTCGCGGGCTCAGACACGCTGGCGACATCCAAGACGCTGGCTAAGGCGATACGGATGATTGTTCCGGAAGGCGCCGACGGCGGGACGATGATCCTCGCCGGTATGCAGAGCCCTGACGGCGACACGGCGCAGGTTCCGTTCCAGGTGGCGGGACTGCTGGACTATCCGGTTCTGCCTTACATATCAGGATGGCGCACCGATGCGGGGAGGCCGGTGTTCGAAACGCTGAAGCCGGTCGGCCGCGGCGAGGCGGCTCTTGAAAGGCTGCCGCTGCTCGCCACCGTAACCGGCTACTGCAGCCCCCTGCCCTTCCATGTCTCCTTCGACAGGATGGCCGTCGCCTCGGAGGTCAAGATACGGTCAATCGGAAACAAGGAGCTCTCCCTTTCGGAAAACGAGACCGGACTCTCGGGCTCCTGGACCAGGGTGATTAGGATTTTCACCTCGCGCAGGAAGGGCCGCGCCGCCGTAAAAATCGATCTCGGATGCAAGAATCCTGCGGTCTTGGAATCCCTCTCGTCGGCGCTCGCGGGGCTTGAGGACTTCCTGCGTACCGGGGGAACGCCCCCCGCGGACACTGAAGGCCGGAAAGCTTCCGCAGTATCCTCGGGCGCGGCGCCGTATTATACCGGCGACGTGTGGGTTCTCTGCGAACGGGAAGACGACGGAGCGATCACCCGCGGCAGCATCGAGCTGCTCGGCGAGGCGAAACGCCTTTCCGCGGCCCTCGGATGCCGCGCCGTGGCGGCATTGGCGTGCGGCGAGCTTCCGGCATCCGCCGCGGAAACACTCGCCTCTTTCGGCGCGGACAGGACAGTGCATGTCTGCACTGCGGCAGGAGCCGGCGCCGGATGCGTGGCGGAATCGTTCGCACAGGCGATATCTGAGCACCGCCCACAGGCCGTCCTTGCTCCGGCCACTATGAACGGCCGCGTGCTCGCGCCTCTCATCGCCGTCCGGCTGGAGGCCGGCCTTACCGCCGACTGCACCGGCCTCGATATAGACGACTTCAGGATGACCAAGGCTGGGAAGCTGTCTGCCTTTCCCAAGGTTCTATTCCAGACGCGGCCCGCCCTCGGCGGAAACATCATGGCTACCATTGTATCGCTCCGCGGAAGGGAGAACGCATCGCCGCAGATGGCGACAGTCAGGCCGGGCATATTCGCCCCGGCGAAAGTCCGGGCAGCGGCCTGCGAAGTCATCAGATTCGTCCCTTCGCTCCGTCAGCGCCCGCCTCATTTCACCGAGGTTCAGTCGGCCGCCGACGTTCAGGCAGGACAGGAGGTCGAGCTCGCCGAATGCGACGTGATCGTTTCCGCCGGGTTCGGAATCGGAAGCCGCGACAACATCGCGAGGCTCGCAGCCCCTCTGGTCGACGCAATCCGGGAAAGATGGAACGTTAAAGTCGGGCTGGCATGCTCGCGCGCCGCGGTCGAGGCCGGATTCCTCGAATATCCGCACCAGGTCGGCCAGACGGGGAAGGTCGTCCGGCCGAAAATCTACGTCGCGCTAGGCGTCTCTGGTGCCGTCCAGCATCTGGTCGGCATGGAGGGCGCCGCAAAAATCCTCTCGGTCAACAAGGATCCGGACGCGCCGATGAACAATGCGTCCGACGTGGCAGTCATAGGAGATGTCGCCGACGCGGTCCCGGCAATCATGGAGATCATCAGCCACAGCCGCAACGGATGACTGCTTTTTTTTCATGATAATAGTGAAACGGGTGTCGGGTAAAGTCACTGACACCTGAACACTGACGCCTTGGCACCGTCAGCTGCATAGGACCGCACGACAATACTTCAATCAAGGGGAAGACATGAACTCACGAGAACGAATCCTGGCCGCAATCGAACACAAACCGCTAGACCGGATACCCACGGACATCTGGGCGACCGGCGAAGTGTGGGCTAAACTCCGCAGCCATTTCGGCGAAGGCGCAGATATCATGGCGGCACTGCACATAGACGGCTTCGCCTCAGTCGGGCCGGAATATGTCGGCCCGGCGCTCCCAACCATGCCCGAGGGCGAAGGCGTAAACTTCTGGGGCGTACGGACCAAACGCACCGCCTACGACGGCGGCACATATGACGAACAGATATTCAATCCTCTCGCGTTCGCCGAGAAGATCGACGATCTTGACAAGTATGCCTGGCCGTCCGCCGACTGGTTCGACTATTCCAATATGCGGGACAAGGCCGTCGAAGCGCGGAAGAAGCAGGCGCTCCAGTGCGGCTACATGGCGCCGTTCTACTTCCACAACATGCTGCGAGGGCTGGAGCAGTCGCTTATCGATCCGCTGGCCGAGCCGGAGCTGACGCACGAGATCGTCCGCCGCATATGCGACTTCTTCTACGAATACCACCTGCGGATGTTCCAGGCGTGCGACGGGCTGATAGACGTCGCACAGGTGACCGACGACCTCGGGAGCCAGGCAGGCCCGCTCATCAGCCTGGACATCTACAGGGAGTTCTACGAGCCACAGCACAGGCGCTTCGTCAAGCTCTGCCACGACTTCGGAATCAAGGTCTTCCACCACGACGACGGAAGCTGCCGCCAGTTCCTCCCGCTCCTCGTGGAGATGGGCATCGACATACTGAATCCCGTGCAATGGACCTGCCCCGGGATGGACATGAAGGAGCTCAAGGCGGAGTTCGGCAGGAAGATATGCTTCCACGGCGCCGTGGAGAACCAGAAGATACTGCCGTTCGGCACCGAGGAGGAGGTGCGCGCCGAAGTGCGCCACTGCATCGACTGCCTCGCAAGCGACCGCACCGGCTACATTCTCGCCCCATGCCACAACATCCAGGTCGTCACCCCCGTCGGAAACATCGTCGCGATGTTCGACGAGGCGTGGAAATACGGGAAGATGGCATGACCCTCAGGCTCATACGCGTCTCGCTCCTGCTGGCGCCGCTGCTCCTCTCGGCGGCCCCCTCCCCGGCCGCCGAATTCACCGTCATGTACTACAACCTCTGCAACTACTTCGGCGAATCCGACGCCGGCCAGAAGCCCAAGAAGGAGTCCTCGAAGAAGTCCATCGCCGCGATGATCACACAGAGCGCTCCAGACGTGCTCCTGCTGGCCGAAATGGGCGGCGCCAAGACCCTAGACGAATTCAAGGAAATGCTCGCCGGGGCCGGCTGCGGCTTCAAATATTCGAACATGGTCCAGGGCGAGGACGATGCGAGGCACCTGGCAATCCTTTCCAAGTCTGAGCCTGCGGAATTCAACGCCAGGACCGACCTCTTCTACAAGATCAAGCCGAAGAATTCCGAGACCGGACACCTCTTCTCCGAAAGGGTCCAGAGGGGCTTCCTGCATGCGGTTTTCGCAGTCGGCGGCCCATACAGGATACACATCGTCGGAGCCCATCTCAAGTCGCGCCTCTTCAATCCGAAATACAACCAGACGGACATGCGCCGCTACGAGGCGAGGCTCCTGAGATACCTGCTCGACGGCATCCTCGAAAAGGAGAAGGGCGCGAACATAATCGTGCTCGGAGACATGAACGACACATTCGACACAGATCCGCTCTCCTTCATCCGGAACGGCAACAAGGCGGACGCGGAAAAGCTCTACGACCTACGGCCCCTCGACCAGTTCGGGATGGCGTGGACGCACTGGCAGAGCGATGATGACGTCTACGGGCGCATTGATTACGCGTTCGCAAGCCCGGGGCTGCTGCCGGAAATCGATTTCGCCAGGTCTTCGATCAGGCACATACCCGACCTGTGGATGTTCGCTTCGGACCACAGGCCCCTTTTCATAACAGTGAACGCCGGAGAGCGGCCGCCCATGCCGCCAGAAAAAATAAGCGAACTTTTCGGCAAGGACGCAATTTACCGGGCCCCAGGAAGGTGACGCCCTAACCCTATTTTGTGTCGATCTGATGGAACCGGTTCCCCAGTCAAATCATTTTCCGCTCCGAAGGACGGCCAGGCGGGCATTCCTCGCCTGCCTCCTGCTCGCATCTGCCAATTTCGCGGCCTCGCCCCACGCGGAAGACGCGCCGGAAGCCCGCTTTGCCTTCTTCGAGACTGCCGGCTATTCCACGGACTCGCCGGCCGAGAAAAAGACCGCAGTCTTTGCCCTGCTGGGAAAGACGGACGCCTCGGTCATAGTCCTCTCGGGCTTGAAGGACTCCAAGGCGCTCGACGAAATCCGCGGCCGCCTCAAGGGATATGAGTTCTCGACGATAGTGGAGGCCGCGGATCCGGCCAGCCACATCTGCATGATATCCAAGGTGAAACCTGAGAAATGCACTGCAGTCACAGACCTGAAATACGAGATCGAAAAGACCGAGCTGCCAGTGGAGAAAGGCCTCCTGCACGCCGTCTTCAAGCTCGGAAACTACCGCCTGCACCTCGTCTCGGCCAACCTTAAGGACAGGGTCAAGCACCCGCAGTTCAACCAGACCGACATGCGCCGCTACGAGGCCCGCCAGCTAAGATACTACGTCACCGACATCATCAAAAAGGACAAGGAGGCCAACATCCTCGTCCTCGGCAACATGAACGACACCTGCGGCATGTCCCCGATCAAGGACATCTACAACAGGCGCTTCGACGTAGTCAAGCGCCTCTTCGACATCAGGCCTCTGGACGGCGGCAGAACGAGCTGGACAAGCTGGAATCCCGCCACTGACGACTATGAAAGGATAGACTACGCCATCGGGACATCGGGCCTGCTGCCTGAAATCGTCAGGGATAAGACCTTGATCGTCGACGATCCCGCCTGGGCGAAGGCATCCGGGCACCGTCCGCTGCTCGTCACCGTCCGTTGCCGGGATGAGGAGAAATGGACCGAGGAGAAGCTTGCGGCAGAATACCCCAACACCATATACGAAGGGCCGGCCTGCCATTTCGAGGACGACAAGGCCGTCGGCGACAAGCCGCTGAGAAATCCCCCCAGACCGCCGTAACCAAGACATCCTTGTCGGATTTTTCGTATATGAGCTCACACGGAGTCAAAGGAATGCCATGCAATTCATCATGTATAAGCTTATAACATTTTCCTTCCTTTGTTTATTGATCTCCTTGTGCTCCTGCTCAACCGGGGACAATTCGGAAGTCGCGCCCAAAGTACCTGCGCCAAAAGAAGAAGGAAGGAAGAGGGCTGCCAATCCAGTTTCCAGAGGGTTGAATTGGCTTAAAAACAACCAGAACCCGGACGGTTCATGGGGACAGAAGAGCGATGTCAATCTCACATGCCTTTGCCTGCTTGCCCTAAGTGAACATGGGGAAGGCCCTATGTCTCAAGAATTCGGTGAGTCTGTCGCCAAGGCATTAAAGAACATAGTCACATCTTCAGAAGAAGCAAAAAGCCAAAATCCTCTCCTGGCTATTGCAATTACCCAGTATTACATCCAACTGCAAATTCCCGGCCACATACCCGTAATTGACCGCGAGGCCAAGAAAATACTTGCATCCCAAAATCAAGACGGGTGCTTCAAATACAATGACGACATTTTCAAGCTCGGGAAGGACAATGCATGTTCACAGAGCCTGAACCTCCTGGCTTTGTCGCGAATTTCGTTAACTAGATTCGGCTACGATGACAAGCTAATTTCGGCCGCAATGGATAATGGCGTCGAATATCTGGCATCGAATTACTATTCTGATGAGAAGAATGCCTTCAAATTGTTCAAGGATGATATTGAAGTCTCCCCTTTGGCGACGGCTATCGCATGCTATGCTTTGCTAAGATGCGGTTATTCTGAGGTGCCAGAGGTGAAGTCGTCAGTCAAATGGCTGGACGCATTTGTTCAAGAAGGCCTGGAAAAGCCCGTGAAATAAAAAGGAAAGGTGTGAAAGATAAAAAGATATTTGAAGAAAAAGGCCTCATCATCGAGCAATAACTGAGTTTTACAATGCTCCCCTGAAATTTGAAAATCTTTGTCGGTAACTTTGTCGTTATCTTTCTCGTCTTCCGGAGGGTTGAGCCAAGCTCAACCGCGGCTCAGCACGGCTTCGCCC
>CAZWRV010000055.1:0-40600 GCA_964636325.1 uncultured Victivallaceae bacterium | reverse complement strand
AGCCAAGCTCAACCGCGGCTCAGCACGGCTTCGCCCTCCATCGAGTTTCTGTTCGGCAGAACTGCGAATCTCGCAGACGGCCATTTCCCCTGGACGTTGAGACACTTGCTTTATTAATATTATGTAATGTTTAAATTAGATGCATTTCCGATGCATTTTTTATTAAGTTTAACCCTTGAACAACTTGACAGCGTGATTCGTTGGCATATAATATTACGTAATATTTATTTATGCCGCCTATTCCCAACGGAGCTTTTCGCCATGGCACCCTTTTCACGGCATCAGCTTGTATACAGCGATCTGCTGCGGCGTCTGCAGAGCGGGGAATGGAAGGTGGGCGACAAGTTTCCAACCGTCGACGACTTCAAGGGGAGCTATGATCTTTCACGCGGCTCGATATTCAAGGGAATCCGTCAGCTTGCGGACGAAGGCTACCTGAGCGTGAGCAAGGGCAGGAGCGGAACAGTCGTGGCGCGCACCTCGCCGCTTCAGAATATCGGGCTTCTGATGAACGAGGCAAGCCTTCAGCCGCAAAAGACGCCTTTCCCTTACGTCCTGGGAGAGAAAATTTCCGCGAAGCTTCAAGCCGAAGGCTTCTCGGTGCGCCGCTATATCGAACGCAAGGGGACGGAGTTTGCCGGACGAGCAAGCATAGAAGGCCTGGCCGACGACTTGAAGAAGCGGTCGCTGCGCGGCCTGATCATGGCCAACTGCGATTTCGACCAATACATGGATACATGCCCGATCTGGCAGAAGTATCAGGTGCCTCATGTAAAAATCGGCGGCGAATATGGAACCTCAAAGTCCAGGATTGAATTCGACGCTGACGCTTCGATCAAGACGGCCCTTCAATATTTCTCCAGGAACGGACGCTCAGAAGTGGCTTTCATCTCCAGCGGATTAATGATCGGTCGTCTGCCCCGGATTCTGCCCTCTTTCCCTACGTTGCATAGTAGACCCGAATGGATGCTCGAGGCCACCGGTCAGCCCTCCCACGAGGAGAATGGATTCGAGCTGATGAGGCGTCTCTGGAGCATAAGGGGACGCCCGTCCGCCCTGTTCGTCTCCGACGACATCGTAGCAAAAGGTGTCGTCCAGGCCGTCGTACAGCTCGGCATACAAGTCCCCCGCGATCTCATCATAACATATCTCGCAACTTCCGGAGCCAACGTCTTCTACCCCATCAAAATGCCGAAGATTGAATACGACATGGATGAAATCGTAGGAAAGGCGATCGGGCTGCTCAAGCATTCGATCTACAGTCCCGGCATGAATGCCGAAGAGCGTCCCGCCAAAGAAACAGTAAGGCCCAAGCTGATGCCGTGAGATATTTCATCTCGATAGTTTCAGACTTCCTGACCCGCCAACTATGAAAGTCTGAAAAATAGCTTGAAAATGCTCTTTGGGCTTTTCGGAGAGAGGCACCGAAAAATGAAGGCATCGCTTAGCCTAATGGAAAGACCATAAGGAAATGATGGGGGGTATTATGCTATGAAAAACAAATTCACCTTGATCGAGCTGTTCGTAGTGATCGCGATCATCTCGATCCTCATGGCGATGCTGCTGCCGGCACTGAAGAGGGCAAGGGAGTCGGCTCACAGCATCCTGTGCACAAACAACCTGAAGCAGCTCTCACTCGAATGGCAGTCCTACTGCAACGACTACAACGGGGATCTGCCGCCGGTCACAGCTTCAGGTGTCTATTCTGGCGTCCGCTTCTGGGGTTTCTACATGCTGCCGAAATATTTCACCGAGGCGCAGCAGGCGGCCGATCCCGACACCGTCCGCATTGACATACCGCAGTTGAACTGCCCGACGCACACATTGAAATACAAGAACGGATGGCTGTATGCCATCTATCTTCACACAAGCTACGGGATGAACTGGATTGGGATCGGCGGGAAATATGCGGGGGGCTGGTGCAGGTCTCCCGCATACGTCAAGAACAGCCAGATCAAATATCCCTCCCAGCAGCTGGCCTTCATCGACGCGCAGAACTACGCAACAGACACCGCGTACCTCGACGGAAACAGCCTGAACGGATATTATGCCGTATGCGTCTGGTGGGGCTCCTTCGGCGGGCTTGCCTTCCGGCACAACAGGTCCGTAAACGTCTCATTTCCGGACGGGCATGTCGAACCGAGGAAGCTGGCGGACGTCCAACCCCTTGTCACCATCTCCAACGAGAAGTCGATGATCTTCTGGAGCAATCCGTAAATATAAGCAATGCAGGTTATGCAAATGAAAAAAAATTCCGCGGCAAAAACATTGGAGGAAGAATGAATTCACTCTCTCTTGTCCTGGTGGCGGCGACGGCCGCACTCATGGCCTTGTGCACAGTCAATCTTTCCGCAGGAGAAAAGCCGGACGCCAATTCCGTCCTGTGGCTCGAGTCCGACAAGGTCCATTCGCAATGGAATGGCGGCGACCTGAAGCGCGTAGTCGATGAGGAATCAAAGACCCCGTGCCTGGAATGGTTCCAGGATCCCGTCCTGCGCGGAAAAGCGGAGCTGACTCTCACTGGCGTTGATCCTTCCCGCTACGACGCACTCTGCCTGGAATGGAAACATTCGGGCGGCGGCTCGGATCTGACAGTCCAGGCGGGAAACCGGCGGTGGTTCGTATACAAGGACAGGTATCAGCCCGACGTGTGGCGCGAAGCATGGCTGGACTTGAACCTCGACGACGACCTGAAAGGGCCGCTCTTGAACGACAAGGGCGAGCTTGTCATCTCACTCAACTTCGCGAACCTTCCGTTGAACCGTCCCGACGAAAAGACCTGGAGGCGGATACGAGTCAAGAATATCCGCTTGGTCAAGTTCCCTGTCCGCCTGACCTGCGACCCGAAGCAGGTCGCAAGCACGGCAGACGAAAAGTCGCTCCACACGATTTTCCCGCTCTCGTTGAAGAACACCACCGATGAGGCCAGATCCGTCCAGCTTTCCATCAATACGGCGGGCCTAAAGGATTTCACCGCGGCGCTTGAAACCGAGCGGCTCGAGCTCAAGCCCGGCGAGCAGAGGACTGTGGAGCTGAGCTTCACCATCCCCCGCGAGAAGGCCGCCAATCATCCGCCGCTATACTATGAGACGGCGCCGGTCTATGCGGATGTCGACGGCATTCCAGGCTCGAGGACGACCTGGTTCCGCGGCTACATCCAGTGGCTGCCCGGCGGAGTCGTCCCGCCTTCGCTGTCCAAGCGCCCTTTCATGATCAGGCCCGGCACGAAGGAGCGAATCCTCGACGCCGCAAAGGCTTATCCCTGGGCGAAGGAGATTCTCGACGGCTGGGTAAAGGAGGCTGACAAAATCCTTGCGGAAGCGTGGGTCGTCCCTGAAATCCGCCACGGCTACCCGGCCAACCAGGTCTGCCCGGAACACAGGTCGCAGCTCAAGTTCGACCATAAGGACTTCAAGCGGCATTTCTGCGAGAAGGGCAACCACTATCTGGAAGGCAAAGAATGGCTTGACAAGGAGGCGGCAATCCATGTGCACACCCAGAACAGCAACCGATGCCGCCAGCTTGGCTGGGCATACTATCTCACAGGCGACGAACGGTATGCGAAAAAGGCGGCAGAGCTTCTTCTGGCATACGCGGACAGGTTCCCGAAATGGGAATATGCCGACGCCCGATCAACCGGCTACTGCAGCAGGATCGGCCACGCGGTCCTCGGCGAAGCCTGGTGGTCGCACGGCATCATCCAGGCCTACGACTTCGTGGCCGCTTCGCCGTCGCTCTCGGACGCCGACCGGAAGAAGATCGAGACCGACCTATTCCTGATCGAAGCCGACGACATCCAGACGCACAGGGTGATGACCAACATGCAGTGCGAATTCAACAGCTCCTCAGGTGAGTCCGCCATCAATGCCGGGAACTGGTTCATGGCGGCCCGCGCCTTCACCGGCCCCTACGGCCTGCTTGACCAGGTGGACATGACATTCTCCGAGGACGGATTCTCCCTCGAGAACGACATCGCCTACCACAGCGCCGCCCTTTTACCGCTCCAGGAACAGGGGCAGGTCTACGAGGCAATCGGCGGAAAATTCTTCACGCCGAGGGTGAAGCGCATCTACGACGCCCTACTGATGAGCTCAGTAAGCCCGGAGGGCGGCAATCCCGGCTTCTTCGAGGTGGCATACGAATATTTCAGGGATCCGGCATATCTTCCGATCCTCGTCCGTTCGCGCGGGAAGGGCGGAACTCCGGCAGCTCTGATCGACGGGGTCATCCCGCTGCCGGAAGGGTCAGCCAACGGGCAGCTTTCCAGCGCCACGCTCGAAATGGCCGGACGCAGCGTCCTGCGGAAAGGGACTGTCGACAACCTCCGCGGCGTGCGGATATTCTGGGGAAGTCCCACTTGGCGCGGCGGAAAGGACATGCTGAACTACATCACATACTTCAAGGGCGCTGAGCTGAACACGAGCGTGACTCGCGTCTCATATGGAAACCCAAAGGCGCACGACGCGTTCTCCTACTCTACGTTCGGCGGTAACGTGCCGGTTGTCGACGACACAGGGCAGAGCGGAATACGCCCCAGACAAGTCGTGTTCCGCGACGGCGAGTTCCCGATGGCGAAATATGCCGCGCCGGCGGAGGCGTCACCGTATCCGGGCGTTTCGATTTCGCGCTCGATCGCGATCGTCGGGGACGCCTTCGTCATCGCCGACCGGCTGAGCGCGGACAGGCCGCGTCAGCTGTCGTTCATATTCTACCCGGGAGTCATGGAGCTTGCCAGCACCCCTGCCCTTCCCTTTGCGCCATGCGACGCATTCGCCGCGGACAGCGGAATTTCCGCGAAGATCCGCTCGCTGCAGCGCGCCTCATGCGGAAAGGCGTTCACCCTTGACTACAAGTCCGGAGCTTTCACGACCCGCGCGCATTTCCTCGTGGATGGCGACAGCGAACTAGTAAGAGGCGTCACATACACCGGATGGGATCCTTATGACACCACCTTCCTGATGCTTAGGCGCCAGGCTAAAACCGCCGCATGCGTCATCGTCCTGGAGGCCGGCAAGGATCCGGCCGCAATGCCCTTGAAGGAAGTAAAGCTTCTACCTCTGACGGCCGACTGCAAGCCTGTGTCCGAGGAACAGGGGGTGGCCGTGTCCATCACTCTGGATTCGGAGACCTATACCCTCATCGACTGCGACCTGCCCGGCGTCAAGAAGGCCGGAAGCGTCTCCACAGAGGACATATTGTTCGTTGGAAAGGACAAATACTGACCCATCGCCATCTCGTCCGAGCTTCGCCACAATATCAGACATCCTGATCCGCGGGCGGGCCGGGAAATCTGAAAATATCTTGCAATTTCCTGTCTGTTCGGCTTGACTTGCGCAAATTTGCGGCGCATATTGTGACATGTAACAAAGGAGAAGACCGTGAAAAGTCAAATCAGGTTCGGCCTCTACGGCTGCAACATGTATCGGACCAGGGAGCTGGTGGAGGGCGCGCAGGCAGCCCATCCGGACAAGCTGAAGATCGTGGCGTGCTACGATATCGTCCGCGAGAAGGCGGACTTCGCCGCGGCCCAATACGGCGGAAAGGCTTACTACTCCGAGCCTGAATTCCTGAGGCATGAAATGGACGTGGTGCTGATCTCCCTGCCTCCCTTTCTGCATCCGGACGCCTTTGCCCGTACGGCCGCGGCCGGGAAGGACGTCTATCTTGAAAAACCGATATGCATAGACGCCTCGGGGCGCGAAAAAATCCTCGCCGCCGCGGCGAAATACAAGGTCAAGTGCTATGTAGGCCTGTCATACCGCCACATCAATCCGTTCATGAAGGTGGCCGAGATTCTCCGCCGTCCGGAGGCCGGAAGGCTTCTAAGCATAAATGGCCATTGGATGTCGCCCGGCGGCGCGGTTCCGGACGTGCCTCTTGAGAAACGCAACTGGCGGCACCGCATGGACCAGGGCGGCGGCCAGATCGTCAACCACTGCTGCCATTTCCTCGACTGGTGCCGCTGGATCGGCGGCGAGGTCGAATCGGTCATGGCCGTAGACTTCACTCCCGGCAGGCCGGCCGAGCCACACGAGGAGATCGAGCTTAACTGCTGTTTCGAATTCAAGAACGGGGGCATTGCGACCTTCCATCTCTCGCAGCGCTCGCACCAGGGACTCCTGAGCGGAACGGCCCTCGCCGAAAACCTGGGCGTCCGCTGGAGCTGGTCCTCGCACAGCTTCGTGAAAGTCTTCAAGACAAGGCCGCACGCCGCCGACGAGATATACGAATGGGACGGCGCCGACATCAGGCCGGACGACGTGGAGGAGTCGCGCAACGCCCACCAGATGAAGGAGTTCATGGACGCCTGGCTGTCGGGCGCTGAGATGCCGATAACAATCCGAGACGGCATAGCCGCATACGACATGGCCGCGGCGATAAGGGAAAGCTGCTCGACGGGGCGCAGCGTCAGAATAACTCCGGCGGCTTGAGCTTGAACCGCCAGGGCAGCCATAGTATGTTACCGTTAATGTTCAGGAGGTGGTTATGAAAGCGCCGAGACGCTTCACTTTGATCGAACTGCTCGTGGTGATCGCCATCATCTCCATACTCATGGCGCTCCTTCTGCCGGGCCTGAAAAAGGCCAGGGACATCAGCAAGCTCGCCGGATGCACCGGCAACCTCCGCCAGATAGGCGTTGCAGGTGAAAGCTACATCGGCGACAACAACGGATTCCTGAGCTGCAGCCACATCGGATACGGCGACTGGTATTTGGGGATCGTGCCCTACATCGAGAACGGAAAGGAATGGAACGAGTCGAAAATGGCGCCCAAGAACAGGGCCGGCGGAATCTGGAGCTGCCCGGCGGACCCTTCGGGCGAAAAAGGATACAACGGAGGAGTTATTCCCGCATGGGGCGCGCCCTGGGCCATCTACGCGACGATCGACACCACGTCGCCTCCTTACATATTCTCGTCGAGGAGCATCACCGCATACAAGTCGCCGTCCTCGAAGCTCTATCTCATAGATGCGGTCTACCGATTCATGTGGTATAACGCCGACTTCTCGCTCCTTGGACGACTTAGGAGGGTGCATCTCAACCGGGACAACGTTCTTTTCATAGACGGACACGTGAAGGCATACGGATACCCGCCTTTGCCGCAGGTATATGTCAACACGACGCTGTCAACACAGTGGTGCGATCCGACCGTGCAGCCGTGCCCCGACCTGTGAGACGTGGAACGCTTAAGGGCTGCACCGGTATAGGCGTAGATCAAGGAAGACACATGGGAAAAATGTCAGTTCCGGCGGCGGGCGTCATGCTGGCCGTACAAATCGTGCTGTCCGTATCTGCGGCCGCAGAACAGCTTGAGCTGGAAGGGCTTGAGGAATCATCCGCCCTGCAGGCGTTCTGGACGGACACCGCACCGGTCCTGGACGGTAAGATGGACGACGCGTGCTGGAAAGATGCGCCCGAGTCAAAGGAGTTCATCCTTCTGGGCGGAAACTCCCCAGCGCAATACCAGGCACGGGCTAGGGTCTGCTACGACGCCGAAAAAATCTACGTCTTCATGAGAGCCGACGGCCCCCCCTTCACCAAGGAGGAGCTGGACATTTCCCGTCCTGGAAGAAAGTTCCAGGGCTACGGAGAGATGCTTCTCGGGTGGGACGAGCTAGGGTTCCTGCTCGAAAATCCCGTAAACAAGCATGTTGACTGCTTCTGCTTCGCGACGGATCCGCTTGCGCGGCGCTCCGACAGCAGGTCCGACGACAAGAACGGCATCGAACGGTTCAACCCTCTTGAAGTGCGCACTTCGCGGGACGCGAACGGGTGGAGCGCGGAGATGGGCGTCCCGTTCATAGAGCTCGGATCATGGTATGCGAACCTCGGCTCGACTCCGGCGCCCGGCGCCGTATGGAAAATCCTCTTCTTCCGGAACCACGGCCGCTTCAGCGAATTCTCCACCAGCCCCGCGGCGAAGGAGGGCTACCGCAAGAACCGCCAGCTCGGAGAGATCGTCTTCAAAGGCCGCAGAAGCGGACCGCAGCTTCCTTCGGTCACCATGAACATCCCCGGCGCCGATGACACCCATGTCGAAATAAAATCGAACTCCGAGGCGGAATTGAAATGCAGATACGTCCAGATATTCAGCCTCGACAACCTGGTCGAGAAGGGCGAGAAGGCCTTCAAGGGATCGCTGCAGCTGCCATGGCTCGTCTCCCGTTCCCGTGAATACGACCTCAGCTACATGATGAACGTCCAAGTCCTTCAGGAAGGCAAGCTAGTTTTCACCGGACTCTCCCAGCGGAACATATGCCCGGGCTACTACCACTATGATTTCTGCGAGAAGCTCCTCAAGATGGGGATCGCGCGGCTTGAAGGTCTACCCGGGAAGCGCGCCGCAGACCTGCTCGGAAAATTCAATGCGCTGAAAAAACGCTGCGACGAGCTCAAGGCACGGCTCGACTCCTGCGAGAGGCACGGCGACAAGCAGTGGAACGAGGCGTCCGACGAAATCCTCAGGACACTGAGGCAGAAGACATTGGAAGGCAATCCTGAATATTCCATCCTGCCATGCATACTGCGCGCACTGGAAAAGGCGCGGGTCGGCCTGGCGGCCCATAAAGAAACTCCACCGCAAGTTCCCGAGATAAAAGACAGGGCCGAGAAGCTGAAACCGGAGCTTGACAACCTGCTCCGCAGGGCGGAGGAATGCCCGAACAGCAGGCAGGAAGTGGAAAAGCTGGCCGCGGACACGGCAGACTTCGCCCGCGCAGCAGAGGTGCTCGACTTCGATGCCTGGCGTGCGCAGCTCGCAGCCAAGGCGCCAGGCGCGAAATTCGCAGCTCTCCCGATTAGCGCATACGCGAAATCCTTTCCGAAGAGAAAACTGGGAATCACCTGTAAAGAAAAGATTGTCTTCAGTCTCGCAGGCGGAGAGGGCGAATCATTCCAGATCTATCTTGCTCCTTTGAACGGGGAGGTGAAGGACATGGACGTTTCATTTTCACCTTTGTCAAAAGTCCCGGGAGGGGCGGCGGAAATTCCGGCTTCCGCATTCTCATGGCGGATCGTCAACTACATGCTGATGCTCGGAGCGAAGGATGGCGAAAATCCGCTGGCCAACGAGGATCCGGAAGCGGTCGTGCCGCAGCTCTTTTATCCTGACCCGCTTTATCCCGGAAAGCCTTTCATCCTTCCGGCGGACGACCAGAGGACGGTCTGGATCGACCTGCAATGCCCGCCTAAAACTCCGCCCGGCGAATATTCCGGCAAGGTTGCCGTAAGCGGCGGAGGGGCGAAATTCGAGATTCCAATCTCCGTCCACGTCTTCGCGTTCGACCTGCCAGAGAAGCCGACCTTGCGCGTCAACCACTGGTTCGCTCCGTTCTACGGGAAGAAAATATTCGGAGAAGGGAGTTCCGCCTCCTACACGCCTGAAATGTTCGAACAGGACTGCGCCTTCCTCGCGAAATACCGGCTCCCCCACTTCGTCGATGACCGCAGCGCATTCATGGAGAATGTCCGCTTCTACCTCGAGAAGGACGGCAGCTTCACGGCCGACTTCAGCGAGATCGCGAAGTTCTACGACATCGCGCAGAAATACGGCGCCAACTGGGTTAAGGCGTCCCTAAGCTGCAACGCCGGCGCGTTCTGCGGCTGGGACGTCGGATGCATCAGGTTCACGGACCGCCAGACCGGGAAAGAAAGGCTCCTGTCTGAAATCATCCCTGAATTCTACGAGAAGATGAAGTTCGGGGAGGCCGCCGTGATGGACAATCCTGCCTGGCAGAGCTTCTTCCGCCAGTTCGCGGACTTCCTCGACAAGCGCGGACTGCTCGAGAAAAACGCCTACTACGAAATCTGCGACGAATCCGGAGTGGACGTGATACTCAAGACGCATAAGAAGCTCAAGGACATATGCCCGAAAATGCCGCTCGGGAATTTCGGGCCGCATCCGCTGCAGGTGAACCGCGACGGCGAGACCAGCTTCGGCCTGACCGACATCTGGGGGCCGCACCTGACAAAGCTCGACGACCCGAAGATGGCGGACGCGATACGGGAACGCGTCGGCAAGCATGGAGAGAGATGCATGGCGTATCTCTGCAACTCTTTCGAGAACGCACCCCATGTCGCGATACACCGTTCTTTCCTAGGCCCGAGGCTGGCGCACTGGCAGGCCTGGCGGCACAATATCGACGCCTTCCTCATGTTCATGATCAACAACGGCCCCATCAACGGCTCGCTGGACAAGAAAATCATGGAGAAGCCTCTGGAAACCCGCTTCGACGGCCCGTGGGAGATCGACAAGGGGATGGAGGAATGGGGCGGCGCATACCTCCTTCCGGGGCCGGACCGCACGATGATTCCCACCATGCGCCTGACGGCACTCAGGGACGGAATGGAGGACTACGAATACTTCCAGATCCTCAAGGCGCGGGCGGACGCGTTCAAGCCCGGCACAGACGAGGAGAAAAAGCTGCTTGAATCCGCACGCTCCGCCTTGGATCCGCCGCAGGACATATGCGGCGGAATCTGCGAATGGACCACCGACGAATCGAAGGTCAACGCACACCGGGCAAGACTCGCCGAGCTGATCGCGAAGCTCCCGCCCTAAGGCGGGCTACGCCCGCTACCTAAATTCGAAATCCGAATATCGAAATTCGAAATAAAAAACAATGTCATGAACCAATTTCAAAATGCGGTTGAACGCGGCTCAACCCTCCGTAGCTTGAGTAGTTTCGACCTCGGAGGGCGAAGCCAAGCTGAGCCGTTTGATAAGTTTTTGAAATCGGCTCAAGGAGTTTCTTTTTAAGTCCTTATCACGCAATCATCCAGCCGTCCATTCATCCAATCACAAATGAAATAAATCTGAAGGCAAATAAAACAAAAGGAGGATTAAATGTCCATGAGCAATGGAACCGGCCGATTCAGCCTGAAACTTCTTCAAGTCATCTTCGCGCTGGCTGTTCCGCTGTCAGTATCGCATGCACAGGAGGCCGCGGAAAAACCTGAGATAAAGAAGCACTGGGACAATATCTCCCCTCTCGTCCGCAAGCACATACAGTCCTGCGGACCATATCTTTTCAGATCGTACGATATCTACTGGACTGACACCCCTCCCAATATAGACGGGGAGATGGACGACGCATGCTGGAAGGACGCCCAGGTCGCGGGGGATTTCCTGAAGCACGGCCTCGACCTGATGGAGAGCGACAACGAAGCCATGCCGCCGAAGCCCAGGAACCAGACCGAGGTCCGAATGGCATACGACGCCGAAAACATATATGTGTTCTACAAGCTCATGGAAAGCGAGATGGGCAAGCTGGTCAAGGGACAGCCGCAGGACTCCCAGGACATCCTGGACGTCCACGCGGACGCGATCGAGCTGTTTCTCCATCCCGTCGACGGCGCTGACCGCGTCGATGAGGCGATAGCCGCGAACGTCGACTACTACCAGATATGCGCGAACCCCGCGGGCAGCACATATACGGCCAGGGCTTACGGCGACAAGACCTGGAACGCCGACCGCCAGATCAAGACACAGCTTCACGACGATTACTGGACCGTCGAGATGAGCATACCAATCCGCGACCTCTACAGGGGGGACGGCCAGGCATCCACTCCGAAAAAGGGCGAGACCTGGGGCGTCCTCTTCTGCCGCGACCAATCAACATACCACGACTGGTCGCGCTGGACCACAAGCGGAATCCGCGGCTCCGGCGGCTTCCATGAGCGCAAAAGCTTCGGACGCCTGATATTCCAGGGAAGACGCCAGGGCGACCCGCTTCCTGAAGCACAGATATCCTTCGCCGGGCCACTCAACTTCGGCGAAAATCAAATGAATATCTCGCTTCCTCCGGGCTTCGAAGGGAGCGCCGCGGTATTCTGCGACGGAAAAAAGACCTGGGACGGCAAGATCGCCAAGGGACATAAAGGTCCGTTCAGCGTTCAGGTCAGCGCGGGCGGAAAGGTGCTCGCACAGATCATCGTCTCCAAGGACGGAAAGGAGACTCAGGCGTTCTATGTCCGCAAGGAACTGCCGAGGGCAACCGACGAGTTGAAGACTATAGTCGGCATGACAGCTCCGCTCGAAGGGGCTTTCCCTGCGACAGATTCATGGCCGGAGGCCGGGGCCGCGATTGCGAAGGCGAAGGACTTAGGCAGAAAGGCGAAGGATCTGATGAAGGTCTTCGCGGGCACTAAAGTCTCCGGCGAGGAAGTCCAGGCCTACGGCGCCCTTTCGCGGGAATGGAAAGCCTTCGCGCCGGACATGGCATGCCTCAATGCAATCTCCTCCGCCAAGCCGCGTCCGGGCGCACCCCTCGCCGCCCAGCTCGTCCGAGCCACCACCAAGGTCTTCCAAGCTGGATTCGAGGCGGACGGGCATCTCAAGGAAGCAAGGGTCAATGCCGCCGGCAACGAATACGAATCCTTCCAGATCGCCGTCACTCCTCTATGGAAGGACATTGAAAATCTGAAGGTCGAAGCTTCGGAGCTGAAGGGCGATGACGGAAGCGTCGGCCCCGAAAACATATCATGGTTCAAGGTCGATTTCACGGAAATGGATCCGGACTACCGGAAGACGCTGCCGGGATTCGATCCGGACGATCCGGATTCGATGCGATGGTGGCCCGACATCCTCTGGCCCGGGACGAAGGACGGTTTCGCCGCCCCCAAAGGCCGCATCAGCACCGTCTGGGTCGACATATTCTGCCCTCCCGGCACAAAGCCCGGCGAATACAAGGGGACGATAAGCCTGAAGGCCGGCAACAGCAGCACCGACATCCCGGTCGTGCTCGAAGCCAACGGCCTGGAACTGCCCTCTACGCCCACCCTGCGCAACAACCACTGGTACAGCATAATGTGGATTTACATCCGCGCCCGTCAGATCAAGGAGGAGATGGACAAGCTGTCAAACATGGAAATACTTCAGCGCCAGCTCCCTACGCTGGCAAAATACAGGGTCTCCACATTTCCCATGGACATGTGGAACCTGGTCGACAGCTTCCTTGAGGACGACGGCCGCTTCACCTTCGACTTCTCGCGGATGGACGAGGCCGTCGACTACTGCCGAAAATACGGGGCGAACTGGCTATGCAGCTCATTCGGATGCAACCCCGGAGGAATCTCGATGATCTACGGCGGCCAGCAGCCGGTGACGATACGTTCCTCGGGAAAGAAGGTGCTCGTCTCCGAATGCGCGCCCATGGCGCAGTTCTATGCGAAGCCGATGAAGACCAAGGAGGAGAACGAGAAGGAGCAGGCCAGGGCGAAGGCACTGCTTGACGGCATAGAAGGCGGCTGGCGCGGAACTCCCTACCTTCGGGCCTTCTATCCGGCCTTCGGGGAATACCTACGCAGCAAAGGCCTGCTCGAGACTTCCTACTTCGAGGCCAACGACGAGGCCGGCCCCGACGCCATCATCCCGTTCTGGCATGCCTTCAAAAAAATTGCGCCCGCCCTGCCGATCATGAACTACGGACCTTCTCCTGCGAAAGTCCGATCCGGCCTGAGCTGCGAAGGCTACCAGGACCTGTGGGCGCCGGGCCTTGACGAGCTCGAGGAGCCCGAGACTCTCGCCAGGGTCAAGGAAAGGCGGATAAAATACGGGGAGGACTACGGATTCTATGTCTGCGGCAGCATGCCGCCCAACGCCGAAGGCAGATACGCCCCGTTCATCAAGCCGAACGAATCCGCCCTCGGCCAGAGGATCATCCCGTGGTTCGCATGGAAGCACCGCTGCGACCACTTCCTCGTCTTCATGATGTTCACCGGCCTGCCTCCGACGAAATGGCCCGCCGAGCCCGCCAGGACCGGCGAGGTCGGATACGCCCCGATGTTCTATCCCCTGAAGGACTGGACGCTGATCCCGGCCGTCCGCACCGCGCACCTCAGGGACGGAATGGAGGACTATGAATATTTCGCATTCCTGCACAAGCTTTCAGGCCGTCTCGACACCCAGTTCCCCCCGCACCGGGAACTCCTGGCCAAAATCGAAAAGGAGCTCGGTGTCGAACCGGATATCGCCACTGACAACCTCAACTGGACGAAGGATCCCGCGACGCTCTATGCGAAGCGCGAAAGGCTTGTCAAGCTTGTTAAAGAGGCGGAAAAGGCCGTCTCAACATACATGGACGACGCGAGGAAGAAGTAGTCCCGGCATTGGAGATGCAAGCATCCATGACAGGCCGCGAACGATTGATAGAGGTGTTTTGAGGCGAGGCGGCAGACCGCCCGCCAGTTCATATTTCCTGTCATGCCGAGCTCGGCATGACAGGAAATATTAAAGATGAATGTTCTTTTTCATCATGAAAAAACAGGGGAAATCCACTTCTCCTCTTGACCTTCTAGAACCTTCCCTATAGTTTACTTTATGCGATACGGGAAGCAAATTGCTTTCAGCTTAAAATACAGGAGCATGCCGTGGGGAAATTGTCACAACGCGAGATTGAATCGTACCGCGACAGCAAGGCTTTATTATTGACTTCAGAGGAGCGTATTGAATGTGCTCGCAACCTTACGGCAATAGCGTGGAGCCATATGAGCGAGAAGTCCCGCAAGGCATACTACAAGCGAAACATAACTATGAGAGCTGTGCCGAAACGCATCCGATGAAGCAGCCAGATCCATACAAAATTGTAGAGATACTCAGAGATGCGGGAGTCCCGTTCGTGATCATAGGCGGGCTTTCTGTAATCCATCACGGATACATACGAACCACCGAGGACGCGGACATTGTTTTCAAAAGAAGCGAAGAGTCAGAGGAAGCCCTGTGCAAAGCGTTCGCCGTTCTTGACGCCTGCTGGATTTCTGACGAAAAAGATCCTTCCACTGGAATGGAAAAGCTGGTCCCGGTAAGCGCCTCCTACATCAAAGCCGAACATTTGATGATGCTCTGCACAAATCATGGATTTCTCGACGCGTACGACTACATCCCAGGATTCCCCGGTGTCTCTGTCGACGAACTATTTGAAACGGCCGAAAGTCGGGACGGAATGCTTTTCACAAATCTCGAGTGGCTTCTTAAAATGAAAAAAAAAGCCGGGCGGGATAAAGACAAAGACGACGCTTTAAAACTCGCTCACATCAAATCGGACTGAGGTGTTTCAAGCGTTTTGCGTCCCTTTTCTTTTTCTTCAACGACTTCCCTATCGCTCCCGTCGCAGTAAGGACGAGGCCCTGACTCCTCCCAATTGCCAGCCTCAGAGATGGACCTGGAGTCCGCGCCCGCGGAGATACTCCTTGACCTCCTTGATGCGGAAAGTCCTGAAATGGAACACCGACGCCGCGAGCAGTATCTGCGCGCCGCCCTTCACCGCGCCGTCGTAAAAATGCTCGAGCTTTCCGGCGCCGCCTGAGGCGACTACGGGCACGGTGACCGCATCTGCGATCGCCCTTGTGAACTCGAGGTCGTAGCCCGCCAGGGTGCCGTCGCCGTCCATGCTTGTCGGCAGAATTACGCCCGCGCCCAGATCCTGGCACTTCCTCGCCCAGGCCACAGCGTCCTTTCCGACAGGCTTGGTGCCGCCGGAGACCACCAGTTCGAAGCCCGACGGCATCGCCTTGTTTCTGCGCGCATCAACTGCCACGGTTATACGCGCGGAGCCGAATTCGCGTGCTGCATTTTCCACAAGGGACGGATCTTTGACAGCCGCGCTGTTCATCGAGACATTCGAGGCGCCGGCCGCAAGAGTAAGCCGTATGTCTTCGAGGCTTGCAATGCCGCCCCCGACCGTTAGAGGAATAGAAATAACAGCCGCGACATTCCGCACCCATTCGAGACGGGTTTTCCTGTTTTCAAGAGTCGCGGCGATGTCGAGCATCGCCAGTTCGTCGGCGCCCTCGCTCTGGTAGAACTTCGCGTTCTGCACCGGATCGCCGGCATCCTTCAGGTTGACAAAGTTCACGCCCTTAACGACGCGGCCGTCTTTCATGTCAAGACACGGCATAATCCTAACTTTCACCATCTTGTCCCCCGCAGGTTATAAAAACAATGGCGGCCATATGCTGGAGCTGGGGCCGAATCCCTGTAATATAACGCTTCAGCTTGATGTCCCAAATGAGATGGCGCTATTTCTAAGCTCGCACAAGGCGGACTTTCTGCCCCCTGCCGATAGGGATGCTTATCCGCTCGCCGGCGGCCTTGCGAGATCCGCCTCCTTCTTCGATGCGGACTTCGCGGCCGGGCCAGGGGTTTGAAACGGCCGCAATGGATTCCGTCTCGGAAAGGATTTCGACAAATCTGGTTCCGGTTTCATCCTTTTCCGCGCTGACCAGGAACGCGCCCTGCGCCCTGAGATTCCTGAAGGAGGCCTTCCGCTTTTCCGGAACCGCAGGGAAGACCCTGATGAGTCCGCCGGTGCTCTGGAGGAGCATTTCATTTACCGCGGCCGCGGAACCGAGCGTGCCGTCTATCTGGAAGAGCGGTCCGCCGGCCATGCCGTATTTTCCGCTGACCGAGTTGTGGCTGTTGAAAAGCCCCTTCAATGTGAAATGCTCCTGCTGAATCCGCAGTATCCGTTCCGCTTCGTCCGCAAGCCCGAGCCTCGCCGCTATCGCCGCCTGCCAGGCCGTCGACCAGCCAGTGAAGCCGGCATCGCCGTAGCCCATGAATTCCCTGAAGGATCGCATTCCAAGTTCAAGGACTTCTTTCGGCGACGAGGAATTGATCTCCTCCGCCGGGAAGATTCCGGAGAGGCGGCTCGGATGCCTGTGGCAGACCTTGAAATGCCCCGGAGCATCCCCTTCATGGAAGAAGCCGACGGCGAAATCAATAAGGACGCCTTCGCCGACAGGATTTTGCGGAAGCCTTTTCAGCACATCCGCCGCCTTCTTCACGTCCTCGTCGTCGACGCCAAGAATTTTCCCCGCGTCCATGAAAGACTTCATAAGCTCCCGGATGAAAACCAGATCGATGGCCGGATCCGAACCCAGCCCGATATAAACCTCGCCGTCGTCATTACGCCAGGCGACCTGCTCCGGCGACTGTGAAACAGCGATGTGGAAAAGCCCGTCCTCGCGCTCGACCAGGACGTCGAAGTAGAATTGGACGCATTCGCGGAGAAACGGGAATATCCGGTCCTTCAGAAGAGGCAAGTTCCTTGTATACAGCCACTGCCACCAGACATGCTCGGCCATCCAGGCTGTCATGCTGAGCGCGACGCTGAGGTAGCCCCAGCCAAGCGCGCGGCCCAACCAGTCGGAGCACAGCGGGAACGCGACTCCTCGTGCGCCATAGACCATGGAGGCGTTCTCCCTCAGCCTTTCCCTCCACCTCACAAGCAATGCATCAAGCAATGCCTCCTGAAGCTCCGGATGGTTCGACGGACAGGCGACCCAGTGCGCCATCTGGATGTTGGCGTTGAAATGGAAGTCCGAATGCCACGGCGGGCAGTCATACTGCGTCCAGATCCCCTGAAGATGCGGAGGAGACTTCCCCGGACGCGCCGAGGAGGCCAGCGCATAGACCCCGAACCACCAGAGCCTGCAGACCGTTTCGTCCTCATACCATATCTCGGATTTCTCCCAGAATTTCCTCCACCAGTCGATGTGCGAATTCCGCAGAGCATCGACACCGGAGCAGAAGGCCCAGGCCAGCAGTTCCGCCGCGAAGGCCGGGGCGCCGACGCTTCCTGAATCATAACCGCTTGCCAGGGATATATATATGACGGCCCTTCCCGCCTTGCCACCGAAGCGAAGCGCCCCTGATACTCCAAGCTCCGTAGCCGCCATCCTGCATTCACGCGACACGACTCCGATCGCCGCGGCATAGCTCGTATTCTCCGGAAGTTCCTGTGAAAGAATGCCCACGCCCCCATCGACCTTGCATATAGGTAGGGTGGGGATGCCCGATTCTGCGCTGAGGTCGTATCGGAAAGTCGCGGCCGTCTCGGTTCCGCATTCCAGCTGAACTACGGCGACGTTCCTGTCCGGATGAATCCACGAACTGATCTTTGCAGGCTCGTAGGAATGCCCCCAGTTCTTCGCGGCCGGAGTCGGCTCGCATACGCATTCGCACACGGCCTCCCTCATCTTCAGGGTCTGCGCGTAGCCGACCGTCTGCGTTCCGCGGAATATCTCAAGCGCAAGCCTACCGCACGGCAGCGGAAAAGGCCCGCTGTAGATCCCCGCCCTGGGGATCTTCTGGACGAAGAGCTTGTCCAGCCCCCGCCTCCCCTCCTCCGCCATCCTCTTCAGCTCCTGGTAGCTGTGGAGCCATCCCTCGGACTGCGGATTCCGCCTCAGATCGTTCACGTCGTGCTTTGAAAAACCGAGATAGACGTTCTGCGGATTGCCCCAGACAAGCGCCCCGACGTCGCCGTTCCCCAGCGGATGCCCGTCGATCCAGTCGGTCGTCCCTCCCGATATGCGATGCTCGGCCTTGTATTCCATCCAGTCCATCCCCCTTGCTGATATTGAAGACCGCGGCAGGCGATTTTGCCGCCGCTGTTGAAATGTGACACATAACATCCAGAAGTCAAGCGGCTGCCCGGGCCCAGCCCCGCCCAAAGCACGCAGTTCAAAAAAAGCAGTTTTTCCGGGGTCCGCTTCTTGACATTATTTATTTTATGATATATACACATAATATATTTATTTAAAGTAATCTGCGTCTGAAAGTTCGGGAAAGGCCGGCATATCCGCCGCCGGCCATTGACATCCGCGGGGATCCGCCATATAATTATTTGTACGGTGGGACGACAAATCGGAGGGGATTGAAATGGACAATTGCCGCGACAGACATGCTAAAGCGCATATGCTGCATACGGGATCCGTCTTTACGCTCATCGAGCTGCTGGTGGTGATCGCGATCATCGCCATCCTTGCAGCCATCCTACTTCCGGCGCTCCAGAAGGCGCGGGAGATGGCGAAGCGTTCCATATGCCAGGGCAACCAGAAGCAGATCGCCCTTGCGGTCTTCTCATACATGAACGACTACGACGGCTGGCTGCCCAACAGGAACGAACGGCATCACTGGTTTACGAACGGGACTCTTGTCAACGAACTGATCTACGGCAACCTGAACAAAGGTTTTAACTGTCCCGGGCACCTTGTCCCAGACCAGGTCCCGGGAAGCTACGGGCTCCATTGCGGCTGGGATCCGAACTTCTATGCCAGCGACCCTTCAAGCAACTGGCTCTGCTTCCCGATGCCTGCAAAGGCAATCATGGTTCCTGACCGCTGGGTGCTTACCGGAGACCGGGCGTCCCCGCAGTTCCCCCCGAACTACAACTGGTCCTACTGGCAGGGCAACTTCCACAAGGGCGGCGGAGCGTTCACATTCCTCGACGGACATCTCCAATGGTACCCTTTCACCGCGATGGTCAGCGGCCCGGGCAGCGGCTACGGCAGCTTCTGGTGGCCCAGGGAGTCGCCATGGGTCCACGGCAACGGCATCTACAACACGGACGGATCCTGGTGGATCGCATGGGGGACAACCGTAGTCAAGGCCTACGACCACAAGCCGATCTTCAAATGCCCGTGGTTCGGCAAGCCGCCCGACTTCCCGTTTTGAGGCATTATAACCAGATCCGCCCCCCAAAATCCTGAGGAGCTGGAAAAGATACCCTCGTTTCACCTGCGGATCGTAAATGCGGAGCCGTCGAGCCGGACTGCGTTGCGCCACTCCTTCCCGGTCGGCAGCCATGAGCCAGCGACGGCGGTCATCACGTTGTTGTGCCCGAAGAGACCGACCTCGTTCCAGCCGTTGTCCATCATCTTCGGATCGGCGCATGCTGCGAGCAGGACGGAACCGTTCTTCGACTGCACTGAGGTCAGGAAATAATGGCCGTTGGTATCCTTGGTCGCGGTCGCATTGCGTTCCTCCCAGAGCTTCACGCTGATGGTCTGGCTCCGTGTCATCGTGTCGTCCCAGTAGCGGTACCCGACGCCGCCGGTGGTCATCGGATCACCGTTTAGAGCATAGAAGTCCCGAGGTCCGAAATACTGGTATGGAAAGTAGATGATGTTGCCGACGTTGTAGCCGAATTCCCACTGAGAATAATGCAGCCGCCAGCCGTCATACGCGCCGTTCGTCTTGTCCCTAACCTGGGTGCACATGCCGTAAAGCTTGTCCTTGATGTATCCGTTGTTGAACAGCTTGTGGACCTGTCCGCCGTCGTAGCCGCCGTTGGCCTGGTTCCAGGAGCCGATCAACTGCGCCGTGGGCAGCTCGTTGCAGTCGCCCGCATATGTCATGCACGCGATGTTGAACTGGTGCTGCTGGTTTAGGCAGATCATGACACGCACGTTTTTCCGCGCGTTCGACAAGGCGGGCAGGAGCATCGCCGAAAGGATAGAGATTATCGCTATCACGACGAGCAGCTCGATGAGAGTAAAGATGCCCTTCCTGATCCTACGCATGTTCAATTCCTGCAATTTAAGGATTCTTTGCTCATACAACGCTTCATAATGTATCTCTTCGGACGCAGATGGCAACAAGTCGATTGTCATCTCGCTTTTGCTTGGAAAACCGCCGTGCCAGAGCGCCAGATAAAAACTTTGACACTGTGATACTCTGGCACGTTGACACTTGTCGACTGCGGCCTTGGCGCCTGAACCAATTTTAAAACGCGGTTGAATAGAATTCAACCCTCCACCTGTTGTCCCACAGCCGCGGGATGGAGTGCGGAATTCTATTCCGCCGTTTTTAGAGTTTTGAAATCGGCTCCGCCTACTTCCAAATCAATCGCCTTTGATGGAGGCGGAGGGAAGGCGCCCAGCCTTTTTCAGCTCCTCGCGGTGCCGGATGTGCCTGGCGGCCATGCGTGCCGCCCGGCGCGTCTCTTCGTCCCGATCCCTCATACCGATATCGTCGATAATTGAAATGATTTCCGGCGGGACATCGTCGAAGAACATCAGGACCTTGGCGGAGTTCAGCCTATGCATGATTTTCTTGGACTGGAGTGTGCATTTCAGGGCGTTCACGCCCTCGCCTGATAGGATCCTCCTATAGAACTCGCGCTCTTCCGGGAAGCGTCCGCCGCTGTTCTCCTCCAGAATTGATTTTGCTTCGTCCGTGCCCAGGCGTAGAAGCGCGCAGATGGCGTAGAAACGCATCCAGCCTCTGATCCCGGGCATCCGAAGCCGCCTCTCCAAATCTCGGGCCACCTGCGGCTGCTTTAAAAATGCCAATGAGCATTCAAGGGCAAATTTGACATGGTCGCTGTTGTCTTTCTTTCTGGCTTCCTCCAGGAGTGGAACCGCGCGCGGATCGCCGATCTCAGCGAGCGCGAAACTGGCGGCTGAAGAGACCGAACCATTGTTTTCCGACAGCAAGCGCCCAAGCGTATCGACAGCCCGTGGATCGCCGATATGACCCAGCGCCCAGCAGTATGAGTCATACATGTCCGAACCTATCTTATAAAGAAACGGAAGAAGGGCGGCGGCTGTCTCCGCCTCACCGATCTCTCCGAGGGCCTCCATCGGTGCCCGCAGATTATAACGGTCCTCCGTTCTTTCAAGTATGGATACAAGGATGGAGGCATCGCAGGGCTTTCCCATTTTTCCCAGGGCTGAAACCGCCGCCTTTGCCATCTCTGTCCCCTGGCCGTTCAACGCCTTGACAATCTTATAATGCACCTTCGAATCGTTGAAATTCCCGAGCGCCTCAAGCGCCTTTACCCTGAGACTCGGATCGGGATCATTGTCGAATACGGACATCAACGCGGGGATGGAAGATTCGCGGCGTATGTTCCCTAGGGCCTTTACCGCGTTCTCGCGATCGAATATTGTTGAGTTTGGCCCAGTCCCTTCCCGCAGGATTGAGACAAGTTCCGGTTCCGCCTCGGCCACGGCAAGGCGGCCCAGCAGCATTATCGTCCTTTCTCTGCGGCCGCCTTCTCCATCCATCAAATCCTTAAACAGGAACGGCACGGCCGCATCACTGCTGAGACGCTCAAGCGACTCCGCAATCGCCATCTTGACATAACTATCCGCTTCGCTTTGCAGGGCTGAGCTGAGAGCTTCGACAGCACCGAAATCCTCGTAATTCTCCAGCGACCGGGCGGCGGCTATTTTCAAGTCCGGATCGTTGCCGTTCCGGACTGTCCCGGCCAAAAAGAGAAATGCGCCATTGTCATCGAAAGATCCGAGGGCCTCAATCGCCTTCAGGCGGAAAGATTGGTCAAGAACAGCATTGGACGCGTTGACAAGCGCAGGGACCGCGCGCGGATCCCGGATAAACATCAAGGCCCTTGCCACGTATTCATAAACCATCAGCCGACCGGCAAGATATCTTGGCGCAGCGGCGGTACCGGCGCCGAACAGCTTCTTTTCAGCCTCCTTGATCGTACCGAGAAATGAAATGAATTCAGGAACTGCCCTGACCGTCTGGACATAGCCAAGAGAGGACGCGGCGGCGGAACAGACCACCTCGTCTAAATCACTTTTGAAGGCGGCAAGCAGATTGTCGATGTTCTCCTCCGAATTCAAGTATCGCAGACACCTTGCGGCCTGGGCGCGCACCTGCGGATGCTTGTCGGACTTCATCGCATCCCATAACGCGGCTGCCACTTCCGGATTCAAGCTCTTGCTGAAGTTGAACCAGAGCGCATACGCGGCGGCCTCCCTCACCTTGGCCCGCCTGTTCGTTTTCAACACGTCAAGCAACGCGGGCACGGCAGAATCCCCATAGTTCACATGTATCTTTTCGGCGACATCTTCCTTCAAGACAACAGGGACTCCGGCGAAGATCAAAGGAAACCTGAGGTTGATGCAAGACCTGATCTCGCCGGGGAGGTACTTTTCCAGGCGGTAAAGACTGAACCAGCGCCCTGAATTCTCGTCCGTCACGGTTTCCAAAAGCGCGGCGACTTCACGGTCCGTCTTGCTTTTCGAGAGCCGCGGCACAAAAACAACCGCCGCAAGAACCCCCAAGAGAAGCAGAACTGCGAGCGATATCAATAAAATGCCTCTTGAGATCCGCATTGAAACTCGCATCCTCTCTGGCAGATATAAGCGCATTGCCGCACATCAAGTAGGGGCGGCCTTTAGGCTGTCCCTAGAGGAAGTGCAGGCTGAAGCCAGCACATACTTTATGCTCATTTGCCCTTGATGGACGCGGCGGGCAGGAGTCCCGCCTTTTTCAGCTCCTCGCGGTGCCGGATGTGCTTAGCGGCCATGCGTGCAGAATCACGGACGGCCTTGGCCTGGTCTTTCCCGCCCATCTCGTCAAGGAGGGAGAGTATTTCCGGGGGGATATCGTCGAAGAACATAAGGATTCTGGCACTGTACTGCCTGTGGTCGCTCTTCTTGGACTGGAGTGTGCATTTCAGCGCGTTCACGCCCTCGCCGGCGAGGTTCCGGCGGACAAGCTCGCGGAATTCGGGAACCTGGTCGTCGCCGTTTTCCTTGAGGACTTTCAGGGCGTCATCCGTATCCAGTCGCATGAGAGCGCAGATGGCTGCGAAGCGCTGCCAGTCCGCGCTGTCGGGCTCGCGCAGCCTCCCTTCGAGATCGAGAACCACTTCCGGACGATTCAGGAAGGCAAGCGCGCATTTAACCGCCAGTGAGGCATTCTCGTCGCCATCTTTCCATTTCGCCTTTTCCAGGAACGGCGCCGCGCGCGGATCGCCGATTTCCGCAAGTGCGAAGCTCGCGGCGAAGCAGGCGTTGCCATCCTTGCCGGAGAGGATCCCGGCGAGTGCTTCGACTGCACGTGGCTCGCCGATATGCCCCAGCGCCCAGCAGGATGCGTCCTGCAAATCCTTGTCCTTGTCGTCGAGCAGCGGCAGGATTAGATCCGCCGCGGCCGGGTCGCACATTTCGCCCAGGGCCTGCACCAGGCTCTTTTGAAGCTTCTTGTTCGACGACTTCTTGAGCATTGACACCAGCACGGCGGAATCTTCGGGCCTGCCGATGGAGCCGAGAGCCGAGGCGGCGGCCCCGGAAATCTCGGAGTCACCGCTGTCCAGCGTTTTTAAGAGGAACTCGTGCACTTTAGGACCATTGAAGTTGCCGAGTGCCTCGACGGCGGCCGCCCTGACCCTGGGTTTCGAATCCTTCTCCGACGCCGTAATCAGCGCCGGGATGGACGAATCGAGCCTCAGGTTGCCGAGTGCCTCCGCCGCGCTCTCGCGGTCGTATTCGCCCATATTGCTGCTTTCGCCCGACCCGTCCTGCTCCTGCAGGATTGAGACAAGCTCCGGCTCAGCCTCGGCCACGGCAAGGCGGCCCAGCAGCCTTATCGCGCCGCTCCTGCGGTCGGCTCCTCCGGACTTCAACTCCTCAAGCACGAACGGAACACCGGCCCTGCTCCCTAGATCCTCAAGCGACTCGGCAATCGCCATCTTGACTTCGCCGGCCGATTCGGAATCCAGGGCGGCGCATAAGGCGTCCAGCGCGCCGAAATCCTCGAAGTTCCGGAGCGACCTGGCGGCAGATTCCCTGGCCCTCTGCTCCGGCGCGCTCTTGAGCATTTCAAGCACGAAGTCATATACGCCCTTCTCATGGTAGACCTCCAGGGTGCTTATCGCCCTCGAACGGAAAGACTCGTCCGAGACGTCCTTTATTGCGGCGATCAGTGCGGGAACCACGGCCGGATCCCTCGCGAACTTCAATGCCCCCGCCACGCTCTCATATACCGTGTATTTGCCAAAGCTGGAAACGAAGGCGCGTCTCCCTGGAAATCCACCGTTCGCACTTGCACTTGAAGATGTTTTATCCGCCTCCTTGATCGTCCCGAGGAAGGAGATGAATTCCGGAACCGCCTTTGCCGCGCGCAGACGGCCCAGTGTCTCGGCGGCCGCCGACCGGACCTCGTCGTCACGGTCGTTCTTGAAGACGGACAGAAGGTTGTCGATGTTGTCATCCGTCTTGAGATATTTGAGGCATCGCGCCGCTTCAGCGCGCACCTGCGGCTCCCTGTCGCCCGTCATCGCCTTCGTAAGGACTGCCGCCGCCTGGACGTCCGTTTCCTTGCAGTATCCGTTCCCGATGACATACGCCGCAGCCTCCCTCACCTCCGGCCTCGGATGCGATTTCAAGGCGTCAAGCAGGGCGGGCACGGCCTCCTGCCCATACTTGTCATGTATCTTGTTGAAGACATCATATTTCGAGACGTAGCTGCTGCCGCCGGCCATCGACGGATTTCTCCTCATGAGGAACGACCTTAGCTCCCTCATCGCCGCCTTTATCAGCATGGGAAGGCCCGACCCGCGCACCCCATTGTTGTCCGTAACGCTTTCCAGGATAGACTTCACGTCCCGCCCAATCCTGTCCATCTTGCGCTCCGGATTCCGTGAGGCTGCGAACATGAGGGCAAGCAGGCCCAGAAGCAGCAGGACGAGGGGCACTATGAAAAACCATTTCCGCGAAATCCGCATGCGAATCTTCCTTTCCGTCATGGAAATATACTTGGCGATATCCTTCCTAGATTAACTTTACATCTGGAGAAATATTTTACGAATGCGGCTGTAAAAACGGCGATTCCGACGCATATTTACGTCAGCTCCGCCGTCGTCTGGGGATGACAGCGGATGGATGCGTGCTTTGGATGATTAGTGTCTTTGTTTCAGGCTTTTATGCTCTAAGCGTTTTGAAATTCCAAACAGCCAAGCACCAAATTCCAAATAAATCTCAAATCTCAAAAACTAATATCCAAACTCTGAATCGGTTCGTTTGGAATTTCTGATTTGGAATTTATTTGTGATTTGGAACTTGGGATTTGGGTTGCGGGCAAAGCCCACCTTAAATGAATGGATTTGTGGATGGCTGGAAAAGTGAAAATCGACGTCGACCACATCGCCGCCTTGGCGCGGCTGGAGCTTGACGACGCGGAGAAGCTCGCCCTCCAGGACGAGATGGGCGAGATACTGAATTATGTCGATCTGCTGAACGAGCTCGACGTCTCCGGCATCGAGCCAACTGCGCACGCCGCCCTGATGGTCAATGTCATGCGCGACGACAAGGCCTCCGAGTCCGCAGGCAGGAAGCCAATGCTCGCCAACGCCCCGGCCACAGTTGACGACGAACTCGTCAAGGTTCCGAAGGTGATCGAATAAGTAACAACCGCCAAGTCGCCAAGACGCCAAGTTTTGAAAATGGTTTATATTTCCGTATTAATTTCTCTTTCTATAATTCCTTGGCGGCTTGGTGGTGAATTTATTTTGGGAAGCATGATTTATGGATGAACTTCATAAACTGACCATCACCGAGCTCGCCGAACTTCTCGCCGGCGGCAGGACAAGCTCGAAGGAGATATGCGCCGCATTCCTGGGGCGTGCGGCAGCCCTTGAGAAGAATATTGGTGCGTTCACGAAATTGGACGAGGCGGACGTGATTGCGCAGGCGGAAGCGTCGGACAGGAGGCGCGCATCTGCTTCGGCCCTAGGCCCCTGCGATGGAATCCCCGTGGCCATAAAGGACAACATCACAGTGGCGGGACAGCCGTGCACATGCGCCTCGAAGATCCTTGACAGCTTCGTCTCTCCATACGACTCCACCGCCGCCGAGCGTCTCCGCGCCAAGGGCTTTGTGCTCTTCGGAAGAACGAACATGGACGAGTTCGCGATGGGTTCGTCCTGCGAAAACAGTGCGATTTCGAGGACCGTCAACCCATGGAATGCCGAAAGGGTTCCCGGCGGTTCCAGCGGCGGTTCCGCGGCCGCCGTCGCTGCCAGGGAAGTGCCCGCCGCGCTTGGTTCCGACACCGGCGGCTCGATCAGGCAGCCGGCCTCCTTCTGCGGATGCGTAGGGCTGAAGCCCAGCTACGGAAGAGTCTCGCGCTACGGACTAGTCGCATTCGCATCTTCTCTCGACCAGATCGGCCCCATCGCAAACAGCGTCAAGGACGCCGCAATCATCTACGACGCGATATCCGGCCACGACGGCAGGGATTCGACATCAATCAGAGAGCCTTGCGGAAGCACCCTCGCCGCACTTGATGGCGCCGAGGATCTCCGCGGCGTCAGGATTGGACTTCCGAAGGAATATTTCGAGGCCGGCGGGCTCGACGACGGCATCAAGGAAACAGTGTTCAAGGCGGTGGAAGCCATGAAGGACCTCGGCGCGGAGACGCTTGAGATTTCTCTGCCCCACACCAGATATGCGATCGCTGCATATTACGTGATCGCCACGGCCGAGGCTAGCGCGAACCTGGCAAGGTTCGACGGAATACGATACGGGAACAGGGCGAAGGCCGACAACCTGATGCAGACCTACCTGAGTTCCAGAGGCCACGGCTTCGGCCGCGAGGTGAAACGCAGGATCGTCCTCGGCACATTCGTCCTCAGCAGCGGCTACTACGACGCATACTACCTTAGGGCGCAGAAGGTCAGGACGCTCATCAGGAGGGACTTCGAGGAGGCGTTCGAGCGTTGCGACGCAATCCTTTCGCCCGTCTCGCCCGTGCCCGCCTTCAAGTTCGGCGAAAAGTCCGACCCGCTGCAGATGTATCTGGCCGACATCTACACGATCGCCGCGAACCTCGCAGGAATCTGCGCCATCAGCGTCCCCGCGGACCTGCACAAAGCCACCGGGCTGCCGGTCGGCGTCCAGCTCGCCGGCCCATTCCTCGGCGAAAAGCATATCCTGCGGATTTCGCACGTCTTCGAGAAGAACCGTGCGGTCAAATCCTTCATGCCCCCGATATGAACAATCTTATACGGCATCGCCGAAGCATGGGCCAAGAACGAATTCCGCAAACAGGAGTTGTGTCTGAAGCCTTGACTATTTGTCTGGCCGCAAGCGATTGCAGCCGGGTGGATTGTCAGCCGAACTCAAGCACCGAGTGTATCATCTGATCCTGCATGTGCTCGAGGATGATCGTGCCGGGAATCTGCGCCCGCATGACGCGGTTGTTGTCGACGATCATGCAGTGGCCCTGGTGACAGGTTTGCTTCCCGGCGGGGCCGAGCGCGTTCGCTGAAGTGAAGCCGCATATCCGGCATTCCTTCTCGTCCAGAATCGCGCTGGTGTTGAAGGTCTTCGAACGCATTTCCTCGTATCTGGACTTAAGTTCCGGATTGCCGAGGTCCACGGCGTGGATCATGTCGGATATCTTTCCGCCACCGCCGGTGGGGCAGAAGCGGTAGTCCACCTTCTGAGCGCGGAGATCGTCGTCGAGGCTTTCGATCCCGCCGTCGGCGCAGATGATGATTGCGCAACGGACTCCGTTGAAGGTGAAGACAGTGCGTTCCCGCCTGCCCGGAGTGAGCCCGGCGGCAAGTTCGCCGGGCGTCAGAGCATGCTTCCGCTCTACGGCGCGCGAACCATCCGGCCTCGCCACCAGGACGCTGTTGTAGACGGCGTCGCCGTCCTTCTCGAAGAATCCTATCAGTATTGCGAGGCCATGCTTCTTCGCCATCCTGCTGATCTTCCTGCAGTTCGTGCCGTCAGCCATTTCAGCGGCCGCGCCGACTGACTCGGGTGTCAGATCGTAGTCGTATCCGTGGAGGGCTCCCTCTGCGAAGAGTATGACTTCCGCGCCGGCGACGGCTGCGCAGGCCGCCTGGCGTTCGACGCGTTTCAGTGTCTCTCCGACGGGACCGGCCGATATGATCTGTGCCGCGGCCACATGCAGAGTTCGGTGTGCCATGGTCATTTCTTTCCGATTGAGATTTTCCTGCCGGACTTTGCGGACTCCTCGGCTGCGAAGATCGGAAGCACCGCGGTGATGCCGTCCTCAAGGCCGGGATAGACTTCCGCCCCTTTGCGGATGCCGTCGAACCAGGACAGGAGGTTGCCGTAGAGGTGGGTCTTGGGCGAGGCGGGAACCTTCACCGGCGTGCGCTCCTCGACCTCTCCGCGCTTGCGCGGCTGGAAGCAGGCTCTTCGATTGTGGGTGTCGAAGTAAAGGTTGCCCTTTGTGCCGAATATTCGGAGCTCGTGGCAGTATGCGGTGACATGGTAGCAGTTGAGCGTTCCGACGAGTCCGCTCCTGCAGTGCAGCAGGACGTTCGCGGCATCCGCGGTCTGGGTGTTCGGATTGGCGTCGTAGCGCATCATGGCCTGGACTTCGTCGGCGGGCCCGAAGAGGTAGGCGAGCGCGTGAAGTGCATGGCAGCCGCACTGGAAGAGCATGCCGCCGGGATTGCGGTCCGCGAGGCCGCGCCAGTCGCCGGGCTTGATCTCGAGGCCGCCCGAGTGAGAGCTGTTCTCCTCGAACGCCACGACCGTGCCGAGCCTGCCCGACTCGATGAACTTCTTCGCCAGGTTGAGAAGCGAATCGCTTGCGCAATGGTTGTGGCCAAGCGCGACAACGCGCTTTGTCCTCTTCTGCGCGCTCCGCAGTGCCTCGACCTCCTTGACCGAGCAGCATAGCGGCTTCTCGACGAAGACATGGAGGCCTCTTTCCATCGCGGCGATCGAGAAGCGCGCATGGCTGTCCGCGCCGGTGCTGATGACCACTCCTTCAAGCCCGGGATGCGAGAGCATCTTCTCGAAGTCGTCATAGGGCTTGGCGCCCTCTTCTTTTGCCGCGGCGGAAAGCCACTCGGCGTTCCTGTCGCAGACCGCCACCAGGTCGAAGCAGCCGGCAGCCTTCATCTGCCTGCGCCTGTAGGCTCCGAAATTTGCAACACCGACCTGACCTACAACCAGTTTGTTCTTCTTGGACATGATGGACTCCTTATAGCAAAAGTTAAATTACTAGACATTTTATGTCGCCTCTGCATTTTCAGCCGGGAACGGGTAAATCTTAATTCAAAAATGCCCCCTCTCTCTCCTTTCGGCTTCCGTTTCAAAATCCTCGCCCATGTGTTTTTCGACGCCCTTGAGGAGGGGGACTCCTAGGTTTGTCAGCAGGCAGCGCAGATATCTGCGGGGCCGTTCGGGTTCGTCGAAGTCTCCCAGATGCCAGCGAAGGTTGTCGAGGACTAGAGTTCCTTTGCCGACCGCATAGACTGTCACTGCGCCGCGCCTTGTGAGCGATACCGCGCCGGCGGCGCCGTCCGGCAGACGTATCAGAGCGCTTGCCGGCTCGGGATGCGTCGGCGCGAGCGTCCAGGCCGCGACCTTCGCCTTGTTCACAATCCAATAAAGATAATTGTGCGTCATGCCGTTGGCAAGAGGATGGTTGTGCTTGAAGATGTCCCATTCTCCCGGGGCGGCCGTGCCGGGAAGCGCTTCGCCGGGCAGGTTCAGACTTTTGAGAAGCGCGGCCGTTTTATCCTTGTCCAGCGCATGCAGGCAGACCGTCCGGCCTGCGGCGAGAGCCTGGCGCAGGGCGTGGGTATCGCCGTCGGCAAACCTTGCCCCGTCGATGACGGAACAGTCGGCGCTAAGGGCCGCGGCTGGCGTGCTGTTTTCGCCGACATATCCGACTTCCTGGAGACGCTTCCAGCCCTCCTCGGCGAAACTGACTGCGGTTGAGCGCGATCCCCAGGCCGGCCGGTAGGATGCCATGCTTCCGTAGAGCCGTGCGGCGGCGGGGGCCTCTGCGAGTTTCGCAAAAATCTCGAGGGTGCTGACGATGTAGCTGCCGCGTCCGTAGCGGAGTTCCAGGAGGGGCGAACTGCTCAGGCCGGCGCGGTCGGTGCCAGCAACCAACAGAGGCACAGCGTTTCCTTCCTGCGGAATCTCCACGCAGCTCCGCGCTACATAGTAGTCCGCACCCCAGAGCGAAAAGTCAGAGTCGGTGAAATCCTTGATCGCGGGATGGAACGGCGCCCTGGGATACGCATATGTGATCTCCAGGCGGTCGCCTTCCGCGAAGCCCTTGCCGTTCTTCATCTCCACCGGCAGGTCGCGGAGAACCGCCGCAGGGGCGCGGTCGAGTATGACGCTGCCGCCGTTCTTCACAAAAGCGTGAAGGGCTTCGCGCATGCGGCGCCAGTCGCCGGTGTTCGCACCGTTGTTCCCGAAACTGAGCCAAAGGGATCCGAGTCCGGCGAGTTTGTCTGCGGTAAGTTCGCGGAGGATTTTTCCGCCGCCCAGGCCGCGGGCTTCGAGCCTTTTCCCTAAAACTGCGTCCGGATCGAAAAGCCCGAAGTCGGAGGGCAGCTGCATCTTCACTTGCTTCGGCCAGATGGAAAGCTTCCTGGCCCAGCGGTCGACGACCGCGCCGCCTTTCGTTAGCACGGCGCGATATTCGATTTCGGTATGATTGTCGACCTGAGGAGAGAGGAACCTGTTCGTGAACATGACGCTTCCGCCCGGAGCGAATATGCGGGAGGGCATCGTCTCGGACTGGAAGACTTTGCCTTCATGAACCGCTTCGCAGACAAGCGCAAGCTCGAGGTCGTGGCGCGTGTCGTTGTGGACGGAAAGCGGAAACGCGACTTCGTCGCCTGAAAGATAATGCTTCCTGTAGTTGTGGTCGAGCACGGCGACTGGACGGATCGCGCGGACGTAGGCTGCGGCGTCAGGGCGCGCAAGCAGCTTGCGGCAGTCGGTCTCGTCGCCGAGCAGGATCGCCCAGGCGCAGAAACCTGACACGTCCTGGCGGCGGTAGGCCTGCGCCTCCATCCACCAGAGCTTCTCCTGCACCTTCATCGATCCGAAGTCCTTCTCCTCGAAGGCGATGTCGCCCACGATGCTCGCCTGGTTGTCAGGCGTCGGCCCGTAGACGCATGTGTATTCGCCGAAATAGAGCGGCTTGTCCTTGCGCCAGCTCCAGGAGGGCAGGTGCGCATAGCCCGGTCCGTACCAGCGGAACTTGAAAGAACCGTCGAGCCAGTATGCGGTGTGCGGATAATCGGGATAGGCCTGCCAGTTCTTCGGGTAGTGCAGGTTGTACATCTTCAGGTTGCCGATGAAGTCCATCGCAGACGACATCTGCGTGACGCGGCTGTCGTCCTCGGCCGCGACTTCCGCAAGTATCCTCTTGAATATCCTTGTCATCGCCGCCATCTTCGGTGCGATCGCCCCCTCAGTCAAATCCCATGGAGTTATTGGCGACATCTCGTTCGACAGCGACCAGATCACGACCGACGGGGAGTTGCGGTCGCGCCGGACGAGCGCCTCAAGGAAGTGGTTGCGGACGTTCTCGTAGCACGCCTGCTCGCTGCCGGCCCAGTCGAAGCTGTGGAAGCCGGTGGTCCAGAGCGCGGTCTCAGTCGTGATCAGCATTCCGACTCGGTCCGCGGCCTCCACCCAGTTCTTCGCCTGCGGCTTGGCATGGAGGCGGACGTGGTTGATGTTCCCCTCGTCCTTGGCGATGCGAAGAAAATTGATCTTCTCCTCCAGGCTCATCGCATGCTGAGATGCATGGACATGGCCGCTCTGGCCGAGAAGATGGATCTTGCGCCCGTTAAGCATGAAGTCGTGGCCGTTGATTGCGAACTCGCGGAAGCCGAAAGTGTCCAAGTAGGTGTCGGGCGTCGGATGTCGGGTGTCAGGATTGGGTATTTCAGATTTATTGGAAACCATGCCCTCGTCTTCAGGTTTCAGGTTTCGGGTTTCAGATAAACTGGAAGCCGGAGATACTAGTCTTGAATCGTCTTCTCCCGACACCTGACACCCGACGCCCGACACCTCTTCAACTGTTGTTCGCAATTCATATAGATGCGGCTGGTCGGTGTCCCAGAGGATTGCATCCTGCCACGGAACGTCGCGGAGAATCGAGATTCGGCCGTGGGCGGGGATTTCCGCAGTCTCGTCCACGAGCTTCTTAGGCCTTCCGGAAGCCGGTCCGGATTTTTCCCCGTTGGCAAGCAGAAGTCCTTCCAGGGCGGATTTGTCCGCCGTGGATCTCGCGGCGCTGCGGACGCGTACCTTCGCCGTCCGATCTCCGTCGTTCACAAGCGCCACCGTATAACGGAGGATTCCAGCGGCGACCTTTGGATTGGCGAAAACATAATCGACGCGGACTTTCGGAACGGTTTCAAGGCGCGCCTCGCCGATGCCTCGTCCGTCGGAGCCTCCGTATTGCACAGGATGGACCAGGTTGCTCTCGATCTCCTTGCATGTGGGCAGGCGGGTGCCGGTGTAGTTGTGCGGATCGAACTGCCTATGCCCGCTCACTCCGACGTCGCCCACGGTTATGACGATCTCATTGTCCTCGCCGGGGCGGACCACGCCCGAGACGTCGATGCGGTGCGGCTCGAGACCCCCAACATATTTCCCGACGGTCTGGCCGTTCACCTTCGCCGTCACGTTGTAGCGTGCGTTGTTGAGGAACAGGAAGACAGTCTGCCCGGCCCAGGATTTCGGCATCTTGATTTTCTTCGCATAAGTCAGGAAATGCGACGGGAGGCGCTTGCCGCCCGCCGAGGCGTCAGTCCCCCCTCCGACGAAATTGGTGTCGGCCTTGGGCTTCACCTCTGAGACGGTTGATTCAGCGGCAAGAGGCCGTTTCCCGTACTCCCAGCCGCCCGGAAGCGATATTTTCTGCGGGTGGTTCTCCTTGTCGGCCGCCATCTCAAGCTCCGCCGCCTTCCAGCGCGGTTTTGACGCCGCAAGACGCGCGTCCGCCTCCGAGACCGACACCCACCATCCGTCCTGAAGATCAATCGTGGCACGCATATTATATCCTTGAATTTTGCTGCCAGGTGAGGTGTATGCAAAACCGAGTTTTGCATTGCAGGTGTCGGGTGTCAGGGTTCAGTAAAAAACTGGAGAAACTCCAAGAATTATATTAACGGCTTTTACTTTCCTACTGACACCTGAACACTGGCACCTGAAGACTGGCAATTTCCATTTATTGCATTGGTCTTAAATAATAATGTGATTATTAATATTGCCGTTGATTCCGCAGGAGCAAGCCCGAAGCGCAGTTTTCCCGCCTGTTTTAGCGATGCACCGGCATCCTCCCGCTCTGGTCGGCTTTATATTTTCCCGGCCGCATGAGAAAATGGGACAAAGTTTGATTTTCCTCATCCATATGCTAAAAGTATTATGTTGACATGGAAGGCTTTTGTGTTCTTCCCAATCTGATTATCCCATCAGAGGAATATTATGTTTGTACTGCTTGACAAAACACGCGTGGATCTCTGCCTCGGCGAAAAAATAACTGTCCGAGAGGCCATAAAACTGCTTGAGCTCACCCTCTGCCGTGAGCTCCGGAGACCCTTGGGCGTCACAGTCAATCACAAGACGGTCACTGAAAAGACCTGGGACCTCATAAGGGTCGGCGACTTGGACATTTTCGAAGTTTCAGAACAAGTATCCAATGTCGGCATGGAGGCGATCACCTCAAACGCACAGACCAAGCAGAACCTTTCAAGAACCGCCAGCATGCGCAAGGGCCTGCTCCGCGAAGAGACCGTCAAAGAGTTCAGGGATATGATAAGAAACCGAGGCGGTAAGCCGCAATGAGAAACTCCGGCCTGCTCTCTCCGCCGCCATGACTGCTTGCCGAATATTATGTTATACCCTAAGGCAGGCTTTGCCCGCAACCCAAAATTCAATGAATTCCATAGACACATGCACGCTTTTGTGATAGAAGTTTTTAAGAAAGTATCCTAATAATGAAATTCAAGAAACTACAAAGCTTGATGAAAGAGACAAGCTGATAGCAAATTTGAAGGAATGGTGGAAGCTTAACTCCGCAGAATATCTTAAAAAACAGCCAAGCCTTGTAGAAAAATATCCGGAATTGAAAAGTTCGTTTGATGAATTAAAAGACAAGATATCGCGTCAGATCGAATCGCAAAAGAAGGGGACAAAATAGTTGGTGTAAAATCAAGTATTTAATCCCGCAGGGATGATGCTCTATATAGCCCGTGGTTTCAACCACGGGGCAACATTAGAAAAAGATGATTTCGTCCTGAAGGGACGATGCTTATTCAAGCATGAAATCCTACACCGCCCCTACAGGGCGGAATAAATTATTCTGCCAATTCCCTTGGGTTGAAACCCAAGGCTTTATAGAACATTGCCCCATCCGGGGCAAACTGGAGTTTGGCCAAAGTCGAATAAAATATAGCTTGTAGATAAGATAATATTCTGAATATGAGAGGGTTATGTCAGATATGGCCTAATTTTCAGAGTGCGGTCGCATGAGACCGCTTTTGATGGCCGGGCTCGACCAGCCCACGAGGGCGGGCGTTCAGTCTTCGCCAAGGGCTACGCCTTGACTCGCAAGCAGCCCGTCAGAAAGAGGTGTCGAGCCGCCGCAGTCCAAAAAAATCCTTCGTCGGGGACGGGAGTTTTACTGATTTTTCCGCCGAGCCGGCAAGCCTGTCCACCTTGGTGTGCAGGCTAAAGCCAGCACATACTCCGGCGCCATCCGCCGGAAACCGTTCTCTGCCTGCCTAGCTCAAGCTTTTTGCGGCTCGATCACGATGACCGTATCTCCTTTGTCGGGAGGGTTTTCCGGGAGTCCGCGGAGTAGGAGGCGCGTGCCGAACCATTTCGCGGTGATCTTTGTGCCGTCGGTCAATATCTGGGCGCGTACCGGAGTCTTTCCGATTTTTCCGCCGAGCATCTCGTCCGTGATGTCGGAGATGGCCCATTCCTTCCCGGGCCAGTAGAGCACGTGGTAGTAGAGCTTTCCGTCCTTGCGTGTGACGCGGCCGTTCGACGTGAACGGGCGCGCGAGCCTTTCGGTGCTGCGGACTGCGTCGCCGTGGATATTCATCCATCTGCCGACCTGGAGGAGGAGCTTTTCCTGCACGGCGGGCACTGAGCCGTCCGGCTTCGGCCCGATGTTCAGGAGGAAGTTTCCGCCCTGGCATGAGCAGTTTGCAAGCAGGAAGAGCAGCTGATTGTATGTCTTGTAGTTGTAGTCGTGCTTTGTGTAGCCCCACATGTCGTTGATGCAGGTGCACATCTCCCAGTCGCGTCCGCGCGGAGCGGGACGGCATTCGTTCTCGCAGGTGTCGTAGTCCTCGGGCGGCCCTGAGCGCGGGTTGATCACGATGCCGGGCTGGAGCTCCCTCGCCATCGCGTTCATCTCGGCGGCGCCGAGGGTTTCCGCGGTGAGGTAGTTTCCGTCGAACCAGGCGCCGTCATACCAGAGTAGATCAATCTTTCCATAGTTCGTCATGAGTTCGCGGACCTGCCCGTGTATGAAATTGCGAAGTTCGCTGTTGCGGCTCTTCTCGCCGCGCGCCACGGCGAGGTAACAGGGCTCATGCCAGTCACCGAGACTGAAGTAGAGGCCGACCCGCAGGCCTTCGGCTCGGCAGGCTTCGACGTATTCGCGGACCAGGTCGCGCCGGCCGGGCGAAAGGCGCGTCATGCTGTAGCCTGTCTGCTTCGTGTCGAAGAGGCAGAAGCCGTCGTGGTGTTTTGTGGTGAGTACCATGTAGCCCATGCCAGCGCGGCGGGCGAGCTCCGCCCACTTGCGCGCCGAGCCGGCGGCCGGCCGGAAATCCTTGGCGAGCCTTTCATATTCCCGCACGGGAATGCCTTCGTTGTGCATGACCCATTCGCCGCGGCCCAGCATGGAGTAGAGGCCGAAGTGGATGAACATTCCGTAGCGAGCCTCGCGGAACCAAGCCATGTCGCCGGAGGCGGCAGGCCTGCCTGTCTTCTTTTTTGATGTCTGCATGTTTTTCCTTGATCAATGGGGTTATTGCACAAATAGATTTTGCAACACAGGTACCGGGTGCCAGAAGTCAAAATGACGCCCGACTCGCGACCCGCGACTCGAGACAGCTGAAATCCGAAACCTGACACCTGAACACCGCCGATTGCCGACTTTTGCAATTGGCTCATTTATCCTTCAACGGGAACGCCAGATCGCCTTTTGATGAGACGAGATGGAGCTGGCCGTCGCGGACTTCGGCTTTCAATCCTTCCGGCTTTTCATTTCTTCGCCATGGCACGATTAGTGTGACGAACGGGCCTTCGCCGCGGACTCGCAGGATGTGCTGGCGCTCCTCGCGCTCGGTAATGTGGCCTCCCCAAGCGCTGACTGCCCAGTTCCCGAGCAATGCCTTGACAGGTTTTTCCGCAATGACATATACGTCGAAGTCAACATCGTATCGGCCTGTGAATCCGAATCGGTGGACACCGGCGGGGAGATCCATAGGAGGCAGGGCGGAAGGCAGCTCGGATTCAGGCTGCTCCGGCTTTGCCGCAGCATTCGGATGCGTGTGCCCAGGCGGGTTCAGCTCCCCTTCCGGCGTCTGCACCGGCCCCACGGCCATGAGGTAGAAGGATGCAACCTTTGGAACTGCGGCGTCTGCGCCTTCGAAGTTGTCGCGGACGAATATCGCCGGACGTGCCGGATCGCTGCGGTCGACGGCCGCCGTGCGGCGCCATTTGAGCTTGTCGCGTTCGAACGATGAGACTGAGGTGGCGCGGGCCAGCGTACTTTCAAATGATTCCTGCTTTGACTTTCCCCATCCGGCGCCGGCGGCGATTGATGCGCCGTTCTTGTCCCAGACATGTCCGATCGCCGATTCCGGAACTACCATGCTGTGGACGTAGGAGCCTGGGGTATGCGGAGTGTAGATTGCGGACCAGTCCGCCGACAGCGGTTTGCCCAGCGCATATAGGATGATGCTTCCGTGGTCGAAGCTGCGATGGTCGCGGTAGTGGTCGCCGTTGATCACCCACAGCGCGGTTTCGTCCGGCGTCCCCCATGCGTTGCGCATGACCGAGTAGTAGCCGGGGAAGCTCGCGTCCTTCAGGCCGGGATCGGCGGACTGGAGGTCCTCGTCTATCATGAATACGGTGCTGCCGAAGAAGAAAGAGTGCGGTTTGCCGCCGTCCTTCCATGCGCCCATGAGTTTTGCGGAAAGCTCCTTGTCCGCGTCGCGGAATCCGGTACCTAGGACTCCGTATATCTCGGACGGCTCGAGACCGCTGTCGCCGACGGAGATGAAGCAGCGTTTTCCGCCGGCGCGGACTTCGGGCGGTGTCAGGAAGTTCATGTAGAAGTCTGCGAATTTCGCAAGCTTGGGCCATTTTGCGAACGGATCCAGTTCGCCGAGCTGCTTCACTTGGAGCAGCGTGTTCAGAGTAGGCGCGAATGATGCGCCGATGTAGTGGGTGCAGCCGATGTGTGCGCCGCTGTCGTTTATCTGCTGTTCGACCGTCTGGCGCAGGCCTTCGACGACCTGCCTTGAGCGCTCTTTCATCGTTGGATGGCGCGCCATGAAGAGGGCATAGAAGCGCCGGTAGCCCCACTGCTGTATCGGCATGTTCTCGGTGCCGAGGTTGAGGCCGTGGTCGGCGGTGCTGATCGGAGCATGGTCGTCGTCCCATACGATGTTGGCGAACATGACGGCGGCGGCCTTGAGCTGCTTCCTCTGTGCGTCCGGAAGCCCGGGCTCCGCCAGAAGCTGGTCGATCCATACTCCGTAGCGCTGTGCGGTGAGGCCGCCGTGCCAGAAGTGGACTGATGTATCATAGATTCCGCCTGCGTTTACCAGCTTGTCGAGCATGTCGTGCGCCTCCTTTGCGACCTGAGCCACGGCGGCGTCCCTCTTTGCCATGGTCTTGTCTGTCCAAGCGTCGAAGAGCGGACGGCTGTAGGGGTCGGCATTGTAGAGCCACTTGAAATATTCCTGATCCTCGCGGGCCTTCTGCTTGACCTTCGCCACCGCCTCGACGGGCATGAATGCGCCGCCGTATCCGCCGGGCGGATCGGGGAAGTCGAGCGTCCAGCGGTGGACCTTGTCGAGGTTGATTCCGCCGTGGAGGTTCATCTGCAGGTTGATTGGCTGGATCTTGTCTGGCGGGAGAAGGTCGGCCTTTGTCCCGACAAAGAGCCCCCAGGAGAAGCGAGTCTTAGGGAACAGCTGCGCGCTTGCGCTGCGGCGGTAACTCTGCATGGTTATGCCGAAACCGCAGGCTCCTTCCTTTTCGGGGGCGGTCCAGAATCCGACGGCGCTGAATCCCGCGCCGAGCGCCTTCGATGCAGGCCCTGCGAAGATTCCGAGGAGGTTTGACTTCTCGTCGGCGTTTGCGTCATAGGCCTGCCAGTACCAGCCTGAATCGAAGCACCAAGGATCCCAGACGCACATCCAGCGCCAGGTGTCCGGGGTGGTGACGTAGCCGGAAGATCTGGCCTTGTCGTATTTGAAGTCGACCTGGGCATCGAGGCCCGGACGTTCATGCGATGCGCGGTAGACGCCGCCGCCCGGCTCGTAGCCCGCCTCCGGCGCACTTGAATGGTGGCCGCGGTAGCGCGCGTTGGTCGGATGGACCGCCTTGTAGAAGTCGAGGGACCATGACGGTTCAACGTCGGTCTCCTCGTCGAAGAGCACCGACGGCTGGCCCGCCTCTATTGTGATAGTACAGGTATAGTGGCCGGGACCTGCTGAGCGCGTCTTCTGCTGGCCGTACACATAGTCCGGGGTGGTGAAACTGTATTTGATCCGGGCCTTCGTTATGAGCGGGCCGCGTTCAAGGAATTCGACAATCATTCCTGTCGCAGCCGTCTTCTTGGTCCAGTCCGACGACGACTGATATGTGAGCGGGTTGGGCCTGCCGCCGGATCCAGCCCATGTTCCGTCGCGCATAAGCACGCCCTGAACCGGAGCGGGAAGTGCCTGGTTCTGAGGGGACACGGGGACGGCCTTTGGAATTCTTATGCCGGTAATATCGTTTGTTATCTCATAACTGGCGGCATCCTCCTTGAACCTGCATGCCTGGGGCATGGACATATGAGTGGCGGGGGCCTTTGCTGCCTCAGGCTCGACCTCCATCTTCCAGGTACGGGATGCGTTCGCGGGAAGATCGGTTCGGACGGCAAGCCTTTTCCCTCCTTCGACGAACTGGAAGAGAGCCGGTTTGCCGGAGCCGTCGACGACGCGCACTCCGGAAGTCGGAATCCCCGGCGGCAGGTCGAAGGTGATTACCTGATCAGGGTGCGAGACACCGAAATGTTCCGTGATCGTGAATGATGGGAGGACAATCTTTGGCTCCTCCTTCTTCATCTCTTTCGAGGACTCCTTTTTCTCGGCGCAGCCGTCCAGGATTATTCCCGCCAAAGCGAGCGAATAAACAAATGCCAACCGTCTGAATTTGCAAAGCGTCATTGGGGCAACTCCAACAATTACATATATTAATGATTATATATCAGCTTTATGGTTGCGTCAACACAATATGCCGAATTAAAGATGACTTTCATGCGGAAGGACAATGTCTTATTGTTCTACGTCATCATGCCGTCACCGGTTTCCCGTTCGTGGCAATGGATTGGATTTTCCGGCGTCACGGTCTATTTTCCCTTCAGCATACAAACGATAAGGGAACTGGAATGATTCAGACGCTTCATCCTTGCATTTCTGCATCCATGGCAGGCATAATGCTCATCGTTTCCTTGCTGCTATCGCCGTTGGAATCCCGGGCCGCCGAGAAGGGGTTTACAAAGGGGCGCGAGATCGATCCGTTCCCGGAGAAGATGAAGCCGGGCGAATATGTCTGGGTTCCCGAGGCGTCGCCGAACGGGCCAGTGGTCGTGATAGTCAGCATCCCGGCCCAGGAGCTCTATGTCTATCGGAACGGGATCCGCATCGGGCGCGCGACCGTCAGCACTGGGGCAAAAGGCCATGAGACCCCGACGGGAATCTTCACGGTCATACAGAAGAAAGTGGATCACGAGTCGTCCATCTACAAGGGCGCGAAGATGCCGTTCATGCAGAAGCTGACCTGGGACGGCATCGCGTTGCATGCCGGCAAGCTGCCCGGCTATCCGGCGTCGCACGGATGCGTGCGCCTTTCCGAGGACTTCGCGGAAAAGCTCTATTCGGTTACGAAGAACGGAACGACTGTGATAGTCACTGACCAGAAGCATGCTCCCGGCGAAACGGCGCATCCGGGGCTTGTAAATATTCAGTAAACTACGTATAAATTTAGCCTGCCAAAGTAATTTTTCAC
>CAZWRV010000054.1:0-41048 GCA_964636325.1 uncultured Victivallaceae bacterium | reverse complement strand
ACCTGCGATGCCGCAGACAGGAATGTCTGCGTTACTTCAGGTGAGTTTCAGAGGATGGTCAGGGAATCATTTGGAGGATGCGTCGAGGAGGATGTCGACGAACTCGTCCTTGCTGAGCTCCTCGAGCTTTTTACCTTTTGCGGAGAGCTTCTCGTTGAACTTTATCGAGGTCTCGGTCATCTTCTCGTGGGTTTCCTGTGCGCCGCCCATGAGGAGGAAGTTGTCGCCCTTGGTTATCCTGACATGCCCGTCCTTGTTGTCGAGGCCGAGTCCGAGGAGCATGGCCTTCGCCTTGGACGGTTTTCGTCTTTCTGGTTCGCTATACACTATTGAATCCTGCCGTTTTGAGTTCCGTTAGCACATATTATAGTTCGCGGACAGGATTTCAAGCGAGTCATGGATATAAGACGCCAAATCGGCGCATCGCGGCCTGGACCTCCTGGAGGTTGAACTTGATTTCGCGGGCATCTGCCGGGACATACATTACTGAGCACGGGTGCATGAAGTAGCGCGTCCCCGGGGTCCAGGCGCCGGCGAACCATTCCATCAGGGCGGCGTAGCTCGGGAAGTTGGTGGTGCTGTTCATGTAGACGTGGGGGGCGACGACGGATCTTTGTCCGAACTCCTGGATGAGGCGGTGAGGGGAGACGCTGTTGGAGACGTCGCAGTTGAGGCCTGTCAGACGGCGTATCTTCTTGATGGATGGTATGTTGGCCTCCTTGATGACGCACGAGTGGAGGAATAGTCCGCCGAAGGCGTCGGAGATGCGGTTGTTGAAGGGGACGACGAACTCCTCGTAGATTTCCGGGGAGACGTTGACCATGTTGTCGTCGGACATCTGGACTCCTGCCTCCTTCGGGAACCAGAAGGTGGGCCAGAGCCCCGGGCAGCATCGCGGGCCGGCGATCTGCATCTGCTCGCTTATGAATTCGATGCAGAGGTCTGTGGTGATGTCCATGATGGTCTTGAGTTCGCCGGGGTGGTCGTAGGGCATCATGAAGAAGAGGTCGCTGCCGAGGATCTGTTCGACCGTGGTGAACGGGCTTTGGAAGTCTATGATCCTTATGGGGATGCGTTCGTCGAGGTGGTCGGCGTGGCGGCGGGTCTGGTCGAGGAAGGAGCCGAGCAGGCCGTCGGTCTTCTTCGGCTTGCGGAGGGATCTGATGTCTGCCGGGTTCTTGATGACGGGGGCGACCCAGTGGAGGTTGTTGAGGACTTCGTCCCTGCAGCCGAAGGCGGTTGCGAAGGGGCAGGTTCCGGCGCCTGTTCCGGCGGTCGGGACATAGTCGTCGATTCCGACCGGGCGTCGGCGCAGGTTTTCGACGAGGTTCCATGCCTCGTTTTCCGGAGTCCCCTCGGCATAAGGAGAGGGTCTGCGGGGGATATCCAGCGGCGGCGGATGCATGATTATCCCGGGGCGTGCCGGCGGCGCCTCTGCGTAGAGGCTTCGGAGGAAGCGCTTCGTCTCCTCGATCTTGTCCCAGGGGTAGTCGTCGAGCATGATTCTTTGTCGAGTAGGCATGTAATGTCCTCCTATTTTAGATTCTGTTTACGTTCCCTGTTGTCTCCGCCCTTTCGGTCTGCGGAGTGTCACAATATCGAATCGTGAGAGGAAAGCATCATGCCCCCCACAGAACCCGCCGTGCGGATTTCCCGCAACAGGCTCTTCGCGGGATGGATTTCCAGCCCGGACTTCTTGAACCTGTTTTTCAAGGCTTCCTCGATGCGACCTGCGGCGTTCCGCATTCCGTGCGTATCAGCCTGCCGTCGTCCAGGTAGCCCGCCTTCAGAAACCTCCTCTGAAACTCGCCTCGAAGTGGCGTAGACATTCCTGTCTGCGCAATCCGCAGGTAGGAATACCTGCGCTACTTCGAGTTTCTGACCGACAGAACCCCGAGGCGTTTCGCGCTCGGGGAGAGGCACTCTCCAGAAGCTCCAGCATCGCCGAGTCCCTTATCCTAAGGTCGTTCCCGTATTCCTTCCAGCAATACCTTCACTTGCGCTGTGGCTGATGTGACTCCCTTACCGAGGCTTCGCATAATCGGTCGCCCTCTCATTCGCCCGGGTCGGTTCCGGACTGGTGGTTGGCCTTTGTCCGGGTTGGATTGTCCAACTGGTTTATATTAGCTGTGCTTGGCGCACTCATAACTCATAAAACTGCGGAATAGAATTCCGCCCTCCACTCGCGAAACGCGCGTAATAATAGATGACAGGGTTGAATTCTATTCAACCTCGTTTGATTGGCTCTTCTATTAAATATTTTCCGATTTCACCTTTTCCGTTGTCATCGCAACTCCTGCGAGGATCAAAACTGCTCCGATTACAGCCTGCATGCTCATACGCTCCCCGAGGATCAGCCATGCGAGCACGACAGTGAAAACCGGCGTAAGATATTGCATGACGTTCAACAGTGCCAGCGGCATCCATTCCATCGCCTCGTACCAGGCGAGGAATGCGACGGCCGTAGGGAAGACTGCGATATATGCCACGACCGACCATGCGATCGGCGACTTCGGCCATGACTGCTCGAAAGGCCCAAACAGCCAGAAGACGGAGATCTCGGCCGCTCCGAAGACCATCGCCCACGCCGTGGCGGGAAAACCGCCGAGCTTCTGCACCAGCGGTTTTCCTGCGACGGAATAGACCGCCCAGCAGAACGCGGAGAGGAATATGCAGAGGCAGCCCACCGCCAGACCGCCGAAAATGCCCTCTGATCCGGAGTTGAAAACTCCTATCACAAAAAGGCATCCTATAAGGCTTATCAAAGTCCCGGTGACGCCTTTCATGCTTAGTCGTTCACCGATAAAAATCGAGAGGAAGCAAATCATTACAGGGCTTGTCTGCATGATGAGCGAGCTGCTGATCGCCGAAACAGTCTTCTGCCCGATGAAGAAGAAAAGGCTCATCCCAGCCACTCCGAATGCGCCAAGAATCGACAGCCTTGCGAGATCCGCGGCAGAGACCGCAAACAGCTTCTTCCTGAAAAGCAACGCTCCGGCTGCCATCAGCAGCGCGCAGCCGATCAGGAAGCGCAGCATCGAGAGCGTAACCGGATCGATCGATCCCGCCGCCATCAGGTAGCGTCCGCTGACGTATGTAGTCGCCCAGAGGAAGGCGCTGGTCAGAGACCAGCCCACGCCAATTCCATATCTTGAACGGGCAGATCGTGAACTCAAGGACATATCAGGCAATCCGCATCAAACTTGATTTCCACCTATTTTCTTAAAGATCCGGAGAGGATTTCCAACCAAGCCTTTCCATTCCAGAAGGCTTCCGGATCGTCCTTGGGGGCGCCAAGGACCGTGCCTGCGAAGACGGTGCAGCGCCCCTTGCCCGCGGAGTGCGTCATCAGTAGCGGGATGCTTCCGGTCTTCGCAAAGATTTCCGCGTCAGGCCTCGCCTCGGTGACATGGGCGTAGTATAGCCTGCCACCGTCCTCACTTGCCGCGCCCGCAATCTCCATGCGGCTTTTTTCAGGCAGCTTCACTACGTCGTCGTTGCGCCTGAGGACGCACGGCAGGACCTCCTCCAGGAATGTTCCGCGCATCAGGCCCTGGCCGAGGCTGTAGTCTCCGCCGAGGATGACCAGGTGCCCGCCCGCCAAGGTCCAGCCGCGGAAAGCCTTGCGCAGCTCGACGCCCATGCCCTCGACGGGAACGTTCGGCATGATGATTGTTCCGTATGCGGCCAGATCCGCGGCGCCCTTCGGCATTTCCCTCTGATATTTCTTTGTGATCTCCGCGTCCGGCATCGCACTCTTGACAGGCTTGTCAATCACATATAGGTCGTCGTATAAGCCGCGTATCCACAGCACCTTGCTACGCGGACCGGCCTTTGCTTCCTTCTCGTTGCCGAGATTCATCTTCTCCGCGATCGTCCTGTCGTTATAATCCTCCAGGCGCTCAAGCCTGTAGTAGTCGACCATGAACTTCGCGTCCTGCGGGAAGTCCTCCGAGAACGAGACGTGGATGAAATTCGTGCCGTATCCGAGGCCGTAGTGCATGTAGTCATCGGTCAGCACCAGCTCATGTAACTTCCCGTCCTCTAGCAGCTTGGAGTCGAAGTTCTTCTGTATCGAACTGCCTTCCCTGGCCTTTGTGGTGAGGTTCTCGTATACGCACCACTGCCAGTTGACCTTGAGTCCGGCGGGAACCGCCTTTACACGCGCGGTGACGCGGTATCTGCCGGCGGGAAGATTGTCGAAGTAGCCTCCTATCGCGGCCGTCCCACCGAGCGCCTTGTCCAGGCCGGCGGCTTGGCCGCCCGAAGCGTCGGGATCTTCAAAATTCACCTTCCTCATGGACCATCCGGATGATTCCGGCTCGAACGTCCTGACCTTGTCATCCGCGATCCTGTTCAGCTCGGGCCGCATTGGATCCACGGTCACGGAGCTATTGCCCTTCGCCAGGCTCTTCGCCAGTTCGTCTTCGGAGACAGGTTCGGTGAACCTTTTGCGCTCCAACGGCTTGTAGTCCCTGCAGCTGCGAAGTTCGCAGATAATGATTCCAAGGGGGCTTATCTCGGGGACGCCGATCTTGCCTAGGTCCTTGAAGTCGATTTTCTCAAGCGGCCTTCCGGGGACCAGCCACCATGCGTCCTTGATCAGACCGGAGAAGCTTGTCCGGGAGAGATCCAGAGAAACGCCAGATACAGCATCAGGATATGAAGTCGTCTTTTGAATCTCATCTGTCGACGGCAGCGCAAGCAGGGGAATAACGATGTATTCCTTATCCTGCGAAACAGGGATTGACTTCGCCCAAATATTCCAGAGGACGCTCGGAGGCATCCCGGAGAAGGAAATCTTTTCCAGGTCGCCGCCGAGGCTCCTCCGGGCGGGGTGCCAGAAAAGGATGCCCCATCTGGTCAGGAAGCACCCCCAGCTCCCGCAGCCGGGCGCGATCCAGTGGTCGCCGTAGCAGGAGTGCGCGCCGTTCAAGGTTCCGACGACGAACTTGTAATACATGACGGCCTCGTTCGCCTTCGGCCATCCCAGTGAGAAGCAGTAGTGGTATGTTCCTCCCATGGAGCGGATCATCTCGGAGGCGGCCTGCTCCTTTTCCGCGTAGAGCCTCCAGCTTTCATATCTCCTGCTCCCTTCGTAGAGCCACTCCTTTATGCTCTCCTGCATCCAGTGGGAGCCGCCCGCCATGGCCTCCAAGTTTTCGCGGGAGCCAGCCGGCTTGTCGAATACGCTGCACATGTTGAAGCCGAAGAGGTAGCCGGGGATATTCTTCCATATCTTCTCCTTCATGCGCCGCATGTTGAAGGTGGAGACGTTGTCGTCGACCGCTGAGAAATGGCCGTCGAAGCGGACGCCGTCCCAGCCGAAGATCTTCGAGGAGTCTATGAGCTGTTGAATGCCATGATCCAGAGCGGCGAGGCGCGACAGATCCGGGAATAGCTTGTGCCAGTCAGACCTGTATTCCTTCGGATTCTTCATGTGGAATTCGATGTCGTTCCAGTGGTCGAGATCCCATAGGTCGGCGTTGCTCCCCCATCTGCCGGTCTCCTTGTTCCTCATGTAGAACTCGGGGTTAGCGCGGAGAATCTCGTAGCCTGCCGGTCCGCCTCCCATTCCCTTGCCGTATGTGATGGCCTTGATGCCGTTCGCATGCGCCCGGGAGATGATTTCCTTGATGTTCTCCCCCCTTTCGAGGCGGGCGGCCTGGGCGCTGACCCAGGTCTTGTCCTTGGGAGTCAGATCGCCCCAGTCGTCCGGCCCCCAGAAGTCGATCTCGAACCAATTGCAGTATTTCTCGCGCATGTTCCTGACCATTCCTTCGATGTTTCTCACAGCGGTTTCGCCATCGCCCCAGGTGTAGGAGCTTGCGGGCGGGACTGCGCCGACGGCGACATCCCAGAAATTATCCGCGGACACGAAGACGTCCGAAGCCGTCTGGACCTCCTTGCCGCCCATTTTCAGGACGACTCGGATCTCATGCCCGAACAGCTCCGAGCCGACGTTGAACTTCTCGGCATGGATCATGCTTTGCTTTGAGGGGACGGAAATAGTTTTGGTAACCAGCTTTTGTCCCGTTGATATTCCGGTGATCATTTCAAAGTCCAGCGAGACTTCCTTCGCCTGATCGCCGGTGTTCAAAAGCTCGCATGAGAATTCCGCCTTTTCGCCGGGGGAGTGGAACAGCTTCACGCATTTCGCCGAAGAGATGAAGACACCGGAGTCGACTCTCCTTGCGGAAATCCCGTATGTTCGCACTCTCATGCCGGAACCGTCGAACGGATCCCTGAGATGCCAGGAGGCCGACAGTGAAACGCTCGACCCGTCTTTTTTTACTGCGAACGGGATTTCAATCCTGGCGGGATCTTTGGCATATTTGAAAGTCTGCCTCCAAAGGGGGACGCAGATGTTTTCAACGCTCTTGTCCTTGGCGGTCTGGACCATGCAGTAAATCCATGATGGCGACGGCAGATACATGTCCACCGGATGGGACAGTGAGGCGGGCTCGCTGTAGCCCAGCATGAACTCGGCGATGTAAAGCCCGGACCGCAGATCATTGATGCTTGCTGAAGCGGCATCCCCATACATCGGTCCGTTCGGCAGAGGCTGTGTGCCGGGAACGGAGACCAGGCATTCGCCGTCGGCCAGCGGTTCGACCGACGAAGACTCGCAGTTGCGGGACTTGAGATCCTCCGGGGAGAAGCGCCATTCGCGCACGTCGTCGGAAAGAAGTTGAAATGTAAAACACAGGGAGGCATAGAACATTGCTGCAAGGACTATTTCACGCATGGGGATTCTCCTGAAACTTGAAATTGCGGACGCCCTCCATCGAGTTTCTCGCCGACAAAACCCCGAGGCGCTTCGCGCTCGGGGTTCGGCATTCCTCTGAAATTCGATCCCGTTCGATTGAGGGTTGAGCCATGCTCAGCCGCGGCTCGGCGATACGCGGCCTGGAGGCCGGGTTGCTGATCGGCGCTCCCAGGCTTGTCCATCTCAGTAGAAGAGCCTGTTATACTGGGTTCCTTGGATGACCGTACCATCGGGCTTATATGCATATACGCCGCCCACGGCGGTCACACCGATGTTTCCGGCGCCGTTGAACTGTGTATAATAGCCCTTTGGGATGTAGTTGTATCCCGTCCAGTTGTTCCAGAAGAGCTCAGTTTTTGGAAACCATTTTCCGCCGCCGCTTCCGTCGACGACGTTCATGCCTTTCGGCTTGGCCGGATCGTGGCATGTCTTCTTGAAGAAGTAAAACGCCCTCCAATCGGGCCAGAAATTTGCCTGAGTGTTGCAGAACACGAATGATTTCAGCACGCCGTTCTCCGGAGCTCCGAGCCTTGTCATACGGGAGTAGTTGTAAACTTTCGTATAGGTGGTTGTTCCGCCGTCGGGGGCCGCCACATTGTTCCGCCCGGCGGCCCCAAGCCCGCAGAATATATAGTCGGTCGCGTCCTTGTCCTCTGAAATTGATCCTGGATCCTTCAGCACCTTCTTGTCTTCAGGACCGCCGCTCTTGAAATGCCCGATCCCGTTTCCCGAGAGGACAAATTCGTCCTCTCCAAGTTCGATTGTCGTATTAGGCCTGTATATCTTGGTCTGGAGATATTCCTTTGCCCACCAAAGCACGTTGCCCTGGTTCCTCCATAGGTCGGCACCACCATAGTCCCCCCACGCACCTCCTCCGGACAAGTAGTCGTCGAAGTCCGATGAATAGTTGAAGGCACCCTGGTATATCTGCTTCTGGTTCGACAGGCATGCCCCTCTTTTTGCAGTATTTCTTGCATCCTTGAGCGCCGGCAGCAGCATGGCCGCGAGTATTGCGATGATCGCAATCACGACAAGCAGTTCGATGAGTGTAAAAATTTTCCGTGAAGGAAAATTTTTACCTATCTGGAGAAGATTTCCGCGACATCCCATTAACCTCCTCATGCCATCCCCCTCTGAACAATGTTCCCTTTTATCTCGGTGCAAATGTTTTTTTCAGCGGAAAAAATCATCTTTTCATCAGCCATTTGACAGTTTCGGCCATGAGCTTCTGCCATGCCGGAGATTCGCCGTAGAGAACCTTGCCGGCCGGTGCCTCCCCGAACGGAAGGAGCGTCACTGCGGCGACCCTCGCCTTGTCGTCTCCGGATAAGATCAGCACCGGAGTTCCGTCGGTGAGGGCAGCGGCCACTACACTGCCCTCCTTCGGCTTCACCGTATGCGCATACAGGACAATCTCATCTCCTTTGAAAGCGACACCTGCTCCGACCGGCGCGCCGCTTTTGACGGCCAGACCTGAAGCTGTCTTGAGTTTTCCATAATCGCCCATGCCGCTAGTCAGCGGGACGAGGTTCTCGAAGTTGGGATTGCTGAAGCTTGTCTGGCCGTAGGTGCGGTCGCCGCCCATCATGAGCAGCCCGCCGCCCGCCTTAACGTAATCTGCCAGCATCTCCTGGCCGACGCCGGCGAGCATCGGCCCGCTGACGTTGGCGAGGATTATCACGTCGTAGGACAGCAGATCTTCGTAGGACGCCGGAAAATTGCCCAGAGTCTCGCCCAGCGCGCTCTTCTTCATCCAGGCGTCCACGACGGTCACGTCGCCGATCAGCTTGAGTGCTTCGTCGAGGCCGTGGTATTCGGCCCAGAGCCCGCGGACGAAGAGAATCTTCGGCGGCGAAAGGTGTTGCAGGGCGATCTTGTCGGGCTTTAGATACTGCTTCTGCTTTTCCGGCACCGGGAACGGGAAGATTGGATCGAGGGTTACCAGATCCTGGTTGCGTCCGGCCTTTCCGCCGAAGTAGTCGGCGTATTGCGCCTTGATCTGCTTGCCGTCTGTGCCGGTGCCGCTGACAGTCACCTTGACGACGCACGGCATCGGTCCGATGCCCGGCACGACGACAGTCTGCGTGAGGGGATTCATTCCGAGCGTGGCCACCTTGATGTCGTCGCCTTTGACCTGCCATCCGGCGCGTGCGGCTACGACTTCAGTTGTGATAACCGCGTCCTTAAGTTCGCCCGCGGCTGCGGCTACGGTATGTTCGACCCTCAGGCCCCCGGGAACTTCCTTGGCCTCGACAAATCCGATCAAGTCCGGGCTACCGTAGGTGTAGCCGACAAAACCTTCGGTGGGAATTATGCTGACGTCTGTCTTCCAGGTCTTGCCCGCCGGGATCGCGACGTCGTCATACATCCATTCGGTCGTGTTTGCCGCGGAGTTGTCGTATACCTGCATGAGGTCGTTGTAGTCCATGAGGAACATAAGGCCGCGCTTGAGCTGGCGGTTTGTCGTCCCATTCCATCCGGCGTTGACCTGCGCCACGTACCAATAGCCGTATTCCGAGCTGCGCTTTTCCTCGGAAATCCAGTCGATGCCGAAGCGCGTCGACCGCCAGTAGACGCTGTTCTTGCGCTTGCCGTCGAAGTCGAAGGCGTGCTGCGACCAGAAGGCGGGCCTTCTGCCCTTCTCCGCCTGGTTGGTGAACTCGTAGGCCACGTTCAGGATGCGGCTCCCATCCTTCAATCTGAATGTTTTGACGAGCTTGATCCCGGCCAGGTCTTCCTTGGTCTTGTTGCCGAAGACGCCGGTCGACATCGTCCAGGTCTTGACGACGGCCTCGTCCGGTCCGGCCTTGACGATTTCGGCCTCGTAGAGGCGCTTGTCGAATTCGCCGGGCCAGCCCTGCATGTACCAGAGGTCCTTGAGAAGGCCGCCGTTCTCGGTCTTCCAGTCGAAGACAATCTCGGGATCCTTATCCCCCTCGGCGAAGCCCTTGTAGCGGTAGCTTGTGACATGCGCGCCGCACTGGAGGTTGATCTCGATCCTCAGCAGATCGTTCTGCATGACTATGATACCCGGGTCCGTGGAATCCTTCTCTGCCTTTACAGCCGCATGTAAAGCAGTCGCCGCCAGCAATGCGAAGATCGCCAGAAGTCCGGCCGTAAGGTTATATAAACAAAGTTTTACCATGCTGCGAAAATGCACCATTCCGGCGCGTCGGGGTAAAAATGAAAGCGGCGCGGGAGCGCCGCAGTCCAAAGACGCCAAGGGCGTCATAATTTGATGCGAAGCATCTTTGGAGTGCGAGACTCCTGTCTCGCTTTGTAATTTCAATTCGGCAGAAACATTTGCCATAGCTTTAACTGAGGTGCCAATAAAATTCATGGGATGTCTCCTCTCCTTTCTAGCGTTCCAGTTCCAACACGACGAGGGCCCAGAACTTCAGCTCCGGCACCTTGAGCTCCCAGAAGTAGGGATCCGAGACATCCACCTGAAGCTGCGACTGCGCCGAGGTTTCGGGATCAATGAGCAAAGCCCGCGCGGCCTTCCATTCCTTGCCGATCGCGTCGGGAACGATGCGCACGGCAATGTTAGTCCTCGGATCCGGTTCGAGCTTGATAGGCGGCAGGGCATCCAGCTTGGAGAAGTCCGGGGTCTCCTTCTTCTCCGCAGCCTTTGCTGCGATGTCGCGGCGCATGTCCTCGCGCTTCTTAAGCTCCTGCATCAGGTTGGCGGTCTCGGTGGCCGTCTCCTGCGCCGGCGGATTTATAAGATGGATTATCAGCCTTCTGTGCTTGATGTCGACCATCTGTTCACGGACGTAGTTTTCCCACCAGATGCCGGAGCGGACCACGACCATGCCGTAAGGGTTCCAGACATTATGAACTTCGGGGTGCCATAGGAGCTCCGAATATCGGGTTGCAAAACGGTAGTATGGATGATCTACGGAATTCGGCATGACGTTGTCCGGGTGTGCTCCCGCCGCAAGCACGCCGATCGTATGATATCTGCCGAGAATCCCGGGCTGCCTGGAGATCACGAAGTAGTAGCCGCCCATCCGCCGTATCTGTTCGGCGTTCTTGACCATCTGCACGGAGAAGTCGTCCCATTTGCGGAGGGGATGGTTGCCGCCGGCGATCTGGTTCGCGTATTCGTCCATGATATGCCCGCCGCCGCGGCAAAGCTCGATGGCGTCGCGCAGATTGTTCTGCCAGCGGCCGGCGAGATCGCAGTCCACGTAGTTCTCTCCGAACCCGAATGCCGGGTTGACCTTCCACACGGCATCCTTGAGCGCCTTGTGGTTGGCGGCGGACTGTCTGTCCGCGTCGTCGGCAGTGAAATCCTTGACTGTCCCGTTCACTCTGATCTTTCCGGTCCTCGCGATGAAGTGGCCATCAAAGCGGACCGCAGCCCATCCGAACTGCTTCATGGAACCGATGATCTCATCGATGCCGTGCCTGACCACATTGGGGTCGTTCATGTTGTACATCGCCCAGTTGCAGCTCTGCCAGCCCTTCCCCTGCTCGTCGAGCTTCTGCCACTTGGCCAGCTCCTCGGTGTCGGCACCGAACTCCATCGGTCCGCCATAGCCGTAGACATATTCAGGATGCTTCCGTATCAGGTCGCGGGCGAAGGAACCGCTTCCTATGCTCTTGCCATAAGTGGTGGGCAGGACTCCGATCTCTCGGCCGCGGTCGCACATGCGCCTGATGCGGTCGGCGCGCTCGTGATAGCGGGCCTGTCCGGAATACCACGACTCCTCCTTCGGAGTCATCTCGCCGAAGTCGTCCGGCGCCCAGAAGAACTTCTCGAAGGTGTTCACATACTTTGCGCGGAAACTGTCCACCGCCTTGTCTATACCTTCCATGTCCTTGACATGATCCGCCGTGAATCCGACCGGGTGGTTTCCCGAAATCGCGATGTCCCAGACACTGTCCGAACAGCCGAAGAACTCCTCGCCGCGCGAGATAACCTTCCCGTCGAGCAGGACCTCGGCCACCATAGCATGCCCGAAGCGGCCGACATCCTTCGCCGGCCACTTGAAAACGGCGCTGGCGCGCCCGGACGGTTCTATTTCCACCTTCTGCTCCTGTTCGCCGACCTTCCGGTCGATGCCGCAAGTCAGATGCGCCTTTACCAGGACCTGGCGCTTCTCCTTGCCGGCGTTGACAAGATCGACCGTGCCTGATACGGTGTCCGCCCGGAAGAACAGCAGCTTCTCGGGCCAAACACGCGTCATGAACACGCCCGTCTCCGGCATATTGGTGATCCCGAATCCGATCTTCTCCTTGGCCATGTCGACGGCAGCAGGCGCCGCAGCGGGCTGCTGCGCCAGAATTGTTTCATGGCATATGCAAAGAAGCATGATCATCAGCGACACCTTTTTAATTCCAAAATTGGATCTTCCCATTGAAGTACTCCTGATTTATTATTTTGGCATATGAATATTTTTACCGCTCCTTATGGCAGAGCATCAATCATCAATAAAAGAGCCCATGATACTGCTGACCAATGGCAGGAGTGCCATCAGGCTTGTATGCGTATAGATATTCAAGATATGATGATTCCCCGTAATTTCCGGTTCCATTGAATTGAGACCAATAACCCAATGGGAAGTAGAGATAGCCGGTCCAGTTATTCACAAAAAGTTGGCTCTTGGGGAACCAAATGACTGCCCCCGTACCCTCCTCAACATTAATCCCTCGGGGCTTGCCCGGATCATGGGTATTGTTTTCAGTGAAGTAATATGCCCTCCAGTCCGGCCACATGTTTGCCTGCAACTGGCAGAAGGCAAACGTTTTCGGTTTCCCATTAAAGGATGCGCCTACTTTGCTCATGCGGGAATAGTTGTAGACACGCAGATAAGTCGATCCCGGCGTGGCATTGTTCCTTCCATTCGTCCCAAGCCCCGACAAGACATAATCGCTGCCTCCGCAATTAGCAACTCCGGGGGGTTCATCATAGCCTTTGGAATTTGAACCGGGACATTTCAACACCTTCCTGTTTTCGTCCCTGAATCTTCCCCGCCAGCTGCCAGTCAGTTGAAATTCCGATTCGGAGGCTTCGACAGTATAGCCGGACTCCATACCATAGACAGGAATCTGCAAGTAATTCTTCACCCACCAGAGGACATTGCCCTGGTTGGGTTCCATCCATGAACCCGCATCAGCATTATGCCCTCCCCCGGGGAGAAAGTCGTTGAAATCAAGCGAGTAGTTTAAACCAGCAATATATATCTGCCTCTGGTTGCCGGAGCAAAGCCCCTGCTTGGCTGTTCTTTTCGCATTCGCCAGCGCGGGCAAGAGCATCGCGGCCAAGATCACTATTATGGCAATCACAACTAGAAGTTCTATTAAAGTAAAGCCTTTCCTTGCTCCGCAAGGATTCGGCTTTACCTCATCGACCAAACCAGTCATGCGGATTTTCCATATCCGGCTTTCCATATGAGATTCATCGTGCGACATTCGTTTCGCCCCAGACAATAGCAGGCGCATAGATCGCTCCCTCCCTTGTTATTAAAGTATGCCTGACTTCTTGACAGCTTTTTAACAGCCATCTTAAGCTATTATAACTCTCACTCTCTCCCCATCATCCTGATTGCCCTATGCGCTAATATGGCTTGCCCTCAAAGAACTCCAGTTTAACACTATACGTCTCCAGCCTCGCCTTCTGTTCGAAGAACGCGAGAATCTTTTCGGAAAGCTTGTCGTAGTCAAGGCCGAAGGCCTTTATGCCGGGAAATATCTGCCGGTAGTTGGGGAGATTGTCATAGACCATGAACGGGCATGAGGGCGCAGGCTTAACGCCGCGGCTGAGCAAGGCTGCATGGACGCAATATCCCAGGCCGGTGAAAGCCAGGCAGCAGTCGTGCCCTAGGAAAAGCTCCGCGAGCTTCGCGTCGTACGCCCCCGACAAGAGCATCTCCCAATCTCTGCCGACGAACTCCACCAGTGAAGGCCTGATTGCAGCGCCGGCCCTTTTCGCGGTCTTAAGGAGATACTCGATCCTCTCCTTGACTATCGCATCGTCCTTAAGATAAAGGATGAGCGGATTCCTGATTCCGTTCGACCGGAAGTAGTCCAGGATGAGGGCCGAGGCCTGGCCGTTGTCGATGATCAGCTTATACATGTTGCGGGAGGGTATAGATCTGAAAAGCTGCAGCACCGGTATGCGGCCGGCTATGTCCTCGATGTAGTCCGGATAGCTCCCGCCGAGCATCACGAGGCCGGAATAAAGGGAGTCGTCTATTATCTCGGGCATCCCGCCGCCGGTCGAAGGCGGCAGATTGCAGTAGACCAGCCGCCTGCCTCTGCGTCCCGCAGCGACAAGCAGATGACTGACCACCTGAAGATAGAAAGGGTTGTCATGAAGACTCCCAGCCTCCATGCCGACGAAAACCCCGATGTCCCTGTCGCCCCGCTTGAAGCGGGACGCGCGGACGTTCTTGCGGTAGCCCTTCCTTTCCGCGATGGCGCGTATCCTCTTTCTGACGGCATCCGAGATCTTCTCCCCGGAGGAGCCGTTGAGCGCCCGCACCACGGTCGAATGGTGCACCTTCGCCAGCTTCGCGAGGTCCTTTACGGTTACCGGCATAGCAGTTTCTCCGGCTTTAATGCACACGTGTGCGTAACAGCTATTTTAGCAGCCGCCGGAACCTTTGTCAACCGGGCAAGGCGACAATCTCATATCTTTTTTCGTGGCGGCGGACAAGCGGCGAGCACTGACATCCTGATCCGTGGGAAAAGATAGATGCGGCCTGGTGATTATTACATCACTTCCTGTCCTGCTTTTTCCGCTCGTCGAACTCCCTGAGGTGGAGGAGCAAGATCCTTTTGACTTCGGCGATGACATGCGGATTTTCGGTGCATGTGTGGCCGTCGTGCACGAGGCATTCGGATTCGGCGCCGTCGAGGTGGGAGCTTGAGTAGGGGACGATTCCGTCGCTGCTTCCCGGCCCCTCCTCCGCGTCTCGTATGCCTATGATGGAATGGTATTTCAAGCCCTTATCGAAGGGGAGCTTGCATGACGCCTGTATGAACGGGCTCTCCGGAGATAGCGCCTGGACAGAGGTCGGGATGACGTCCTGCATCTCCGGTGGCAGCTCCCGGAGGAGCCGCTTCTTGTTGAGGAAGACCTTGGAAGCCGTATTTGCGAAGTGCGCCGGCAGGCTGATGGTCTTGGAGAGGAGGCGCGCCCACCATGCCACGGCCATCTCGCTGCCCCTGTGCGGGACGGCGATGAAGACGACTCTTCTGACATAGGGTGCGTGCGTGAAGAACAAGGTGTCCTTGATGAGGGAGCGCTCGTCCTCGGACAACTCCTTGCTGTCGAGAGGAACCTTGAAGACCGTGCTGTAGAAGGTGTCGCCGCTGTCCTGGATGAGCGTCCTTGCGAGCAGCCCGCCCATGCTGTGGCTTACCACGAGCATGTTTTTGAAGTTCGGATTATCGCCTTTCGGATCGAAACGTTCTCGGAGGGCCTTGAGCTTCTTCCTGAGGATCGAGGCGGACTCCGCGACGGGAAGGCCCGTCGGGTAAAAGAAAAACCAGAACTGGCATCGCCCCCGTATCTCGGGGTCGCCGATCAGGTCGTTGTACATCTCGATGAATGTCCCCGGGCTTGAATAAAGGCCGTGGATCATCAGAACCGGTATTTTGTCCGGATCGTAGGGTTCGATCATGAAGATGTTGCTCCTGGCCACGAGGCTGGCGGGATTTTTCAGCCCCTGGAAGCTGAACTGGGCGGGGTCGTTGCTGGACAGGTAGACCGTGAGCGGGACCGTGAAGTCCGCATCGTTCCTGAAAGGGTGTCCGCCGAGGTCCATCTTGCCTGAACCGAGCGCGTTGTAGAAGCGCAGGAAGCCTTCCCGGGGCGCATTTGCGTCTGCCGGGCCGTCCTTGAATTCCATGACGGCCGTCATGGGAAGATAGAGGAGCTTGGGGTAGTTGGAGTCCTCAGGAATGTCCCTTTTCTCGTGGACTCCGAAAATCGAGGCGCCGAGCCCGTTGGAGCGATATGTGTTTGTAAGGCCTTCCACCTCATAGTCATATGAGGAATGGATTTCGGAGAAAAATGCCGGATCGAGCAGCTTGGAGCTGTCGGTCTTGACGGAGATCGTGAACTTCCTGCACCCGAGGTCGAGGTCTAACTTCCTATCCCATGGCGTCTTGGTGTGCTGCCAGAGGAGTATGCCTCTTGAGACCGAGCTGTTGTAGAGGCCGGCGGCTATCAGGAGCTTCGAGGAGATGTTGTTGGGAATGCCGAATATGCCTTTGGCGAGGTAGTCGTAGCAGAGCGAAGCGCAGAGGGCGTAGTATGCGGCGGCCTTCATAGGATCATCGTCCTCGAGGTTCCATGCGTAGCAGTATGAGAGTTCGGAGATCGGGACGACCGACTGCTGATCTCCGTCTTTGTCATAGGCTTCGACCAGCTTGGCGATCACCGCGTCGGGAGAACAGGAGAATTCGTCCTGGAGCAGGTTGAGCCTGAGGAACTGGACGGTGTCGGGGCTGATCATGTCGGAGCTCAGCCTGCTCTCGTTGTACTTCTTGAAGGTGTATGTGGAGTCGATTCTCCAGTATGAGTACTGGCTGGCGCAGCCGGAGAGGAGCATTGCAGCGGCGGCAGCCAGGGCGAGAATCATACCTGCATATGGTCGATTCTGCGTTTTCCGCAGCAACGGGCGTGGAGGGCGGCGCTTGTCGGAACCGAGCCCGGTTTTGACAAGCAAAACCGTCGGCATTTTTGCGCAGCGATCAATTAACCTTGATTGGTGCGATATTCTGCAGAGGCTTCTCATGGCGTGGATTCCTGCTTGTAAAGTTCTGCGAGCCGGGCTGCGAAGCCGGTGAACGGCTCGATGACGCCCTGATGGTGCATCGAGAGCTGGCCCTGCTCGTCGCAGGACTTCGCCCACTTGGCCAGAAGCCTCATGTATTTCTTTTCGAGCGCGAGCGCCTTGGAGGCCTCCTTGGCCAGTGTCTTCAGGATTTCAGGAGGCGGCCATGCGGCGTTGGGGTTGCTCGGCGGCCATGCCTTGTATCCCATCAGGGGCAGCTTCGCGTTCTGGAGATGATACACTGCCTCGACGTGGAACGCGGACGCCGCAGCGTAGTCGCGCATGTATTCGGCCTGCCTCCTTCCGGTCGGGATGGATTTTTCCGCGAGCTTCGCGAAGGCGTCCGAGGCCTTCCTGTATGCGTCCATTGCCTTGGCGAGCCGGCGCCAGTAGTAGCCGGGGACGTCGGTGGAATGCCTGAAGACCCAGTCCACGGTGAAGCCGATGTTGTAGACGATGTTCTTGGAAGGGGCTGTGGCCTCCTCGAGGAGGGCATAGGCTTCCGTGGCGGCGGCCAGGTTTTCCGGACCGAACATCCTGCCGAAATAATCCTCCTTGAACTCCTCGGCGGACAAGCCGGGGTTCCAGCAGAGGGCCGCGGCCGCGGCCGCGTTCTGCTCGAGCGAGCGGACGCGCCAATGGTTGAAGACCGCCAGTTCAGAGCCGAGCTTCTTCGCCTCGTGGACGTTGTAGATTATTGAATCAGTCCAGCCCTGCGCGAGCATCATCATGCCGTCGAACTCGAGCCAGGAGATCACTCCCGTCCTGTGTCCTGCGTCGGAGAGGGGCTTCCAGACCTTCATGTTCGCGGCAATGTCCCGTGCGCCGTAGTCGGGCAGGCACGAGAACCTGAGCCCCTTCGGCAGCATCTTCGCGAGGGGGATCATCATGAGCCGTATCGTCTCCGGATTCGGGCTGTAGACAGCGACCTCGGGTTCGACGCCGCGTTCGGCCAGCTTCTTCCGGACACGTTCGTCCGCGAAAATTGCCAGCGCGAACTCTATGTACCTCAGCGAGCCTACTACGGTCGGATAATAGCAGTCGCCGGGCGGGACGGTCCAGTAGGGATGCGCCTTGATGTGCATCTCGGGCCCGTCGCTCGGCTGTGCGGTCTTCGCAAGCGACTCGTGGTCGAACGACTCCGCCGGGATTTCGAACTTCTTGCACAGCCGCGATATTTCGCCGGCGAACGTTTCTCCGGCCTTCGGGCGCCACGTGACGCCTTCGGTCGAGATCAGCTGTATCTCGTCCAGGTCGGGGAAGGCGTCGATGCACTGGAGCACCCGTTCCACGGCGATGTCTATGACGAGGGGGTGGCGTATGTCCGGCTCGGAGAGCTTGACGCCGGACCATTCCTGCTGCCAGTTCGCGGTGAGCGCGTCCGACTGGTCGAGGACCTCAACGCCCTTGCCCGTCCATTCGGGCAGCTTGGCGGCCACTGCGGGGGGCATGGCCTGGGGCTCGATTGATACGCTGTTGCGGATTCCGAGGCCGTGCGCGTGCGCCATCATCCTTTTGAACCTGCCGTAAACGGCATGGAGCAACTCCTCGGTGTCCCTTATATGCTCGAATTCCCTGGGGAACCAATGCTCCTTCACCTTTACCTTGCGGCGTCCGATCATGTCCGCCGAAAGCGGCTTCCTGTTCAAGTTGCCCAGCCCCAGGTCGAGATGCTTCACCCCGCGGTATTCGAAGGGGAACCATTGCTGGGGCGTATACATGTGGAAAAGCAAATGGTTGAACTTCTGCCGAGCCATGTTGTCTATGAACTCCCGGAACTCCTTCTCCGTGAAGAACGACTGGTCCTGCACGAAGTTGAGGTGCATCCTGATTCCGCGGCGGCGAATTCCGGGCAGGTGCCTGATGTTTACGACAGGCAGATCGCAGGATGTTTTCTTAGGCGGGAAAAGCGGACCGGAGAATTCGAACACGCAGCCGAGTTTCTCCGCGAAAGTATAAACGGCGTGCAGCAGCGCGGCGGCGCTTCCGCCCCGGATCTCGGCCCGCGAGGCGTCCGACACGATTGAAATCTCCTGCTCCTTGAGCGAGCCGTCCACGGCAAGCGACACCGTCTTGGCTCCGTCGCTGGAAGCTTGTTGCCCGGTTCTGACCGGCTCTTCCGTGATCTTCGAGAAGACGGACTTCAGTTCCCCGGCGGCATGGAGGACGGCCTTTTCCGCGCCTGCATATTCGATGGATATCATGTTTTTCATCCCCTTTTGCGTAACCGTTTAACTGGGAGATTTGAGGCGGACATCAGCGAAGCATGTCTACCACTATGCAGCCGGCAGCTTAACGATTACCACTTTGCTTGTTTTATCTGACATATGGCGGCATTTTTCAGAGCGCCTAATATAGACTCAATATATGCTTTTGTTAGATTTTCACGGAAAATATTTCCATGTCGCACAATAAGTGTGGGCAGCCCAGCGTTTCAAGTGCAAGAATCTGAATTGGCGGACATTTAAAATCAAGGAGGACCGAGCATGAAAAAGCTGATTTTGGCGGCCTGCATCTGCGTCCTGTCGGCGGCGTTCGTCGCCGCGGAGGAGGCAAATACGGCCAGGGCGGACGATTCGACATGCAAGAAGGGGCAGTGGGCGAAGAAGGGCGGACATGGCAAGGGCATGAGGATGATGGGCTTCCTAAGGGAGAATGATCCCGAGAAGTTCAAGGAGCTGATGAAGCTAAGGGATGAGAACCCCGAGGAGTTCGACAAGCAGCGCGACTCGGCGCTTGCCTCCGTCAAGGCCGAATTCGAGAGGAAGATGCTCGAGATTAGGGATCTGGTCAGGAAATACCGCGAGTCCAGGAACGACGCCGACAAGGAAGCGATCAGGGCCAAGATCGAGGAGAACATGAAGGCCAGGCTCGAAGCAAAAAAGAAGGAAGTCGCCGACATGGAGAGCAAGCTCCAGGCAATGGTTGACGAAAGGCTCAACGAAATTCTTGAGAAGGCGCAGAAGCACAAGGAAGGCCCCAGGAAAAATAAAAAGGACAAGGCCGAAGACAACGAATAAAACATCCCCTCCGTTCCCATAGCCCGGCATGGGCTTACACTCCTGCCGGGCTTCTTGTTTCATTTGAACAACTTTTGCGGAATTTCCAATCCTCCCCCACGACATCCGGCCTTGATTTTAAAACTTTACATGAGTATTTTCACTAAATAGAATCTAGCATATGAGATGGCTAAATTCATGTCCGAACATTCTAATAAAAATTCATTTCTTGATGGCCGGGCATTGTTGTGCTATGGCAATTCCTTGGATTTTTACCCGGAATGGCCTAGCCCGACACTCATTGTCTCCGACGGCCCATATGGATTGAACAGCTTTCCAGGCGATCCTGTTTCACCGGAAAATCTTGCTGAATGGTATGAGCCACATGCCAAGGAATGGTATAAACGCGCACTTCCTTGCTCTACTCTGTGGTTTTGGAATTCAGAACAGGGATGGGCCAATTGCCATCGGATGCTCGAGAACTGCGGATGGGAATTCCGAAATTGCCATATTTGGGACAAAGGCATGGGGCACATCGCAGGCAATTGCAACACCAAGACAATCCGTAAATTCCCTGTCACGACCGAAGTATGCGTTCAGTATGTCCGGAAAAACCGTCTTCCTTCCAATGGAGAGTTTTTACCTCTGAGAGATTGGCTACGCGCCGAGTGGGAACGCTCCGGTCTTTCCTTCAACCTCACCAACGAGGCGTGCGGTGTCCGCAATGCAGCGACAAGAAAATATTTCACTAAAGATCACCTATGGTATTTCCCTCCAGGCAAGGCGTTTCAGTCTCTTTCCGACTACGCCAATCTACATGGAAAACCCTCAGGCCGACCGTATTTCAGCGTTGACGGTGCACGTCCTATGACCGGTGGCGAATGGGAAATGATGCGGGCTAAATTTGACTGCTGCATTGGAGTTTCCAATGTTTGGAGGGAACCAGCCGTGCGCGGCAGAGAACGTCTGAAAAAGGCCGGTTCGCTGTCCTGTCTCCATATGAACCAGAAGCCGCTCAAGCTTTTGGAGCTGATCATCAAATCATCTTCAAGCCCCGGAGACATCGTATGGGAGCCATTTGGAGGCTTATGCTCAACCGCATTGTCAGCAGCAAGATGCGGCCGGCATGCCTTCGCCGCTGAAATATCTTGCGAGTTTTATGCAATGGCCATTGAAAGGTTTAAAGAATATGAACAGAAAAACATCCTCTTCTATCAGCAACACGCGCCAGGCAAAACCAGCCCGTCTACAGCCGACAGAGAACTGGGAACACCGGGCTTTGTGGCTGCGGGTGCGTGAGGCTATAGTCGCTCTCCCCATCCATTTTCGAAGCGACACTTTTATCGAAGGAATCAATGCTACAGATATTTTCACGTTGAGCTCTGCACTAGGAGCCACTATTGAGAATCAGGTCGTTGACACTTTAAATCAGATACGAAATGTATGGGATCCAGAGCGTCGGTATGAAACTGCATCTTTCATCCGGCAGCCACAATCATTTCCCGACGTGCTGCTCCATGATGCGGCAAGGAACTCCCCAATATTTGGAATTGAACTGAAGGGGTGGTATTTACTTTCAAAGGAAGGTGAGCCCAGTTTCCGTTTTGCTCAAACACCTGGCGCTTGCGCTATACCGGATTTAATTGTCGTCATCCCATGGACGCTTGGCAATGTAATTTCAGGTCGTCCCAGGGTTTTCTCCCCATATATTGAACTTGCGCGATATGCGGCAGAATATAGGAACTATCACTGGAAATGTATTCGAGAGTCCGCTTCGGACAGCGATATAATTATTCCTGCAGATGCAAAGCCATATCCAAATAAAGCGATGGAAACTAATGACCGCCCAGTTTCGGACGCCGGAAAAAACTTTGGCCGCTTCGCCCGTACAGGCATTATGGATGACTACCTTGAAAACATCAAGAATTATCAGCTTTGTGGAATCAATGCAAAATATTGGCTTGAATTCTTCAAGGTTTTTCAGGAACATGCGGACCACGGCCAACTCATTGATGCAATTGAGAAGCTTAAGGATAGAATTCGTCGGGAGAACGTATTTCCCGACTCAGACCGCATGCTCCCACAACACCAGGCAGCCCTGCACATCTTAGCCGAGCTGGAACTGCTTATTGCTCAATAGCAAACTCCAAGGACAAATAATGGACACCACCATCGGTTCCGCCTTCAATTTTGCGGAGGACTTCAACAGGATGGTCATTGATTTCCTTGACCAGTGCGTCAAGTATATGCCGAACATCGCCATCGCCGCAATAATTTTCTTCGTATTCTACGTGGTGGCGGCCGTGGTCAGGAAGATTTTCCACAGGATGGAAAGCCATCTGGAGCCGGGTAGGAACCAGATATTCAAGCTGGCCGGCTCCGCAAGCAGGATTGCGATACTTGTCCTCGGCGGCATAACCGCGCTTGGGACGCTCGGGATAAACGTCAACGCGCTGATCGCCAGCCTTGGGCTGGGCGGCTTCGCGATAGGCTTCGCGCTCAAGGACGCGCTATCCAACCTGCTCTCCGGCGCGCTCATCCTCATCTACCATCCGTTCAGGCTGGGCGACACGATATCGGTGGGCGGCTGCCGCGGAGTCGTGGTCGAGATCAACCTGCGTTATACGACTCTCGAAGGCGACGAGAAGACCTTCCTCATCCCCAACTCCTCGCTATTCATCAACAATATCGAGATAATCAAGAGGAAGCCGCAGGCCTGACCGGATAAACTTTTTTCAGATTTCCGGCGCCCCACCCAGAAAAGCCACATGGACATTTTCCCTCCTCTGAAGCTCGCATATCTTTGCCGGTATCTTTGTCGCAAACTTTGTCGTCTTCCGGAAGGTTGAACCGAGCTCAACCGCGGCTCCGGCGAGCGTTACCCTACGGCTACGCCTTATTATTGCGCCATTTTCGCCGCCAGGCACGGAGGGTTTTGCCTGTCAAAGCCGCTGATAAAACGGTGTATCCAGTTTCGCTACTCCCAGCTCACTCTAGTCCCTGATGAGATTGAGGTCGGTGGGGCGACGACGACCATGTCGCCCTGGGCGAGTCCCTTGAGAATCTGCGCGTCGGTGTCGTTGGAGAGTCCGACCTCGACGTCGGTGAGGACCGCCTTGCCTCCCTTCACCGCGAAGATCTTCCATTTCCCGCCGCTTCCGCGGAAGAGAGCGGGGCGCGGCACCTTCAGAGCGTTATCCGCCGACGCGGTGTAGATTCTGACGTTCACCCTGAATCCGTCGCCCAGGACTCCGCCGTCCTTCATGAGGCCGGCCAGATCTTCCTTGTTGAAGGAGATCTTCACAGGGACACGTAGCTGCTCGACGCCGAGAGAGGAAGTCTTCACGAACCCTTCCGGCTCGATCTTCCTCACCGAGCCGCGGACGGGCGCTTCGCGCAGCGAGGGCAGGCTGATGTCGGCCGGATCGCCGACGCTGATCTTCACGGCGTCCTCGGAAAGTACGTCGGCGGTCACTTCGATCTCGTCGAGATTTCCGATGTCGAGGAGAGCTTCACCCGGATTGAGGAACCTTTCGTTGGAGACATGGACCTTGAGGACGGTTCCGTCCGACGGACTTTTCACGGCGGCCCTGGCCAGGTCGCGGTTCGTCTTGTCGAGCGCTGCCTTCGTCTCCTCGAGCTGGTTCTTGAGGACGTTCTCCTCGAGGCCCTTGCGCTTGAGGTATTGTCTTATATAGACAGGATAGAGATTGGAGATGCTCCTTGCGATTTTCATCGCGCTGTGGTTGATCTCGGAGGACTCGAAGTTGACCTTTTCGACCGCGGACTTCATCCTGGCCTCGCTCTGCGCGATCCTGCTGACCGCGCCGCCGCTGGCCTCGACGCTCTTCTGGTATTCCTCGGCGTAGTCGCTGAGGAGCTTGCTTGCGTCGATCTTCTTCTGGGAGGCCTTGAGCATCTCGTCGAAACTGGCTATCCATTGCATCGCCTCGTCCAGCGCGGTCTTCTCCATCTCGTTGAAGTTGTTGATTTCGATCTGCGACTTGATGGCCTCGAGCCTGGCGGCGGCCTCGGCCGCGGCGGTCTGGAGGTCGGATGTGTCGACCTCGGCTATCACATCGTCCTTCTTCACCGGCGCGCCGGGCTTGAGCGCGATCGGTTTGATGCGGCCGGCGACCGGCATGAAGACGTGGTATACGTGCGGCAGCGATGTCTTCGCCCGCTCGTCGACGTATTCCGAGATTTTCCCAGTCTCCACCGCCGCGGTCTGCACCGGCACGCCCTTGAAGAGCCAGTGCAGCGACAACAGCGCTGCCGCCAGCGCTGCAAGCACCGCAACAACAACCCATTTCAAATTGGACATATGAACCTCCGTTATATTATTATTTTAGTTTGTTTTGACTTGATGCCCCGGTGACTTGATGACTCGATGACTGGGCATGAGACACAAGATTGCCGGCGACCGCCCCATCCAAGCATCCATTAATCCATCCACCCAATTCTTATTCCTTCATCTTCAGGGCCTCACCCCATTCGAGGCGCGTCAAGACCCACTGTATTATCAGCCATGCGGACACGATGAACGCGAGCGCCAGCGCTGTTGAAAGCAGCCAGGTCGAAGGCTTCACGAAGCAGATGAACGAGTACATCTCGTTGCAGAACATCGCGCACATTCCCCGAGTCAAGACGTATCCGAGTGGAAGGCCTATGATCGCGCCGGCGGCGTTGATGACGACGATCTCCTTGAGGAACATCGAGCCGATTTCGAGAGGATGGTAGCCGAGCACCCTCAGCGTGGCGATCTCGCGCTGCCGCTCCGCGATTGATATGAGGGAAGAATTCAGGATCGAGCCGAAGAAGATCACCCCCGCGAAGATTATCATCACAAAGATCATGCCGTTGAGCTTGGCGATGAAGTCCTCGAGCATGCTTTCCTTTTGCATGCCGGTCGCGGACAGGGAGGCGAGCTTCGGATATCTCTTGACCTCGGCCATGAACCGCGCCTTCTCCTCCGGCGTCTGCCTGGCGCTGAGCTGCAGCGAGGACACCGCGCCGTTCTCGCCGACCAGCCGGTTGAGGTAGCCGTAGTCGGCGTAGACTGAAAGCCCGAAGACGCTGTCTACAATCCCTGCGACTTTCGCATCGGATGTCTTTCTCTCGCCCTTGACCGGGGTGAATGCCACGGTGTCCCCGGCGGAAAGCCCGAGCATTTCGGCAAGCCTCCGCGTCATCAGGAATCCGGTCGCCGGAACTGCCACGGCCGCTCCGTCCTTGTCGCGCGGGACAGTCAGCTTCGCGCCGCCGGAGATGCCAGTTATGCATGACTTCCTGGATTTCGACCCGTTCGCAAGTGTGCACGGAACTTCGAGGAGCGGTTCGGCGCGTGTCACGCCGGGAAGCCTGCGCGCTTCGAGGCATGCCCCTTCGTCGGCCTCGTCCCTGAGGTTCAGCCCGTAGTCGCAGAGCAGAACCTTCTCGAACTGGAATGTGACCAGGTAGCCCATGGAGTCCGAAAGGCCCAGCGACATGAAGAGGATGGCCGAACCCATCGCGGAGGCGGTCATTCCGATCGCCGTCCTGCCCTTGTTCCTGAAGAGGCTCCTCAGGACGACCTGCCACATGAAGCCGAGCCGGTTCCAGACGATGGCGAAGTCCTCTATGAATATCTTACCGCAGCTCTGCGGCGGCGGCGGCCTCATCGCCTCCGCCGGCTCGAGCCTGATGACGTTCCTCACGCCGTGCACCGTCCCGACGACCGCGAAGAGCAGCGCCACGGTCACCGCGAAGGCCATGGTCTCCGGATAGAGCTTGTTGGTTAGCGACGGGAAGGTGTAGATTCCGTCATACATCGCAGTCATCTCCGAAGAAATCCAATAGCCGCATGCGCAGCCTAAAAGCCCTCCGCAGAGCCCGACGAAGAGCCCGAACTTCAGGAAATGCGCGAATACGTCGCGGTTGCAGACACCGAGCGCCTTCAGCGTCCCGATGATCGTCCTCTGCTGCTCGGCCATCCTGATCATCACGACATTTAGTACCATCGCCGCGACGCCCAGGAAGACGGTCGGCAGGAATATCGCCATGATTGTGAGCCCGTGGAATTCGGACACGATGTTCAGATTCGACATCTGGTCCTTCAGCGGGATGGACGTGAAGACTCCGTAGTCCGAAAGCCTGGACGACAGCCTGTCGAGGACCGGGCGCGGATTCTCCCTCGCCGCAGGATCCAGAATTCCAACTATGCTGTTGCACGCGCCCTGGAAGCCGAACACCTCCTCGGCGAAGTCCTGCTTCAGCCAGAACACCCCGAAGCTCGCCGGGTCCGGGACGATCCCGCCGGGCGGCGTCATATACATGTATTCGCTGGAGATTGCGGTGCCGACGACGAAGAGACTCTTCTGCTGCCCGTTCATCACCAGGGAGATGAACGTGCCGGGCTTCATCCCGTAGATTTCGGAGAACTTCTCCGACACGATGACCTCCTCCTTGCGGCACGGGGTGAAGTAGCTGCCCGACCTCAGGACGACGTCGTTGACGACCCTGCCGGAGCGTTCCGGCGGAAGCGAAAGGGCCTGCCCGCTGATCGGCGCCGCCACTCCGGGGATGTCCGCTACGACCGGAAACGACACCCTTGTCCTGATCTCGGAGACGCCGTCGACGGCGCAGAGCCTGTTCACCTCCGAGACCGGCGCCTTCCTGATGTCGATCCAGAAGTCCGCCATGCGGCAGCCGGAGTAGTAGTCGTTCTTGGCGTTCATCAGGTTGTCGAGCGTGCCGATCGCGCCGACGAGGCAGCCCGCTCCTACCGCGATTATCGCGATGATCGCCGCGAGCATCCCCTTCGAATGGAAGATGTCCCGCAGAAGCTTTTTATCCAGGACGCTCACCAGGATATTTCCCCGACCTTGAGCCTTTTCCCGACGTATTCCGCCTTAGTCACCACCCCGCTGCCGATATGGACGATCCTGTGGGCGAGCAGGGAGATTGGTGCGGCGTGCGTGATGATTATGATCGTGGTGCCGAGCCTCTCGTTGAGGTCGACGAGGGTTCCGAGGATCATCTGCCCGGTCTTGGCGTCGAGGGCGCCGGTGGGCTCGTCGCAGAGCATGATGGACGGCCTCTTCGCGAGCGCCCTGGCGATGGCGACGCGCTGCTGCTGGCCGCCCGACATCTGCGACGGGAAATGGTTGATCCTGTCGCCGAGCCCGACAAGCTCCAGCGCCTTAGCCGGATCCATCGGATCGTCGGAGATCTCCGTCGAGACTTCGACGTTCTCCCTTGCGGTGAGCGTCGGCACAAGGTTGTAGAACTGGAAGACGAAGCCCACGCTCTTCCTGCGGTATTCGGTGAGGCCCGCGTCGTCCAGCGTGGCGAGATCCGAACCGTTGAAGACGATGCGTCCGCTCGTCGGCCTGTCTATGCCGCCGATCATGTTGAGCAGCGTGCTCTTGCCAGAGCCGGATGCCCCGAGTATAACGGTCAGCTCCCCCTCGTATATCTCAAGGTCGATGCCGTGCAGCACCTTCGTCTCCACCTGTCCGGACACGAAGGTCCTGGTTACGCCTTCGAGCTTGATGGCGCATTTCCTGGCGGTGGGCTTATTATTTCCAGGTGGCATAAGCTGGAAGAATTCCTCCTGAAATCCGAAAATCCTTGCCGGTAACTTTGTCATCCCTCGGAGGGTTGAGCCGAGCTCAACCGCGACTCAGCACGGCTTCGCCCTCCGTCGAGTTTCTCATCGACAGAACTGCGAGGTTCGCAGACGAGCACTCACCGAAAATTCCGGCTCCGACACGCGTCGATCTCCACGGCTGCGCCGTATTATTTTGTTGCGCCGTCAGGCTTGCAGGGTTTTGCTTGTTAAAACCGTGCTGTCAGTTTCTCGCTGACGAAACTGCGGATGCCGCATTATACGTCAAGTCGGACCGGTCGGACACTTCGGCTTTCCAAGTCTTACAGCACGCCCTTCGTGGACGGCACACCCTCCGACCTTGGATCGTATGAGAGCGCCTGCGAGAGGGCCTTCGCGAACGCCTTGAAGACGGCCTCGACGCAGTGGTGTATCTCCTCGCCGCTCATGAGACGGATGTGCAGAGTCATTCCGGCCTTGTTCGAAAACGCCTGGAAGAACTCGTGGAACAGCCGGGAATCGATGCCGCCGACCTGCGCGGCCGGAGGACGGAAGTCGTATACGAGGCACGGCCGCCCTGAGAGATCTAGCGACACAAGCGCGAGCGCCTCGTCCATCGGAAGGGCGCACCAGCCGTAGCGGCGGATTCCGGCCTTGCCGCCGGCGCCCTTCGCCAGGCATTCGCCCATCACTATCCCGAGATCCTCGATGGTGTGGTGGAAGTCAACCTTGATGTCGCCCTTCGCCTTCACCTCAAGATCGAAGATCCCGTGCTTGGCGAAAAGGTCGAGCATGTGGTCCATGAACGGGATTCCGGTGTCGGAAGAGGACGAACCCCTGCCGTCGATGTTCCATGTGACGGAAATGTCCGTCTCCTTAGTGGTCCTGGAAACGGTGACCTTGCGTTCGGATGCTGCTTTGCCGCTCATGGGTGGGGCCTTTCGTTAATAATGTCAGACCTTCAAGTTTTCAGCAGGGGTCTTCCCCGCGTCAGCCGAATATTTTCTCAGGACGGGGCGCACTTTCGACTCCAGGAACTCGTCGACCTGCTGAGGGGCCCGGCCTGTGAACTTCGACGGCTCGAGGATGGCGTCGATCCTGTCCGCGATTTTCGCAAACAGCGGATCGCCCTTGAGCCTGCATATTAGGTCGTTCTCCCTGCCGTGCTCCTTGACCATCCTTCCGGCCTCGATCGAATGCCTTCGGATCGCCTCGTGCAGCTCCTGCCTGTCGCCGCCGGCCTTGACCGCGGCCATCATGATGTTTTCGGTGGCCATGAAGGGCAGTTCGGCGCGGATGTGCGCCTCTATCACCTTCGGCCAGAACTTGAGGCCGTCGGAGACGTTCGCGACAATCCTCAGTATCGCGTCCACGCCTAGGAATGCCTCCGGCAGGACTATCCTGCGGTTCGCCGAGTCGTCGAGCGTCCGCTCGAACCACTGGGCGGAATGGGTGCCGGCGGCGTTGGCCGGCAGCGACATCACGTACCTGGCAAGCGAGCATATGCGCTCGCAGCGCATCGGGTTGCGCTTGTATGGCATCGCGCTCGAGCCGACCTGCGCCGACTCGAACGGCTCCTCCGCCTCCTTGAGATTGGAGAGAAGGCGGACGTCGCCGGCAAACTTGTAGGCGCTCTGAGCTATCCCGGAGAGGACGCAGAGCACATGGAAGTCCACCTTCCGCGTGTAGGTCTGGCCGCTTACAGCGACTATCTTCGGGAAACCCATCTCCTCCGCGACCCTTTGCTCTAGGAGCTTCACCTTCCCGTGGTCGCCGTCGAAGAGCTCCAGGAAGCTCGCCTGCGTCCCGGTCGTACCCTTGACGCTCCTGAACGGCATGTTCTCGATCTCGTATTCCACCCTTTCCAAATCCATGAGGAGGTCCTGGATGTACAGGGTGAGCCTCTTGCCGACCGTCGTAAGCTGCGCCGGCTGGTAGTGCGTGAACGCGAGGGTCGGAAGCGCCCTGTGCTTCTCGGCCAGCGCCGCAAGCCTGCCCAGGCAGGATACGATCCTCGAACGGACCAGCCGCAGCGATTCGCGCATCTGGATCAGCTCCGTGTTGTCGGTCACGTAGCAGCTCGTGGCCCCGAGATGGATTATCGGCTTCGCCGTGGGGCACTGCTCCCCGTACACATGGATGTGGCTCATAACGTCGTGGCGGAGCTCCTTCTCCTTCCTCTCCGCGGCGTCGAAGTCGATGTCCTCGAGATGCGACTCCATCTCCCTGATCTGGGCGTCGGTTATGTCCAGACCCAGCTCCTTCTCCTTCTTCGCCAGCACCACCCACAGCCGACGCCAGGTCGAGTGCTTCCTCTGAGCCGACCATATCTCCGACATCTCCCCGCTCGCATAGCGCGAAATCAGCGGATTTTCATACCTTTTGCTGCCTGCCGACGTTGCCATATATCTTTTACCGTTTAAATTATTCCGTTTGAATTATCCTAATCTAGGCTCTATTTTGTAAAATCACAGTCCAGAAACGACATTGATTGTTGATGATCTTCAGCGACAAGAAACAAAATAGCTTTTACGGAGTGATTATCAAGGTGCAGAACCTTGATGTCTGCCGCTCCTTCTACCGCGACGTGATCGGCCTCGGCGCCCCTTCGATCGACAGCAACTTCTGGGTCGAATTCAAGCTCCAGGACGACGTGGCGCTGGTGCTGGAGCTCATCAACTCCGCCGAAAAGCCGTCCGAGACCAGGGGAAGGACTTCCTGGCTCTACAAAGTCGCCGATCTCGACGCCATGGTCGCCAAGCTCAAGGAGCACGGCTACGAGCCGTTCGAGGGGAAGCAGGAACGCCTCGGATACAGGGTATTCGTCTTCTCGGATCCCGAGGGCAACCTGATCTATCTTTTCTCCGGCAAGGAAAAATGAGCCCGCATCCTCCACCTCCGCCAATGATGTAACCGCCTAACACCTCCGCCCCTATGATCGCAGTCGTCGACTATGAAGCCGGAAACCTCATGAGCGTCGTCAAGGCGCTCGACTTCGTCGGCGCCGAGACCGTACGCACCTCCGACCCTGCCGTGCTCGGAAAGGCCGCCGCCGTCGTCCTTCCGGGAGTCGGCAACTTCGGCGACGGAATGCGCAGCCTCGAGAAGATGCGGCTCGTCGCTCCGATTAAGGACTCCATAGGGCGCGGCGTGCCCTTCCTCGGCATCTGCCTTGGCATGCAGCTGCTCATGGAGTCCAGCGAGGAGGCGCCCGGCACCGCCGGCCTCTCCATTTTCAAGGGCAGGGTCGTCCGCTTCCGCGACGGCTCCTTGAAAATCCCGCACATGGGATGGAACAACGTCAGGCTGACAGGGAGGCATCCGCTCTTCGCCGAAGTCCCGGACAACAGCTTCTTCTACTTCGTGCATTCATACTACGTCCTCCCGGACGACCAGGGCATAGTCCTCGGCACATCCAACTACGAGACCGACTTCGCCGCGGCCACAGGAAGGAACAACATCTTCGCGACGCAGTTCCATCCGGAGAAGAGCCAGGACGCGGGGCTGCAGATACTGAGGAACTTCGTCAAGTCAGTATACTCAAACGGGGAATGAGATGAACGAAACCGTCCAGAGGCTCGAGAAAATCTGCTCCGACGCCGACACGCATTCGAAGTCCTCCATGTGGAAGGACGCCGAAAGCTTCTTCGCCGAGGCAGACAGGCTCTGGCGAGAACTCGACTCCCAAGGCACATATTCCGTGCTCAAGGAGCAGTTCGACGAGGCGTGCAGGCACTTCCATTCGCGCCACGAGGCGCACAAGCTCAGGAAGGCCAGGATATCGGAGCGCGAATCGCTCTGCGAATCCGTCGAAAAGCTGGCGGGCCGAAACGACGCCGAGGCCGCCGAAACCGCCGCCGAGGCCGCCAGGAAATGGCACCTGCTCGAACCGATACCGCCCGAATACATGGAGATAGTCCAGGCCCGTTTCAACAAGGCGCTCAAGGACTTCCAAGACAGAAAGGACGCCCTCGACAGGGAGAAGGCCCTCTTCGACTCACGCGCGGCGGACATCGAAAACTGCTGTGCCGCCATGGAAAGGCTCGCCTCCGACGGCAACCCCGTCAAGGGCGCCAAGCACGCCGAAAAGACAAGGAAGAAATGGGCGGAGCTCACCGCCGACCTCCACGGCGTCGACGCACTCAAGAAAAGATTCGCCGACGCCTACAAAGCCTTCGTCGAAAGGAAGGAACGCTTCGTCGCCGAATTCAACGCCGCCGTCGAGAAGGAGGAAAAGGAGCTCAAGGATCTCTGCGACGAACTCCAGAAGTGCGTCGTCTCCGAAAACCTCAGGGAGATGCTTCCGAAAGTCAAGGAGCTCCGCGGCTCGTGGAAAAAAAGCGCCCTCGAATATCCCGGCAAGGAACACCTCGTCAGGCGCTTCGAAAAGCTCATAAACACCTTTTACTCAAGCCTCAAGGCGCAGTTCGAGGAGGAGGACTGGGCGCGCTGGGAGAACTACACCCACAAGCTCACCCTCTGCGAAAAGGCCGAGAAACTCATCGCCGAAACCGACTGCTACGTCAAGTCCAGGGCAGTCAACGAGCTCCGGCACGAATGGAAGGAGGTCGGCAGCGTCCCCAAGGAGAAGTCCGACGAGATATGGCAGAGGTTCCATTCCGCATGCGAAAAGATACAGCAGGAATGCGGAGAATTCTTCATCAGGCTCAAGGCCGAACGCGAGGAAAACCTCAAGGCCAAGACCGCCATCTGCGAGGAGGCCGAAAAGCTCGCAGGCTCCACCGACTGGAACTCCACCGCCGCCGCCCTCAAGGCCCTCCAGCAGAAATGGAAGGACACCGGAAGGGCTGAGAAGGAGGACGAGGAGCCCCTCTTCCAGCGCTTCAGAAAGGTCTGCGACGACTTCTTCACAAGGCGCAAGGAACACTACAAGCAGATACACGAGAGGAACTCAGAGAACAAGAAGGCCAAGGTCGCCCTCTGCGAAAAGGCCGAATCCCTCGCCGGCATGGCCGACTGGCACGAGGCCTTCAAGATTGTCAGGGAAATCAAGCTCGACTGGAAGGACGCCGGTTTCTGCGGCAGGGACGAGGAAGGCCTCTGGAACAGGCTCAACGCCGCCTTCGACGCGTTCTTCCAGAAAATAAACGGCCAGCGGCCCGTAAACCTCGCGGCAAAGCAGCAGCTTTGCGACGAGATCGAGGCCGCGATCGCAAAACCCGACGCCGAGACGGACTTCGACTCCATACCCGCCAAGGCCGCCGAACTGAGGAGGAAATGGGATGAAATCGGTCCAGGCCCCAAGGACGAGGAGAAGGCGCTCTACGAAAAATTCTGCGCACTACTCGCAAGGCTCGAAGACCGCCGCCTAGCGCACCTCAACGCCCTCCGCGAAGCGCGCGAACAGAACATCCGCCTCAGGATACGCCTGATCTCTCAGGTGGAAGGCCTCGCCGAAAAGGCAAAGGCTGGCCAGGACATCGCTCTGGCCCTCGACGCACTCAAGGCCGAGTGGAACAACTCCGGCGATATCCCCGAGGACGCCGCGCAGCGCCTGAACCGAGCCTTCACGACCGCATGCGGCGAGGCGGCAAGCGGCAACTCGCAGTTCTTCAACAGGTTAAAGGACAAAAGGCAGAAGGACCTCAAGCAGAAACGCGAACTCTGCGTAGAAATCGAACGCCTCGCCAACATCTCCGCCTCAGGCGCCGCATCCCCAGAAAAGGAGGTCGTCTCCGAGGACGTCCTAAGCGAGCTCAAGTTCGCCCTCGAAAGCAACATCATCTCCCACGGGAACAGCGACAGGAGAAGCCACCGCGACAGAACCGACCTCGCACAGGACATCAAAAAACGCTGGGACAAGATCAACTCCGACCCCTCCGACGAGGACGAAGCACTCAACCAGCGCTTCGCACGCGCCCTCAACAAACTCTCTCCCAGGAAAAGTTAATTTTCCCCTTATTAAAATTTTTCGGGGAAAAATTTTAATCCGGCCTGATTGAATTACCGCGCTTCAATGCGGCGTAGAGCGCTGGCAGCCGGAAAGACATTTTGCTTCGGAATTATATCACCTGAAATTTGCGATAAGTTCCTCTGCGATCTTGCCGTTCGTAGCGACGGTGCCGTCTTCAGGGTAGTTTTTCCCGCCATTGAAGTCGCAGACGGAACCGCCGGCCTCCTCCAGGATGACTGCGCCGGCCGCAATGTCGTATTCCTTGAGGTTGAGCTCCCAGAAGCCCTCGAGGCGGCCGCATGCCACGTATGAAAGATCTATGGCGGCGGAGCCGTAGCGGCGGATCCCCCGGAGTTTCGGCAGAATCCTGCAGAAGTATTCGAGGTTGTTCTTCGGCAGATCCGACCTGACGCAGGCGAAGCCGGTCGCCAGGACCGAATTTATGAGCTTGTCCCTCGATGAGACTTTTATCCGGCGTCCGTTGCAGAAGGCACCCCCGCCCTTCTCGGCCCAGTATAGCTCGTTCAGGCGCGGCGCGTTGACAACGCCCAGCCGGGCTTCTCCGCCCTCCTTGTAGGCGATCGAGACGGAAAAATACGGCTGATCGTGGACGAACGAGGTCGTACCGTCTATCGGATCTATGACCCAGCAGTGCCTTGAGCCGGCGCCGCTGCGCCCTGTCTCCTCGGCGTAAATCCCATGGCCGGGGAACTCCCTGGCGATTTCGCCGATCAGATACTCCTCGACCTTCCTGTCCGCCGAGGTGACAATGTCCTTCTCGCTCTTGAATATGATACCTGAACGGCCTATGTTCTCATACTCCTCAAGCGCAATCCTGCCCGCCTCGACCGCGATCCTCTTCGCAAAATCAATCATCGTTACTTCCTAATCAACTTTGTTGAATATTTAAGAACCAGATTTAGGATTAATAGCATGGTGGATAAATTTCACATTTCCAGTTGCATGAAGGGCGTAGTTTGCTGAATTCATACGTGCATGAAGAGGATTAAGGACGAAAACGCCTCATTCATGCCTGGTAACGGCCATACGCTCCACCTGTAAGGTGTTTTGTTCAATATCGGAGGTATACAGACAATGCAAAAGCATGCCGCGATTGGAAAGGCGCTGGACAGGAAATATCCTGAGCAGGTCGTCCTGGTGACAAGCTGCGGGAAGGACGGCAGGGCGAACGTGATGGCCTGCGGCTGGACCTGCGTCGCATCGGGGGATCCGTTGATGTTCGTGCTCGGGATCGACGAGGACGCGCACAGCTTCAAGCTGATCAAGGAATCGAAGGAGCTTGTCGTCGCCTATCCGAGCGAAGCGATGGCAAAGGAGACCCTCTTTGCAGGAAGCCGCCGCGGGGACAAGATCGACAAGTTCGCGGAGGCGGGCCTCAGCACGCAGCCCGCAAAGAAGGTCAAGGCTCCGCTCCTCGCTGACGCGGTCGCGAACTTCGAATGCGAGATCGTCGACATTATCAAGCCCGGCGACTGCACGCTTGTCATCGCCAAGGCGGTCGAGGCACACGTGAACACGGACGCCTCCGTGAAGCGTCTTTACACCGTGAAGAAGGGGCACGTGCTTGCCGGAGTTAGAGCAGTTTGAACTGGGCTAAGTTTTTCTACTAATAAAAACGGCAGCTACAGACCGCAATCGACTGCAAACGATCGCAGCCGCTTTTCTTCAGAAGATGTCGGTTCTCTTCGGGAGGGGTTCGGAGCGCAGGATGAATTCCAGGAGGCGGTTCTTCATCTCCATGACGACGTGCTGCTTTCCGGGATCGGCCCAGAGATTGCGAATTTCGCAGGGATCATTTTTCAGATCATAGAGCTCGCCGAAGTCCTTTCCCTGGTAGTGGACGAACTTCCAGTCTGTTGTTGCGAGGCATCGCACGGCAGGATCCGGCGGAGCGTCGGCGCCGAGGTTGAGCACCCGTCTTCGTGAAACTACGGCGCGGCACGCGGCTCAACCATCTGGATGACGATAAAGTTACCGACAAAGATATTCGAGTTTCAAAGGAGGTGAGTCGCGGCGGTCAGGACCTAGCCTTGCGTCGTCTCGGGTCGTCCATGAGGAAGGCGAATCCGAAGAGGGCGGCCAGGGCGAGCGCGAGGTTTACAGCGAAGACCGGGGCGTATCCGCCGCATATGTCCGCAGCGGCGCCGCCGAGGGTTGTCGCTGGCATCACGAAGATCATTACAATAATGTTGCCGACGGCCATCAGGCGGTTCGGGGGGACGCCCGGGCACTGCTCCGCGCCGAGGTTGCAGAGGATCATGCCGACCGACATTCCTGAGAGGGAATACGCGCCGTAGGCCAGATACCAGAATCCTATTTTCGGAACGGCCAGGCAGAGGAGAAGCGACACTGCCATGAGCGCGCTGCAGAGGCAGGCGACGAGGCGGTATCCGCGGCGGTCGGCGATAAGTCCGATCATCCATCCGAGACCGGCCATAGTGCCAAGGTAAATCACCCCGAAGACGCCCTGCTGTCCGGCCGTGGCGCCCAATTTCTCATGGGCGGCAGCGACCATGAATGGAGCGCTGTTGACGGCGACGGCGAGCAGGACGATGAAGATCACCGCAGTCCTGAAGTTCTTCTCATGCCATAGCGTCCGCAAGGAGTCCCATGCGAAGTGAAGGAAGGCCTTGCCGCCGGATTCCTGCGACGCCGCGCTGTGCGCGGGGTTGACGTTGTCGCGCACGAACCAGAGGACGACGCACGAAGCCAGGAAGAAGCCGTTGCCTATCAGGAAGCCGAGCCTGAAATTGAGCGGAGTGTCGAAACGCGCCAGGAACTGCGTCGCCAAATATCCCATCGCCAGACCGGGAACGCCGGCGGCGGCCATTCGCAGCCCGAAAAGCAGACCGCGGCGGAGCGGAGGGACGTTGTCCGTCATCATCTCCCAGTAGAGCGAAAGCACAAGGCTGCTGACGCCGGAGAAAATGATCTGAGTCGCAGAGTATAAGGTCCAGTGCAGGAGCGGCGGCCACTTGCCGCCCCATATTGTTGCGGCTGCAGCATATGCCAGCAGCGGGATCGCGCACGCCGTCATGGAAATCCGGAATACGGAAAGGCGCCGCTGCGGAACGACGTAATGGCTTAAAAAGATCTGGCCCGCGCCGAAGAGCGCCGGGCATGACAGGACGAATCCGATCAGCCATTTCGGAGATTCGACCGCCCCCAGGTAAGCAGGTGCGAAGGTAGATATCATCGCGAACGGCATTCCGAAGGCCCAGATGAACTCCCATGCCACGAAGACCGCCATGTTGTGGCGCCAGTCCCGCTCGACCGCCAGTCTGTATTCGTCGGACGTCATGCGGCCCTACACGAGGTTCAGCTTGCCGAAGCGTTCGGGCGCATGGAACTCGATTGAATAGTTCGGCGACCATGCGAGCATCTCGCGGTAATAGTCGCCGCTTCCAACCTTGCAGTAGAAGTTGCCATATATGGAGCGGCAGGATCCGTCTTTAGAAATCGCGTCGAGCGGGAACGCCATGAGAACTTTCCAAAGACCGGGCTCGAGGCGTGACATTATGCGTGGGCCGCACAAATGCAGCGAAGAATCCGAGGCGATCTCCAGATGATTTCCAGCCGGATCGATTCCGAACTGCCGGTAAGGCATTTTCGGCTCAGGGCCGAGAAAGACCTCCCATCCTTCTCCAACCCATACGCTTGTGTCGCACTGGAGCTTGGAAGTGTCGGTCGCCAGTGCCAGCCGCAGATACAGGAAGCGCCCGTCGTGCGCGAGCCGGGCTTCGACCACACGCTCGGTCGGACAGCCGTCGACCTGCCGCCATCCGTCAAGCTTGGCGGCCTGAGTCCAGTCTATCATCTCGGGATTTCCGGCCGCATCCGGCATCCGCGGCACATCGGCGGAACGCGGCGGTTGTACGGCCGGAGGCGGAATACGCCACGCCTCAAGATATGTTTCACGGCGGTGACGCGCAAGAGCCCTGCCCTTGCCGTCCGTCAGCTCAAGCGAAACGGTGATCGTGTCCGGAAGGGACGCAGGCAGGCCGATGGTGGCTGCCAAGGTGGCGTCAAGCGGACGGGCATCCAGCGCCGCTTCCCCTTCCATGAGCTTGACAGCTTTCGATTCGATACACCATCTGAGAAGGCATCCCGCAAACTGTTCCGGCATGTCGTTGGCAACCCACAGCTCCATCGCCCCTCCTCCTGGAACGAATCTGAACAGGGGCGCGACGGGCTGGTAGATCTGCGCGACGGCATAATACGCCTTCTTCGGAGTCCGGTCGAAGCTTACTATCGACTTCGGCCACTCCGCGGGAAGTCCGTCTATGAAATGGAAGAGGAAGTGTCCGGCTATACGCCTGGGCGAAAGCCTGAATCCGGTGGCCTGCTCGGCCAGGCCGTCGGCCTGGTAGTTCTGGCTCGCCTCGATATATTCGCCGAGGTTGCACGGCATCCGTCCTCGGAGGCCTATAAGCATTTTCGGCGAGTTCTTCCTGACCTGCGAATGGCCCCAGAGCGCGTCGGAGTCCTTCGACGGCGGACGGATGCGCTCGGGGTAGCGCATCATCACTTCATAGCTGTCGAGCGCCTCCGCGCCAAATTCGCCGACGGTCAGCATCCGTCCCGGAGGATATGTCTGCGCCAGGCGCGTTATAGGGACGTCGCGCCTGTACCAGCAGTTGTAGTTGTGGAAGTCGTTGACTACGTTCTCCCACTGCTTTTCCGTCAACGTTGGGAAGTCCGGCGGCGGGCATTCGTACGCGGTGCCCCAGTTCGCCATATGGCCGGTGATCGGCTTGACTATCCGCTCGGGATCGGCGGCAAGCACGGCCTCGACGATGTCGTGAGGATCGTAGTTCTCCTCTATCTCGGTGCCTCCGATCGTGAGCAGGACGACTCCGGGGTTGTTGTAGCAGAGCCGGGCCAGACGGACGCAGAGGCCGGCCATCGCCTTGAGCGGTTCCGGCGGCAGAGGCACCTTCAACGGCACCGCGACAACGTCCTGCTCGGACATCATTCCGAGCCTGTCGAGCAGCTCCCGCACTTCCGGATACTGCACGTATTCGCCGGCTCGGAAGGCGTTGAAGTTCGCAGCCTTCGCCATAAGCACCGTATCGACAAGATCTTCCGTCCGGCGCCAATACCACATCGCATTGAGGGCTGAAGACGTCACGGCGCCGCGGAGGAAGACCGGCCGGCCGTTGAGGACGAAAGTCCCTTCCTGGAGGCCCGGCACAGGCCGCTTTGCACTCACGAGCCGGAACGTGCGGCAGCCGAAGAGGACGTCCCTGCAGTCTGAAACTTTTCCTCCGGAGCGGATCGTCACCCGGCAGCGGTAGAGGCAGGGTTCCTCCTGCGTCCATCTCCGTGCCCGGGGCATGGGGACGGAGATCCTGACGAGATCCGACCCTCGGCGGACTCGGCAGGTTTCCGTCCTAGCATAGCTCGCTCCTCCGTCGAAATTCTCCGGCATGATGCTGACGTCAATGTGGAGATCCATGTCGGACGCGGAGTCGGTTTCGATCTGGAGCCGGGCTTCTCCGGACGCATCATCATGGCGGACAAGCAGTTCCGAGACCACAGCCAAACCTGCGGTCTCGATGCAGACTTCGCGGTGGACGCCGATCCCGCTGCCGAAGCAGCTGCCCCTGAATCCGAAAAGCTCGCGCTGGCCCACCACCGACTTCGAGCGGTCGCGGACATGGCGAGGGTGCTCCGCCAGGGCGAACGGCAGAACCGACCAGCCGCCGTAGTTGGCCCAGCCCTCGAGCGGTTCGCCAAGCTTCGACCCGGCAAGAAGCCGCACCGCAAGGATATTTTTCTTTGCGAGCGCGGATGTGACTTCGAGCCGGAACGGCTCCCAATAGGAAATATGCCCGCCAACGAAGACTCCGTTCAGCCAGACCTCCGCCTCCCACGCCGCACCGGCGAAAAACAGGAAGGCGCGGCGATCCGGCGGAAGCTCCGGCGCATCGAAACGAGTTCTGTACCATAGGATCTTGCTGTCCGGCCTGCGCCCCTTCGGATCAGGATTGGAACCGTAAGGCTCGCTTTTGTCATAGCGGAATTCAGGCACTTCGCATTCCTGCCAGTCCAAATCGTCGAGCTCCGGAATATGCCAGGCTGGAGCCCTCGGACGGACTTCCCCCGTGAAGTCCTCCGACTCGTATTTCCACCGCCATTTGCCTGAAAGATCCCTGCCCTTGCGGAAATCGCAGGGTTCGGGCAGGCTCCGAAGATAGGGGGAATAATGTTTCCGAAGTTCTTCAAGGCGCTCCTTCAGGCTTGCCCCGTCAAACAGTTCGCCAGCCCCGGCCAAGTCAGATTCTTCAACGGCCGGTGGCATGGTGTCCCCTATAATTCCAGATTTTAAGGCTGTTGAAAGACGTCCGGGCCATCCGCTTCACTTGAGCGTGTTGGATGTGAATGTCCATAGAAGGCAGTTGCTCCTGAGGTTCCCAAGCTTGTTGGCGTAGTTATAATATTCCGAGGCGTTTGCGGTGTTGTGGATAATCTTCCCGTTGAGGATCACGGCGGCCGTGCTCGGGGAATCCGAGGTCCTGTTCGACACCCAGAAACCGGAGCCGTCGACCGCCCCCACGTTCAAGCCCTGGGGCAGCAGTTCGCTGCCTTTGGCATGATTGGTGACGCACCCTGTGCCCTGCCAGGTGTGGTTGGCATCGGCTATCCAGAGCTTCGTCGGCGGGATGCGGCCGATGATTCCCCCCATACCCCCTCCGCTGACCGGCACGTTCAGGTTGAGGTTGATGGTGTAGGACGCGGCGGGAGCTGTGAGACCAGGCGACTCCATGCCAGTCCGAATATATTCCGGCGTAATCCTCGATATGTTGTCCTGGGCGCTCATGTTCTTGCCCGGGCAGACGAAAATGTCCGTGGAGGAAGTATATTCGCCCTTGCCGTTGCCGCAGTCGAGGCCGCGCAACAGCATGCCCAGCGAACCATATCCGGGCAGCCAGCTCCAGACGGTCGTCCCTATCGAGTTGTAGACGATGTTCCCGCTGGCGTTGATGTTGCATGGTGAAGCGTCGCTTAACTCGATAACTGCCCGGAGCAAAATTCATGAAGAACCTCCTGCTTAATGAAATAATCTGCAGCACAAACCGTTGAATCCAAGCCGTCATGGCAAATTTCAATGTCCATGATGCCGGCGGCGCCGACTTATACTCCTTTAGCGTGAAAATTTACATTTTGGCGAGCCAGATTTGGGATTGGATTTTTTCGTTCCGACCGAGAGGCGACATGGATGTCGTCCGAGGAAGGAACGTGAAAATACGGCCCAAAGATGCTCGCCGCAAGGCGGTTGCGGTCTTTTGGTTTTGCTCCGCACCCTTCGAGAGCCTTCGATACCTCGGTATCGGCGGCCTCTCAGAATACGGAGCAATTCCCGAAATCTCCGCAATCAAAATGTAACTTTTTCAGCCTAGTAGCTTGCGCGCGCTGCGCGCAAAGGGCCGTCTTTGCATGCGATAAACGCCGTATTCTGTTTTTTGCGCGCGGCGCGCGCAAACTACTTACAACTGCGAACCTCGCAGTTGGGCACAACTGAAACTCGACTCCATGGAACGCCAATCTCCCGATTAACGTATTAAATGCCGAGCTGGTGCTCGGCCCCCCAGGAATTGCCCCGCCTTCCATCCTCCATCAAACAACAGGACAACATATCCTCGAACAATTATTCTGCAAGTGTGTTGTTTGTTTTCTCAATACATATGAGAAGTGGATGGATAGGCTGAAGATAAGTGGCTGTCTGCCCCCCTAGATTGATATTCCGCCGGGCGGCGGGTGTTCCCGCCGCCGAAAAGACGGTTGAATAGAATTCAACCCTCCGGAAACCGACGAAGATAGCGAGGAAGACCGCGAGTAAGATTGTCGAGTTCCAGGAGAGTGGCCATCTGCGAGATTCGCAGTTCTGTCGTTCAGAAACTCGATGGAGGGCGGAGCCGTGCTCCGCCGCGGTTGAGCTTGGCTCAACCCTCCGGAAGAC
>CAZWRV010000053.1:0-41334 GCA_964636325.1 uncultured Victivallaceae bacterium | reverse complement strand
TTAAACATATCACAAGGGAATGTATCTGTCAAGGGTTTATTTTAACAAAGTAGAATTAGAATCCACAATATATACCTGAAAGCGTGAAAATAAAATGGGCCTTGCAAAGGCGATGGATGGAAGTATCCATTGATTATTGACATATCTTAAAAAACATTTAAATTAATGCCCAGATTTCACATAAACTACAGGTCCTCTTGGATTAACGAACAAGGATAGGAAAGGAATCCGAAGCAATGAAGAGAGCCCTTTTGGTGTTAGCGCTCGCCGTGTCGCTGTCCCATGCCGGTCTCAATGTTATCGCGGGAGACTGGAAGGCCGCCCCTGTCAATCCGGACTATGTCAAGGCGAAGAAGAGGATGGACCAGGGTCTTCCGTCCTCATTCAACGCCCCTGACGGGCATGCCCTCGGCTATATCCCGGAACCTGTCCAGATCAAGATGATCAAGCCGCCCGTTTCCAAGAACGAAGGCCGCAAATATCCGGCCTCCTACGATCTGCGGACGGCGGACAGGGTGACCTCCGTGAAAGACCAGGGCATATATGGCACATGCTGGGCGCACGCGGCGATCGCCAGCGCCGAGTCCTCGCTCATGCCCGTCGATCCGAACCCCGACTACTCCGAGAACAACATGGTGAACCTTGACAAGTTCGACTACGGGTTCGACGACGGCGGCACCGCCCAGATGGCGATAGCCTACCTCGCGCGCTGGGGAGGCCCCGTCAACGAGTCGGACGATCCATATCCCAACCCGGACGAATCCCCGACTAGTCTCGCGCCGGTCAAGCACCTGCAGAGCGCCGAATTCCTCTACCGCACCGCGGCCGACAACGACAGCGTCAAGGCCGCCGTCATGGATTACGGCGCATGCTACACCGCCTTCTGCTGGGACTCGTCCAACTACAACTCCACCACCTTCGCATATTACTCCAACACCCAGGAATCCGCCAACCACGCGGTGGCCATCGTCGGATGGGACGACGCTTTCCCCGCGTCCAGCTTCACCGTCCAGCCTCCCGGCGACGGCGCCTTCCTGATTAAGAACAGCTGGGGGACGGAATGGGGCGACAAAGGTTATTTCTGGATGTCATACCATACGGTTCCCATTACTACTACGGTATGCTTTCACGAGATGGAGGCCTCAGACAACTACCAGGGCTCGTGCGAATACGACTACTTCGGATGGACCGGCAGCCTTGGAAAGAGCGCGGACAAAGTGGAATTCAACTGGGCGGCGAACGTCTTCACGCCGACCGGCGCCTCCGACGTCAAGGCGGTCGGCTTTTACATCTGCAGCTTCGGAACCGACTACGAAGTCAGCGTATATACCGACCTACAGGACGCCACAATCCCCGACAGCGGAACCCTGGCCGGAACCGTCTCGGGAACAATGGAGAACGTCGGCTACCATACCTTGAAGCTTCCCTTTGCCGCCTCCGTGACGGCAGGCAAGCCCTTCTCGGTGGTCGTCAAATATAAGATAAACCAGTCCTTCCCATATCCGATCCCGTTGGAGCAAAACGAGTTCGGAGTGACGAGCGGCGCCGTTACGGGAACCGGGCAGAGCTTCGTAAGCTCCGACGGGGAGAAATGGACTGATTCAAGCACGCTGGCCGCCGGCATGGCCGGCAACGTATGCATAAAGGCCTTCGGCCCATCATGCCCGCCTGAGAAGACGATACCCGTCTACCACTTTTCTCCAGGACTTGAATTCAACGTGGCGAAGCTGGACGGAACGCAGTTCGCGGCGAAGCCCGACGTTGTCCTGACCGGCGGCCAGCTCAAGGAGAAGCAGAAGAAAAAGGCAAAGATACTCACAAAGCAGTATCCCGCCGACGCTGTGGACTGCAAATGGCTGGCGAAGCTTGTCGGAGGCTACTACTACACCCTCTCCATAAAGGAAAAGAAGAAGGATATTGCGCAGCTCACGCCGGCCGTCCGCGTATATCGGCCGGTGATAAGCTATCCCACGACCTCCGTGGACCAGGAGGGAAAGCGCACGGTCACCTGCGACGGAATCTATTTCGGCACCGGCAAGACCAAGATGCTTTTCTCATATGAAATCGACGGCAAGGAGAAGTTCCTGAACTGCAAGGTCACGTCCAGCGGCAATAATGTCCAGGTCAACGGCGAGATAAAGGAGAAAAGCCTCGAGACGCTTCGCAAGAAGGGCGTTGATCGGTTCTTCATCCGGATCAGGAACGACTTCGGCATATCCGCCCCGATATATTACATCCAGTAGCGGGAACCGGACGCGGGCCGGGCGGCCTCGTAATGGAATCACTCCTCGTCGAGGTGTCCGCTCCAAAGATACTTGTCGGTCTCGGCAACGATCACCTTCGCGAGCAGAAGCAGTGAAATCACGTTCGGGATCGCCATCATAGCGTTCATGGCGTCCGCCAGGTTCCAGACCAAGGGGAAATGCGCCACGGAACCTCCGAAGACGGCAAGCACCCATACGACGCGGTATGGGACGATGCTCTTCTTCCCCAGCAGGTATTCCATCGCCCTCTCCCCGTAATACGACCATCCCAGAATGGTGGAGTAGACAAACGTCATCAGCCCGATCGTAAGGACGATCGGACCGACGACCGGTATGAGTTCGAAGACCCTCTTGGTCAGCGCAGCGCCCTGCAGGCCGCCCATGTCCTGGTGCGCGATCATCGTGCTGACGATGACCAGCCCCGTGATTGCGCAGACGACGACCGTGTCCCAGAAAGTTCCGGTCGAAGACACGAGAGCCTGGCGGACCGGGTTGCGCGTCTTTGCGGCGGCGGCGACGATAGGAGCGGAGCCTAGCCCGGACTCGTTTGAAAAAAGCCCTCGCGCCACGCCCCATCTCGCCGCGGCCATTATGCCGGCGCCCACGAATCCGCCTCCCGCGGCATGCGGCGTGAATGCGTGCATGACTATAAGCTTCACCGCAGGCAGAATGAACTCGGCATTCATGCAAAGGATGATAAGGCATCCGGCCACATAGAAGACAGCCATAAAAGGGACGAGCCCTTCGCAGGCGATTGCAATCCAGCGCAGGCCGCCGAGCATCACTACCCCCGTCAGGACCATGAGAACGAGTCCGGTGGTCCATGGAGGAATTCCAAGTGACTCGTTGGCGATCGACGCCACAGAATTCGCCTGGACCATATTGCCTATTCCGAAGGCCGCGATTGAAGTGAAGACACAGAAGAGCACTGCAAGCCATCTCAGCCCGAGCCCGCTTTCCAGGGCATACATCGGGCCGCCCAACATGGTCCCGTCGGAAGTAGTATGCCGGTATTTGACGGCCAGCAGGGCTTCCGAATACTTGGTGGCGATCCCAAATACTCCGGTAAGCCACATCCAGAATACCGCGCCCGGCCCGCCAAGCGAGACCGCAGCTGCCACCCCGACTATGTTGCCTGTGCCGATCGTGGCGGCAAGCGCCGTCGACAGGGCCCCGAAATGACTCACGTCTCCGGCTCCTGACTTGTCGCGGCTGAAGGACAGCTTTATCGCCATCCATATGTAGCGCTGTATAAGCCTGAGACGGACGGTAAGATATACATGCGTGCCGAACAGGAGGATCAGCATCGGCGGCCCCCACAGATACCCGTTGAGCCAGCTCAGCGTGTCGTTTATGTGATGCATCTTGTCCCTCTTTTTAATTTCAGATTTTCTGACCCGCTTCCATGAAGTGGCGAAAGACAATGGAAAATATTCCGGTGGCTTTTAAACACGGGGCGCCGGAAATCTGAACTGAAATTCCTTCCGGGACACGGTATTTCCACATCATATCCTTTTTACGGGTCAGAATTCCTGAATTTGCGCCCCAGAATAATACTGAAGAATCTATTTTCAAGGGGAATAGTTATCCTGCATACATTAACCTGATTAATTCATAAACGGTGGTAGTTTATAAATTAACCACTTCTGCTCAACGAGATCACATCCTTCGCGTGAGATCGCGTTCCGCGTCCAACGCGGTCACGCGACGGAGGGGTTGGTTATTCACGGTTTGTGAATAATCCAGGTTAATGCGATACTGCTGCGATCTCTAGTGGGTTCTTGATTTCACGTTTGGCTTCACGCCTTAATGCCTGCTGGCTTCACAGCCGGGCAAGCAGCTCTTAAGCTCTTCGGAATTGGCCGGCCTCTCAAGATGTAAAATCAAAAAGGCATGTCGGACGCATCTGCCCGGCGCAGCCCGTTTGCGTATGGAGCAGGCGGGACTATATTTTAGGATTTTCTGAGCTGCCGTTATGGCGTGGAAATCCGCCAGCTCTGTCGATTAGAAACTCGATGGAGGGCGAAGCCGTGCTGAGCCGCGGTTGAGCACGGCTCAACCCTCCGGAAGACGACAAAGTTACCGACAAAGATAACGACAAAGATGTTCAAGTTCCATAGGAGCTAAAAAATGCCTTATAAGTTCAACTTTGGGATAAGCCTGGTCTACGGGCCTGACCAGATGGCGCAGTCCCTGAAGGGGCTTCCGCGTGAGGTCTTCAGCGGCCTGGAAATTTCCGGGCAGTCCGTGGAAAACGAGTCGGTTTTGCAGAAGCTTGGCGGTGCCGGTTTTGCCGTCAGCAACATCAGGAACGTCTTCGATTCGTCCCTGACTTCGATAATATCTGAACAGCCGGACAGGATTGCAGAGGACTTCAGAACCCGCTTTTCTTCGTTCTGCGAAAAGGCGGCTGAATGCGGCGCCTCCACCCTGACGATGGACTTCGGCTTTGATTCAGCCTTTGAAAAGCCGATAATCGAGGCGCCGCGGATAGAATTTGTGAAAAGCCTCGCTCCACTGATACACAATGCCGATTTCCGCCTGCTGCTTCCTGTCAGAATTCCTTCGGCACCCGGGTCGTCGGCAGTATTCTACAACTCGATCATCAGGAAGGTAATGTCGGACAGGGTGCGCCTGTCGATAGACATATATCCCCATGAGATCGTGAGGGGCTTTCAGCCGGACGAAGCTCTCAGGCCCTACCGCTTCACGATGGAGCTTCTGAGGCTTGTCTACGAGCCGGAGGCCGGCAACATCCTGGTCGAGAAGACGATCCGCCAGTGGCTGGAACCGCTCGCCGCCCTCGACTACGACGGGACCGTGGTCTTCTGTCCGAAAATGAAGGATCCGGCCTCCTTCACTAACGAGGCGTCCAGGCTGGCGGGTATACTGAGGACGCTACTCTGAAACTCGAACATCTGTGTCGCCAACTTTGTCCTAAACTAAATTTCAACGTATACGTTCGGAACAAAGTTCAGGATGAAGTTATACTAATTTACCTTAATTCTTTGCCATTTTTATACACTACACCAGCTTCATGAGTTTTTTATCTATGGTTTTAAGAATCTCCTCCTGCCTTTTGCTGAGGGCAACTATCTTCGAAAGCCTGAAGCCTTTTCTCTCATCTTTAATGTAGACCTTGTACAAGGAATTTAATTCCGCCAGGCATTCGACAGGGGACATTCCGATAGGTTTCAGCCTCAGCCTGAGCAGGGACAAGAGCAGATACGCCAGATAGCATATGAACACATGTGCGACGACCCTGTTGTACAGCCAGTGCCTCACCGGCCTGACTTTGACAATCCCCTTCAGGCAGTGGAAGGCCTTTTCGACCAGATACTTTGCAAAGTAAAGCTCGACCATCTGCTCCACGTCCAGTTCAGCGGTCGTGAAAATGACCGAATAGCCGTCCATTTCCTCTGCTTCGCGCAGTTTTCCCGGCAGGAGGTGGCCTTTCTTGTCAAAATATTTCTCAAGTCCGGATTTTATGCGCTTGCCTCTTCTCAGAAGCGTCTCGGCATTTGCAATCTCGTCATATCTGGATTCCTTCACCTCCCTTTTCCTCTGTTCGTTGTAGCATACTGCAATGCGCCCCTGGATATCCGCGAGGCGGTATGGCATCGCCACGCAGTAAAAAACGCCGCCATCAAGCTTCACCCTGTTCTTGTATGATGCGAAATCCCTCCCCCCTGCGACCCCTCGGGCTATTCTCTTCAGCGTGGATGTCAATGGAAGACCGCAAAGCACCTTCCATCCCATCCTGTCAATTTCCTTCTGGTTGGGCTCCGAGGATATTTCCCTGTCAAATACAACCAGCCCTTCCTTGAAACCATATTGCTCGAAGGAACTGACCGCATCGAGGAAAGTCCTGGAGTCATGCGTGTTGCCGTCATGCACCTTATGGAATACGGGAACCCCGTCGCGCTGGGTTGTGCCAAGTCCGATTTGGATAAGGGGCCGCCCCTTGAAGCCGTCCTTGCCTTTGCCCAGCCTTCCAAGGGAGCATTTCTTCCCGTACAAATAGGTGTTTGTAACGTCATAGACGACGCCCTTGGAATCCAGTTTGTATTTTGCGGAAACACTGTCGAATATCTCCCGCTGCAGCTCGGTATGGTCTCTTTTCTCAAGGGAGTCAAGTGCCGACAGAAGCCTTGCCTCCGTCAGTTTTTCCAAGTCCAGGATGAAGGACAAATCCGTGCGCTCGAACCATCTGGACATCTGGTTGACGCTTTTGTAGTCTATGCAGTGGGCATATGCAAGACTCAGGATCTCATCTCCATGCTCCCCGAGAATATCGCCCAGACCAATCTCCTTTGCCAGATGGTCGAGGACAATCAGAGGCCCATAGAGCTTGACACTCTCGACCGACGCGTCCGAGATGGATGATGCAAGCACTACCCGGTCATCGGCCTGCCTCCCGACATAGCGGACGTGCCGCTGGACGACCTTGCCGCCTATCCGGCGGTTTTCGACCTCCGCCAGATATGTCCTCCCGCCCCTTTTCATTTTTCTTATAAAGCTCATATAGTGTATATTATATTCACTACTAATGTAAAAGCTAGCTATGCCGCAATTATATTTGATGATTTGTATTTCCTTCGAAGGCAGGAAGTTATATATTCATTTTACAGGAAAGATAATTGTAGTGTATATTTATGGCTTGGAATTTGGGGGATTTACTCCCAGCCGATGACGTCGTAGCCTTTTTCGCGGAGGTATCTTTCGACGAAGTTCCTGTAGGCGGGCGGAGGGTCCGAACTGCCGAAGAGCCACCTGAAGAAGGTGTTCGTGGTTCCTGCCGCGGCGCCGCCTGCGGCGCCCGCGGCAGCACCGATTCCCACCGAGGCGCCCGAGGCACCTCCGACCGCCCCCGCCGCCGCTCCTGCGGCGGCCCCGGCTGCGGCGCCGGTGGTGGTGTCCTTGAGGTCGTCGCCGTGCCTGTGCGTCTTGAGCTTGTGATCCTTGGCGGCCCGGAGCGCCTCGTCGACGTCCTGTTCCGCCTTCTCGCTTCCTACCTCCTTGTAGTACGCGTTCGGATACAGGACGGGCCTCGATGCGCAGCCTGCCTCAAGCAGGAGCGCGAGGAAAAGGCCGGCGCATAATAGTCTATGCAGCATATTCATGGAAAACTTCATTGAAGGTTTTGCCTCTGCGGAGTCCTCTGCAGCTTTTCGACGTCGAAGTGCATACCCCTGATCTTTTCTACCAATTCAGCATAGAGCTCCTCGGATATCTGCGGCGTCCTGGCAAGTATCCACAGGGATCTGCGGGACGGATGCCCGACCACGGCATATTCATAGTCCCTGCCCAGCGCCAGAATCCAAACATCCCCGGTGAACGGCCAGAAGAAGCGGACTTTGAGCTTGGCGTTGCCCTTCGGATCCGCCGACCACATCTTGCCCTTCATGGAACGTGCAGCTCCGTCGGCGGCAACGCATTCGTTGCAGACGTCGATAGTCCCGTCCTCCATTTTGGTGTAGGTGGCGCTGCTGCCGGAGGCGCAGTCCTTCTGGAACCAGTTGGGATATCTGGCTATCTCATACCACTTGCCCATGTAGCGGTCGAGGTCGACATGCTCGACCGCTGCAAGGGGGGGCAATGTGGCTTCGCTCATGACCGGCCCTCTTTTTTGATGTCGGCTCTTGGATTTTCAACGTATAAATATATACTTTGAAATGCGCAATTTACATCGGCATCAATAAGACAGCACGACCTTAAAGGGGAAAATGAGTTCAAAATATCCTGAAAATACCGCAGCCGCGCCTGCTAACCACCGAGGATGGGAGTGAAAATGCCGTCTTTCTTCGAGCACGAAAAAAGTCATGACGGAACTCTTGTCTGCAAGTTCCGTGGCCGGATGGATATGGATGTCTCCAACAGGATGGAAAACGAGCTTTTCGACGCCATACAGAGGGCGAACTCCCCTACGGTCTTCGACTTCAATGAGGTGGAATACGTGTCCTCCGCCTTCCTCAGGATATGCGTCAAGGCCGCCAGGGCAGTCAAGGGGAAGCTGAAGATCGTCAACGTCTCCCGGCAGAACTACAAGGTTCTGGAGATGACAGGGCTGCACAACATTTTCGACGTCAAGAAGCCGGAAGGCTCATTGCCTTAGCCTGATCTATTCATAAACCGCCAAGTCGCCAAGCCGCCAAGAACTTTTAACTATTTGAATTGGAGAATGTTGACAAAAGTTTACTGTAGTTAATTATTCCAAGTCATGCACGGCATTTAAGGATTTTGTCTTTCACCGCGACATATTCATTTTAAACATATTTGGCGCCTTGGCGGTGAATAATTCAGGTTAGCGGCAACGCGCGCGCCGGCGAAGCGATTTCAGCCTATTTAACGCCGCTGTCCGGAGACAAAACTGGAGGATTTCGATGGCTCTCATACAATGCGACTTCTTCTCGAACGCGCTGGGCCTTTCGACTTCGATGAACGTCATTTTGCCGCAGAGGCCATGGGAGGGCAAGGGCCTCAGGAAGGCATTGCAGAACCGGCGTTATCCGGTGCTGTATCTCCTCCACGGACTTTCCGACGACCACACGATCTGGCTGAGAAGGACTTCCATAGAGCGCTATGTCGAGGGGAAAGGCCTTGCGGTGGTCATGCCGGCGGTGGCGAGGAGCTTCTATACTGACATGAAGGCCGGCCTAGCGTACTGGACTTTCGTGAGCCAGGAACTTCCGAATCTCGTCGCATCCATGTTCCCTGTCTCCACAAGGCGCGAGGACTGCTTCGCGGCCGGCCTTTCGATGGGCGGCTACGGCGCGCTCAAGCTGGCGCTGGCCCTGCCCGAGCGCTACGCCGCCGCCGCAAGCCTCTCCGGCGCGGTCGACATCGCAGCCCTCGTCTCGGAAAGGCCGGAGATGAGGCGTGAATACCGCGACATCTTCGGATCTGCCATAAGGGGGACCGACAACGACCTCTTCCATCTCGCCCGGAAGCTTGTCCTCCAGAAAAGGAGGAGGCCTTCCCTGTTCATGTGCTGCGGCACGGAGGACTTTCTATACCAGCACAACCTCAGGTTCAAACGGCATATGGAAAAGCTCGGATATGACTTCTATTTCGAGGACGGCCCCGGAACCCATGAATGGGGCCTCTGGGACCGGAACATCATCCAGGTGCTCGACTGGCTGCCTATAAGGAAATCTTTAAGATAACAGTGCGAGGTAGACCATGAACATCCTTCCCTATCCGGCGGAGATCAGTGTCAATCCGGGCCATTTCAAGCTGACCGCGAACTTCGCAGTATCATGCCCCCAGTATTCAGATCCGCTTCTCTCCGTGGCCAGGGCGCTCGTGGACGAGATAGCCGTGGTGAACGGAGGCGTCCGCCCGATCCTCTGCCGGGCCGAGGCCGTCGAATCACATCCCAGCGGAATCCTGCTCAGGACATACAGCCGTCTCGGCCCCCAGGAATACCGCCTCTCGATCAAGCCCGACAGCATAAGCATACTCGGCGGAGACGAGGCGGGAGTCTTCTACGGCGTCCAGACCCTCAGGCAGATCATCAGGACCGAGGGGATAAGCCTGCCCTGCGTTACCATTCTCGACAGGCCGGACTTCCCCGTCAGGGGGTTCTACCACGACGTCACAAGGGGCAAGGTGCCGAAGATTGAGACGCTGCTGATGCTCGCCGACAAGATGGCATACTACAAGCTCAACCAGATGCAGCTCTACATAGAGCACACCTTCGCGTTCAGGAAGCACGCCGACATATGGGCCGGCAGCGACCCCCTCACCCACGAGGACATACTGCGGCTCGACGAGCACTGCAGGAGGAACTTCATTGACCTGGTCCCCTCATTCAGCACGTTCGGCCACTTCTACACGGCCCTCCGCAGCGAGCGGAAGAAGCACCTCAACGAGCTCGAGGTCGACGCCGCGGCAAAACCGTTCTCCTGGCACGACAGGATGGCCCACTACACCCTCGACTGCGCGAACCCCGAATCCATCGCCCTCGTCGAGGAGCTCATAAACGAGGTCGCACCCCTCTTCTCATCGAAATACTTCAACATCTGCTGCGACGAGACCTTCGACCTGGGCAAGGGCAGGAACGCCGCCAGGGCGGCAAAGCTCGGCAAGGGCAGGCTCTACATGGACTTCCTCAACAAGATCATGGCCGTCGTCCGGAAGAACGGGATGATCCCCATGTTCTGGGGAGACATTGTCCTAGAACACCCCGAGCTGATACCGGAAATCCCGAAGGACGCCATAGCGCTGAACTGGGACTACGGCCCCGATGCAAGCTGGCGCGACTGCAAGCCCTTCTCAGACGCAGGCATCCAGTTCTATGTCTGCCCGGGCGTGTCCGGCTGGAACACCTGGCTCAACAACGTCGAAAACGCCAGCAGGAACATCACGAACTTCGCCGAGAAGGGCCTGAAGCACGGAGCCTGCGGCCTCCTCAACACAGACTGGGGCGACTTCGGCCATGTAAACCCGCTGGCCTCTTCATACCACGGCATGGCGCTGGGCGCGGCCGCATCGTGGAACATCAAGGCCGCCAAGGATTTGCACGCCTTCGACAGCGCGTTCAGCAGGATCGAGTTCGGCGACGACGCCGGCGAGACCGCATCCATCCTCAGGCGCATCTCCAAGAACCTCTTCACCGGCTGGGACTTCATCCCCCGATGGATCGACAAAAGCTCCGACATGGCCACATGGGAGCGCGATCCGGCTACCGGAATGTTCTCCGACATGATGAAGCAGAAGGACACCAGGAAGCTCCTCGACGGATACAATAAGATCATGGCGCTCAGGGAAAACCTCATAGAGGCCTCCGCAAGGGGCGAGGCCCTCGACGGCCTCGCATACCGCGAACTCGTCTGCGGCGCCAAAGGCGCCGCCCTAATGCACGCCGTCGCGTTCCTCCTATGTAAAAAATCCGGCATGAAGACCCCCAAGTCAGACCTCACCTTCTACGGCGTCGCCGACGACCTCAGGCGCTTCGAAATGGAATATTCCGGACTCTGGCACCTCAGGAACAAGCCCTCGGAATATTTCAGGATCCGCGAGGCGCTCGTCGAGGCCGCACGCCGCCTCGATGCCCTTGCAGGCAAATAGGGCCTGCAAGGACCGGATTTTTCGTACGCAAAGCGTTGGCGGCGGGGAAAATTTATGCGCGTCCTCCATGTCCTCGCACGCTAAATCGGCCAGGATGCCGACTCGAGGTCAATAAAGTGACGGATACTAATCGTCTCGAAATTGCATGGAGGCACCGGCGGGTTCATCCCGGCGGTGGTGTCCATATTATTATGAGACGATCAGTAACTGTCATTCCCCGAGCGAGATCTTCTCGAAGTTTTCGAGGTCGCGGCCGAGGAAGCGGCGTGCCTGCTTGAGGAAAGCGGACGGCATGTCGGTGACGAAGTATCTTTCGGTGCCGGTGAGCTTGTCCGACGCGGAAAGGCCGTTCTGCGCGAGGAATCTTTCCGCGAACTTCGCGCATGCCTCGGCGCTGTCGATTATTTTTATTCCGGGGGGGAGGCATTTGAGAAGAGCGCCTTTCAGCAGCGGATAATGTGTGCATGCGAGGAGAAGGATCTCGGGCGGGGGCGTCATGTACGGCTCGAGGTAGTGGCGCACGGCCATTTCGCATATCTGGCTAGCGGCGAGCCCGTCCTCAACAATCGGGACGAAGAGAGGACAGGGGACGCTCGACACACCGATCTGCGGGTTCCGCGCATGGATCTCACGGCGGTATGCGTCGCTCCTTACGGTCGCGTTGGTTCCGATGATGGTGACGCGTGAAGGATTTTCCGCGAGACACGCCTCCACGCCGGCCTCAAGGACTCCTAACACGGGCACGTCCGCGAATTTTGTACGCAGCCGCTCCATCGCGATCGACGAGACGGTGTTGCATGCGACGACGATGAGCTTGACCCCCTGTTTCGCCAGAAAGGCGGCGCTCTCGCATGAGAACTTGATGATGTTCGCGGGGGACTTGTCGCCGTAGGGCACGCGGGCGGTGTCGCCGAGGTAGATGATGTTCTCGTGCGGGAGCGAGCCCCTGAGCGCGCCGACCACCGTGAGCCCTCCGAGCCCCGAGTCGAATATGCCGATAGGCCGGTTATCTAGCTTCATTCCCAGAGCCTTCTCCTAGCGATTACATCCATCAAGTTCAATGTTGGATGTTGGATGTTGGATGTTCTTCGAGATGTATTCGTTCATCGCATAAAGTTTTTGGGATATCCTGCCGAGAATCTTCTGCTTCCTCTGATCTATTTTCCTCATATTATTTTCCGTCAGAATGCCGCTTTCAATCTTTGAAATGAACTTTTTTATGCAAGAGTCCGGGACGGGGCTGGGGGCGGCCGCCCATTCCCGCAGGAAGATCTGCTCGGGCATCTCCTTCTTGTCGCCGGAGGACTTGATGGGCCTGCCCTTGGTGGCGAACTGGTAGCCCTTGAGCGCGATTATGAGCGCCTCGTAGTCGGTGCGCTCCCTGCGCAGGCGCATGAACTTGTATTCCATGACGTCAGCGCCGCTACCCTTGTCATGCTGTATCTTGCTGAAATGGTATTTGCGGTCCGAGAAGTTCAGCGACTTCATGGCGTTGGTGTCGAGTTCGCCGCCGTAGATCCTGAACGCGCGCAGCTTTCCGTCCTCGCCTGCCCGGACGTCGCCGCCTAGCATGACCAGGCAGGCCAGGTCGCTCTCCTCGTGCGGGCTGTCGGTGATCAGGCTTTTCCGGGTCTTGGGCAGTTCCATCGATATGTGAAGGCTGTGAGGGGGGATGTCCAGGAAGTTGACCGCCTCGTTGATTAGCTCGGACATCCCCCACGGGCAGTCGAACAGCGGACGGGACAGGTCGCCGACGATGTTGTATCTGCCGAGCGCGTATTCGAAGAATCCCCTGTGCCTCTTCTGCGACGCCAGGATTTCGTGGTGGGAGTCCACGTGCCCGCCGAAGCGCCAGGCTCTGTGGAACATGTCGAAGTCCCTGAACCAGTAGAAGCTGTCGTAGACCTTGTCCTCGCCGGGCAGAGCCTCGATCGCGCGCTTCCCCAAGTAGCTGAACTCGAGCTCGGCGCCCAAAGGCGTCGGGGTGGAATACCAGTTGGCGTCGACATAGGCGATGATGTCCTCCATCTCGCGGGTGTCGAAGATAGTGTCGGAAATCCCGACCGCGATCTCGGCGTATTCCCAGTATGTCCGGCCTTCGGCTATGGCGTCGAGCCTGTGAAGCGCCATCTGCGCGTCGATGTCCGCCTTGTGCCTGTTGTAGAAGATCAGGCTTAGCAGCATGGCGAGCCCGTGCCTGAAGTACTGCTGCGAAAGGCGGACCGCATCGGGAAACTCGTTGCGGACCTTCTCCACGAACTGGTTGAATATGATGTGCTGGCATGCGAGCCTCATGTAGTTGCCGGCATAGGGCAGGACGTCCTTGTTCGAGAGGACCTTCGCAAGATCAGGCGGCTTGGCGTCCTTCAGCGCCTCGATCATTATGTAGCTGCAGATGTAGTTGCCGTCGAAGTGCGATAGTATGATCTCCTCGACCGCCGAGCTGGACAGCTCGCGCATCACCCTAGTAGTCCTCTCGTGCGTGTCCAGCGGAGTGTCCTTCAGCAGCGCGTCGATCTTCTTCTGGATGAAGAGGCTGAAGCGGTCCTCGAAGTTCACCTCCTTGCCGAACGAATGCTGCAGGGCGCTTATGTTGCCTACGTATGTCATGCAGCGCTGGCGCCCCTCCTTCGTCCTCACGACCACTATCTGGCGCTTGTAGAGGACTCCCTCGTTCTCGAACTCGTCGAGCACCCTCATCTCCCCCTTCGTTAGCTTCTTCAGTATCCTGCCGAACGTGACGGAGCTGTAGTGCTTGACTATGAACGGGAAGCTCCAGGGCGGGGTCACCTTCATGTAGTGGTTCAGCTTCGCGGGGACCGCTTCGACCTTCCTGTTGAGCAGGAGGCGGACGTAGTGGTCGTTCATAAGCGTGCCGTAGACGAAGAGGTCCATCTTGTCGCCTCGGGCCGCCCCGAAGGCCTTGCTCACCTTCTCCGGCACTGCTGCAGTCGTGTTTTGCTGTGCTTCTGGCATGATATGTCCCTCCAAATTAGACCCTGGGGGATGAAATGCAATAAGCGTTTTTAACAGGACGTCCACGGTGTTCCGATTTCAGATTTCCTGATCCATCTCCATGAAGCGGCCGAAAATGCCGGTAAAATACTCTTGTGGCTTTTCAGCGAGAGGCGCCGGAAATCTGAACTGAAATACCTTCTGGGAGTCGGTATTTCACCTCGTATTTTCCTTCCACGGATCGGTATGTATGAATTTAAAATAATCAAAGATATGATAGATTCCGAACTATGTGCCATCATAGAACATGCGGAGTTCGGAAAACACCATGATTTCTGTAGGGTTGGAAGGCATTTCGAAGACATACCGCCGCGGCTCGGCCCCGATCCTGGAGGCCATCGACATTCAGATCGGGGCGGGCGAACTTTTCTTCCTGCTCGGTCCGAGCGGCTGCGGCAAGTCGACGCTGCTCAGGATCGTCGCCGGCCTCCTCGAACCTTCGTCCGGCAGGATCTTTTTCGGCGGACAGGATGTGACAGCACTCCCGACGGAGGATCGCCAGACCGCGATGGTATTCCAGAACTATGCGCTCTGGCCGCACATGAGCGTCCTGGACAACGTCCTCTTCGGGCTTTCGATCCGCAAGGTTCCCGGGGGAGAAGCCGGTAAACAGGCCCGCGCGGCGCTGGACATGGTCGGCATGGGCGAATATGCCGCAAGGCGGCCGGTCGAGCTTTCCGGCGGACAGCAGCAGCGCGTGGCCCTGGCCCGCGCCATAGTTGTGAAACCGAAAGTCCTGCTTTTGGACGAGCCTCTATCGAACCTCGACGCGAAGCTGCGCGTCGCCATGCGCCGCGAAATCCGCGGCCTGTGCAAGAGCGCGGGCCTCACCGCTATCTACGTCACGCACGATCAGAAGGAGGCGCTCGCGATGGCGGACCGCATGGCCGTCCTGCACGAAGGCAGGCTGCAGCAGGTCGGCGCCCCACGCGAAATTTACCGCCGTCCGGCGAACCGCTTCGTCGCCGGATTCATCGGCGAATGCAGCTTCGTGGAGGCCAAGGTCGTCGGCCGCGAGGACGGGAAATTCATCACCGAATCCCCTCTTGGCAGGATCTCCGGCACGGCCGGCCCGGATGCGAATTTCGCAGAAGGCGCCAAGGCCGCGCTCCTCATCCGGCCTGAAAGCCTGCGCATCGTCCCGGACGGCGCCGCAGGGCAGACCGGCACCCCGTCCAACAGCTTTCAGGCCGTCGTCTCAGGCTCCGTCTTCCTCGGCGAGAGCGGGCAGTGGATTGTCGATGCCTGCGGCATTCAGCTTGTCGTCTTCGAGCAGGATCCGCCGGAGCGCAAGGTCGGCGACAAGATCCGCCTGCAGATACTTCCGGACAATGTCGTCATCTTATAGCTTAATTCGGCCAGCTGGAGAAATTCCCAAATCCAATGACCAAATTCCAGAGGCGATTTCAAAATACGGTTGAGCACGGCTCACCCCTCCGCAGTTTGTGTATGTTCCGAGATCGGAGGGCGAAGCCATGCTGAGCCGCTTCAGGAGCGTTGAAATTGGTTCTCTAAATAAATTCCAATTGTTCAAAACTCAAACAGTCACAATGTATGCTTTGGATTTTGGGATTTGAAATTTGAAATTTATTTGAGCATTGGTACTTGGGATTTGGAATTTACGCGTAGATAGAAGGCCCGAAAAGCTTGAAGATTATAAGAGCATGCTTTGTCGCGTTTCTCCCTTTGGCGGCTCTGGTCGCGCTGCCGATGGCCTTGCGCCCGGCACGCGCAGCCAAAGGCGACGCGAAGTCCGCGGAAAAGCTGGTCATAATCACGCCGCACAACGAGTCGATACGCTACGAGTTCGAACAAGCGTTCAAGAGGCATTATCTCGAGACCGAAGGGAAGGACGTCGAGTTCGACTGGCGCAATCCCGGCGGCACTTCGGACATCGTGCGCTACGTGGACGACCGTTTCGCCGGAAATTTCAGGCGCCACTGGGAGAGCGATCCCTCGCTCGGGCCCTGGAGCAAGGCCGTCGCCGACAACTTCAACAACGCCAGGATGGATTCTCCGCCCGAGGGCGCCGATCCGCTTGCGGTCAAGGCGCGGAAGACATTTCTATCCTCCGACGTCGGGGTCGACATAGACATTTTTTTCGGCGGCGGCCAGTATGACGTCGGCAAGCAGGCGCAGAAGGGGCAGGCCGTCGACGCGGGCCTGCTCAAGTCGCACCCGGACTGGTTCACGCAGGACGTCATCCCGCAGAAGTTCAGCGGCGAAATCTTCTACGATCCGCAGGGCAGATACTACGGCGCATGCCTGTCTTCCTTCGGGATCTGCTACAACGAGGACGCCGTGAAGCTTCTCGGAGTCCAGCCGCCTAGGCGCTGGCCCGATCTCGGCGAGAAGGAATATTTCGGCGCTCTTGCGGTCGCGGATCCGACAAAGTCCGGCTCTATCAACAAATGCTTCGAGATGATAATCCAGCAGCAGATGGCGGAGGCGGTCAGGCATGCCGGGAAGAAGACGCCTGAAGCGCTCGACAAAGGCTGGCTCAACGCCATGGTGCTCGTCAGGAAGATCGGCGCGAACTCGCGCTGCATCACCGACTCCGCCAGCAAGGTTGTGCGCGACGTGGCCAAGGGCGACTCCGCCGCGGGGATCTGCATTGACTTCTACGGACGCACAGAGTCGGAATGGGCGCAGGAGCACAACGGCGGCAAGGCGCGGATGGTCTTCGCCGCCCCCGTCGGGGGAACATCAATCTCCGCCGATCCGATCATGCTCTTCCGCGGCGCTCCGAACCGGAAGGCGGCCGTCGCATTCATGGAGTTCGTCCTGTCCAAGCCCGGCCAGCGAATATGGGACTTCCGGCCGGGCACGCCTGGAGGGCCTGTCAAATACGCCCTCCGCCGCCTTCCCGTCCGCAAGGACATGTATGTGGATGAGGAGAGAAGGAACATGAGCGATTCCGATGCGGAACCGTTCTCGCCCGAGGAGGAGTTCAACTACGACCCTTCCCTGACTGCAAGATATTTTTCGCTAATACGCATCCTGTTCAAGACCATGGTAATAGATCCGCTGCCTGAACTGCAGGCTGCCTGGAAGGCGATAATAGCTGCAGGCGGCACGGAAAAATGTCCTGAGGCGTTCGCCGAATTCACGAAGCTGCCGTTCAATTATTCCGAGGCGGAAAAGGTTGCAGCTTCGCTTAATCCAGGGACCGACGGCAACACGCCGCTTGCCTGCCTGCAACGCCAGCGGGAGATGACCGAGTTTTTCAGGAGGCAATACATCGCCGCCGCGGAAAAGGCCGGCAAAGATAAGTAGGTTCGGTTTTCAACCGACGGGTAACGACAGATATCGGTAGGATTCGGGAGGCATCGGATGCAATCAATTACGGCCGGTCGCGGTCGACTGCAATCGAAAAGAGAAGAGTAATTGATGAAAGCATACCGTTTAGTTATCGCGGCTGCGGCGGGACTTTTCTTCCTGCTCTTCCTTGGCCTGCCTGTCTATACGGTGGTGGCGGAGGGGCTGCGGCCGTCGTATCTGCTTGAGATCGTGAGGAATCCGATCTACAGGGAAGGGCTCGCCAATGCGTTCGCAATAGCCGTTGTGACGACGCTGGTGGTTACGGCGATGTCGTTGCCGCTTGCGCTGCTGAACGACCGCTACGAGTTCATCGGCAAGCCGCTGGTCACGCCGCTCCTGCTTCTGCCGATGATACTTCCGCCGTTCGTGGGGGCGCTCGGATTCATACAGGTCTTCGGCCGCTTCGGCGCGGTGAATTCGCTGCTGGCTTCGCTCGGGATAGTCGAATTCGGCCGCGGGCCTGACTGGCTCGGCGGGGACGGCCGCTTCTGGTCCGTATGCGTGGTCGAGGCACTTCATCTTTATCCGATCATGTTCCTGAACGTGATGGCTGCGCTGGCCAATGTCGATCCCAGCCTAGAGGACGCCGCCAGCAACCTGGGCTGCGGCCGCGCGAGGCGGTTCTTCTCCATCACTCTTCCGATGATACGGCCGGGCCTTTTCGCCGGTGCGAGCATAGTTCTGATCTGGAGCTTCACCGAGCTGGGAGCGCCGCTCATGCTCGGATTCAACCGGGTCACCACCGTGCAGATATTCAACGGAATCACCGAGCTAGAGACCAATCCCATACCTTATGCGCTGGTGGTGATACTGCTGCTTTTCGCCTGCGGGCTTTACACAGCGAGCCGTCTAATGTTCGGACAGGACAGCGGAGCGATGACGGTGAAGGGCATGGTCGCTTCGCGGAGCAGGAGGCTTGAAGGACTGCCAGGCCTGCTGGTCCTGCTCCCCTTTCTTCTTGTGACGGCGTTCGCGGTGCTTCCGCATTTCGGCATGATCTTCCTCTCCGTCTCCGGCGACTGGTACGGCACGGTCCTCCCCGCGTCATACACGCTCGATCATTTCAGGGATGCGCTTTCGCACGCGCTTGTCGTCCCGGGGATCACAAACAGCCTCTGGTATTCGCTGCTCGCGATGGTCCTCTGCGTCGGGATCGGGATTTCTGTCGCGCTGATGACCGAGCGCTGGCGTCTGCCCGGCTGGCGCGTATTCGACGTGCTGGCGATGATGCCTCTGGCCGTCCCCGGCATCGTCCTTGCGTTCGGATACCTTAGCATGTCGATCCACTACTCCTGGGTGCGCGCCCTGATGGATCCCGTAAAAAACCCCACGATCCTCCTGGTCATCGCTTACGGAGTCAGGCGGCTTCCGTACGTCGTGCGCTCAGTGGCCTCGGGCCTCCAGCAGACGCCTGTCGAACTGGAACATGCGGCGCGCAACCTGGGCGCTGGCCCCTGGCTCACGCTGCGGCGGATAACAGTTCCGCTGATCGCGGCGAACGTCGTTATCGGCGCGCTATTCGCGTTCAGCTTCTCCATGCTCGAAGTGTCCGACTCGCTGATCCTCGCCCAGAAGACGGAGTTCTACCCGGTGACGCGTGCGATATTCGAGCTTTCGCAGATACTCGGCTCGGGGCCCTACGTCGCCTGCGCGTTCGGCGTCTGGGCCATGGCCTTCCTCGCCGTCACGCTCATAGCCGCCTCAGTCCTAATGGGCCGCACCGTCGGAACGCTGTTCCGGTTCTGAGCCCTTTTAAAGCTCTCGCAAGGTTAATGATGACCTGATTGGCCATATTGACCGTATTGACAGGGAAATATGCAGGAAGAATTTCATCCCGGAAGCTGCTTGCGGTTCTTTTGTGCGTCGAGCGCCTTCTGCCTTTTGCGTTCGCGGATGAGCCTGGCGATCGTCCTGTTTGTCTCGTCGACCATCTCCTCGCTGGTGGAGAGGAAGGGGTCGCCTTCAGGCTTCCTCCTGAATATCGATAGGAGCCTTTCGCTCCAGGAGAACTGTTCGTTGTTGAGTTCGTCCAGCTCCCGCTGGAAACGTATGAGGCGCTGCGGCGGGACGCGCCTGGAACCGAGCTTTATCCCGGCCTGGTAGTGGCGGCGTGCGCTGTAGTATTCGTGAAGATAATAATATGTCCTGGCAATATAATAGTGATAGAGGATGTTTTCGGGTGAATGCTCCAGGGCGGTCTTGAAGAAGTGCAGCGCGGCCCTGTATCTCTGCTGCTTGAAGTAGTTCTTCCCCTCGCGGAAGGTCATGAATACCTCGGTCCTCTGGAGGTCGAGGAGGAGTGTTGCGAGATTGATCTTTGCCAGGTTCAGGTTGCCGACGATCAGCTCCTCGAGGGTGTCGTCGTAGTCCGTGTCCATGACCGAAATGCCGTCGTAGACGTAGTGTTCGCCCGTGATGTCGGGCTGCGGTGCGCCGATGCCGATCTTCTCGTCGTATTTATTGCGCTTGTCGGGGTCGGAGATGACGTCGAAGGCGTTGGCGAGTATCTTGAACTCCTCCTCCTTCTGCCTGTCGCCGCCGTAGAGGTCGGGATGGCAGTCCTTGACGCGCCTGTAGTATGCCTTCTTTATGGCCTTGAAGTCGGCGCCGCTCTCGATTCCAAGAATCTTGTAGTAGTCATCGTTCATTGGAAATCCGATATGAACGGATTGTATTTTTTCTCGTCGCCGACGGAGGTGGAGCCCCCGTGGCCGGGAAAGATTCCTGTTCCGTCGTCCAGGGCGAATATCTTTTCGGTTATGGATTTGATGAGAAGGCCGTGGTCGCCGCCGGGAAGGTCGGTCCGTCCGACAGACTCCCTGAAGATCGTGTCTCCGGAGAAGAGCGCTTTTAGGCGTTCCGAGAAGAAACAGACGCAGCCGCGGGAATGGCCCGGGGTGTGGAGGATGCGGAATTCCGAGCCGGTGAAGGAGTTGCAGGGGCGCGGCGGGTTTGTGACCGGCGGGAGCCAGGGCATGACCGAATTTGCCGGGCTGAAGTAGAGCGGGAAGTCATGCTCATGCAGGAATGGCTGCGAAGTTCGCAGCGATTCCATCACTGTTCTCACCGCCCCGATATGGTCCACGTGCCCGTGGGTAAGGAGGATTTTCGTCTCCGGGAATTTGAATTCGGATGCGGCCCTGACGATCTCGTCGGCGTCTGCGCCGGGATCGATGATATACAGGCATCGGTCGGCGTCGGAGGGGACGAGATAGCAGTTCACTTCAAGGAATCCGACGGGGATTGTGATGAAGGCTTTTTTGTTCATAGTTTGCCGATTGCTGCGCAACCCTCATAAGCAACCGACCGCAGCCGTTTGCGCTCGGCCGCGACCGACTTAAATATTTTCACTGCAATCTCACCCTTGGGTCGGCCCAGGCGTAGGAGATGTCCGCGAACAGGTTTATGACTACGAATATGAAGGCTGTGACGACCACTAGCGCCTTGAGCATCTGCAGGTCGGAGTTCATAAGCGCGTTGATGCCGGCGTAGCCGAGGCCGGGGATGCCGAAGAAGCTTTCAAGGAGCAGGCTGCCGGTCAGCAGGAAGGGCAGGACCGAGGAAGCCCTCGTGATGATCGGGATCGCCGCGTTGCGCAGGAGGTGCTTGAAGTAGATCGATAGCTTGCTGCACCCTTTCGCCGCGGCGGTTCGGAGATATTCCTTGTTCAGCTCGTTGACGAATATGGTCCTGTAGAACCTCACCCCTTCGCCGAGTCCGCTGGCGACGCCGACAAGGATCGGCAGCGCGAAGTAGCGCCAGTCGCCGTAGCCCCAGACCGGGAACCAGTTCAGGTAGTAACCCAGATACCATTGCCCGGCGATGATGAAGACGAGGTAGCTTATGCTCATCCCCGCGACGGACAGCAGGACGAGTGCGCGGTCGATCCAGGTGCCGCGGTAGATTGTCGAGACCATCGCGAAGACGATTCCGAAAAACATCTCGCCGAAGAAGATGGGGATCATGAGCATGAGCGAGGGCAGCGCGCCCCTTCTGAGGACTTCGCCGATCTGCTCACGCGTCACCAAGGTCCTGCCGAAGTTGAAGAAGCTGACGAACGGAAACTCGGAGCTGAACGAGACGATCTCCTTCATCGAGTCCAGGAACTGCGAATCCCAGGGGCGCCCGTAGTCCTTGAGGAACTCGACCTTCCTGATGTCCGCGAACTTCGCGCCGTCCGCGGTGCGAATGGCGAAGGCGTCGATGGCGGGGTCGAGGTCGATGCCGATGGTGATCCAATCGGCCGAGGAGAAGCTATGGTCCTTCACGGAAAACCTGCCTCTGAAGGAAATCTGCGCCTGAAGCGGCTTCTGGTCGGGCGGAAGATTCCGCTTGAAGCTGAGGCTGCCGCCCTTGAGCCTCAGGAAGCCTTTCCCGATTTCGTTCGCCCCTTCGATTTTGACGCCGGGAAACTCGACCTTGTCGATGTAGCTGACGCCGGAGAATGCCTCCGTCCTCCGCCATGAGCCCCAGAAGAAGGGCTTGTCGAAGGAGAGCGAGCGGCGCAGGTTCTCGACTTCGGCGGGCGAGGGATTCTTTCCGAGCAGCGCGGCCGCCGGATCGCCCGCGGCGACGCGGAACAGCACGAACGTGATTATCACCACCCCGAAGATCACGAGGATGGAGTAGAACGTCCGCCTGACGATGTAGTTGAGCATTTGCCGAATTCCTCAATCGCCGACAATGGCAATTAACAGTAACCATTTATGAATGGCCTAATGGCCGCTCAGCATGCCTTGCAGCACTTCAGCACTCCGCAGTCGTTGCTGGGTGCGATGGCTTCGCCGGGCGGAACGACCAGGAACTCTTCCGGATCCCACCTGCCGTCCACGAGGTTCTGCAGGAGCCTGAGGTCGCCGGCAGTCTCCGTGAACTGGAAATTGTTCGCCGCGGCGGTCGCCTGCGCCATTTTCCTGTAGCTGGCGGCGTCGCCGGTCCCGGTGTCGATGAAAAGGACCTTGTCGTAGTGCTTCTCGAAGCCGCCGCCGATGGTCTCCATGATGAAGTCGGCCTCCTCCTTGCCGTATTTCTCTACATATTGCTCGTAGGTCATGTCGAGGCCGAGCCTGGACATCACCGTGCCTTCGAACTCCTCGAGGTTTTCCTGGTCGCGCTCTATCCAGCCGCCGGAGAGGTAGTAGGTTCCGGGCGACGCGTCGAATATTGACTGGTACCGGGCGCGGCTGCCGAGGAGGAGCGTTATGCAGTCATGCGCCTTGGGGACCACCAATGGGTTCTGGCGCGCGGCGAGCCCGGATATGCCGTTGTTGCAAAGTGCGAAGCCAAGCAGTATCGCATCGTATTTGGAAGGATCGACCCTGTCCACGTCCGCCTGTAGCTTCGCGCACATCTCGCGGTTCTCAAGATCATGATAGCCTTGAGAAACGAATTCAATGTCTATCGTCCGAGTGGACTTCGCCACACAGAGGCACAGCTCCCTGTAGAGGACTTCGCAGGCGATCAGCTTGAGCTTCTTCTCCGACCCCTGGTTCCTGTATTTCTTGTCGAGTTTGAACATAAAGTTTCCCGTGATGCTTTGATTATCTTCAATACTATATATATTATGCGGCTTGTTTACTTTAAACTGGCCTGTGGAATTCTCAACATTGAAAGGGTTGATATATGTCCGGAAAAAACTACAAGCTCGCGGTTCTTCCTGGAGACGGCACGGGGCCGGAAGTGACCGCCGAGGCGGTGAAAGTCCTCAATGCGGCCGCCGCGAAGTTCGGTTTCAAGCTCAAGATGGATCACTACGACTGGGGCGGCGACCGCTATCTCGCCACAGGCAACGTACTCCCCGACGACGCGGCCGAGACGCTTAAAAAATACGATGCCGTCCTCCTCGGCGCCATCGGGCACCCCAAGGTGAAGCCGGGCATTCTCGAGAAGGGCATCCTCCTCAAGCTCCGCTTCGACCTCGACCAGTATATCAACCTGCGCCCCGTCAAGCTCTACCCCGGCGTCGAGACACCCCTCGTCGGCAAGACGCACGAACACATCGACTACGTCGTCGTCAGGGAGAACACTGGAGACCTCTACTGCGGCGCCGGCGGCTTCACCATGAAGGGAACGCCCGACGAAGTGGCGATGCAGATCAGCGTCTACAGCCGCATGCAGGTCGAGAGATGCCTGCGATACGCTTTCGACTGCGTCTGCAAGCGCCATTCCAAGAGCAAGCCGTGGCGCGGCCTCAAGGAGGCGGACGTCAAGGAGGGCAAGATCGGCCAGCTGACGCTCTGCGGCAAGACCAACGTCCTCACCTTCGTCTACGACCTCTGGGAGAGGGCGTTCTACGAGGTAGCCAAGGATTACCCGCAGGTTAAGACTGACTACTGCCATGTCGACGCCACCTGCATGTGGATGGTGAAGAACCCCGAATGGTTCGATGTCATCGTCACCGGCAACATGTTCGGCGACATCATCACCGACCTCGGCGCGATTACCCAGGGCGGGATGGGAATCGCCGCCGGCGGCAACATCAATCCCAAGGGCGTCAGCATGTTCGAGCCCATCGGCGGCTCAGCCCCCAAATACACCGGCCTCGGCGTCATCAACCCGCTCGCTGCAATCTGCTCCGGCGCGATGCTCCTCGACACTATCGGCGAGCACAAGGCCGCGCAGGCGATCGAAAACTCCGTCGCCTCCGCCACCAAGAACAAGATGAAGTCCATGGCCGCCGGGAAAATGGGCTACTCCACCTCACAGGTAGGAGACCTCATCGCGGAGAATCTGTAAAGGGAGAGACGCTGAGTGCCTGAGTCGCTGAGAGGCAAAAGACGGAAAACTGGAAGATGGTATAGAGCGCCCCGCCAACCTCGGCGGGGCTTTTTTATCTCCGATTTCCTTGTCCTTCCCAATGAAGTGGCTTAAACAGGTGGAAATATAATGGCGTTTTCGACGGTCCGCCTATGACATCGAGGACAATTTCAAGACGAGGACGATGAGGACAGGCGGCAAAGAAGAGAATTCAAAAAGCAAGGCTGAAACGGCATAAGAATATTTTCTTCCGACTTCACCGCTTCCGGCAACGGATCGGAAAACCCGATGCTTATTTCGCCTTGGGCTCTTCCTTGTCGTTGGCTTCGGGCTTGGGCTGCTTTAGCTGGTCCTCGTACTTTTTAATCATGTCTTCGAGCGCCTTTTCGAATCCGGCGCGTTCGGCCTCCAAATCCTCCAGCTGCTCGACCACATTGGAGTGATCATCCACTATTTCCACGGCATCGAACTGGATGTCGTCAATGGTCTGCTGGTCAAGTCCTAGCCGCTTCAGGATTTCCAGGAGTTTGGCGACGCGGTGGAGAAGCTGCTTCTTCTTCTCGACCATGCGTATGTCCCTTTCGATGTCCTTCTTCTCCTCGTCGAGCAGTTCGAGCGCCTTCTTGTCGTCGTTGCTGTATGCGAGGGCCATCTTGTCGTAGACCTTGGCGAGGTCGTGCTTGTATTCGACGTATTCGTCCGCGGCCACCGACAGTTCGTCGAAGGCCTCCTTCTCACCCGGAGCGAGCTTGGCGGCGCGGTGCTCCTCCGCCGTCTTTTTGCATTTCTCCACCATGTCCGGATTCTTGTCGCCCATGGTCTGGATTTTCTCCTCCTTAGGCTGCTTCGCGGGCGCCGGCTCCGCCGAATATGCGACAGCTCCGGCCAATAGCACCGCCATGAGAAAAGCGCTCTTTTTCATATCTTCCTCCATAGTTTATATGCGGAAGCATAAAATAACGCGGGTCTGACAGAAGGCAATGCGGCAGGCTGGACAATAATTCTTGATATTGTATATTGCTCAAATAATTTAGTCGCAAAGTTTAACCATGGAGATTGTCATGATGAAGAAAATCCTGACGGCCGCCTGCTGCGCTGTGTCAGCCGCATTAGCGGTGGAAGCTCTCGCCGAAAGCGTAAAGATGCCGAACGGGCAGATCTACAAGAATCCGATCGTGATGGGCCAGACGCCGCTAGGCCTGGACATCGGATACGACGGTGGCATCGCCTTCTGGAAGTTCACGGATCTGCCGGAAAGCTACCAGAAGAAATACGGGTATGACCCGGCCAAGGCCGCGGAATACGAGAAGCAGCTCCAGGCCAGCAAGGCGGCGGCGGTCAAGAGGGAGGCGGCGAAGGAGGCCGAGAACGAGAAGATCAACCTCGAAGTCTACACGCAGCAGGTCAAGGCCTATGGATTGAAGATCCAGGACCTCGAGACGAAGCTCAAGCAGTACAGGGAGAAGCTCGCCGACTTCAAGGCCGAGGAGAAGGACGACGACAACAAGGTCATGCAGCTCGCCAGCTCGGAAATCACGAGCAACGCGAACAGCGGCAACGTGGTCGGATGGGGATACGTCTGCACTGGCGGCGGCGACAATCTGCAGCAGGTCCAGGCCGTAAACGTCTCGGACAAGATCCAGGCCCAGGCCGACGACGACCGCTTCCAGGTGCGCGCGACGCAGATGTGCATCTACCAGATCGAGCACGACCTGCCAGTAATGAAGGACACCTACGCCTGCATGCAGGCGCGCCTCAAGAGGATGCAGGACGAGGCCGCAAAGAAGGCCACGGAAAACGCGGCCAAGCCGTCCAAGGCCGCAGACTTCCAGTCAATTGAGAAGCACCTCGCCGAACTCACCGAACTGCACCGTAAAAAGCTCATCTCCGACGAGGAATACAAGGCCGAGAAGGAAGAGCTGCTGAAGGCGATGTGATTTATTAATAAGACCATAATGGGATTGACATTTGCAGCCACGGCTTTATGGGCCTTGGGCATCTCATGCAATGAGGCGGCTCCATGTCGAGTTGTATCAATTCCATTATATGACTATTAGTAAGGACACTTAAGTGTCAGAAGTCTAAAATCATCCGTCCATCACCGAGCTCCAGAGGGTTCGCCTGTCGGCGCTTTTTGAGAAGCGCGAGAAGGTGTGTGCGTGGCCCTTATGCATCTGAGGTGAGACGACGACGACATTGTTCATGCTGCCGAAGGGGTTGGGGACCTGATCCTTGCAGTCGCCGTTGCACCAGTGTCCGTTGACCAGGAAGCGGTACTCGTATCTGCCCTGCTTGAGCAGGAGCGTGGCGGCGTAGAGGTCGTTCTTGACGTGGTGCAGCCTGACGCCCGGGAGCTTCCAGTCGTTGAATGTTCCGGCGATGAAGACCTCGGCGCCGGGGGCGGCATGGAACCTGAAGGAGACCCATTCGCAGGGATCCGGCTTCTGCAGGTGCCCGAGCAGCATGTTCTCGTATTCGGGACTTACCGGCTTCGACGGATCGAAGGCGGGGGCGTTCTTGAATCCGTCCCTGGTGACATCGACCGTAAATTTGCCGGCGTCCCAGTCGGCCTTTCTTATCCATTGCGGAGAGATCAGGGCGAGCCTTTCGGCGGTACGGCCGGGGGCCTTTACGACTATGTATCTGATGTTCCATGAGCCGCCGACGATGAGATCCTCGACCTTGCCTATCCTGCCGTCGGAGCCGAATATGTCGAAGCCGGCGATATCCCTCGCGCTTCTGAGGTGGGGATTTTGATGATGGGGTCTCGCGGAGGACGCATCCTCCTCAACCACGACGGGGAAGTAGCCCACCCCGAACGCGCCCATGTAGCTGCCGGAGTAGGCGCCCGGCCAGTAGTATGGCAGGTCATAATGGCGGTGCAGCTCCTCCTCGTGCAGGCGGCTGACCGGCATCTCGGTGTCGATGTCGGGGCTGTTGCGCACCTGCTCGCGGGTCAGGTTCACGGAGAACGTGCGGGCCTTCCAGTCGGGTTCGCCAAGGGAGGCCAGCGAAATGAGCACCTTGCGCGACGACAGCCAGCTCCCGGCCTCTGCGACCATGTAGCGGATCGTCCACGTCTCGTCGTCGAAGAAGAAGTCGCAGATCTTCCCCAGGACGCCGTCGGTCGCCCTGACCTTGAAGCCGATCATCCTTTCTATGCCCTGCTGCATAAATCCTCCTCCTGCTGAAGACCAGCATAGTCCTGTTGCTTTTGACGTCATTTGAATATATCTGCCTCCGTTGAAGATTCAAGGCCGGCCGCGTCCCCCTGCTTCCGGGGTCGTGCAGGAACTTCGAAATTTGGCCTAAAAATCGCATCTTTCGGTTGCATGCCGCCTATTCCTTAGTATATTATTACTCTTTTTGCGAAAATTCAGGGATAAGAAGATGACTCCTTGCAGGGACGAAATCTGTATTTTTTCAGGTTCGGCCAACCCTGGCCTCGCGGCTGAAATAGCAAGGCAGGTGGGCGTCGGGCTGGGCGAAGTGGACATCAGCAGGTTCCCGGACGGTGAAGTCCTCGTCAAATACAAGAGGAACATACGCGGCGCAGACGTCTATATCATCCAGCCGACGTGCTATCCGCCCAACGAGACGCTGATGGAGCTTCTGATAATGCTGGACGCGGCGAAGCGGGCCTCCGCGGCCAGGATAACGGCCGTGATGCCGTTCTACGGATATGCGCGGCAGGACCGGAAGGACCAGCCGAGGGTTCCGATCACTGCCAAGCTTGTCGCGAACCTGATCACGGTGGCTGGCGCCTCGAGGATACTGGCTATGGACCTGCATTCCCAGCAGATACAGGGCTTTTTCGACATACCGGTGGACCATCTCTACGCTTCGCCGGTCATAGCTCCGTATCTCAAGGAGAAGCTGGGGGACGGCACCGTCGTCGTGGCGCCGGACTCCGGCAGCGTGAAGCTCGCCCACAACTATGCGGACATGCTCAACGCAGGCCTGGCCGTCGTTGCGAAGAGGCGGCTCGACGCGACATCCGTGGAGTCGTCCCACCTGGTCGGGGACGTCAAGGGCCGCAAGTGCATCCTGACGGACGACCTTTCCACGACGGCGGGCACGCTCGTCGCGGCGGCCAACCTCCTCAGGAAGGAGGGGGCAAAGTCCATAGTCGCGGCGGTCTCGCACTGCCTTCTGACGGACATCGGGAAGACCAAGCTGTCGGAAAGCTGCATCGAGGAGCTGGTGACGACCAACGCCGTGCCGGTGAACTACACCTGCAACGGAAAGATCAAGGTCATATGCGTCGGCAAGCTGCTGGGGGAGGCCATCAAAAGGATACACGAGGGCGCCTCCGTCACATCATTGTTCAGGGTGAAGGTCTGAACTGCGATCTTTCGGGAATTCAACCACAAAACATACAACAAGCCTAAGGAATTAAGTAAAATGAGCACCAAGGAAGCGGTTTTGAACGTCAAGGAGCGCAAGGACTTCGGCTCCGCAAACTCGCGCAGGTTCCGCCGAGAAGGCGCGATACCGGTGGTCGTCTACAGCCACGGATCGGATGCGAAGAGCTTTTGCATCCCCCAGCTGCAGTGGGACACCCTTTTGAGGAAGGGCGACGTGCATCTCGTGAAGCTGAAGGCCGACCAGGGGCAGGAATACAACGCCCTCATCAAGGACGTCCAGCACGACTATCTGAGCGGCACGACTCTGCACATCGACTTCCTGGAGGTCAAGATGGACGAGGTCATCACCGCAAAGGTGCCCGTATATCCGAAGGGCGTGGCCATCGGCACATCCCACGACGGAGTCCTCGAGCAGGTCATGCACGAGATCGAGGTCAAGTGTCTGCCCGCGAACATTCCGAGCTCCATCGAAGTGGACGTCACAAACCTCGACATCGACCAGGCTATTTTCATGAAGGACATAGTCCTCCCGGAGAAGGTCTCCCCCGCCACGCCGCTTAACCAGGTGGTCTTCCACGTGATCAGGCTGCGCGTCGAGGCCGAGCCCACCCCGGCCGCCGAAGGCGTTCCCGGCGAAGTACCCGCCGGCGAGGCCGCGCCCGTCGAGCCGGAACTTGTCGGAGGAAAGGGCAAGGAGAAGGAGCCCGGGGAGGAAGACGAGCAGGCCGAGAAGGGCAAGGACAAGGCAAAGGAGAAGGACAAGGACAAAGGCAAGGAGAAGAAGTGACCGCAGGTCCGGCAGGCCTTTCTGCCGGCCGGACTTCTTATTGAGCCGCTTCCGGCGGCCACTGCCTCCCCAGGCTGATCTGGAATCTGTCTAGTGAACAATTGCGAACAGGGGATGCGGCTTGTAGTCGGGCTCGGCAATCCGGGCGGTGAATACAGGCTGAGCAGGCACAACGCCGGGTTCATGGTCCTGGACGCCCTCGGCGGGGCTCTGCCGGAGATCAAGGCCTATCGGGCACTTCTCAGGGAGTGGCGCTTTTCAGGGAGGAGGATATTCCTCCTCAAGCCGCAGACCTTCATGAACTTGAGCGGCGAGGCCGTCGCCCCGTTCATGGCGAGGCATGAGATCGGCGTCTGCGAAATGATGCTCGTCTACGACGACGTGGACATCCCTTTCGGCAGGATCAGGATATGCCAGGGCGGCGGAACCGCCGGACACAACGGGGTGGAATCGGTGGTACAGGCTGTCGGCGGAAGCGGCTTCGCCAGGCTCAGGATCGGTATCGGAGGGGCGCAGGACGCCGCGAGAAGGCGCGACTTCGTCCTCGACCAGTTCGACCCCTGCGAGATGGATGAGTTGAAGCTTGTCGTGGCTATGTCGGTGGAGGCCCTGAAGCTGGCTCTTTCTCGCGGCACGGCCAAGGCCATGAACGACTTCAACGGCATCGACGCGAAGACGTTCGCGGAAAAGGGGCTCGGTAAAAAGAGCAGTGCGGAGCCGGAGAGCGGAAAGAAAAATCCGGAATCCGGAAGCGGTGATATCCTCGGAAAATGATCCGACGCCTCAGATTCATAATTTATCAGCAGTCTTATATATTTAATGTAAAATGTCTTTAAATGGAGGTCAGGCAAATTGAAAAAGTACGAGGCAATGTTCATCCTTGACGAGCACCAGGTCGAAGACCAGGGCAACGCCTTTTCCGAGGAGTTCAAGAAATTCGCCGAGGGGCTCGGGGCGAAAATAGACGAGATCCTTCCCATGGGCAAGAGGCAGTTCACCTACGAGATCAAGAAGAAGAAGGCAGGGATATACTGGGACTTCCTGATCACGGCCGACCCGGCCAGCATCCAGCCTATCAAGAGCAAGTACCGCCTCGACGAGAGGATACTCCGCATGAGGATCTTCGGGATAGACGACAAGCAGGGGAAGAAATTCTAAGGCTGCAGGAGTTTGACTTATGGCTTCGCTTAACAAGGTCTTCCTGATGGGCAACCTGACGAGGAATCCGGAGCTCAGGTACAACCCGAAGTCCGGATCGGCCGTCTGCGAGTTCGGCCTTGCGGTGAACCGAATCTTCAAGGGGGCGGACGGAGCCCAGAAGAAGGACACATGCTTCGTGGACATCAACGTCTGGGGCCATCTGGCGGAGACATGCGAGAAATACATCCAGAAGGGATCGCTCGTCCTCGTCGAGGGCCGCATCCAGATGGACACGTGGAAGGACAAGGAGAGCGGCGCCGGCAGATCCAAGCTGCGCGTCGTGGCCGAGAACATCCAGTTCCTCGGAGGCAAGGGGTCGGGCCCGCAGGATCCGGTCGACGACGAACAGGGCACGGACGGCATGTCTCAGGAGCAGCAGAGAAGGCCCTATCCCCAGAGGGGCAGTTTCCAGTCCAAGGCAGGCCAAACACCGCCGCCGATGCCCAGGCCCGAGCCGGAACCCGTCGAGCAGACGGAGCAGACCGACCAAGGCCAGGCGCCGGGCATCGAAGGCGAATACGGCGGCGATGACGATCCCCCGTCGAAGGAGGACAACATACCGTTCTGATTCCAGATTTCCCGGTCTGCCTCTCCGCCATGCTTGGAACTATTGGGAACTCCAATGCGGCACATATGAGGCGCGGGCCGCAAATCTGAAGCTGAAAGCCATAAGGTTTGTCGCAGGTTAAATTTAAAAGCAGGAGCAAGGACATGATACAAAGAACCGCAGCACCAAGAAGAAAATCCAGGATGATTGTCAGGAAGAACTGCCGCCTTTGCGAGGGCAAGGTGACGCGCATCGACTTCAAGGACACCGACATGATCCGGAAGTTCCAGACCGAGAAGGGCAAGATACTGCCGAGACGCATATCGGGCAACTGCTGCTACCACCAGAAGATGCTGGCCAAGGCAGTAAAGAACGCGAGGACCATGGCGCTGGTGTTCTGAAAAATCCGGCTCCGGCATGGCGTCCCGCCGCCGCGCGCACATACTAACCTTAAAACATGGAGGACCCTGAATGAACGTTAAGCTTATTCTGCTCGAAGACGTAGAGGAACTTGGATATGCCGGCGACACCGTGAACGTGGCGCAGGGCTACGCCCGCAACTTCCTGATCCCCAGGGGCTTAGCCGCCAAGGCCTCGCCCGCGGCCCTGAGGCAGGTCGAGTCGAGGAGGGAGAGGATCGAGGCCCAGCGCAAGGACGAGCTCAAGAGGGCGCAGGACCTGGCCGCAAGGATCGCCGAGCTCGAACTGACAATCCCGATGCAGGCCGGCGAGGACAACCAGCTCTTCGGCTCGGTCACCTCGTTCATCATCGCCGAAGAGCTCGCCAAGAACAGCTTAAGCGTCGACCACAAGAGGATCGAGCTCGAAAAGCCCATAAAGGAGCTCGGCGTCTACACGCTCAACGTAAAACTCCACAAGGAAGTGAACGCACCCCTCAAGGTCTGGGTCGTCCGCGCCTGACAAAGATGCAAGAGAGCCCTAAAAGACGGAAGTTTCCGGAGGAGAGGGCCAAGACACATGCAACCGCCGACGACAGGTCCCTTCCGCATGATCTTGACGCCGAGCGGGCCGTGATCGGCGCCATGCTCGTCGACGAGCCGTGCGTCGACGAGGCCGTGTCCAGGTTCGGCGCCGCAAAGGTCTTCTACTCCCCGGCGCACCAAAAGATCTACGACACCATAATACACCTCCACGAGACCGAACACTCACAGATCGACCATATCACCGTCTGCAAGTCACTCACCGACCAGGGCGTGCTGGAGGAGATCGGCGGGGAAGTCCTGCTCGCACAGATCGAAAGCTCCGTCAGCACAACCGCCCACATGGAAACCTGGTGCAGGATCGTCCACGACCTCGCCGTCCTGAGGGAGCTCATCGGCGCCTGCGCCCTCGCCTCCGAGAAGTGCTTCGACAGGGAGAAGCCCGTCGTCGAAATCCTCGACGAGGTCGAACGCTCCATCCTCGGCGCCAGGGAGATCGGCGCGAAATCCGCCATCGTCGACGTGGGGAACTACATGAACTACGCCGTGGACTACCTCGTAAAGCTCAAGGAGAAGAACGAGGACATGATCGGCATCTCCACAGGCTACCCCGAATTCGACGAAAAGATATCGGGACTCAAGAAGGGGGAGATGATCGTCGTCGCCGCCAGGCCCTCCGTCGGTAAGACCTCCTTCGCCCTCAACATCACCGCCAACGTCGCCCTGAGGAAGGCGAACCCCCGCGCCGTCCTCTTCTTCAGCATGGAGATGACAGTCGAGCAGCTCGCGCGCCGCCTGCTCTGCGCGGAATCGGGCATCTGCGAGAAGGACTTCATGAGGGAGGTGCACCATGCCGACTTCTCCAAGGTCACTGGCACTGCAGGCAGGATCAAGGCCGCCCGGATCTACATCGATCCCACGCCGGCACTGAGGGTCATGGAGCTGCGCGCAAAGGCCAGAAGATGGAAGAACACCAAGAAGATAGACCTCATCGTCATCGACTACCTGCAGCTCATGCACGCCGACATCGACAGCCGCAACGACAACCGCCAGATCGAGGTATCGCTCATATCGTCGGGCATCAAGTCCCTCGCCAAGGAGCTCAACCTTCCAATACTCGTCCTCGCCCAGCTCAACAGGGCAACAGAACAGCACCGCGACGGCAGGCCGCGCCTAAGCAACCTGCGCGAGTCGGGCGCGATCGAGCAGGACGCCGACATCGTGGCCTTCCTTCACAGGGACACCGACGCGCAGAGAAACGCCTCCGAGGAGGAACAGAGGAACGGCCTGGACGCCGAACTGATTATCGGTAAAAACAGGAACGGCGAGACCGGTGTCCAGGAAATGCTCTTCTTCCCCAAGACCATGAGGTTCGGAGCAAAGCAGAAGTATGCCAACGCCCAGCCGAACATCTGAAAAGGACAGGCACATCCATGCAGCGGACCTTTGCAGTTCTAATCCTGGTGTCTGTCGCGGCGGCCCTCTCCGCGGAAGACGTCGGCAAGGTCGAGTTCCAGCAGGGCAAGGGATACCAGTTCCCCGAGGAGATGCTCTCCTACAACGTCCAGACCGCCAAAGGCATGGCCTTCGACCAGAAAATCCTGGACGAGGACGTCAAGCGCCTCTTTTCAACCGGAAACTTCGCCGACGTCGTGGCCGAGGTCGGCAAGGCGCCCGACGGCAAGATCGACGTAATATTCAAGCTCAAGCCCAAGCCGAGAATCAGAAAGCTCACGCTCGAAGGGAACAAGAAGTTCCCCGAGGAGAAGCTGAGGGACTGCATCGTCCTCATGAGCGGAGGCCCCCTCAACGACAACGACCTCAGGGAGACCTTGAAGAAGCTCAGGGAATATTACGTCGACAAGGGCTACAACTCCGCCTCATTCTCCCCTGAAACTGCCAACGTCGCCGACGGCGAGGTCGACGTCACCATCAGGATCAACGAGAACCTCAGGAAGAAGGTCTCCTCCGTGGAATTCACCGGGAACACCGTCCATTCCTCCTTCAGCCTCCGACAGGAGATATTCACGCACCACTCTTACTTCAGCTGGATGTTCAACACCGGACTGCTCGACGAGCAGATGTTCGACATGGACAAGGAATGCCTCAAGAACCTCTATTGGAACGACGGCTACCTCGACTTCAAGGTCGAAGACATCGAGCTCAAGGACGACCCGGAGGATCCCGAATACGTAGCCGTAACCTTCCACCTGTTCGAGGGCGAGCCCTACAAGGTTCAGGAGGTCAGCGTCACAGGAAACACCAAGTTCACCGCCGAGGAAATCTCGCAGGCGGTCAAGCCCCGGCGGACCCTGGTCGACAAACTGTGCTTCTGGGAGGCTCCGGAGGACGAGAGCACGCCGGGATTCAAGCTCAGGACCGACGAGACCTACGACAACCGCAAGGAGGAGGCAGACATCAAGAACATCGAGGCGATCTACTCCCCCCTCGGCTACTGCGACTACACGTGCAAGGTCGTCCGCGTTCCCGACTTCAAGACTCACACCGTCAACGTCGAATACAGGATATCCGAGGGCGTCCCCTACACCGTCAGGGACCTCAACATCATCGGCAACACCAACACCAAGGACAAGGTCATCAGGCGCGAGATGGCAATCCAGCCCGGCGACCCCGTCGATAAGGAACTAATGGAGGCAAGCAAGGCCCGCCTCATGGGCATGGACTACTTCAAGACCGTCGAAATCGTCTCCGTCAACACAGAGGAGGCCGGCAAGAGGGACGTCAACGTCAACCTCGAGGAGAAGGACACTCTCAAACTCTCCTTGGGCGCCGGAATGTCGGACACCGACAGCCTCACCGGCACAATCGGCATCACACAGACCAACTTCGACCTCTTCGACCCCTGGAACTACTTCGTCGGCGGCGGCCAGCGCGCAAGCCTCACCGCCATGTACGGCATCGATGAATATGAATTCATGGCGAACTTCTCGGAGCCGTGGCTCTTCGACATCCCGCTCAGGCTCGACGTCTCGGGCTTCTTCAACAACAGGGACTACAGATACTGGTCCGAACAGCGCGGCGGCGGCAGCATCTCCGTCACAAAGCCCTTCTGGGAGTTCAACAGTGTCTCGTTCGGTTACACCATACAGAACGTCAGGGTATGGGACATGGACAAGGACCTCTCCGAAATGTTCCAGGAGCAGAAGGGCAACTATTTCGAGAACCTCCTCACGCTCACACTGGCCAGGGACACAAGGGACAGCGTGATGGAGCCCACATCGGGATACCTGCTCAAGGCGCTGGGCCAGCTGAACGTCTCCGACAAGCCGTTCTACAAGCTCGAAGCCGAGGCAAGCAATTACCTTCCCTTCTACAAAAAACTCTTCGTCCTGCACACCGGAGTCAAATACGGCCAGATCGGAAGGCTCGGCAGCGGCGACATGGTCCCCATCTTCGAACGATACTTCCTCGGCGGCGGCGACACCGTCCGCGGCTTCCCATACAGGGAGATATCCCCCAAGGACCAGAACCACGACCCCTACGGCGGACAGTCCATGATCCTCGCCACCGCCGAAGTCACACACCCCATCTACAAGTTCATCCGCGGCGCAGTCTTCGTCGACGCCGGCGGCGTCTGGGAGGACACATGGCATATGAGCATGAACGGCATCAACGTCGGCACCGGCTACGGCCTCAGGATAAAAGTCCCGTACATCAACGCCCCCGTCAAGCTGGACCTCGCATACCCTGTCGTCATCGGCAAGGACGAGCACATATCGAAGAAGTTCCGCTTCCACTTCAACATCGGCTTCACCTGGAGCCCGTAACCCTTCAGGGCCCACGCGAACCAAGGCTCCTGCTGTTTTCAAGTCATTATTATTACATGAATATTGAGCTATGTCCGATGACAAAAGTAAGGTCATAGACTACAAGAGCGATCCGCCTAAGTCCGTGGCGCAGGATGGTGGGACGCATCTGAAAATGGAAGTCACCTCCGGACGCGTACTTATTGCCAATATATGGTGGCAATTGCCAATATAAAAGAGGCAAGAGAATTGCAGTTCAGATTTCCGGCGCCCCGTTCTGAAAAGCCACATGGGAATTTTCACGCTAAAGGAGTATAAGCTCTTCATAGCGGGCGGGTCGGGAAATCTGAAGTTTCCCTTGCCCTGTGGCAGGAGACCTTGGTGCCTGAGATGTCTTCGAGAGCGGGCGGGACTGAGGAGCATTTTCCGATGGCGATGGGGCATCGGGGATGGAAGTGGCAGCCGGGCGGCGGATTCATCGGCGAGGGGACGTCGCCGACGATCCTGTTGAACTCGGATCTGGCGCCGATCTTAGGAACCGCGTCGAGGAGCGTTTTCGTGTATGGATGCCTGGGGTTGCGGAAGAGCTCCGCCTTCGGCGCGTATTCTACTATTTTGCCGAGATACATGACGGCGACGTAGTCGGCGATGTATTCGACGACGCCGAGGTCGTGCGTGATAAAGAGGTACGCGAGGTTGCGCCGAATCTGTATTTCCTCGAGGAGGTTGAGAATCTGGGCCTGGACGGAGACGTCGAGGGCGCTGGTAGGCTCGTCGAGGACGATGAATTCCGGGTCGAGTATGAGCGCCCTGGCGATCGCGATCCTCTGGCGCTGGCCGCCTGAGAACTCATGCGGATAGCGGTCGGTGTCCTTCTGCGACAGGCCGACGGTGTCGAGGACTTCGGCGACCTTCCTTTCCCGCTCGGCGGTGGTGAGCTTCGGGAAATGTATCTTCAGGCCCTCGCCGACGATTTCGCCGACCTTCATCCTGGGCGAGAGCGAGCTGAACGGATCCTGGAAGACTATCTGCATTTTCCTGCGCAGGGACTTCAGGCTCTTTCCGTAGAGCGACATCACGTTTGTTCCGCCGAAGAGAACCTCTCCGTCGGCCTCGCGGACGAGCCTGAGGATGCTCTGTCCGGCTGTAGTCTTGCCGCAGCCCGACTCGCCGACAAGCGCGAGTGTCTCGCCCTGCTTGAGCTCGATGTCTATGTCGTCGACGGCGCGGACGTGGTTCACGACGCGCATTAGGAAACCCTTCTTGACGGGGAAGTATGTCCGGAGCCTTTTTGCGGATATCAGGGTTTTGCCCGACTTCCCCTTTTTGGGGCGCGGCTGCTTTTTAGTGGCGCCGGTCCGGTCCGCGGAAAATCCCGGTTCGAGCAGATGGCAGAACGCGCTGTGGCCCGGCTTGCCGCAGTGATACTCGGGGCTCTCGATCTTCTCGCATTTTTCAAGGCGCTCCTGGCATCTGTCGTAGAACAGGCATCCGGTTTTCGGTTCGACCGCGCTCGGCACCTTGCCCGGGATCGTGTGGAGCTTGAAGTTGATGTCGCTGCTGGAGGGGATGGATTCGAGGAGCCTGCGCGTATAAGGGTGCTGCATGTTGGAGAAGATATCGTCACGGCCGCCCTTCTCGGCGATCTTTCCGGCATACATGACGCAGACGTCGTCGGCGATCTGGTTGACGATCCCCATGTTGTGGGTGATCATTATTATCGCCATGCCGATCTCCTGCTGGAGGTTCTTCATAAGCGCGAGAATCTGGGCCTGAATTGTGACGTCTAATGCGGTGGTGGGCTCGTCCGCGATGAGGAGCCGGGGCCTGCAGGCGAGAGCCATGGCGATCATGATCCTCTGCTTCATCCCCCCGGAGAGCTCGTGCGGGTAGCAGTCGATCCTCGTCTCGGGTGCCGGGATGCCGACCTCCTTCAAGAGTTCTACGGCCTTTTTCCTGGCCCGGTGCTTGTCCATCTTCTGGTGCAGGATCAGCGGTTCGGCGAGCTGGCTTCCGACGCGGTAGAGCGGGTTGAGCGAGGTCATCGGCTCCTGGAATATCATGGCGATGCGGTTGCCGCGGATCTGCTGCATCTCCTCCTCGGTCTTCTTGAGGAGGTCTTCTCCCTGGAAGACTATCTCGGAGCCGCCGGGATTGCTTCCATTCTTCTCTAGCAGGCGCATGATGGAGAATGCAGTCTGCGACTTTCCACAGCCGGACTCTCCGACGATGCCGAGCGTCCTGCCCTCCTGGACGGAGAAGCTTATGCCGTCGACGGCCCTGGCGACGCGACCCTCGCCGACGTCGAAATGGGTCTTCAGGTTTTTCACTTCGAGAAGCATGTGGGAGTTATTCGTTAACAGTTATTGGTTATTCGTCAATAATTAATTTGTTATTGGTTAATTGTTATTAGTTGTTTGGGCATTGGCGGCTCTTTCATTGTATCTAAGTTACCCCCAATAACTAATAACCAATAACTAATAACTTTCATTTCAGTGCGCCCTCGGATCGAACGCGCTCCTTATTCCGTCGCCGATGAATGTCAGGAGCGTCAGCGTGAGACTGAGTATGAAAAACGTCGGAATAATTATCCATGTGGCATGGAGATTGTCCTGTCCCTGCTTGAGGAGTTCGCCGATGCTAGGGGAAGGATACTTGACTCCGAGCGCCAGGAAGTCGAGGCTGACGAGCGCGAGGATTCCGGAGGTTATCGCGAATGGAATGAATGTGACGAGCGGGGTGAGCGAGTTCGGGAGTATGTGCCTGAGCATGATCTTGAAGTCCGAGGCGCCGAGGGCGCGTGCCGCCTTCACGTAGTCCAGGTTCCTGCCCTTGAGGAATTCGGCGCGCATGAACGTGGCCATGCCCATCCATGCGGTGAGGTTGATGATGCCGAAAAGCATGAGGTAGAGGTTGAAGCTGTTGAGCTCGGCCCTGCTTGCAAGGAAGCTGCTCAGGATTATGAGCAGGAAGAGCTGCGGGATGGAGCCCCAGATCTCGGTGAGGCGCTGGCCGATGAGGTCGATCCAGCCGCCGAAGTAGCCCTGGATCGCGCCGATGATGCAGCCGAGCACGGTCTCAGTGACAGCGAGGCAGAGGCCGAACATCATGGAGATACGGAATCCGTATACTATCCGGGCTAGGACGTCCTTGCCCTCCTTGTCCGTCCCCAGATAGTGCTGGTCGAGGACGGAGCTTTTTATTTCGGTCTTTTTATACTTGTCATATCTTTCCCAGGGGGCGACAAGGACTCTTTCTCCGCATTTGGGATTTTCGGTGTTGGACTTGTAGCTGTGCCTGATCGGAGCCCAGAGGAACCAGTAGCTCTTTTTCGACGGCGCGGTGCCGGCGGCGGCCTCCTGGGCGGTCGGCTTCGCGTCGTCCTCCTCGTCGTCCCCGCCGAAGAGGTCAGAGGTCTTGAGCTGCTTCTCCTGAACCCCTTCCAGGAAGTTCATGAAGTCCTTTCCGGAATAGCTGATGATCGGAATGTTCGAAGTCCCGCCGAAGTCCTGCATGGAATATTTCCTGAGGAACGGGAAGTAGTATCTGCCGTCGACTTTCAGGAGAAGGGGCTGGTCGTTGAAGATAAGCTCGGCGGGCAGCGACGCCAGGAACATGATCATCAGGATGATCAGGCTCCAGTAGGCCTTCCTGTTCTTCCTGAACTTGTTGAACTTGTATCTTGTCTCGGGACTTATTTTCATGACTGGCTCTTCTCGAAGCTTATTCTCGGATCGACAATCACATAGCAGATGTCCCTGACGAGCGTGGCGGCCAGGCCCAGGACCGTAAATATGAAAAGATTTCCCATGATGACTGGGAAGTCGCGCTCCATCACCGAAGTGTAGCCCAGGAGGCCTAGACCGTCGAGCGAGAAGATCTGCTCGATGAGGAGTGATCCCGTGAAGAACATCATCAGGAAGCTCGACGGGAAGCCCGTGACAAGCGGGATGAGCGAGTTCCGGAATATGTGCTTGAAGAGAACCTTCCTCTCGGAGAGGCCGCGCGCCCTGGCGGCGACCGCGTAGAGCTGGTGTATCTCCTCGAGGACGCTGTTCTTGGTGAGCATGGTGAGCACGGCGAAGCTGCCTATGCTCAGGCACAGGATCGGCGCGGCTATGTGGTGCAGGTAGTCGAGCGTCTTCCGCCAGAGGCTCCAGGACGCGTAGCCCGGCTCCATCGACGACGTGAGGCCGGAGATAGGGATGAGGTTCACGATGTGCGACTCGCCCGGCCCGAACAGCACGATGAGCAGCACCGCCAGCACGAATCCGGGTATGCTGTAGCCGAAGAGGATCACCATGCTTGTTATGGAGTCGAACGGGGTTCCGTTCTTGACGGCCTTTGCGATGCCGAGGATAATACAGACGCTATATGTGATGAAGAAGCTGAACACCCCAAGGCTCACCGAGACCGGAAGCCTCTCCTTGATGAGCTGTATCACGTTCTTGTTCTTGTTGATCGACTTGCCGAACTTGAAGAGGAAGAACCCGTGCCAGCAGTCGAAGTTGAACAATGACTGGGAAATCGACTCGCTGATGTAGACTTCGTCTATACCGTTCTCTTTTTCGATCGTCAGCGGGATGGATGCAAGTCCCGGACCTGACTTCCCGTCAAGAGGCAGCCCCGTCTCGCATGAGAACAAGGTTCCGTCCACGACGCTCCTGAAGGCGTTCTTCTCCTTGTCGTAGACGATTTCGCCGCTTTTGCCTCCGCCTTCCCAGCTGTTGACGTAGGCGAAATACTTGTCGTTGAGGCGCAGGACGATGCAGTTCCTGCCCTTCGACATGAACTTTTCGGTAGTCCCGTCGTCGATCTCCTTGGACGAAATTATGGAGTCCCTGCCGAACCAGAGGATGGTTCGAAGATATCTTGTCAGCATGTTGTGGTTGAGGCCGTAGACGCGCTTGAGCTTCCATTCGAGCTTCGGATCCTTCTTGATGTTCTTGATGAACTTGCTGGCGCCGGTAGCGGCGACCTCGCCCGCCCCGCCGAGCGCGTTCTTGCCCTCGAGCATGGCCTGGATCTGGTCGACGGGCCCGCCGGGGACGAACTCGGAGATGACGAACGTGATCGTTATGACCCCGACGACGGTCGGGAGCATGTAGAGGATGCGCTTTACAACGTAGCTGAACATCGGCCTGAATGTTTATATGTCCGACGAGTCAGACCGTTCGGACTAGTCTGACAAGACCATAAAAAAGCGGATACTCCCCCGGTTGAGGCCGCCTATGGCTGTAAATACTAAGGCGGGCTTCGCCCGCAACCCAAAATTCAATGAATTCCATAGACACATG
>CAZWRV010000052.1:0-41541 GCA_964636325.1 uncultured Victivallaceae bacterium | reverse complement strand
GCGCATGCAAGTCCTTCTCTGTTAAATATTTATATTTTTATAGACGGGCTCTATTATATGGGCCTATACTATGACAACCGTCCTGAAAGGCACAGCGACGGCATGGGCGCCCCATGGTGGCGCTGGGCGGACGGCAGCCTGCGCAAATGAAAATGTTCAAACCGGCCCTGAGGAGCTAATAAAAGCAAAAGGAGTCCCTATGCTGAATCGCACGCTGAAGCTGGCGGCCTTGCTGTCGGTCTCGACCGGATTATTGATCCTCATAGCCTCATCGGAAACTTCGGCTGCGGGCGCATTGCTCAAGCCCGGCGAGGAAAGCATTTTTGCCGTTCCGCGGATCACGGTCCCTCCGAGGCTTGACGGCGTCATTGACGCCTCTGAATGGAAGGAATCTGTGGCCGTCAGCGGGACAGTTGATCAAGGTACCGATCTGCTGGATGCGCGCCCCGCGACGTTTTTCCTTGCTTGGGACGCGAAGAACCTTTACATGGCGTGCCGGGTCTATCTGCGCGGCGACTACAAGCCGCAGAATTTCGGAGGCCGTGTGGCGGGCGGCGCGGACTGCTTCGACGACGGCCTGGAGTGCCTGTTCAAGCCCATGGGCGGAAACGTCGGAGCCCAGAATCATGCGACAGAATTCAAGTTCAACATAAGCAGCCTCGGCCACGGAGGCACATACACCCGGCTGGTCGTCGGCCAGATCATGTCCAACTGGGAGCCGAAGTTCAGAAGCGCCGCGCAGCTCACCGCTCCGGGCTCGGCTCCCGAAGGGGGCAAATGGTGGGAGCTGGAAACGGCCTTTTCCCTTGCAGACTTCGAACTGACAGGAGACAACCGGGCGGGCGACAAGTGGAAGCTTATGCTCGGAATCAACTTCATGCCGAAGGTCGGATGGATGCAGGCCCGCATCCCATGCATTGGGGGCTATTTTACGCCGGACGGCAAATCTGTCGCCACGCTGGTGGAGAAGACACCGATAGTCCAGATGCTCATGGACTCCGCCACGACGGTGGCCGCCGACGGTGCGGCCGGAATCACCATCAAGGCGTATAATCCGGCGGATGCGGCCGCCCAGGTGAAGCTCGATCTGGACATAGCAGGAAAGATTGTAAGGAACGAGGCCATCGATCTGCCGCCTGGCGGAGAAAAAGTCATAGACGTCAAAGAGACTCTGCCCGCGGAAGTGAAGACCGGTCGCATCTATCTTAAGGCGACGGACGGCGGAGTCGTTCTGCTCGGCTACACGGCCCCTTTTGAAATCGGCCGATACAACGACAGGCTCAAGCCCGCGCCGGATCCGAACCCGAATGAATTCCCATTCACTGTCAACTTCAACCCCCTGCGCAGCCTGCTGGAGGTACGCGCAGACAGTTATTTCCTGCCCGAGCCCGATGCGACCATTTCCCTGCGCTACGAAGTCAGGCACAAGGAGACGGGGAAGCTAATTGCGTCCGGCGATATCACTCGTGCCATAGCCTGGGTCTTCGGCGAGGTCATACCTCTTGCGGATGTGCAGCCTGGAAGCTATGAGGTGTCAGGCTCGATCATCCTCAAGGACGGCAGGACGTTCGGACCCCGCTCCGCTTCGTTCGTGAAGATGGACGAGGCCAGGGCGTTCTCCCGCTGGTGGGGAAAGGATCCGGGAAACAGCGAGCGGGTGCTGCCTCCGTTCGCCCCGATCAAGGCGCTCTCCAGAGATCGGTCGGATCAGTCCGATCAGTCGGATCGGCCGGATCCCACTTTCTCCCTCTGGGGCCGGAAATACGCCTTCGACGCCCTCGGTCTGCCGGTGCTTGTCAAGTCACAGGGTGGAAATGTCATGGCCGCGCCGGCGCGCATAGTCGTGACGGTCGGCGGGAAGGAGACGGCCATCACTGCAGGCAAGCCGACGATAACAGATCAGAAGGACTGGCGCATACGCTTCGAAGGAAAGGCCGAAGGCGAAGGGCTTGCCTTCTCCGCAGTCGGTTGGCTCGAGCAGGACGGCATGGTTTCGGTGGATCTGACCTATGAGCCCAAGGACGGCAAGCCGGTGAAGATCGATGCACTCCGTATTGAATTTCCCGTCGCGAACGACGTGGCCGAATGCCTTGTAAGCGTCGGGCCGGGCGCGAACTTCGCCGCCATGACCGCAACAGTGCTTCCGGGCGACAAGCAGGGGAGGCTATGGTCCACGTTCGACACCGGACGTCCCGGAGCGCATATGAAGATAGGTTCCTTCTATCCTCATGTGTGGCTCGGGGGGGATCGCCGCGGCTTCCAATGGTGGGCCGACAGCGACAAGGGCTGGTTCCCTGATGACGACGTGCCGGCACATGAAGTTGTCCGGGAAAAGGTTTCTGGTGTCAGTGTTCAGGTGCCAGGAAAGACTGAAGACAAAGCTCCCGACACCCGACACCTGGCACCTGACACCTGTGTCGTCCTCCGAAACAATATCATAGGCAGCCCGGTCGGGCTCGCCGGGCCGCACACGATTAACTTCACCTGGAACGCCTCCCCGTTCAAGCCGCTGCCAAAGGGCTGGCGCATGATCGCGGCAACCGACGACGGCACCTTTGTCCAGCCGCATCGCGGCGTCCGCACCAATCCCAAGACCGGCGGCAAGTACGCCACAAGCACCTGCAACTGGATCAATCCGGAAGACCCGGATCCGGAAAAATGGAGCAGGCTCTGGCACGAGCAGAAGACCCGGGGCATCGTAGAAATAGTGAAGGAAAAGCAGGCGGACGGCACCGAGGCGCTGAAGGAGAAGATCCTTTGGGAGCCCGGTGCCGACCAGATCGTGCGCCAGCGGCGCCCCTTCGACCTTTATGGTGCCCGGAGTGGGGTCTCGCTGCAGCACATGTCGTTCCAGCTTATCGGCTGGGGGCACAAGTCTATGGAGGACAGCCTCTTCAAATATTTCGGCGACGAATGGTATCCGAATGGAAATGACACGTGGAACCCCAGCTACACCGACTACGCGATGTATCTGCTAGACCGCGCATTCGGGGAGGGCGGCGTGGTCTCCACCTATTGGGACTTGTCATTTCCCATCCTCTTCCCGTCTCCGCTGTCGGGCCTGAGCTATCAGCTCCCGGACGGACGATGGCAGCCGGGTTACAACACCATGAACTGCCGCCGCTTTTTCCAGCGCCTCTGGGCAGTCCAGGACAAGCATGGGCTTAACCCCGGCGCGGTGGGCTGTCACTCAACACAGGCCTATATCTTTCCGGCCATCCCGTGGATTGACGCCGTTCTGGACGGCGAGCGCGACTGGAACATCGATGTTTCAGACATGGACTGGGTCGACTACTATCCGAAGGAGCGGATGCGCGCCATGTCGGTGCCGCACAACTGGGGCGTCGGCATCTGCTGGATGAGCAATTTTTCAAGCGGCGATGCCAAGAAGCGGATCGCCGCCAAGACGCGTCATGCCGAATATGCATGGCTCCATGACTCCTGGATCAACCCCTACCTGGACTACTCCCACTTGACACGCATGCCGCAGGACATCCTCGACTGGGGACTGAACGGCGCCGATGTCGTCTACGTGCCGTACTGGCGCAACAATTTTGTGAAATGCGCAGATCCGGAGATTCTTGTCTCGCTGTGGCGGATTCCGGGAGAGGCCGACGGCCGCATCCTCCTGGGTGTCTTCAACTACAACCGCCGCGCCGCAAAGAATGTCGAATGCAAGCTCGACCTTGCCGGACTCGGCCTGTCGGAAAAACTCCTGGAAATGCGCGATCTTTCACGCGACTTCTTCCTCGGCGTAAAGGAAATTGAAGGCATCCGCAGCGAGATGGGTGAAGCCGCAGTATTCGATGCGGCGGCGGGATATCTGTCGATAAAAGGGCTTGGCGCGCACCGCGGACGCTTCATCGGCGTTGGCGCCACGTCCGCAGATGCGCAGACGGCACTTGCCGGTCAGTTGCCCGCGTGGGCCGCGGATGCTAAAGTGGTTGAGGCCGCAAGAAGCCATGGCTTTGTCCGTCAGGACACAAGGTTCTTCTCCGCAGGCCAGGCACCTGGCATTGACTGCTCCGATCCTGCAATCCAGACGGCAGCCTGGCAGCTGCCGGACCGTCTTATGCTGGCGGTCTGCAACAGCGACGAGAAGGCGGCGAAGAACGCCGAAATACACCTTGACCTCGCGAAAATCAATCTGGCACCGAAGCTGCCATGGCAGGATTTCATCGGCCTCCGCCAGCTTTTCGCGGAAGACAAGGCGCCGCCGCCAGTTCTGGACTTTTACGGACAGATCTTGACTCTCAAGGCCGTTCCGCCCGGCAAAGGAAGGATTGTAGTCATTCGAAGGTACTAAGCTTTTCCCTGCGGGAAAAAGGCGCCCTTACGGCGCGCAGGTAGCTTGCGCGCGCCGCGCGCAAAGGGCAAACTCTGCATACGAGTAATGCTGTGTTATGTTGCTTGCGCGCGGCGCGCGCAAACTACTTTTGGAAAAAACGTTTTCCAAGTCGCGCCGTAAGGGACTAAGCTTTTCCCTGCGGGGGAAAGTCGGAACGCCCCCTCATCGGCTTTGAGTTTTGAAATTGGCTCAATATATTCTATTTCCACCATGCGCAGGATAATAGACCAAACCTCTGGAGCTTTAAACTATGCCAAAGCTGATGACAATCCGGATCGAGCCGAAGCGGACACCGCTTGTGGAAAAGACTGTGGAGATTCTGAAGCGCGAACTCGCCGCCCGTGGAGTCCGCAAGGTCGTCGAGCTTGAACCACAGCCGGATAATCGAAAGGTTCCGGCAGGTTCCGGCAGGTCTCGGAAGGAATCGGCAACAACTTCCCGACGTCCGGATTTGATCCTCGAGATTTGCTCGGGTATAGGGAAAGATGGTTTCCGGATCGAGGGAGACGGCGTCAAGCTGCCGAAGCGGATCACCGGCAACGATGAACGCGGGCTTCTCTACGGCGTCGGCAAATATCTGCGCGGATGTTCGTTCGGAAAATCGGCCGATGATTTCCGCCACAGCCCCTGGACAGGCGTCTCCCTCCCAAAATGCCAGGTGCGAGGCATCTATTTCGCATCGCACTTCCACAATTTCTACCATGACGCGCCGATCCGGAAGATAGAACAGTATGTCGAAGAGCTTGCGCTCTGGGGCTGCAATACGTTGGCCGTCTGGTACGACATGCATCACTTCAACGGGATAAAAGATCCCGCCGCGCAGAAGATGATCAAGCGCCTCAGGGCGATACTTACGGCCGCGAACGCCGTCGGAATAACGGGAGCGTTGACGGCGCTCGGCAACGAGGGCTACGCGAACAGCCCCGAGGAGATGCGCGCCGACTGGACAGCCGGCCACGACGGCTATTTCGCGGCCCCAGGCGGCCACTACCACGTCGAAATCTGCCCCAACAAGCCGGGCGGCTTGGAGCAGATACTCAAGGATCGCAGAGAGATGCTTGAAGCTTTCGCCGGGCTTGACATCGGCTACGTCTGGAACTGGCCCTACGACCAGGGCGGATGCACCTGTTCGAAATGTACGCCGTGGGGTGGAAACGGCTTCCTCAAGGTCGCGAAGCCGTATGCCGAAGTGGTAAAAAGCATCATGCCCGATGCCAAAGTCATACTGTCCACATGGTATTTCGATCATTTCGTCCACGGCGAATGGGAGCGTTTCGCAAAGGAGATCGGAAAAAAGAAGCCCGTATTCGCCGACTATCTCATGGTCGACGACAGCGGGGACAAGTTCCCCGAATTTCCGCTGAAGCGCGGCGTACCCGGCGGCCTGCCAATGCTCAACTTCCCGGAGATCAGCATGTATGCGATGTTCCCCTGGGGCGGATACGGCGCGAATCCGCTGCCAAAGCACATCCAGCACATCTGGAACCAGGCGGGCGCCCGTCTTTCAGGCGGCTTTCCATACTCCGAAGGAATCTTCGACGACTTGAACAAGGCCGTTTCGCTGCAGCATTATTGGTGCGGAAGGGACGCTGAGGATACGATCCGCGAATATGCCTCGGCGATAGCGTCGCCGGCATTGGCGGACGAACTAACCTCAGCCATACTCCAGATGGAAAGGCAGCACCATCACTCTCCGGCGAAGCTGCCGTCTGGGAAGGAGCTCAAGCAAAAGCTGTATCCTAAGGGCGGAGGGGAATCCTGCCTCGTGGCGTTCAATGCCGACAGGACGGCAGGAGCAGAGGAATGCGAGAAAAAAATGCGGAGCATCGACCTGCGCATGTCCAAGTCTGCCAGGAAATCCTGGCGCTGGCGCATCCTCTTCCTCCGCGCAAGCATAGATGCCGAGATCGCCAGATCCGGCGGACGCATGACCGCCGCGATGGACAAGATGCTCGAGGAACTCGTCGAAATCTTCCATGCCCATAACGCCGAAATGGCCGTCTGCCCCCTCAGCCGCAGATCGCTCAGACGGCTAAACGGTGGGTGAATAGATGAACGTCAAGCCAGGACTATACAATAGGATCGTCGACTCATGCGAGACAGATCCTAGTTTGAAAATCGCTATAGGTTAATGCTCTGCCCTCGGCGGGAACCATTCTTTCTTCCATTTAAGGCCGAGATGCTCCGCCCCGACCTCCTCTTCATGTTCGATGCCGAAGCCTGTAGGAATATACTCATTTAGCGTGATAATTTACATTTTGACGGGCAAGATTTGGGATTGGATTTTATCGTTCCGACCGAGGGGCGACATGAATGTCGTCCGAGGAAGGAACGGAAAGATACGGCCCAAAGATGCTCGCCGCAATGCGGTTGCGGCCTTTCGGTTTTGCTCCGCGCCCTTCGAGAGCCTTCGATTCCTCGGTATCGGCGGCCTCTCAGAATAAGGAGCAATTCCTGAAATCTCCGCAATAAAAATGTAAATTTTTCAGCCTAAAGGAGTATATCTAGTCATCCATCCGCTCGTCATCCTGAGGCAGTGGCTCGATGATCACTTAAAGCCCATTTTCCGGTAGATTTGCCTCAGATCGACGTTTTCCCTGACGGTTTCGGCGAGCTTTCTGATGGCGTTCTCGGTGCTGTAGACGGCCTTTACGGATCCTAACCCCGGCATTCCCCGGTCTTCGCGGACCATGTCGATGAAGCGTCGGCGGAATTCGTCGTCGTCGAAGACGCCGTGGAGGTATGTGGTCCACACCTTTTCCGCGGCGAAACCGACTGCGGTGCCATCGGACCGTCGCATGATCTCCCGCACACCTTCCGCGGCACGGGTGCGGCCGTGGTGGATCTCGTAGCCTGAAATCTGAATGTTGAAGGGGGTGGAGACGTTTTCGGCGCGGAAGAGCGTCTTGTCTGGCTCGAGGCGGGTGTGCAGGTTGATGAGGCCGAGGCCGGGAGCGGATTTCCGTGATGACTCGATCCCGTGGGGATCTTCGATCATGCGGCCGCAGATTTGGAGGCCGCCGCAGACTCCGACGAGCCAGGCTCCTTCGCGGTGTCGTGCGACGATCTTCTCCGCAAGACCCTCTTCCGACAGCTTCTTCAGATCGCCGATCACGTTCTTCGAACCGGGGATGATTATGATGTCGGGTCTGCCAAAGTCCGATGCCTTCCGGACGAGCCGAACGTTGACGTCCGGTTCGATGGCGAGAGGGGCGAAATCAGTGAAATTAGACGTGTGCCGCAGCACGATCAGTGCGGCGTCGAGGCAGGGCTTCTCCTTCGCCGAGATGTCCTCGAACGGAATGCGGGCCATGTCCTCCTCGGGGATGCCGATGTCGTGTATGTAGGGGATGACGCCGAGGACGGACTTGCCTGTGCAGTTATGGACGTAGTCATGTGCCGGCTTCAGCAGTGACGCGTCGCCCCGGAACTTGTTGACGATGAAGCCTGCGAGCAGTTTCCGCTCCCACGGCTCGAAGGTGTCGACCGTTCCGATGAATGAGGCGTAGACGCCGCCGCGGTCTATGTCTCCGACGAGGAGGACCGGGCTTCCGGCGTGGCGCGCCATCCGCATGTTGACGATGTCGCCGTCCTTGAGGTTTATTTCGCCGGGGCTGCCCGCGCCCTCGAGCACGACGGCGTCGAACTCCTTCTCCAGCGAGTCGTAGGCGGCCGTCACCGTCCTGAACACATCCTTCTTGTAGCGGAAATATTCGGCGACGTTCATGTTTCGGAGGGCCTTGCCCATGACGACGACCTGGCAGCCGGTGTCCGTGTTTGGCTTGAGCAGTATCGGGTTGACCCTCGGATCCGGTTCGATTCTGCACGCCTGGGCCTGGACGGCCTGGGCCCTGCCGATCTCGCCGCCCCCGAGCGTCACATAGGAGTTCAACGCCATGTTTTGCGCCTTGAAAGGGGCGACGCGGTAGCCGTCGTCGAGGAGTATCCGGCAGAAGGCGGCCGTCAGGATGCTTTTGCCCGCGTTCGAGCTTGTGCCCTGGAACATCAGCGAGGGCTTGTGTCTTGCCGGGACATGGAAGGCTCCGGTTTTTTTCCCCAGGACTTCTCCAAGGGCGTTGGCAAGACGTGCGTTGTCCTCGTCTCCGCGCACCGCGACTCTGAAGAATCCGCCGGACTCCAGGCCGCGGAAGTTGGAACAGTCGCGGACGGCGATGCCGTATCCGCGCAGAAGCTTTTCGGCCAGGCCGCCGGCATTTCTTCTGACGCGTATCAGAAGATAGTTCGACTTCGACGGGAACACCTTCACATGTGGAAGCGCGGACAGGAAATCCGCGAACTTCGCGCGCCGCTCCTCGTTGAGCTGGAAAGTCTTCCTGCGGAATTCGCGGCCCTGCACGAATATCTCGCAGACGACCGCGGAGGCGAAGGTGTTCAAAGACCATTCAGGGATGAACTTCCTTATCGCGGCAATATTCCGTTCCGATCCGACCGCGTATCCGGCCCTTAGGCCGGCCATCCCGTAGAACTTGGTCAGGGAGCGCAGGACGATGATGTTGCCGGGAAGCTTTTTCAGGGGAACCGCCGTCTCCGGCAGGGCGTATTCGACGAAGGCTTCGTCTACGACGAAAAGCGCATCGGCATGTTTACGGGCTGCCGAGACTATCTCGCAGCCTTTGAGCGCAGAGCCTGAAGGATTGCCTGGATTCGCGACAAAGACGGCGGTGCCCGGCTTTAGTGCAGGGAGTATTTTCAGTGCAGGGAGGAAGTTGTTCTTCTCGGCGCCGACGATGAAATGGCATTCTATCCCGGCGAGGCGGCATGCCTTCTCGTATTCGCTGAATCCGGGCTCGAAGATGACGGCATTCGAAATCCCCAGGGCGCGTGGGATCGCATGTATGATTTGGTTCGAGCCGTTCCCGAAGACGACCATGCCTTCCTGAATTCCATGGAATGCGGCGGCGGCCTTCACGGCGCTTTCCGCGAAAGGTTCCGGATAGGCGCTTACCGCATCCATGTTCCTCAGTACCGCAGCCCGCAGGAAGTCCGGCATCCCCTCGGGATTGACGTTGACGCTGAAGTCCAGTATCTCATCGGCTCCGCGCCCTGATATCCGGCGGAAATATTCCATGTCGCCGCCGTGCCTGTTCTTGCATGTGCTCATATGAGCTTCCTATCTTATGTCGGAACTGCGCCTTTTCAAGGTTCAGATCATTAACACAAAGGCGCAGAGGCGCGAAGAAATCATAAGTGCAGGATGCGCTATGCCGATAATCACGCAAGCATCAACAATCAAATCTGTCCTGAAAATCTTATCGTTCATTGTTTATTTTTTGCCCTAAATTCACTTTGCGCCTCTGCGCCTTTGCGTTATTATAAGTGGAATCCGGCTTATTCAAGGTTTAGGCTGTCAACATAAAGGATCCGAGATATGGACAAGTATTCTGTTCTGGTGGTGGGCATGGGCAAGCGCGGCAAGCATCATGCAACGGCGTTCAACGCCAACGGCAGCTTCAAGGTCGTCGGTATCTGCGACATCGACGAGGAGAAGCTTAAGGCGGCGGCGCCTTCGCTTGGGAATCCGGAGACCGGGACGGACGCCATGGCGATGGCCCGGAAGCTCAGGCCCGACCTCTTCTGCTTCTGCACGATGCCACACATCAGGATTGAAATGCTGAGGGCCGCGGTAGAATGCGGCTCGAAGATGGTAGCCTTCGAGAAGCCCGTCGCGCTCAGCTTCAAGGAGGGCGCCATCATGAAGGCCATGATCGAGGACTCCGGAATCAAGGCCGTCGTCAGCCACCAGCACCGCTACGGGGCGCACTACCGCAAAGTCAAGGAATACGCCCAGGGCGGCAAGCTCGGGCGAATAGAGACGATCTATGCCAGCGCCACAGGCTGGATGACCCACATGATGAGCCACATGGTCGACTACATGCTTTGGTACAACGGCTATGCCCCGGCCGACTGGGCCATGGCGCAGGCCTCCGGCAAGGTCAAGCTCGCCGACAACCATCCCTCGCCGGACTACATCGCCGGAGTCGTCAACTTCAAGAACGGCGTCCGCGGCATCGTCGAGTGCGGCGCGGGCGCCCCCGACCAGCCCGACGTCGAAAAGTGGTGGGGCAAGAACAGGATCTGCGTGCAGGGCACCGCGGGCTTCGCCGAAGTCCTCACCAACGGCGGCTGGCGCGCGGTCACGGCCGAAGGCGCCGCAAGCGGCCCTGGCGCGATGAACTACGACCAGGACATGCCCCCCTACGTCCAGGAGATGGCCGACTGGCTCAACGACAGCTCAAGGGTGCACCAGTGCTGCTGGGCGAACGCCTTCCAGGGGTTCGAAATAACCATGGCCATGTGCCGTTCGGCGGTCAACGGCGGCCAGGTCGCGCTCCCGCTCGAACCCGGCCCAGCCGAAATCGACGAGCTGAAGAAGAAACTCTCCGACAGGAAGGTAATGCTCTCCTCGGAAGTGAACGCGAAGGAATATTTCAAATAGCTTCAGATTTCTTGACCCGCCCACTACGAAAGGCTTACTAATCGTCTCGAAATTGCATAGAGGCACCGGCGGGTTCATCCCGGCGGTGAACATGGCTGAGGATTAAGCAGGGAAATTGCCAACCTGATCCACCGTCATGTTCACCGCCGACGCAAGGTCGGTGCCGTCCATATTATTATGAGATGAAAATTGCGCATTTTTTCAGTCTAAAGGAGTATATTTCCGATTCAGATTTACGGCGCCCCGGCCTGAAAAGGCACGTGGGCATTTCCCAGCCATTTTATGCTTTTCATCGCGGCCGGGTCAGGGAAATCTGAAATCAGAATTTAATCGCCACGTTGGCGGCCCAGTCGTAAAGCGATTTAAGATCCTCGCGCATGGATTCGCAGAGGAACCTGAGTATTTCGGGGCTCTGCATCGGAACTCCTTCGATCTCCTTGCGGATCTCCTTGGTGTCGAGGATGACGCTTCCGTTGCATCTGACAATCCAGTCCATGTGTGGCCAGGCGGCGATGGCGCTCATCATCGCCTCCTCGATGAGGCCGATCGGTTTCGCGTCGGGATGGCTGAAGTCGAATTCCGCGATGATCAGGACTCCGCCCGCGTCCGACTTGCCGAGAAAAATATGACGGCCGGTCTGCTCCGCCGCCTCCTGCAGAAATGCCAGCCCGAAGCCGACGTTCCGCGTCGTCCGTGTGGTCGAATAGGGATCAGTGGGGTTTGTCCGGACGGATTCGGGGAAGCCCGGCCCGTCGTCGGCGATTGTCATCTTAAGCAGGGTGCCCTGCCAGTCGAAGTCGATTTGAACGGCCGTGCCTCCCGCCTTCGACGAGTTCTCAAGTATGTCAAGAAGATGGAGGGAAATATCTTTCACATCCCCTTCACCTTTTCGAGGATCATCGGGCGGGCCTCGTCCATGATTTCCTTCACATCATCGTACCGGTAGGTGCGTTCTTCGAAAGAGCGGTTCTTGAGGCCTTCTAGGAAGCGGTTCTTGAACTCGTTGAAGTATGAGCCGTAGATGTGGTAGCTGTCGGCCATGTGGACATATCTGCCGAGGTTCACCTTGAATCCGGCGAGTTCGGATATTCTGGAGGCTATCATCTTCTGCAGCCTGACGAGCGCGAACATGTTCATGAACGCCGCCTTGTAGGCGTCGTTCGAGCGGAAGCGGATGTTGGTGCTCAGATATTTCTTTCCGCGCTCCTCAGTGATCCTGCACCATATGCTCTGGAGGCAGGCAGGATCGTAGCAGCTGTTGTCCTCCCAGACCTTCCAAGTGATAGCCTGTGCGCGGCGCGAATAGGGCGTCTCGGCCAGCTTCTTCGCCACACCCTCGATCTGATTGAATATCTCCTTCACGCCGGGAACCCTGTAATGGAAGAGCCGCTCGTTGTAGGTGTATTCCCAGCGGGTGTCGTTCGGGTCGTTCGGATCCCTGACGAGATGGTTCTTGATTCCCTCGCATACCTCCATCGCGTATTCCTCGAGGTCCTCGAGGCCACCGGGAAAGTCCTTGTGTATCATCGGCTCCGCGAGCGGGTTGTCGACGATGATCATCATGGTGGCGTCCTTGCTCGGTGGATCCTCGGGCTTGTCGTACATGGTCTTGATGTCGCAGCCCTTCTCATAGAGCTTGACAAGTGAGTTCTCCCAGGCTTCGGCTATGCCCTTGCCCTTCGCAGTCAGAACAGGAATACCGCGCATCACAGTCCCTCCTTGATTGGAATTGAACATGGACTCAGTCGTTCAGGGATAATCTATTTACGGCGGGCGCATTATCAACCGCCGTTTCCAAATTCAGGCTTCCTGGTCCATGGGAAAAGGGGTTGCGGTGAAATACCGCTCCGGAAGGTATTTCAGTTCAGATTTCCGGCATCCCGCTCTGAAAAGCCACAGTGGTATTTCCACTGTTTTTCACCACTTAATGCAGGCGGTCCGGTAAATCTGATATTTTCACCTGCGGTCCAATGTCTCCCGCACCTTGGCCATAAGCCCGTCCATGGAGAATGGCTTCTGGATGAAATCGACGTCTTCGTCGAGGACGCCGTGGTGCGCTATCACGTCGGAGGTGTAGCCTGACATGAAGAGGATTTTCATGTCCGGATGGAGGGCCATAATTTTCTTTACGAGGTCTTTGACGTTCATCTCGGGGATTATAACGTCCGTGATCATAAGGTGGATTCTGCCCTCATGCCTTTCAGCCATGCTCAGAGCCTGTGCCGGGGAGCTCACGGGCAGGACCTGGTATCCGACTCTTTCGAGCATGGCGGTGGTTACGTTCAGAATCGAGGTTTCGTCCTCCATCAGCAGGATTGTTTCGCTGCCGCCGGGAACAGGCTCGCGCCGTTCTTCCAAGGCGATTTCCTCCTCCGTTCCAATATGCCTCGGCAGGTAGATGCTGAAGGCCGTGCCCTTTCCCGGCTCGCTGGCGACGCTTATGAAACCGTTGTTCTGCTTGACTATTCCGTAGACGGTGGCAAGCCCCATGCCGGTCCCTTTGCCAAGCTCCTTCGTCGTGAAGAAAGGGTCGAAGATTTTCGCCAGGATATCCTTTGTCATGCCGCAGCCGTTGTCTGCTACGGAAAGCAGGACGTATTCTCCGGGCGCTACGCCTTGATGGGTGGAGCAATATGCCTTGTCGAGGGCGGTGTTTCCCGTGGAGATGGTTATTCTTCCGATGTCCGCGATGGCGTCTCTGGCGTTGACGCAGAGGTTGGCGAGGATCTGGTCTATCTGAGAAGGATCCATCTTGAGTTTCCAGAGGTCCGGCCCGGGCGTCCAGGTCAGTATGATCCCTTCTCCGATGAGGCGCCGCAGCATCTTGAGTATGCCTTCAATGGTTTCGTTGAGATCAAGCATCTTGGGGGAGATGGTCTGCTTTCTTGCGAAGGCCAGGAGCTGCCGGGTGAGGTCGGCGGAGCGCTTGGATGCCTTCTTGATTTCCTGCAGGTCGGCGAAAATGGGCTGCGACGCATCTACCTTCAACAACGCGATTTCGGCGTAGCCCTGTATTACGCTGAGTTCGTTGTTGAAGTCGTGCGCGATGCCGCCGGCCAGATGGCCTATGGATTCCAACTTTTGAGCCTGGGCAAGCTGCGCCTGAAGCTTTTCCCTCTCCTGCTCCGCAATCTTGCGCTCGGTGATGTCGCGGACAAAGACAAGGTGCGACTGGCGTCCCTGGTATTGGACGGGAACGGCAGTGGTCTCGACCGCGATTCTTGAACCGTCCATGCGGACATATTCCTGTTCCATCAGAGGTGCCGGCTTGCCTGTCTCTACCTGGTATCGTATGCGGTCATGGACTTCCTGGTGCCACTCCGGAGCGATCCTGTCCATCAGAGGCTGACCTATCATGTCTTCGGTCCTGTCGGCGCCCAGCATCTTTGCCGTGGCCGGATTTACAAATAGGAAGCGTCCTCCGCTCTGGACGAAGATTGCCTCTGGTGCGGCATCGACAAGCGAGCGGAAGCGGGCCTCGCTTTCGCGCAGAGCGGCCTCGGCCTGCCTGCGTGCCGCGATGTCACGTTCGAGCCGGCGGTTGATTTTCTCGAGCTGCTCCATCTTGAGCTCCAGCTTGCGGATCAGGGCCTCGTTGTACTGCTTGAGGTATTGGGACTCGTCTTGCTGAGTCAGTATTTCGGCGGCTGCCTTCGATGATTTCCTTCCGGCGGACACGGTGCCTGCATCCTTCCTTGGACCCCGGCTGATGATTTCGCGGAACATGGATATAAGGACATCGGGCTCCTGGGGCTTGACGATGAACCTGTCGGCGCCGATGCTGATGGCGAACTCCTGATCCCTTTCGTCGGTGTAGGTCGCGGTATAGAACACAAAGGGGATATTCTTGAGCTTTACGTCATTGCGCCATTCGCGGCATAGCGCGAACCCGTCCATGACCGGCATGAGTATGTCCGCGACGAGCAGGTCCGGGGGATTTTTCCGGGCGGCCTCCAGCGCCTCGGCGCCGTTGCATGCGGAGGAGACTTCGAATCCGTTCCCCTGGAGGAGCGTTCGGAGGAGGTATATGTTTTCCTCCTTGTCGTCTACGAGCATAACCAGTTTTGCGCTCATGCTGTCCTCTCCTTTCCCCTCTCGCCGAGGAAACGTGCTATTTCGGAGACGAAGGTATCGGGATTGATGGGCTTTTCCACATAGCCGTTGCATCCTGCGGCAAGTGCTTTCTCGCGGTCGCCGGCCATCGCATATGAGGTGACCGCCACAATCGGGGTGTTCTTAAGCTTGGGATTTTTCCTTAGTCCGCGCGCCACGGCGTAGCCGTCCATGGTCGGAAGCTGTATGTCGAGGAGTATTAGATCGGGGAGGATTTCCGCCGCCATTTTTATCCCAATAGGGCCGTCGTTCGCGGGCACCACCTCATAGCCGTGCTTTTCAAGGAGGAATGTGGCGAGGTATCGATTCTGCTCGTTGTCTTCGATCAGGAGGATTTTCATGTCAGGTCTCCTTTCAAAGGTATGGTGAATGTGAAAGTGCTGCCTTTACCGAATTCGCTGGCCACGCTGATGTCTCCTCCAAGGCGTTCTGCGAGCCTTCTGCAGATTGCCAGACCCAGGCCTGTGCCTTCGTGCTGGCGGGTGAGGCCGGAGTCTATCTGGCGGAACGGCTGGAAAAGCTTCTCCATGTCTTCGGGCTTGATTCCGATGCCGGTGTCCGCGATGGAAATCCTTGCGCTGTCCCCGGCCGTCTCAGCTTTGAGCACGACTCCGCCTCGTTCGGTGAACTTAATGGCGTTGTTGAGGAGGTTGAGCAGTATCTGTTCGATCCTGCGTGGATCGCTGCATACGGTTCCGATGGAGGGGAAGATGTCTTCGTGCAATTCGATCCCCTTCTTTTCCGCGAGGGGCCTGACGATGGCGGCGACCTTCGCCAGCGAGGAGCGCAGGTCGAACTCCTCCGATTTCACATCGAGCTGCCCGGCCTCGATCTTTGAGATGTCGAGGATGTCGTTGATGAGGTCGAGCAGATGGCGTGCGCTGTTCTGCACCATTCCAAGCTGCTTGCTCTGTTCGGGGTTAAGCGGTCCGGCCAGGCCTTGGAGCATGATGCCCGTGAAACCGATTATTGAGTTGAGCGGCGTTCGCAGCTCGTGCGACATGGTCGCGAGGAACGCGGATTTTATGCGGTCCGCCGCCTCGGCATGCTCCTTTGCTACGGCCAGCTCGGCCGTCCGTTCCGCCACTCGCTGTTCCAATTTCTCGGCATGGAGCTGAAGATCCTTGTGCAGGCGGCGGATCTCCTTGTCAGAATGCTCGAGCTGCTTGAACATGGTCTGCAGCTCCTCGTTGCGCCTCGCAATATCCCTGGTGCGCGCCGCCACCTGCTGCCTGAGCGTGATGCTCCACAATATGACCATGAGGAGAACAACGGCGGCGGTGCTGGCCGCAATCTTGATCCAGAGGGGAAACCTGTGGGCGACCTCTTCCGACGTCCATTTCCGCAAAGATTTGTAATACGGAGATCCATGATCCTGCTTCAGATCGAGCAAATTCCTGTCTATGGCGTCAAGCAGCGCGGGGTCGCAATTTTTCTGTCCGGCGAAAAACAGACGGGTCGGATTGAAGATTATCGCAGTATCCTCAAGCTGGTATTCACGGGAATGCATGGCGCCGTAGAAACGGTTCGCAATCACCGCGTCGACCTCCCCTTTTCCGACCGCGGAGAATGCGGAACTGTAGTCCTGCATCGGAACAAGAGTGATCTTCAGGTCGAACCCAAGGACGGCTCTACCGAAGGCGTCCTGCTGTATCGAGCGGTCTAGCAAGGACACTCTTTTGCCGTTGAGATCCAGGAGGGAACGGATCTTGCTGCCGGCGCCGGCGTAAATCTGGAACCAGTCAGACAGCACCGGCTCCTTGTGGAAGCTGTAAATCTGCTCGCGCTCGTGGGTCAATGCCACATCCGGCATGAGATCAATCTGGCCGGTGCTAAGCCGGTCAAGCCCTTGCGCCCAGGTGCCGGTCACATATACCAGCGACCATTTCTCCTTTGCCGCCACATATTCGATGACGTCTACAAAAATGCCCTCCGGATCGCCGGATTCCGATACGGAGACTTTGGGGCTGTTCTGATAGATGCCGACACGGACAGTCTTCCCGGCAAACAGATCAGACTGCGGCAGCGTTGCAAGCAGCATGGATGCAAGCATTAGCACCGAGATATATGAGGATTTTTTGTTCATGTGTCAACCGGCATATACCCCCGCAAATACAGACATCCTGATCCGTGGGGAAAACAATCAAATCAGGTATAACCCCGCACACTGAAAGTAATATAACTGGGAAATGCAATGCATGCAAGGCTGTAATCTTGGAAAGCAGCGGTAAAGAATGGATGGCTGGATTGATTGATGGAAGGATGAGTTTGAGGTTCCCGCGCGCGATCGTGTGAATTCAGCAAACTACGCCCTTTGCTGAAAACCCCCATGTCACTTTACGACCACACCGAGCCCGGCTTTTTGAAGGACGGCAATGAAGGCCTCCATCATGTCGAAGTTGTTGCTGATGCGCCAGTCGACGACTGCGCCGCCGAGTTCGGATTCCGCCTTCCTCCATTCAAACCAGTTGATCATCTTGATGCCGGGGAATTTCGCACGCACCTCCTCGGAGAACACTTCGTTCCACCAAGGCTCCTTGATCTCGCGCTCGAGGTCGCTGACGCCGGTGGACGGGACGAAGAGCGCGGAGGTTTCCGGAACCGCCATCGGCTTGCCCTTGCCCTCGCAATATGTGTGGTAGAAGTCGGGGACCATTGTCTGGTCGCCGTCGAGTCCGTCATATGTGCCCGTGAGCTGCTGCTCGAACTTGTTGGGCTCGGGGATTTCGTTTTCGCCCCAGGGGTAGCTGCTTCCCCAGTGGTAGATGGTCATGCCGACCCAGTCAACGGCCTCATCTCCAGGATAATACGGCTCATAAGGATCGTCTAATTTGTTGACGACGCCGTCGTGGTTTGTGTCGAGGATCGTGTAGTCGGGAGAGTCCGGCTTGACCTCGTATTGACCGCCGGAGAAGGGGTATCCTCCGCCGTAGTTCGGCGCCCAGATCATGGCGCAGTTCCGTGCGTTCTTGTGCAAGGACTCCGCGAATCTCGCAAACGCCTCCTTGTAGGCGGTCGGCTGCTGGCTCCAGGGATACCATGAGCCGTTCATCTCGTGCGCAAAACGCACGAATATCTTTGCCCTCGAACTGACCTTCTTGAACTGCTTCGTATGCCTGTCGCATTCCTCCTGGGTCACTGAGGAAAGCCCCTGCCAGGGTTCCAGCGTCACAAGCAGGAGGGCCCTGTGCGGCTTTACAAGCTTTGCGCTCTCGTCGAGGATTGCAAAATCGTCGTCGCTCATAGGAAATTCGAAAAAACGGACATAAACCTTCGGCTTGAAGCCCATGCGCCGGTATACCTGCTTCGGGCTGTCATTCGCCCAGTCCAAGTTCAGCCCGAAGTAGCCGTCCTTCTTAGGTTCAAGCCTCGCAAGGCCGACGTCCCCGGCTGAAAGCGGTAGCACCGGGAAAACGGAAAGAATGATGAAAGGCGGCAAGAGCAGCATAATCGAGAGAATTTTATTCATATTATCCCATAACCTGTATTATTGAGGCCAATCCTTGTGACTTTCGTGTTCATCATCATCCCTGGTAATTCATAATAACCCAATTAATAATAACGCGGCAGGCGTGTTTTCCTTATGCATATTCTTTCAAGGCATCTAATCTGCATCCGTGCAAGCCGGAAGCTTGGCTGTCTGTTTCAATGAGCGTCGTCCTGTTCCTGCCGTTCCTTTTCGACTGATATAGTGCCGCATCGGCCTGCCGGATGATGTCATCCAAGGACGATTCTCCTGTGTCCGACTGGCAGGATGCGCCGATGGATATCGTGATTTTGATGCGTGTCCCGCCGTAATTGAATATCCTTTCTTCGACTTGGCGTCGGATTCGCTCGCAAAGGTTTTCAATGTCGTCAACGCCAATAGTGCCTCTCAGGAGAACAACGAACTCCTCGCCGCCGTAGCGGCAGAGCAGATCCTCCTCCCTGATGGAGCCCGCGATCAATTTCGCCAGTTCCGACAATATGTAGTCGCCGGCCAAGTGCCCGTGCTTGTCGTTGACCTGCTTGAAATGATCGATGTCAATCATGAGGATTTTCATGGGGGTGCCTTCCCTTTTAGAAAGAGCAAGCTCCCGCCTGGCATTATCCTCGAAGTAATGCCTGTTGTAGGTGCCGGTCAGCAGGTCTATGTTTGCCCGGTTGTAAAGGCTCTTCCGGGATTCAAGCTCAATATCGCTCAGCGACTCAAGCTTCATGATTGTCTCACCTACCTGGAGGGTCGCGCCAATGCCCAGTACGCATTGCTTCACTTTGTCGCCATTGACATAGACGCCGTTTCTGGAGTTATTATCCTCCATAAATATTTTACCGCCGTCATTGACGATCCTGCAGTGTTCTCGGCTTACAAGAGGGTCGTCAAGTTGGATTGTGCATTCAGGAGAACGGCCTATTGTTATGGTGTTGTCCAGCAACACCGTCAAGCCCATCTCCCGGCCAACGGAAACGATAAGATATGGATTACGTTTCAAGGGGGCAAGCTGATTTTTATGGAGACCAGTCAAGGTCTGCGCAAGTTTTGTATTCATAGTGTCAACCCCCATACGGTTAATAGTGACGATGAAATTATTAAGAGCTGATATAATAATGATTATTATTCTCAATATTGCCCGGGATAAATCAATGTCAAATAAGATACCCCAAAATATGCGAAAAATATTTGATTTGATTTAGGTTTTCTTCAGATATAAGGGGCCTGGGGGGCCGGTTTTCTGTCCTTCCAGAATCGAGTTTCTGGGAGTGGCCATCTGTCTGCCGCGGCGGACAGTTTTGCCGGTCGGAAGTAGCGCAGGTATTCCTACCTGCGGAATCGCAGACAGGAATGTCTGCGCCACTTGAAGGCAAGTTTCATTGAAGCGATAACGGCAGCGTTCCCTATCAACAAGGAAGCTTCAGTGTGGGCGGGGTCAATCCGACTCGTTGACGCAGACCTTGTTCCTCCCGGAATTCTTGGCGGAATACATGGCGTCGTCGGCAAGCTTGGTCATCTCCTCGATGCTTGTTTCACTTGTGACCATGCTGCCGCTTACGCCAAAGCTTGCAGTTATCGTGATCTCGTCTCCGCCGGTTAGACGGAAGGGGCTCGCTTCGACAGACTGCCTCAGGTTCTCGGCAACAAGGACGGCGCCTTCGATGTCTGTCTCCGGAAGTATGATGAGGAACTCTTCGCCGCCGATCCGGCCGGCGAGGTCGGAGGCCCTGAGGCGGCCTTTTATGATTTTGGAGAAATGAACCAGCGCGAGATCGCCGGCATGGTGTCCGTGGCGGTCGTTTATCGCCTTGAAATGGTCTATGTCGGCCATGACGAAGGACATGGGTCTTTTGTTCCTGGCTGCGAGCTTCAGCTCCTGTTCCGCCTTTCGAAAGAGTGATGAGCGCAGATCCAGGCCTGTCAGCATGTCGTGCGTCGCCATGTATGCGAGCTTCTCCTGGTAGCCGAGTATCCTCCGGCAGATGCTAAGCCTGGTGCAGAGCTCCTTAGGGTCGAAGGGCTTGGTGATGTAGTCGTCCGCGCCGGCCAGGATTCCGTCCTGCATGTCCTCGCTGCTGTCGTTGCCGGTAAGCAGTATTACGTAGATGTATTCGAAGAATTCGGCGGATCTTATTTTTTTAACAAGTTCGACGCCGGTCATCCTGGGCATTATCCAGTCGCTGATGACGAGCTCCGGCCTTGAAGCGGCTGTCGCCAGCGTCGTCCAGGCCGCCTCGCCGTCCTGGGCCTCAATGACCTCGTGCCCCTCCTTCCGCAGCAGCGAGGCCAGAATCTTGCGTTCGACCGCGCTGTCTTCGACCACAAGTATCTTCATGTCTTCTCCTTTCCGAATGCGCGTCGGAAAAGATTTCCGAGGACTGTGCTGACGGTCTGAGTCTCGAAGACTTCGTTGTGGTATCTGCCTGTGAACAGCTTTGCGATCAGCTCGTCGCGCTGGACCTCGGTCATGCCTTTGAACTGGAACATGGCCTCCCTCATGTTGGAATTTAGGGCTTCAGCCTTAAGTGTTCCGGAAATTTCCGGGACTGCGACTTCGACGAGATCGCCTTTTTCGACAATGCGTTCTCCGCAGCCGTGCCAAATCTTGCAGCCGCCCAGCGAGATGTCCTCGATTATGCAGTTCCTGCCGTTGAGGATTGTCTTCTCCCTGATCTGGAAGCGCTCCTCCCTGCGCTTCCGGGGGGCGTCGAAACATATCAGCGCGCAAATCGAGAGCATGAAGACGTTCAGCATGGACCAGAAAAGGGCGTAGGGAAAGAACTCCATCTGCTTGAGCACCTGGTATTCGGGGACCATATTGATCATGATTCCGAAGAGGGTCATGCCTATGAAGAGCAAAACCAAGCTTAGTGTGTACCAGTCGATGCCGGTCGAGGAGCCCGAGCCCTTGGGGGTGACCCTGAAGGGAACCCCGAAAGGCTTGATAAGGCTTGCCAGCACAACGGGAAGCATCCTGAACATGCTGAAAAGCCCAACCGATGTTGATATCAGGGGGATGTATTTTTTAGGTGCAAGCCATTGCATGCACAGCATGAACATGAGAAGCATGGGCAACTGATATGAGACGATGTCCTTGGTCTCGGTGTAGTGCAGCGGGGTTACGCCGAAAAGCAGATAGACTATAGGAACTGCCAGCATCATGCACCGGGTAATCGGCTGGATAATCCAGCCGTAGGGGGCGAAGAGCAGCCTCTGGAGAATGGTCAGCCCCTTGGCGCGCAGGGGGCCTTCCTTGACAAAGAAGCACTGAATGCCGCCCCGGCACCAGCGCGAGCGCTGGATGAAATATCCTTGGACCGACTCGGAGGACATGCCCTGGCTGAGCTTCTCGTTGAGGTAGACCGTCCGGTAGTTGACCGTCAGCAGCGTAAGCGTCGTGAGCAGATCCTCAGTAATAGAGGATGTCGGTATGCCGCCGACCTCCTCGATGGCCTTGCGGCGTATGATCGAGCATGAGCCGCAGCAGAAGGCCGCGTTCCAGCCGTCGCGCGCCGGCGCCATCGCGTCGAAGAAGAGCCGCTGCTCGTCCGGCCAGACCTTCTCCAGATAAAGGTTCGACTGGATGGGATCCTTGTTGAAGAAGTGCTGGGGCGTCTGGACGATGCCGACGTCGTCGTTGAAGACGAAGAAGCCGACGGTGCGGCGCAGGAAGTTGCTGGCGGGGACGAAATCGGCGTCGAATATCGCGAAAAGCTCCCCGTTCGTATGCTTAAGCCCGTTGTTTATGTTTCCGGCCTTGGCATGGGAGTTGTCCGGACGCGTCAGGTAGCCGACCCCCTTCTTTTCGCAGAATTCCCTAAGCCATGCGCGCTTGCCGTCGTCGAGCACCCATATCTTGAAGTCAGGATAGTCGATGTGCTTCGCGCCGACTATTGTTTTTTCGAGCACGTCCAGCCCCTCGTTGTATGTGGGGATGAAAACGTCGACGGATGGATATCTCGGAATCTCCTTCTCATAGCGGTTCGCCTCCTCGGTCCGGGTGTTGGTCTTGCTCATGATCAGAAGGAATATGCAGATTTCGACGAACGCGAGGATTTCCGTGGCGTAGACGATTATCACCCAGTTTTTCTCGACGGAGGAATATTCGCCGTCGAAGACAGGGATGACGGTATGTGTCAGACGCCAGGCAAGGTATCGGAGGCCGACAAGCACCGAGAGAGAGGTGATTATCGAGCGGTGGAAGTTTTTTCTCTTGTCGAGCAGCGGCTCGACGAGGAGCCAGAAGGCCGCGACGAACGCCAGCCCCCCCATGGACTGAATGTCAAAAGACATTGACGAACCTGCGGATGAAGTTCAAGACGCTCCACCTCCGCGGGATTTTTGCATGGACGCGCCGCCCCACTTGGAAGAATGTCTCCGGAGAGAGATCGAGGTCTGATGGATCGGCGTCGATCCAAATCCTGAACTCCTTCCTGGGATCCTTGTTTACAGAAGCGGCCATGTTGAAGTCTCCCTGCACGCTCCCCGAGCCGCGCAATGCTGTCACCGTCCCCGTATATATCTTGGTTTCACCTGCCAAGTGGTATCTTATCTTGTCGCCCGGCTTAAGGTTGGCGAACTGCGACTCGGAAACGGTGACGTCCAGAAAAATGCTTCCGCAGTCGAGCAGGATGACTATCTCGGAGTCGATGACGACCGTCGCGCCCTCGACCGACGGCATGCGCCAGACGATTGTGTCGAACGGCGCGTAAAGCTCGAACTTCTGGGCCTTTTCAATCCTGTCCTGTTCCGTTTTGATCTGCTCGTCAATCCCGACGATGCGGCTCTTAGCCTCGTTCAGCGCGGTCTCAGCTATGGATATTTCAATGACAAGCTGGTCCATCCGCTGCTTCGAATAGGGCGAATCGTTGTTGCCGTCGCCGAGAAAGACTCCGGCGTTGACGGCATCCAGGGAGTTCGAGAGCTCCTCGATGCGGTTCTGGTAGCGGATGAGCCTTTCGTTCGACTCGTGGTAGGCAGCCTCGTTCTTGTCCCTTTCTCGCTTCGCGACCGCGTTGTGCTCGTCTAGGACCTTGTCGGACTCGAAGACAGCCTTGGCCCGCTTGTTCTCAACAAGCTCCTCGCTCAGCATCTGCTTGTCCTGCTTGACCTTCGCCTCAAGCTGCTTCCGGGAGAATTCCTGGTAGTTCTGGAGGTTCTTCCTGAGGGACTCGCTGAGCTCGGAGTATGTTGCGATGCGCTTCTCGAGGCTGGAAATCCTGCCCTCGAGAGTTTTCTTTTCCGTCATCAGTTCGTGAAGGGAACTGTAGTTGACCCTGCCGTTCGTCACCGTGGCGATCAGCTCGCCCTTCTTGAAATATGAGCCGTAGGCCGTCTTCTTCGGATAATGGATTACTCCTTCGATCGGGCTTTTCATTACGGCTATCTTGCCGTTGACCACACCGTCCACCGAGTTGAATATGTAAAGGCTCGGCATAACGGCGAAAAACAACACCATCAGCATGATCAGGCCGACGGCGATCCGGGTGCCCTTCCTGTTGAACATTATGATATAACCTCCAACGATACTTAGAACTGCGTTAATCTATATCCGCGATGGGTGAAAGGCAAAAAATGGGTGGCAAATGTTGGCAGCAGGGCCGGGCGGGAAATCTGAAACTACGGCAGCGCCGTATAGCAGGTGTAGTTCCAGGACAGCATCGGGCCGATGCGCTTGCTCCATAGGGCGTGGCCGTCCACGCAGAGGACGTTGCCGCCGACGCCGACAGTGGGAGTTCCCCCGTGGCGAGCGTTGCCGCCGAGCTCGTCGAATGTCCGGCCGTTCCATCCAGGCCAGCCGCCGAACGCCGGAAATATCTCCACGAAGCTGGTGACCTTCGATGGATCCTTGATGCGTGTGACTGAATTCTTCCCGCCTCTGTAGAGATTGCCGGATATGCTGACCCAGGGCGGATTCTCGTCGCACATGGCAAGAGAGGCCCACTTGTAGAGGTTGGTGGCGGGCTCCGTCCCGGGTATGCTTCCACAGTTCGGATGCGCAATATACAGGTCCACTGATGTCACCCGGCAGAGAAGCATCCCGCCGTATCCGCCGCCATGGTCGGCGTTGACCTTGTCCTGGGAATAGAACGCGGGGCATATCCACATTCTCCAGTTGCCGTTGCAGTAGTCGTAGAGAGTGTCCTTCTGCTGGATGTAGCCGACCATGGCCCCGTCATTGTCCCTGTTGGTCGGCAACGCGTTTTCATAGTCGTTGACATATGACGCCACGGCCAGGCCCATCTGCTTCATGTTGGCCAGGCATGACATCCGCCGCGCCTGCTCCTTCGCGTTCTTCAGCGCCGGCAGCAGCATCGCGCAGAGGATCGCGATGATGGCGATCACCACGAGAAGCTCGATGAGGGTGAAGGCCAACAATTTTCTTGGAAAGCTTAAGCGTTTCATGAAGGCTCCTACGCCCTTAATATAGCATCATCCGTACTTTTTTACACGACATCGTGACCCCGTGACATGGTGACTCCGTGACGCCGGGCTCGATGCCGGGTCTGCCGCTTGGGCGTCACCGGGTCATGGAGTCACGGGGTCATCCCCGTATCTTCTATCTTCCTAACTCCCTTGCAGCGCGGGTATGCGCCGCATCCCCAGAAGGGGCCGCGGTTCGAGCTGCGCCTCTTCATCTCCGCGCCGCACTCCGGGCATGTCGGTACTTCCGGCTTTACTCGCGCCTGGGTACGGGCATTGAACATCTTCTCCTTGATGCCGCCGTCCTTTATGAAGGCGCTCTCGAGCCAGGCCATTTGCCTTCCGAGCAGGCCTGTTGTACGCTGGATGAGCACTATCAATGCATTGGCCGCGGTAATGTCGTCGCGCTCCTCCAGCCAGGGGTCGAACTTCTTCTTCTCCCTAAGCAGGTATGTCCAGTAGTCATGGAGCAGATCGTCCGTATATTCAAATTCTTCCAGCATGATCGAGAGGATCGCCTTGTGGTCGGGATTCCGGATGCTCCAGGGGATGCTGCCCTTTTGGACAAGGTAGTCCTCCAGGTCGCCCTGCAGTTCCGTCAGGCTGGCTTTGGCGACATCCGTCAGTTTGATCTCCGTTTCCGACGAGGTCTTGGCGCGCTCGCTGCCTTCAATAATGTTCTGCTTGCCGGAACGCGAAGCTCCGATCATCTGTCCGAGCGTCTTGCCCAGGGGATCGTCCTTCCATGGCAGGTAGCGCTTGCAGAAGCTGATCGTGCCAAGATGGATAATGGTGGCAAAGTTGAATGAGTGGAGCTTCCGGTAGCCTCCGCTGTGGTTGTAGATTTTGCTCATGGAGTGTTTCCTTGCTTGATTGTTTTGACTTCGTGACCCGGGGACTCCATGACGCCGGGCCTGCCGCTTGGGCGTCACCGCGTCATGAAGTCACGGGGTCAGTTCAAGAGCAATTTATCACCCCATTAGATAATTGCCGCCTTGTCACCATGCCTCGCCATAAGGCGGCCCGCTATCTCGGACGCCATGGAAATCCGGGCCGCCTGCCGCGACATAGCCGCCCGATTGCCCCTCCCGGCTACGGCTGACCCAGAAGGAATAAAGCTGACCGCGCGTAAGTCCGAAGCGGAAACGCACGGGCTTACCGGCCAGGCGGCCCAGGCTGTCGCCGTTGCGCCACCGAACGTGTACCTTGGTGCCATCGGCCCGGATTGGCACGCAGTCGGCCGCAGAAAATTCAGAAATCGGTTGTGACTTCTCGTCAAGCACCTCCACCGTCAAAGCTCCCCCCGCGGCGGAGACGTTAACGAATAGAAACTCGCCTGTGAAGCGGATCAGGCGCGTTGTCAGCGTGCCGGGCGCGTCTCCGGCGTCGAGCGAGGCGAAACCGTCGCGGCGCAATGTGGCGAGTCCGACGCTCGCGCCTGTATACATGCCTCTTTTGCCGCTCGGCGCCACCCCGGAAAAACCGCAGTATGGGAATACAAGCCGGTCGTCAAGAACAACGAAGACGCCTGCCGTGCTGTGCAGATAGGCGCGGTCCCACGAGCCCTCGGAGCGCGAGCAGGCAATGAAAGCGCGGCGATCCGGGCGGTCCCAATGGAAACCGTCGCGGCTGAAGCCAAGTTCCAAGTCAGTCAGCTTGGGTATCTTTGCCGCATCACAGAGACCGTTCTCCGGACCGCGATGGATGTAGTGCATGCCGATCATCAGGCTTTCGTATGCGACGGCGTTAAGGCTGTACAGCTGGCAGCGGTGCGCGTGTGCGGCGGGATGGTAGCTGCCCTCCGGTTCCGGACAGTCCAGGCGGTCCGCCCCTGTCCAATAGACGGCCTTAGCCCAGTCCGCACCTTTCATAAACTCGCGGTTCTCGCAGTAGTAGCGGATGCGTCCGCGCCCATTGCCCTGCTTGATGCTGAAGCACCACATTTTCCGGAAAGGGTTGTAGAAGAAAGAGCAGTAATCGCCGGCGATTGCGCCCGCCTGAACGCCCGCAGAGAAGTTTTTGCCGTCCGAGACATGGAGCGAGTGGGAGAAGGACTGTGGGCGCAGCCCTCTGGGCGCATGCGACCAGCATGTGAGATACTTTAGGCGCTCGGCGGGATTCTTGGCGTCCAAGTCCAGCCACACGCAGTGGTCGGAGCCGCTTCGATCCAGCTTGGAGGCCGTCCAGCACAAACCTTCCGGCAGTATTGTTCCGCGCCGCGTCCAGGTCTTCATGTCCGGGCTGACTGCGAGCGATAAAGGGCCGCGCCAGCCCGCGGTGTAGAACATTTTGAACAGCCTCTCCGCCGGGTCGTAGAATACGCCGCCGTGTCCGAGATAGACCGCCGCCTCCTGCCGTCCTTCTTCGTCGTGCGCGGCAACGCCGAGTTCCCTTTCGGTTTCCGGTTTGAACACCGGATTGCCCGCAAACTTCTCGGCCTGGTGGAATCTGCGCACGAGCGTGCTTTCCTGGACCAGGAAATCGTCCACGAAGAGCTGCCGTCCCACGTCGATCGCCACGACATGCGGCCGGTGCGGCCAGCTGAAATACGGCAGGGGCATGGGTTCGTCGGACTCGGGATCGCGAAAAGGCGGCGGCCAGGGAAGCGGAAGCTCGATTCCGTTGTAGATCACATCCGGCTTCGGGCCGGTGGCCTTGTTAGCGAGCATCCGCAGCCTGGTGTCGGCGGAGACGGGTTTCCCCGCCAGAACATCCTCTTCGCGGAACTTGGCAAGCAGGATTTCCGCGTCGGTGTGGCGGTTCCAGTCATAGAGAATGTGGATGAGGCCGTCGGGCGCCTCGAAGCCGTCCGGATACGAGACGGCGCAGCGTTCGTCGAGAATCAGGCCGCCCTTCCAAGTCCGGCCTTCATCGTCGGAAAGCCACGCGCCCATGTGCGAGCGTTGCTCTAACCGCTCGGAGGGAGAGCCGTTCTTAACGAGGAGAATGCGGCCGGACCGCAGACGGCTCAGGAAGAAGCGCGAGTTGATGTTCCGCACAGTAGCGGCCTGACGCGGTTCGCTCCATGTCGCGCCGTTGTCGCCGGAGAAGCTCTCGAAAGGTTCGTCCTTGGTGCGTGCGAGCATCCAGATGCGGCCGTCGCGCAGCTCCACCATCATGTGTTCGTCGAATTCCCAGCCGGGGAACTTCAGGCGTCCCCGTTCCTTCCAGGAGCCGCCTTCGTCGGCCGAGGCGAAGACGCGGGCCGTCTTCATTTGCCAGTCGGATACCGGCAGCAGCCAGTCGCCGTTGGAGATGATGATCGGCTTGTTCAACGTGCAGCCCTCGGCGAAGCATGTCGGTTCCGACCAGGACGGCTCGCCGGCGTCCGGATTGTCGCAGCGGATGAACCAGTTTGTGATGCGTCCCCTCGGATCACCGCGCTGCTGATCAAAGAAGAGCCAAAGGCGGCCCTTGGGATCGGTCCACAGATTGCCGACCAGCGCCCCGTGCAACCGCTGCCCAACTCTCATCACGCCCACGGCCAGACGCGGCTTCGACCAGGTCTCTCCGCCGTCGTCGCTGGTGGCGAGAAGCATATAGCCGTCGCCCTTGTCGCCCGTGCCCGTCCAGCATCCCCAGATACGCCCTTTGGGCGTGCGGTCCATGCCGAGGATCATCGCCCCAGGCCTGGCATCATCTTGAAACATTCTGCCTGGGCTGACGATAATAAGCGGACGATCCCCGTCGTCTCGTTTGTCTGCAGTCATGTCTGTCATCTTGGCAATTCCTTCAGTTTAGCCTGTCAGAATCTTGATTGGACAACTTAAGGTTTCTGCAGATATTTTCCACTTCAATCTTCCATTGCATTTCAGATTTCCTGACCCGCCCGCCATGAAAAGCTGACGAAACTATGCTTGCCGCCTCACGGGCAGCGGCTCGCTAAACGGAAGCACCGGCTCGTCCAAGAACTCGAACCGTGCGGCCGGTTCTCCGTGCCGTGCTATAAGGCGTGCCGGCTTGCCGCGCACCCATAGCCGCTCGACCTCGATGGCTTCCCAGGCATCGGGCAAGGCCGGCGGCTTCACGCACCAGGTCGCAGGCTCGCCGGGACCCCATTGAATGCCCGGCATGAGCCACAGCATTGTGTGTGTCACACTGGCGGTGGCGGTGAGGAACAGCGTCACGTCCGTGGAGTTCCAGGAGCCCATCGCCTTCGAACACTCGCAGATTTGCAGGAACGGGTCGCGCAGACGGGTCAGCCAACCCTTTTCTAGGGCGTCAGTGGCCGCCGCACGGCTGCGGTAGCAGGCAAAGGGAACCGCCAACTGGATCGAGAACATCGGCATGCCCAGGTAGCGGCCGGCGCGGTCGAGGTAGTAGTCGATGGTGGAGCGGTCCACGTCGGGCGCAATCGAGCCGTCGGTGAAAGTGTAGAGCGTCAGCACCTCCATCCCGCAGAGTTCGCGGGTGTCCTCCCAGCCTTCGAACTTGAGCAGCACCTTGGTGCGCGGATCGATCGGGAAGTAGAGCCGTTCAGCTACCTCGCGCCAGAGCGCCGGCGCTTCGTAGCCGAGCCGCCCGGCCATTGCGGCGGCGTCGCGCAGCGCCTCCCGCATGTGCCAGAGCGTCGTGGCGCTGTTCTGAACCCAGAGCCACTGCTCGTCGGCGCTGCGGTCGAACGGCATCTCGTAGCCGCGCCGGGTGTGACGGACCGAGGAAACGATCCATTCCGCGACGCCGCGGAGGATCGGCCAGGCCTGCTCCCGCTCGAAGATGCGGTCGCCGGTGGCGTAGACGTACCGCGCAAACGCCTTGGCGACCCCGAGCCCCGCGCCGCCGCCGAAAGCGGCTTTGGCCCACAGCGTGGTCACGTCACTGCCGCTGTTGGCGGTCTGGCACGGGAAGTCCAGGCCGCGGCGGCCCCAGAGCCGGGCATTCCAACGCGCGGCGTCGGCGAGCCGGGAGCGATAGTCCAGCATGGCGCGGGCGGACTCGGGATCGGTCATCAATGTCGCTGGAAACATCCACCCCTCGGTGTCCCAGAAGATGTGGCCGTGGTAGTTGAGCTCGTCGCTCAGCCCGAACGGCGCGACGCTGGCCGGCATCGAAGGATGCACGCTGCTGTGCAGGTAGAAGAACGCAGCGTCGGCCGCATCCTGCCAACGGGGCTCGGCGCCGACCAGCACCGGCCGCGCGCGCCACAGCTCCTTCCACGCTGCCCGGTTGGCCGCGCGCAGTTCGTCGAAGCCCATCACCCGGGCGGCTTCGACCAGGCGCGCCGCCTGCCAGTGCGGCTCGCTGTGCATGATCGAAGGCACCAGGGCGCCGAACTGGCGGCAGACGTAGACGCTTCCCGGCCGGGCCTCAACTGCAAACGCGGTGAGCTGCATGTCCTGTTCAAGTCCCCAGTCGTTCCGGCGGACAGTCGCATCGGCGCCCAGGAACTCGCAGTCGTAGGCCGCGCCGCAGGATGAAAGTTTTCCGCGCCCTTCCCACCAGAGCACGGCGTCGGCGCACCAGCGCAGCCGTTCCGCGAGGAGCGGACGGCCCGGCAGCCCTTGAGGATCCATGCGCGCCTCGAAAGTCAGCCGGCACGGCCGGTCAACCGTCAACCTAAGTTCCTGGGCCGCGACCGGCGGCAGCGTGCGGCTGCAGAAGGTTAATATCTCGACGTCCACGCCTGCGTTCTCGGCTGCGAAGTGCAGGCGTGTCGTAAGTTCGCCACACGAGAAGTCGTAGGATTGTTCGACGAAGCGAAGCAAATCAGGGCGCTGCAGCATCTGATCCGTGCCAACGATCACATTGCCTCCCAGCGGATACGGGGCCGGGTTGTAGCCCTCGTGCGAGACAGTGGCCTGGCGGCCGACAAAGCCGTTGAGCAGCGCCTTGCCGCCCACCAGTGGATTTGAGCCGATCCTCAGCCCGACCAGCCCGTTGGCCAGGTAGCTCGGTTGAAACGCAGGCCGGTATTCCGTAACGGTTATCTTTCTCATGCTTGCCTCCTTCGAAGAGTTATAATTCTTTTTCCTGTCCCTTAGGGAAACTCTGGTTTCGAGTTCGGCGTATCCAACGAGGTACTTATTGCAGTGATTCCAAGATAGCACGTTCGTCGCCCTGCCGCGCAATCAGGCGGCAGCGCCCGCCGCGCGCCCACAATTGCCCGACCTCGATGGCGTCCCATCCCTCGGGCAGGCTTACCGGGTGCTTCGCCCAGCCTTGCGGCTCTCCGCCGTCCAGCTGCAGGCCTGTGAGGCCGAGCAGCAACGCAGTATGGAGCGCGCCACAGGCGGTGATGAAGCAGGTGTGGCCGGAAAGGTTGCCGCGAGCGGCGGTGAATTCGAGCATCTGCAGGTACGGCTCGACCAGGCGGTCGGCGGTGCCGCGTTCGAGAAACTCCAGCGCCAGTGCGCGTTCGCCGGCGCGAGCCGCCCAGACTGCGAAGTTCGCAGAGTTCATCGGAGACCCTAGATAGGTGTGGGCATGCTTGAGGTTGAAACGCACGGTCGCCTCGCGCACCGCCGGTTCAAGCGGGTAGCCGAAGGGGAAGGTCAGCATCATGGTTTCCGGGCAGGCGTAGTCCAGCGCCAAGTCGTAACTGTCGTTCTTGCGGATGATCTTCGTCTTCGGATCCACCGGGATGAAGAGCGCGTCGGCAATACGCTTCCACCCAGCCGGCGGCGTCATCCCGTAGCGGCCTGCCAAAGCAGCCGCCTCCCACAGGATGACGGCGGACAGCCCGTTGGTTTCGGCATCATTGTCCACGTTGTCGCGGCCTTCGTCAATGCCGGTGACATGATGAATCTCGCAGCCGCGGGAGGTCTTGGTGACGCGGCTGACAATCCACTCGGCCACGCCCTGGATGACCGGCCAGGCGTGCTGCCGGAAGAAGAGGTCGTCGCCGCTGGCATACACGTACTGGATCATGGCGAAGGCGACATCTAGGTTGATGTGCTGCTCGGTGGCGCCGCCCGCCGCGCCGCTGTAGTAGGGCGAGACCTCGAAGCCGACGTTGCCGGTCTGCCACGGATACTGGATGCCGCGGTAGCCGTTCAGTTGTGCGTTGTAGCGGGCCATCGGCAGTTGACGGCTGCGGTATTCCATCGTCGTGCGCGCCGCCTCCGGCGAGCTCAGCAGCACCGCCGGATACATGAATGTCTCGTAGTCCCAGAACACATGCCCGCCGTATTCCTTGTGACGGCTGAGGCCGAAAGGGGCGACACCGCAGGGAGTCGAAGCAGACACGCTTGAATGCAGATAGAAGAAGCAGGCGTCGGCGATCTGCTGCCAGCGCACGACATCGCGCCCGGCGAGGCGCGGACTGCTTTTCCACAGCTCTGCCCAAGCGGCGCGGTTGTCGGCGCGCAGCTTGTCGAAGCCGTGCCAGGCGCCCATGCCGACATGGCGGCTGGCCTGCCAGTGCGGCTCTCCGTGCATCAGGCTCGGCACTAAGCTGCCGAACTGCCGCATCACATAGCGTTTGCCGGGCTGCGCGGCCACATGGTACTGAGTCAGCTCCATGTCCTGCTCGTGCCCGAAGTCGTTGCGGCGGCGCTGCTCGAGGTTCTCGCCGACAAACTGACTGTGGTAGGCCGCGCCCACGCTCGAGAGTCCGCCCCGGCTCTGCCATCGCAGGATGCCGTCGGCATACTTGTCCGGCATGACCCGCTCGCACAGCGAGCCAGGCAGCCCGCGCTGGTCGAGATGCGCCTGCAAGACGAGTTTGCACGGCTTGTCCACCGTGACTGCGACTTCCTGCAGCGCCAGCGCCGGCTGGGTGCGCGAGCAGAAGGTCAGCACTTCGACCGTGGCCGCGGCGTTCGCTCCGGCATATTTGAAGACGCTGCACAGCTCACCGCAGGCGAAGTCATACTCCTGGCGCACGAAGGCCGCGCGGTGCGGATTGTCGGAGAGCATCAGGCCGTCGAGGCCGATGTCCGCACCGAGCGGATAGGGTGCCGGAGCGTACTGCTCGGTGCCGACCTCGGGACTGAGGCCGACAAATCCGTTTACAAGCGAGGTTCCCTGCGGAAGCGGAATCTGCGGAATTCGCAGGCCGATCAGGCCGTTGGCGAGGTAGGCCGCCTGCGCGCCGGGCATGTTTTTTTCAAGCTTGTGGGTGTGCATGCTTGTTCCTTTGAGATTGCAGTCGAGGATGCTTAAGATTTGCCGATCCGATAGTTCAGCGCTTCCAGGCCGCCGGCCGGCGCGTCGCCCCAGTTGACGGTCAATGACGTGCCGTCGGCATAGACGATGCGGCTGGCCTCGGGCGCCAGCTCCTCGAAGTCCGCCACCGGTTCTACGTGTGTGCCGGCCAGTTCCTCGAAGGCGAGCCGGTAGCCGAAGGCCACGTCGCGGATCGAGTCCTGGTAGGGGTCGCCGTTGCTGCCCCCGACCCATGACACTTCCATAGAGGGCCGGGCGCCGAACGACAAGGCCCGCAGGATACCCTTGCGCGCACCGATCTTGCGGTAGCCGTGCACCCAGCTCTCCTGGTAGTTGATCAACCCATGCACCGCCAGCTGATAGAACGGCACCACCCGGTCCACTATGCGCTTGAGGTTCTCGTCGCCGCGGGCCAGGCACCAGCCGATGTTGTAGGGGGAGTGCAGCCCTCCCTCGTCGACGAACGGCAGAGCGAAGGCGGGGACCATCTCCTGCGAGACCGCCCCGTAAAGGACGCGGTAGCACTGGGTCGTCCTGCACTGCGCCAGGGCGAACTGCTCCTCGTCGGCCGGATGCAGGGGGCTATGGCAGCGGAAGAGCGGATTGCTCTGAGCGTCCACATAGTAGTGGCCCTCGAATCCGAGATCCTTGATCCGGGTGACATCCGGTCCGAAGCGGTCGAAATACGCCGCGGGACATGACTTGAAACCCTGGCCGCCGCCCCAGATGCCGCCCATTATCGGGGTTCCGTCCGCGTGGCGCATTACAACGTCCGGATCGAAGGTCTGCCCGATCATATACATGTCCGAAAGGTTGTCGTGGGGGACGATCTGGTAGCCCATCGCCTTGGCCTTGGCGATCAGCCGCCGCAGTCCGTCCTCGCCGCCGAGCGCCGGCTCCACGGGAAACTTCTGCGGATAAGCGCCGTCGTGTCCGCCGAGGTTCCAGCCGACCAGCGTGACCACCGCCTTCCTCAGCCCCGCCGCCCGCATGGCGTCGAGAATCTTCTCCGACTGTTCGAAGGTCGCATAAGTCTTCATCGGCACATTTCCGTCGAGCGAGCGCGGCTTGTGGCCGTGGAATATCTTTGTGCGCATGGCGCCGGCCGAGTATGCCAGGACGGGGTTGCCGGCGGTCCGCGCCTTCAGCGGCGAGACGCCACGCTCGCGCACCAGGTAATTGTGATAGGCCTTGACCATGTCGAAGTAGCCATCCTCCCGGCCCTCGACGAAACGCACGATCAACTCCTTGTCCTGCTGCTTGACCGGCTCCGACGGCCCATGCCGCAGGCCGAAGCTGGCGTAGAGGCGGTTGACGCCGCCCTGGTTGACCTCCGTAACCGCGTGGCAGAAGAAGTCACCCTGGTGCACCATAACCAGCGTGCCCTTGCACCCCTGCTTCAAGCCGAAGCAGTTCATCACGTTCAGCTTCTCCCACTCGCTTTGGTGCATGTAGAGCCGGTCGCGGGAAACGGTGGGGGCATGATTCTTGAAGCGCACCAGCGCGCCGGAAAAATCCGGCAGCAGGTAGAAGCCGGGATCGCCGACGCGTGTCCGCAGCAGATCCGGCAGGATGTCCAGCGCCATGAGCTTCCGGTTGATGCTCATCTGCTCGCATATCCAGCCCGCCTTGACCGTAACCCGGAAGCCCTCGGCCTCCTCGCGGAACTCGACCGGCACAAAAAGCCCGTGCTCCTCGTTCACAAGCTGCATGCGCAGACCGTCCGCCAGCGGCTGCAAAAGCCGCGGCTCGAACGTTTCAACCGTCCGTTCGCGGTCCTCGGACAGATCCCACAGCCGCCCCCTCAAAACATGTTTCAGATCAATAACAACGGCGCGTCCGCCCGGACCGATGCACAAGTTCATATTTTCTATTTGCATAAGCTTTATACCCCAATGAGACTGCTTTCCTTTTTTTTATCTATGAAATCAAAAAAACTGCTACTCCATCTTCATTTCACACGGATCAGGCGGACATCGTATCCGATCAAAGGAATGCTCAGCGCGCCGCCCTTCATTTCGAGCGGCTTGCCGTTCTCCTCGTCGAGAGCCTGCTTCGGCTCGAATCCGAGCGATTTGGCGTCGAGTGCGAGATTCGCAGTTTCCGGATTCTGGTTCCAGGTGCAGAGCAGTATCAGCGCCTCGGCGCCCTTCTTCATGAACAGCGTCTTGATCTGCGGATTGTTCGGCGCGACAGGATGCGTCTTTAGCCAGTAGTTGGAGACTGCGCAGCCGGGAAGACCGTAGCCGAAGGCCATCATCTTCTTCAAGATTTCCAGACCGCTTAAGCTGAAGTCGGGTCTGATCTCGTGAACCATCAGGACGCCGAACCTTGTCCTGTTGAGGAAGTCAAGCTTCTCCTTCGGGAGCCCTCCTTCGTCGATACGGGCGAGAGCGGTCGGGATGTTGCCGCTTTGGAGCCCGATGGACTCGGCGCGCAGCAGATCCGGCGCGTAGACTTTCTGCTTGGGCTCGACACCGTAGAACCATTCGAGGTCCAGGTTGACTTCGTTCCACACCGTGTAAGGAACTACGTCTGCATTCGTCATGTGCAGGAACATGATGGCCGGAGCCTCCTTCGGGCTGAGCTCGCGGTGCAGGTTCCAGAGGCGGCGGAGGTATTCGCGGTGGGCCCAGATGCCTGCGGAGGGCTGGATCGAGCCGTCGGGCAACCTGTAGGCGTCGCTCTGCATCGGATCATAGAAGCGCTTCGGGAACGAGTTGTCGAGGTAGATGCCAATGCCGCGCCGGATGAATTCCGCAGCCCAGAAGCAGGCGAAGTCCTGGTGGCTGCGGACAAGTCCGCCGACCGAACCCTTGCGGTTGTATTCGCCGGACCACTCGTCGCCGAAGACGGCAACCTCCTCGTGCGCCGGGGTCGTGCTGTGGAACTCGTCGAAATAGACAGACATCAGGCTTTTCGCGCCGATGTTGCGCGACCAGTTGACGGAGACATTGGCAAGGTCTGCCATGTGCTTCTGGTCCTTGCCGGCCTTCGGCTTCCATCCCTCCGGGAAATTCCTCGCGGCCCACTGCTGGACGAAATCCTGCGGGACAGGCTTGCCGAGGCGCGCGTCGCGCATGGCGTCGAGGATGGACAAGTCCTTGTTGATGGGATACTTGGACGCGCAGTCCGTCTCGGCGCCCCAGTATTCGGAGCCCATGAGCTCTATAGGCTTGACACCTTCGAAATGGTCGCGCATAGTATACCTCCGCCAGTCGGAGGGCAGCGGCTTCGCAGGGGTGGCCATCAGTCCGAAGACGATTTTGCGTGGTGCCGTAATCTTCACCGGCTTCTGTATCAGGTTCACAACGATCTTCACCGTTCCTTTGGCGCGGTTTATGACGATGCTCGGCGCATATTCCTTCTTTTTCTCGTCTAAGAGCTTCAGCTCCCAGTTCTTGTCGTTGTCGGCGAACCAGCAGATGCCCGGCCCCTCCTTGCCTGCCCACACATAGGGCTTGAAGTTGCCGTTCCAGTTGCCGTCCGGGAACATGCGGCTGTCCCATACGTCCCCCTCGCCTGCGGGGATGCTTCCGGCAGGATTCGAACGCAGGCTCGCGCCGCTGACGTGGAAAAGCGGCGCCATCTCCTCTTTGAACGGGATTTCCAGGCATAGAGATGAAAGCTCCTTGCCGTCGTCGGAGGGCGTAAGCACCATCTCCACCTTCATGCAGCCGTCGAACTCCGTCGTGCAGCGCGTAACGATTGTTGCTCCCGCGCTCTCCGCCTTTCCGCCGTAGACTACAGCCTGCGGCTTTATGTCGGTGAATTCACCCTTGCCCTGGACCGGCTTGCCGTCGTTAATGAGGGAAATCGGCGCGGCGAGCAGTTCTTCGCCATTCGCCTTGACCGAATCCCAGAGGCCGAGGCCGCCGACCGAATACTCTCGCAAAACCACCTTGACAGTCTTATCCTTCACTTCGAGCGGCAGGAATGGCGGATATATTTTGTCCGTGATTCCCAGACTGTTTCCCTGCCATGGGTAATGCTTCTGCTGGAACGTCTTCTGAATCGGATCCTTGTAGCCGTCGAAGCTGACGGCGACCTTGTATTCGCCGTCCGGCAGGTCCGGAAGCTTGAATTCCTTTTCGAATGGCGCGGCCTCCCATTTGACCGCCTCTTCGACGACGGCCTTCCCGTCCGGCCCCGCGACGGTAATCTCGGCGGACTTGACGCCGGTGGACTCTTCGGGTGTCTTAAAGAGGAAGGCAGGCTCAAGCTTCACGCTAAGAAGCTTGAATGAAGGATAGAACTTAAGCGCCACGGACGCCCCCGGATTGGGTTCGTCGCGTATCGTCCATTTCTGCTCCTGCTTCCTGCCGTTGAGGTTCGGCTTTGCGGTCCAGCGGCAGTAGTAACCGAAGTAAGGTGTTGAGCCGTCGTCGCTTGCGACTCGGATCGCCATGCAGTGCTCCGCGTCGGCGTGGAGATGGCCCTTGAGCTCGTAACGGTATTCGGCGCTTCCCCCGGCGGGCAGATCGATAGTCTTCTCGTCGAACTTCTCAGGCATGTCGGAGGAAGTGACTGTGACATTTATGCGGGCCTTGCGCGCCGGGCCGGGGTTGTAGATGCTCATCGCGAGGTCGACCTGTCCCTGGAAGAACTCGTCGCCCAGCTTCTCGACGCGGACGGACGGCTCGTCCTTCGTGAGCCGTATTTCGGCGTAGTTCGAGACCTTGTCGAAGGAGCCGCCGAACGGGAACGCCGTGGCCTGGCACCAGTCGCACTTGAAGTTCCTGGCGACGAGCATGCCGACGGCCTTCCCCGCGGCCGTGCCCGGCTTCCATCCGAAGTCGGAGAACGGGATCGCCACTTCGATCGTCATCAGCCCGGCCTGCTTGTCGGTTCCGGCAGCCCATTCCCAGTTGCCGTTCCATCCGCGCGAAGGCGTGCTCTTCGGATCGAACCTCACGTCGAGAATCGAGCCGGCGCTGTTGATGATGCACTGGTAGTAGCCCAGGTCGCCGGAGTCCGTGGCGCGGTTCGCGCGGTTAGGATCAATCCATATCTCTACACTGCTGTCGAAGACGACGTCCTCGACGTCCCGGTTCTTGGCCCTGGCCCAAGGCCCCGTGGGCTCGTATTCGCTGACAACCGCCACGTACAGCTTGTCCTCGGTGAAACCGCATAGGGAATATCCCGATCTCAGATCCATCATCGGCCGCCAGCAGTCCTGGAAGTTAGTAGTCTTGACAGCGCCGTCCCACTCGCCGGGTTCAACCTTGCCGTCGAGCGTGGGCGCCTTTTTGAACTGCGATACCGTCGCCATCGGCGCAGGCAGTTCCTTTGCGGGCGCCTGCCCGAAAAGAGATGCTCCTGACGCCATGAGGATGGCCGCCGCAATTCGGACAATCCTCGCCGGATGCTTTCGGAGAAAGTTTTCTTTCATGAAATACAATCCTTTCTTTTTTTTCAATATTATCTTGCCAATCCTGTTATCCTGTCCATTATTTTTTATTCTTCGACATCCTTACGGTCAAGTCCGGGAGGCATTTGCGGCTGCGGTCTCCGATTTCCGGCGCGTCGAACCCGGCGAGCATCGCGGCGAGGAAGGGGAAATACGCGAGCGCGGCCTTGTTGCCGCGGTTGGGGAATCCGATGCGTCCGAGATGCTCCTGCATGAGATAGATGTCGCCGACTTCTCGCCGGGACGTTTCGAAGAGGGCCTCGAGTACTTCGCGGAACGATTCGCCGCGTCCGGTGAAAAGAAGCGCCTGAAGCATCTGGCCGGGGCCGTAGCCCATGTGCGCCTCCTTGCGGCGGATATGCCATGTCGTGATGCGGCCGTCGAAAGGGTCGCCGCCGTGTTTCAGGGCGAGATCAATGGTTTCCGCGGCGCGGGCGTCGTCGGCCTTAAGAAGCGCGACATCGGGATCCTGCAGGAAATACGAGGCCGCCAGCGAATAGCAGGAAATGCCGATGCGCTTCACTGGCTGATTCCACCAGTTCCTCTCCTCAGGTGTCACGGGAACATAGCTTAGATAGCAGTTTCCGTTGCCGTAGCCGAGGTCCCAATACGGATTCGCCGCGTCGCCCCAGAGCCTCGTGTTCAGGCTGTCCATCAGGCGGAGCGCTAGCTTATGGAAGCGTGCGGCGTCATCGTTGTTTCCGGCGCATTTTGCGATATCCGCAAAAAGTTTGACCCCTGCTGCGGCGGGCGCCTGGGAGAATGCTCCGTAGCCGTGAGCCCAGATGTTGGATTCAGTCTCGTCGAGAACGGTGCCGTCGGGCTGCATGTGCCTCTCGATCCACAGGCACCATTTGCGGAGGACGCCGTAATGCTCCTCGTGCAGCCTGCGGCCCCATTCGTCGTCGCGGTGCCGCATGTGGAACTTGCCAGCCTCGAACAGCTTGATAGAGTGGCCGTTGATGTCGTATAGGCGGTCGTTGATCTTCGGGCCTGTGATGTAAAAGTTGTCCCAGAGATGCGGCAGGCCGTCGAACGGCTCGAACTGCCTCGACGCGTCGAACATGAACTCCAGATATTCGAAGGCCTCTCGGTGGAAGCCGAACCTGTCGAGTGAAATGACGCTGAAGCAGCGCGGCCAGGTACCTGTTCCCCATTGGTAGATCTGATCAGGATCGTCCTCGGGAGCCACGCCAAAGACCATCCGCTCCTTCAGGCTGCGGAGCGCGCGGACAAGCGACGGCTTGAACATCGGGAATGAAGGGGTTTCGACGATCCTGTCGAGTGAAAATATCCGCGATGCCCCGATTTCTGCGGCCTCGCCAGAGATGCGGCGCACCCCGAGATCCATGAGGGCGCTGCCCGGCCTTTTTGCATCGCCGGACAATATGCATTCACCTTCCGGTAGAACGAGCGATTCGTCCGGTTCGACGCATTCATGCTTGTCGCGCGCGGAAAAGCAGCGGCGTCCGTGCGGACCCACGACGCTTATTTTTTCGAGCTCCTTGCTAATGCTCCTGAATTTTCTGAATTTTGTTCCGCTTGTGCCCCACTGGACAAGGATGTCGATTTCGCCGGATGCGAATTCAAAGACCCAGCCGCCGGCCTGCGCGTTGAAATGGCCGTAAAGCGGCGCAGGATCGAACTGCCAGCACACATCGATCCCATCCCTTCTGTAGACCGCATGCTCAAGACGCGGTTCCACAATCATCGCCTTGGGAGCCACACCATAAATTATATAAGTCAGTTCCTTGAGATGGCGCGTCTCGACCGACTCGAAGAGCATTTCGGGATCGCGCCAGAAAAAGCGGCGGCCCCGCATGAAAGGAATCCTCTGCCCCTTGAGCTCGCGGTAGCCCTGCGATGTGACCACCGTTCCGGCGCCGGTCTCGACGGCATCGAGATCAAGTATCCAGTTCCACGGTGCGGCGAACCCGAACTTCAGACACGGTATTGGAACACCGTTGAAGACACAGGCGGCCGGATGGACGCCGCGGTGTTCCGTGCTCCAGTCCGTCGCGAACGTGCATCGGAAAGTGGAACCTGAAATTTCGACTCTGCCACGGCGGCCGCGGCGGTCGATCATCCTGCTGGCAAGCTTCATCTTCAATCCATTTGATTTTTGTTGACGCCCTACGGCAGTATTCCCTTCTGCGTGTAGTTCCAGAAGCCCTGGTTCGCGAAGGCATATCCGTTGCTGGAGCCTATCGAAGGGTTGGTGTATTTCCCGTCGTTGTTGCTCAGCCATTCAACGCCTCCGTCGAAATAGACCACGTTGATTCCGGCAGGTATCGGGGCGCTGCCCTTTTTCTTGTGCGTGAGATAGGGGCCATCCGCGGCGTTCATCACATTGAACGATATGTCGAAGCCCCATCCGTCCGCAGCCCACATCAGGCCCTTGCCGGAGCATTTATCAATTCGTCCCGCCCCATAGTTGGTGTCATATGCGGTCGAGACGTTTGTGAAATAGTGCTGGTTCATGGAACCGGCGTTTTCAAAGCCTGAAATTGTGCAGTCCAAGTTCATCCAATACCAGCCGCCGCTTCCAGGCGATCCGACGACGCGAGCCCACGGCTCGGTGCAGTAGAGTGCCTTGGGGCTGATGTATTCGCCCTTCTTGCTGGCGCCGCCATATCCCGCGATCAGCCTGCCGATCGGGAAGTAGCCGTCGTAGCCAGTCCACGCGCCGCCCATGCCGACCCAGGTATGGTATGTGTACCACCACCATCCGGCGCTGTGCTGCGCGGGGATGAATTCGGCGTTGTCGCCCGCATAGACGGCGCCGGCGTAGCCGATCTGCTTGAGGTTGTTCGTGCATAATGTTCTTCTGGCCTGAGATCTCGCGTTCTGAAGCGCCGGAAGCAGCATTGATGCGAGAATCGCGATGATGGCGATGACGACCAAGAGTTCGATGAGCGTAAAAATTTTACGCGGCGTAAAATTTTTACCTTGGACAGGATGACGGACTGCAGTCTTCATGATACAAATCCTCCCTCATGCTTTTATAATGTTCTTCTGAAACTCGCCCATCTTTGTCGCGAACTTTGTCGTTATCTTTGTCGTCTTCCGGAGGGTTGAGCCAAGCTCAACCGCGGCTCAGCACGGCTTCGCCCTCCATCGAGTTTCTGTTCGACAGAACTGCGATATTCGCAGAGCACCACTCCTCTGAAACTCGCCTCAAGTAACGCAGACATTCCTGTCTGCGGCATCGC
>CAZWRV010000051.1:0-41595 GCA_964636325.1 uncultured Victivallaceae bacterium | reverse complement strand
CGACAAAGTTCGCGACAAAGATGGGCGAGTTTCAGAGGAGTGCCCGTCTGCGGTGGCCGTAGTTTTGTCGGGGTGAAACTTAAAGTAGCGCAGGTATTCCTACCTGCGATGCCGCAGACAGGAATGTCTGCGTTACTTCAGGTGAGTTTCAGAGGAGATATGGACAAATTGTCAGTTTTTAAAATAAGCGGTTCCGGCCGTTCCCGCTCTCTGAGGGATTTGTCGATCCCGAGGGAACTGCGCATCTTCATGCTTGCGCCGCATCCGGACGACTTCGACGCGATAGGCGTGACGCTTAGGCATTTCCGTCAAGGCGGCGCCCAGCTCCAGGTCGCCGTCGTCCCCACCTGCAGCGGCGTCGAGGACTCCTTCTGCCGTCCGCCGACTCCGGAAAACAAGCAGAGGACCAGGATCGAGGAGCAGAAGGCTAGCTGCCGCTTCTTCGGTCTGCCCGACGACGCGTTGAAGTTCGTCGCGCTCCCGAAGGACAATGACGACCAGCCGCGGGACTGTCCGGAGGGCCTCGAGATTGTCTCTGCAATTTTAAACGGAAGCAGGCCGGATATCGTATTCCTCCCGCACGGCAACGACACGAACACAGGACATCAAAACATATGCTCAATGTTCAAGAAGTGGGCATCTAAGGCGGGATATCCGCTCGGGGCCTTCCTCATCAAGGATCCGAAGACGATAGAAATGCGGGTTGACTTCCACATGCCTTTCGGCGAGGGACAGGCAACATGGAAGGGCGAGCTGCTGCGATGCCACAAATCCCAGCAAAGCAGGAACTTGAACACGCGCGGCCACGGCTTCGACGACCGCATACTGAGAGTCAACCGCGGCATCGCCCAGGAGCTCGGCATCCCTGAAAAATACGCCGAGGCGTTCGAGGCGGAGATGTTTCAGATTTCCTGACCCGCTTGTACCCCACTGCGCAGGCAAAAGCCAGCACATACTCTATGCATGAATTCAGCAAAAGGGCGTAGTTTGCTGAATTCATACCATACTTCGCTACCGTCCGCTTCAAATCAGGAATTCTGAAGTCAATAGCTCACCGGCGACCATGAGTCGTCGGGGTCGTATTCGGAGATCGCGGGTGCGATTTTCGCAGTTTCTGGCCCGAGGTTCTTCTCGAATACGACACCGGTCTTTGAGACGATGAAGGTCTTGATCCCTGATACGCCGTATTTCGCCGGGTACGCGAGGAAGGCGAAGCCGCCGGTCATCCTGCCGTCCTTGAGGTAGCTTTTTTCACCGCCGGGTGCGGACACGCTCTGTCCGTGGAGGACCTTGAAGAAATATCCGTGGTATGGTTTCGGAGTCATGGGCTGCTTGATTTCGCTGGATGCGAGTGCGACGGCCGCGCCGACGGGGCTGCCGGGCTTCTCCTTCTCGTCCCAGTAGAGACCGTCGAACTTGCCCTTCGAGCTCAGAATTTTAGCGGCATATTCCTTGAGTGCGCCGGGTGCGGCCTTCATATTCGCGAACTCCTCCTGCGCGGCGACGAGTTCCCGGCAGACCTGTATGGTGCAGAGCTCGTTGCGGCCTATTCTCCTGTTCACGATTTCCTCTATGCCCGCCGCAGTGTGGAAGAACCACTTGCCGTCGTATTCGTTCAAGGGGACGGGGAAAGGCCAGGCGTCCTTGCCGAGTTCGACGAAGACTGTTTCCTCCTCCTTTTTAAGTTCTATCTTTTCATCGGCCTTCTCGGCGAACCATTTCAGCGCGTCGGAATCGGCCTTCGTGTCGCCCGAGCAAATTATGATTTCACCTTTGGGGCCGAGGATTTCCATGAGCCGCGCGGTGTCGTTCTTTTTCGCCGCATCCTTTATGGCGGCGACAGCCTCGTCGGGGGTTTTGAACGAGGCCTGGCCTAGTTCAGGCCTGATGCTGGTGCAGCCGGAGATTAGAAGCGACATGAGCGCCGCGAGAAGGGAATATGCTGTCTTGTTCATCTTTGCTCCTTTACTTTTTTTCGACCGCGACCGGTTGCGGTCGGCCGCAGTCGATTGCAGTCGTTTTCCCAGATGTTTTTATCTTCTTCCGCCGCCGTGTCCGCCGCCGAAGCGTCCGCCGCCTGAGCCGTGATAGCTGCCGTGGTAGCCGCTGTAGCCGGAGTAGCCGCGGCTTTCTGAGCCGCGGTCGCTGAACCGCCTTTCAAGGTTTCCATCTCCGGAACCGCTGAAGGGGTGGTAGCCTTCCTCGCCGCGCCCGGCCTCGTTGAAGGTGTGCTCGCCGCGTACCGCTTCGTTCCTTGCGGTTTCGGGCCTCTGGTTCTCGCCGAAGCCGCCCTGGCGCAGGTTTTCGGCGGCGCGCTGGTCGTTGCCTCTGAAGTTCTGGGGTGTCAAGTGTTCGTTCTCAAGGTTCCTGGCTATCTGCTGGGTGGAGGGCGTCACGGGCCTGGTGCGGTTCGTGTCGTGCTGCCACTGGTGGTTGTCCTGGTTTTTCGGATCGTAGAGGTTGTGCGGACCGTATTTGTTCGGGTTTATGTAATGGTTGTTCCAGTCGTGCCAGTTGTTTTCCCAGTTGTGCCAGTTGTTCCAATTATGCCAGCTGTTGTAATAGTTGTTGTTGTAGCCGATCCATCCGTGGTCCCATGTGGCCCAGTAGCCGCATGCCCAGCCTGCCCCGTAGAAGCCCCAGGGCCAGGCGGGAGCGGCGATAACCGCAGGATAGTAGCCGCCGCCCGCCCACGAAGTGCCGTATGCGGTCGCAGGTTCGTAGTTCTGCACGTAGACAGTGTCGGGCGTCGTGCTCTGCACCTGGATGCTGCCGTCGCTGTTCGTGGTGACCGACTGCTTGTCGCTGGAGTTAAGGTTGCCGTTCTGCTTTGCCTTGGCCCTCATCTCCTGGATCGTGTCCATGACGTCCTTCTGCTGTGAGAGGAAGGCGGCGCCGAGGTCGTTTGTCCAGTCGAGGTTGTCGTTGAGCTTCTGCAGGAGCTGCGGGAAGAAGACGAGCCCCTTGACGCTGGGATCCCATTTCTTGAGCTGGAGCTCCTCCTTCTTGTCGTCCTGCGAGAGGTCGGGGTTGTGCTTGACCCATCTTGCCGCCTCTACGATGTCCACCGGGTAGGTGGACGCCGCGAGGATCTGGGCGAGCAGGTTGTCGGGGTAGAGCGCGATGGGCGCCACGATCTGTTCGAGCTGGTCCTTGCCGAACTTCTTCTCGGCGGGGGCGGCCTTCTGGGGCGCCTGCTGCGGTTGCGGCTGCTGCTGTGCCTGGTCGTCGGCGATTGAGACCGACGCGGCCAGGAAGAGCGCGGCCAGCGATGTTCCTGCTGCACGAGCTTTCATTGCCATATCCTCCATTGGTCACTTACGGGTAATTGTGCAAATGCCCCTCATTTGGCGGCCTGCACCCTTTTCGCCTCGATGATTACCACGTTCTGTTCAGGGACGTCGTCGTGTCCGCCGCGCGAGCCGGTCTTGACCTTCTTGATCTTGTCGATGACGTCCATGCCCTTGACGATCTTTCCGAAGGCGCAGTAGCCGTAGCCCTCGGACGTATCGTCCTTGTGGTTCAGGAACTTGTTGTCGGCGACGTTGATGAAGAACTGGCATGTGGCGCTGTCGACGACGTTCGTCCTGGCCATGGCGATGGTTCCGCGGTCGTTCGAGACGCCGTTGCCTGCCTCGTTCTTGATTGCGGCCATCGCGGGGAGCTGCCGCATGCCCTGGTCGAAACCGCCGCCCTGTATCATGAAGTTGTCGATTACCCTGTGGAAGATTGTCCCGTTGTAGTGGCCGTCGTCCACATACTTGAGGAAGTTGACCACCGTGCCGGGCGCCTGCTTGTCGAAGAGTTCCAGCGTGAAGTCGCCCAACGAAGTCTTCATTTCCACCATGCTCATGTGTTTGGCTCCTGTAGTTTATTGGTTCAATTCCAAGCTGTCCACCAGCAATCCATAAGCCCATGGCTCGGCCATGTTTTCATTAGAACAATATAGCACTATATTATCGAATGGTCGAATATGTGAAAGTAGGAGAGTTCAAATATCCGTCTGCGGCGATGGGGATGGGCGCGGAGCTGAAGAACACGGTTTCGCTCGGTTTCCGCGGCGGCCTCTATATGTCGCCATGCGCCGGCGATCTCGGCGATCCGGCGAACGCCGATGCGCACGACGGGGCGGTGCGAGGACTTCTTGAGCTTGCCGGCGGCGGTCTTTCAGCCGTGGGGGTAGATCTGCATCCGGACATGTATTCCACGGTCGGGGGGAGGGCGCTTGCCGCGGGGAAGGGGGTTCCTGTGTTCGAGGTGCAGCACCATCATGCGCACGCCGTCTCGTGCATGTTCGAGCACGGGCTTGATGAATGTTTGGCCCTGGTTTTCGACGGGACAGGGCTAGGGCCTGACGGGGCGGTCTGGGGCGCCGAGCTTCTTTGGTCCGACGCGGTGTCCTACAAGCGGCTTGCGAGCTTCGCGGCCGTGCCTCTTCCGGGCGGGGATGCGGCGGTCAGGGAGCCGGCGAGGCAGCTTGTGGCGAGATGGCGTTCCGCCGGCGTTGAAATCGAGGATGCCTGGCTGGACCGACTTGGAGTTTCGCCGGAGGCATGCCGCATCTGGCTCGAGCAGTGCGGGAAATCCGTAAATGCGCCAATATCCCATGCGGCGGGCCGCCTTTTCGACTCATATGCAATGCTACTCGGCCTTTCGCCTAGGACTATCGAATTCGAGGCGCAGCCGGCGGTCAACCTTGAGGCGGAGGCGGCGAAATATTCGGCGGGGCCTGGCTGTGCCGCCGTCCCATACTCTTGCGTCGAGAGGGACGGAATGTTTTTTATTGACTGGTCGCCTGCGTTCAGGGAAATCAACCTGGCCGATGCCAGGCATAGGACTGCGGAATTCGCATATTCGTTCCATCTGTCCGTGGTCGAGGCGTCCGTCCGTATGATCGAGTTCGGCCTTTCAAGATGCGCGGCACGCGGCGTGGTTCTTTCCGGGGGCTGCTTCGTCAACCGTTTTCTGAAGACGCTGCTTCCCTCCCGCCTTGGCGAACGCGGCCTGAATGTTTTCATGAACATGGTGCTGTCCTGCGGCGACGCGGGAGTCTCCGCCGGCCAGGCGCTGTCCTCCGCCGCGCGGCTGGTCTCGGACCGGTGAATCGGATTCCGCTGGCAAGCGGAGCTTGGCGGGGTATTGTTTTAGGGATTCCGCAATGACGGATAGAGGACAGGGGTGACGCTGAGGACATGGAAGATGAAGTCTTGCCTGCCGCTTTGTGTTCTTTTCTCAATCAGTTAAGATTTTCGGCGCTGCTGCCAGATCACGGCCGGCGGTATTGTGCTTATAATGTGGCAGCGAAATCCCGCGGCGCGAAAATCTTAAAGGAAAAATCCGGAGGATTTTTTATGTGCCTTGCAGTTCCGATGAAGCTTCAGGAGGTCGACGGCGAATATGGAGTCGCCGACTATGACGGGGTGAGGAGAAGGGTGAACGTTTCCCTTGTGGAAAGTCCGGCGGTCGGGGACTACGTGATAGTCCATGCGGGCTTCGCGATAGAGAAGCTCGACACGGCGGAGGCGGAGGAGAGAGTTAGATTGTTCAAGGAGATGGGGGGGGGGCCGTGAAATATGTCGAGGAGTTCAGGGATGCCGGCGCGGCGCGGGCGTTGACGGGAAAAATTTCCGCCCTCGGCGAAAAGCTGCGCAAGATGGGCCGTTCGGTCAAGATCATGGAGGTCTGCGGCACGCATACCGTCGCGATCGAGCGCTGCGGCATCCGCAGGCTCATGCCCGAATCCGTCAGCCTGATAAGCGGCCCCGGATGCCCGGTCTGCGTGACCGACGCCGGATACATCGATGCGGCAGCGGAGCTGGCGGCAAAAGGCGTTGTAATCGTCACGTTCGGCGACATGCTCAACGTCCCCGGGACAGGGACGCGCCTTTCGGAATGCCGTTCCGGAGGCGCGAGGATCGAGCTGTGCTATTCGCCCGAGACGGCCCTTGACATCGCAGCCCGGGAGGCCTCTAAGGAACTGGTCTTCCTGGCCGTGGGATTCGAAACCACCACGGCGCCGACCATAACGCTTGTCGCGTCGGCGATCAGGATGAATATCGGGAATCTTTCGCTGCTTACCTCGTTCAAGCGCATTCCCCCGGCTATGGACGCCCTGCTTCAGTATCCGGAGCTGAACGTAAGCGGTTTCCTGTGCCCCGCCCACGTCAGCGCGATCATAGGGGCGGACGCATACAGGCCTGTCGTCGATAAGAACAGGATACCATGTGTGGTCGCAGGATTCGAGCCGCTTGACATCCTCATGGGCATATGCGGCATACTTGCGCAGATAGTCGAAGGCCGGGCCGAAGTCGAGAACCAGTATTCAAGAGTGGTCAGAAGCCAGGGCAACACCAGGGCCTTGGAAATCATGGACAAATATCTCGAGGACTATGATGCGCCCTGGCGTGGAATAGGAGTGATCCCGCGCAGCGGCAGCAGGCTCAGGAAAGAGTTCGGCGGATTCGACGCCGAGAGGCGTTTCGGACTGGCTGTGAAGGCGGGCCGTCCCGACAAGGCCTGCAGGTGCGGCGAAGTCCTCAAGGGGAAGATCCGTCCGGACAGCTGCCCCCTCTTCGGGAAAGTCTGCACGCCGCTCAATCCCCGCGGCCCATGCATGGTAAGCTCGGAGGGGACATGCGCGGCGCTGTATAAATACCAGGCCCCAGAGGGGCGGTGAGTAGTGCATTGTGGGGCGTGAGTCACGGAGCCACCGAGTCATAGGATTAGAATGTTTTTCCAAGTCATTCGCGCGTCGTTGGTTGCGGGCCACCAGGTGTCAGCTTTCCGACGGGTGTCGATAGGTTGCGACAGGTATCGGCAGGCTTCGTCATTTTCGTATCGTTCCACTTGGCCGAATAACCAATAACGATTAACCAATAACCCATAACGCCCCAAGGTCCCATAATGCTCAAGCTCGCGGGTATTTTCACCGACAACATGGTCATACAGCAGGGCGAACCGGTCAGGGTCTGGGGCGAGGGCGAACCCGGAAAGCCTGTGACGCTGAGCTTCGCGGGGCGTATTAGGAAAACCAAGGTAGGCGCCGACGGCCGCTGGCAGATAGTCCTTGATCCGATGGCCGCCTCGTCCGCCCCGAGGCAGATGCTGGTGTTTTCCGGCAGCAAGTCGGCGATGCTGAAGAACATCCTCGTGGGCGAGGTATGGGTTTGCTCGGGGCAGTCGAACATGGAATGGCCCGTCTCGCTTTCCAAGAACGCCGATTCGGAGATAACGGCGGCGTCATATGACGAGATCCGGCTTTTCTCGCTAGAGAAGGTGACGGCGGAGGAGCCGCAGGCCGCGATACAGGCGGGTCCCTGGGCCGTGTGCGGACCTTCGACGGTTCCGAACTTCAGCGCCGTCGCCTACTTCTTCGGGCGGGAGCTGCACCGCCGGCTCGGCGTCCCTGTCGGGCTCATAAACGCCAGCTGGGGAGGGACTTGCGCAGAAGCCTGGACGAGCGAGGAGTGCATGCTTTCGAATCCGGATCTGGCGGAGATCGTGCGGAGCTACCGGCGCGACGTCCCCCGCTTCAACGAGTTTATGGAGGAATGGAAGCGCAAGGACACGGAGCTGGCGGAGAGGACAAAGGACGTGGAGAACCGCGGCCATCCCATGGGCTGGGCGGATATTCCCGAGCCGTCCGGAGAGTGGAAGGAGATGGACCTTCCAGGAACCTGGCAGTCGCGCGGGGTGGACTACAGCGGCATCCTATGGTTCCGGAAGGTCCTGGAGCTCCCCTCGGAATGGGCAGGAAGGGATCTCATCTTGGCGATCGGTGCGACAGACAAGAGCGATGTCACCTACTTCAACAACGACAAGGTCGGCAGTGTCACCATGGCGGAACGCCCCGACTCATGGAGCCTGATGCGCATCTACCATGTGCCCGGCAGGCTGGCGAAGGCCGGCAGGAACGTCGTCGCGGTGCGCGTGCACAGCGACAGGTATGCCGGCGGCATGACGGGCCCTGCGAACGCCATGAAGATTTCCTGTCCGACGCTTCCGGGCACGGCTCCAATCCCGCTGGCAGGAGTCTGGCGGTATGCTGTCGAAGCCGACTACGGCCTTGTCCAGGTTCCGCCCATGCCGCTCGGGCCGGGCAACCAGAACGCTCCCTCAGCGCTCTTCAATTCCATGATCTTTCCGCTTACGCCATTCGCCATCCGCGGCGCGATCTGGTACCAGGGCGAGTCCAACGCCGGAAATCCGGGCCTCTACCGGAAGCTCTTCCCGGCGATGATACGTGACTGGAGACGGCATTGGAAGATCGGCGACTTCCCCTTCCTCTTCGTCCAGCTCGCAAACTACATGGCGCGCAGAGCAGAGCCCTCCGAAAGCGCCTGGGCCGAGCTGCGCGACGCGCAGGCCGAGACATTGAAAGTCCCCGAGACCGGAATGGCCGTCGCCATAGACATTGGGGACTGCGACGACATACATCCGAGGAACAAGCAGGACGTAGGCCTCCGTCTTGCCTTCAACGCCCTCGCCAAGTTCTACGGCAGGGACGACCTGTCCTTCAGCGGGCCCATGCCCAAGTCGCTTAAGCGAAATGGCAGTTCGGTGAAAATTTCCTATGAGCACTGCGACGGCGGCCTCGAGTCCGGCGGGACAAGACTGACCGGTTTCGCCGTGGCAGGGGCCGACCGGATTTTCTTCTGGGCCGACGCGCAAATCGACGGCGGATGCGTGATCGTCCGTTCCGCGAAGGTCGCGGAGCCGCGCTTCGTCCGCTACGCCTGGGCCGACAACCCCGAATGCAGCCTCCGCAACGGCGCCGGACTCCCCGCAGTCCCGTTCAGCAGGGAAGTGGAATGAAAGGGGATGGATGACTGGATGAATGGATGGGGAAGGCTTGCCGTATCTTTGACGATAGGGTTAGGGAGGTATCGGCAGGTTTAGAAAGGTGTCGGGTGTCGATGAACGGCCGCGGGGCACCGGGTCACCGAGTCGCGAGTCACATGGCCATTTTCCAGCCGTTTTTAAGCTTTTTACCTTGGGCGGATCCGGGAATCTGAAATTGGAAGCACTGTCTTGCTATGGCCGTGAACCATGCTATCTTACTTTTGACTTACTTGAAGGAGGGCATTATGATCACTACGCATTTGTCGACGAAAGGGCAGGTTGTGATTCCCCAAAGCATCTGCCGCAGTCACAGATGGAAGCCAGGGCTTGAATTCACCATAGAGGAATCGGGAGCCGCGCTAATACTCAGGCCGCACAAACCATTTCCTGAGACCACCTTTGAACAGGCTTTTGGTGTGTTGAAGCACAAAGGGAGAAAAGTTTCCATAAAAAGGATGGGACACGCATTGAAAATAGGGGCGCGGAAGAGCAATGATTGCAATTGATACAAACGTCCTGGTCAGATTTGTCGCCAAAGATGATCCTGTTCAGGCGGAGATATCTGCAGGCATCATCCGTGATGACGACGTGTTTATTCCGAGGACTGTTTTTCTCGAGGCGGAATGGGTGCTGAGGTATGTCTACAAATTTAAGTCTGACGATATTTTACAGGCATTCAAAACCGTCCTGGGGCTGAGGAATATTTTCACGGATGATTTCCATGTTCTTGCCGACGCGATTTCCTTTTCTGAGGAGGGTCTTGATTTCGCAGATTCCATGCATTTAGCTTCATCAAAGAGCACCGGAGAATTTGTTACATTCGACAAGTCGCTTGTCAAGAAGGCTTCATCGAAGGTGGCATCCCGGAAGGTTTCACTTGCCGGCAAAAGGACGAGGGGGTGAAAATGACAAAGGAACTCATCCAGCTTGCGCACGGGGGCGGTGGCGGGCTTTCGCAGAAGCTTGTGCAGGATGAGATACTTCCGCGCTTCGGAAGCGGGCCGCTCGAGGGGCTGCCTGATGCCGCGACGCTTCCCGGCGGTGCCGGGGAGGTCGTTTTCAGCACGGACAGCTTCGTGGTTTCGCCGATCGAATTCCCGGGCGGCGATATCGGAGAGCTGGCGGTCTACGGAACGGTGAACGACATCTCGGTCGCGGGCGGCGAGCCGCGCTGGCTTTCGCTAGGGCTCATACTTGAGGAGGGGCTCCCATTCGCCGTCTTCAGGAAGATTCTTGACTCGGTGAAGAAGGCTGCGGAGAGATGCGCCGTGAAAATTGTGACCGGCGACACGAAGGTCGTGCACAAAGGGCAGTGCGACGGAATCTACATCAACACCGCCGGCATCGGCGTAAAATATGGCGAGTTCGACCTGTCGAGGAGCAGGATCAGTCCGGGCGACGCCGTAGTCGTGAGCGGAAGCGTCGGCGACCACGGCATCGCCGTTCTCACATCACGAGAGAATCTGAAGTTCGAGAACGGCCCGGTGAGCGATAGCGCACCGGTGGACCGCCTCGTCAAGGCGCTGCGGAGCTTCGGCGGGGCCGTCAAGTTCATGCGGGATCCGACGCGCGGCGGGATCGCCGCGGTCCTCAACGAGATAACGACAGGAATGTATTTCGGGATTGAACTTGACGAACGCCGGATACCGTTCTCAGGTCCGGCGAAGGCGGCCGCAGAAATACTCGGCCTTGACCTGCTCAACTCCCCGTCGGAAGGAAGGGTCGTCCTGGTCTGCGAAGCTTCTGCGGCCGAAGGTATCGCCAGCGTCTGGAAAGCTCTCCCGGAGGGCAGGGGGGCAGCGGTCTGTGGTGCCGTGGCAGGCGGGAAAGGGAAAGTGGTCATCAACACGATGTCCGGAGGGAGGCGCTTGGTCGCCATGCCTTCGGGCGAGATGCTTCCGAGGATCTGCTGATGCACGAGCTGTCGCTGGTCGAAAGCATGATGAGGGAACTGGACTCCTTCCTGGAAAAGGAGGGGCGGCCCAGAGTGCTTTCCATCAAGGTCGCGATAGGCAGGCTCTCCGGCGTGGATCCGGAATGCTTCAGGCTCGCATACGAAACCATGGTCAAGGGCACGTCTTTCGAGAAGGCAAAGCTGCGCATCCAGACGATCCCCTTCAGGATACTCTGCGCCGGTTGCGGCGCGAAAACGGAATCGGAAGAGCCGTTCATGCTTTGCGGAAAATGCGGCTCCGAAAATGTCAGCCTTGTTTCCGGACGCGAGTTCTTGATAAAGGAAGTTAAGCTAATAAAATAGTCGGCGAACAAATAACAAATGCCCACTACCCAATAACCAATAACAAATTAATAACCAAATAATGTCCCCTGGCCCGATAGATCTTCACATACACAGCGCCGCTTCTGACGGAGCCAACACCCCGGCTGAAATAGTGGAACTGGCCGTCGGCAAGGGGCTCGGCGCCATAGCGCTGACGGACCATGACACCGTGAGCGGCCTTGACGAGTTCATGTGCTCGGCGAAGGCTCATCCGGAACTTGCGGCGGTCCCCGGCGTCGAGGTGTCGGTGACATATCGCTACAGCTCGATCCACATAACCGGACTTTTCATCGATCACAGCAATAAAAAGCTTAGCGACCTTCTCCGCGAAATCCGCACGAACAGGGACACCAGGAACGTGCAGATAATAAGGAAGCTGAACGACAGAGGGTTCAAAATCACGCTGGAAGAGGTCGAGGCGGTCGCCGCCGGGGAAAGCGTTGGACGCCCGCATTTCGCCAAGATCCTGATCGAGAAGGGGTATTTCAAGGAGCCGCAGGAGGTCTTCGACAAATGCCTGAAGCGCGGAGCTCCCTGTTATGTCGCCAGGGGCCTGCCCACTCCGGAGGAGGCCATCTGCGCAATCCACGAGGCCGGAGGACTCGCATTCTGGGCCCATCCGCTGCACAGGTCCGAGAGCAGCGAGTCGTATGTCGAGTCCGTACTGGACGACTTCATGCTCTGTGGTCTCGACGGCATCGAGGCGTATTACTCCACCTTTTCCGATATACAGCAGAAGCTCCTGCTCGACACCGCAAGGAAATACGGGATCATGGTTTCCGGCGGCAGCGACTTCCACGGTGCTAACCAGCCCGGCATACACATCGGCACGGGCTATGGAAGCATGAATATCCCATATTCTGTCTACGACGAGCTGCTCAGGCGCAGGACGGAGCAGAGTCCGGCCCAGGCGCAACAGCCGTAAAGCTGAACCTCAATATCCCTTAAACTCCAACATCTTTGTCGATAACTTTGTCGCTGTCTTTGTCGGCTTCCAGAGGGATGGGCCAAGGTAAATATTCAGTGAAAGGGCGTAGTTCACTGAATATTTACAGCCATGTTTTACCACGCCTCCGACAAGCGTTGTTCTCCACGGTTACACCGTAGTATCATTGCGATATTTTAGCCGACATGACCTGATTTTTCTTTGGAATTTGGTGCTTGCAGATCTGGCATTTGCGGGCGGGCAGGGATATTTTAAGCGGAATTTGAGATGATTGCAAAAACAAGTTTTGCAACCTAGGTGTCGGGTGTCAGGTTCCAGCATAAACAGTTGAAAAAACAGCTTTCCCTAATTCTGCTGACACCTGAACACCGCTAATTGCCGGCTTTTGCGATTGGCTCATTTGTCGGAATCTGTTTTATGGCCCAGGCGCCCGAGAAGATACTTGGCAAGGATGAGATGGCCGCGCAGATCTGCAGGCTGGCCTCGGGTATTTTCTCCTCGGTCGGCAAGGCCAGGCTGAAGTCGCTGGCCTTCCTAGGCATCCAGCTCAAGGGGGTGCCACTGTCCGCCAGGATAGCGGCCGAGTTGAGGTTGAAATCTGGTCTGGAAGTCCCCGTCGGCACTCTCGACATCTCCATGTACCGCGACGACATCGGCTTCAGGAAGACGCTTCCGCGCATCTACGAAACGGACATACCGTTCGAACTCGACGGCAGGATCATCGTACTTACCGACGACGTCCTGCATACAGGAAGGACGATCAGGGCGGCGCTGGACGCTATTACGCACTTCGGCAGGCCCGACATGATAAGGCTCGCGGTCCTCATCGACCGCGGCATGCGCGAATTCCCCATTCAGGCAGACTTCACAGGCAGCCTCTGGAAGGTGCCGGCGTCGAAGAAGATAGAAGTCAAGTGGGTAGAGACGGACGGCGAGGACGCCACATATCTTTCGCCGCTCGGGAAATCATCAGGAAGGGAGCTTGCCAAATGACACAGTGGAAGAGGAAGGACCTCCTTGCCATCTACGATCTCTCAGCGGACGAGATCAGAATGATACTGGACACCGCGGCCGAGTTCAAGAAGGTCTCCGAAAGGCGCGTCAAGAAGGTTCCGGCGCTCCGGGGCAAGACCGTCGTCAACTTCTTCGTCGAGCCGAGCACCAGGACCAGGACGTCCTTCGAGCTCGCAGAACAGAGGCTCAGCGCCGACATCATCAACATAAGCGCGTCCACTAGCAGCCTCACCAAGGGGGAGACTCTCCTAGACACCGCCAAGAACATAGAATCGCTCCAGGTGGACCTCATCGTAATGCGCCATTCCGCGGCCGGTTCGCACTACTTCCTCGCGAAGAGGCTCAAGTGCGGGATCATCAACGCGGGCGACGGCGCCCACGAGCACCCTACCCAGGCCCTCCTCGACATTTTCACGATCCTCGAGAAGAAGGGCAGGATCGAGGGCCTCACCGTCTCGATCGTAGGCGACATACTGCACAGCCGCGTCGCCCGCAGCAACATCTGGGGGCTCCTCAAGCTCGGCGCCAAGGTCCGCCTCGGAGGACCGGCCACGCTAGTCCCGCGGGAGTTCGAGAAGCTTGGCATAAAGGTCTTCGACAGGCTCCAGGACGCCATAGACGGCGCCGACGTCGTGAACCTCCTCAGGATCCAGCACGAGCGCCAGAAGGCCGCGTATTTCCCGAGCATCGGCGAATATTCCAACATCTTCGGCCTCAACAGGGAGACGATGAAATACCTGAAGCCCGACGCCCTGGTGATGCATCCGGGGCCGATCAACAGGGGCGTGGAGCTCGAAACTTGCATAGCAGACGGTCCGCAGTCCGTTATCCTGGAACAGGTTACGAACGGCCTGGCGGTTAGGATGGCAGTCTTGTATCTCGTAGCCGGGTGTCTTGAAAAATGAGCAGGAAAAAGGATTTTGTCTTGAAGGGCGGCAGGGTCGTCGACCCTTCCAGGGGCATCGACAGGATCATGGACGTCGGAGTTTCGGACGGCAGGCTGGCCGATCCGAAGGGCATCGATGATCCGGAGATCGTCGACGTCAAGGGGCTCGTCGTCGCGCCCGGATTCATCGACATGCACGTCCATCTGCGCCAGCCGGGGAGAACCGACAAGGAGAACATAAGGAGCGGCACCATGGCTGCGGCCGCCGGCGGCTTCACCTCCATTGTGGCCATGCCCAACACAAGCCCCGTCGCCGACAACGCCAGCACCATCGAATACGTCCGCATACACGCCGCCAAGGAGGGCGTTGTAAAGGTACTGCCCTGCGCGGCCATCACCAAGAACCAGGAGGGCAAGGAGATGGCCGGCATCGGAAGCCTGAAGAAGGCCGGCGCCGTCGCCCTCTCCGACGACGGCAAGTGCGTCGCCAACAACGAAATCATGAGGCACGTCCTCGAATATTCAAAGACTTTCGGGATGCCTATACTCGACCACTGCGAGGACGAGTCCCTCTCCGCGGGCGGCGTGATGCACGAGGGCTACTGGTCGGTCGTCCTCGGATTCAGGGGCATACCGGCCGCCGCCGAGGAGCTCATGGTAGCAAGGGACATCATAATCGCCGAGATAGCCGGATGGAAGATACACATCCAGCATGTCAGCTCCATGGGCAGCGTCAGGATGATCAGGGACGCCCAGCGCAGGAAAATACCCGTCACCGCCGAAGTGACCCCACACCACATCACTTTGACCGATCAGGAGATACGGCATTTCGACACCAACCTCAAGATGAATCCGCCTCTCCGCTCCGAGGAACACCGCAAGGCTCTCATAAGGGGGCTGAAGGACGGCACAATCTCCGTCATCGCGACCGACCACGCCCCCCACACGGAAACCGAGAAGCTTGTCGAGTTCGACTACGCCCCTTTCGGCATCATCGGGCTTGAAACCGCGGTCCCGCTCTGCCTTACTGAACTCTACCACAAAAAGCACCTCTCTCTTTTCGAGTTGGTCTCCAAGTTCACCACAGGCCCAGCGTCCGTCCTCAACATCGAGGCAGGATCATTGCAGGAGGGCGCCGAGGCCGACATCACAGTCTTCAACCCGGACGAGGAACACGTCATAGATGCTTCCAGCTTCTTTTCCAAGTCGCGCAACACCCCGTTCAACGGTAGAAAGGTCCGAGGAAGAATCGCCGCGACCATAGTCAGGGGCGCCTTCATCTACAGCACCATCCCCGACTGTCCGGGTTCAATCAACTGAAATCTACTTGAATCACTTTTGTTTCAAGGCGAAAGAACACGGATACTTGACTTCTGACTATAAGGAAACACCTTGACAATCGTTATTAATGTTAGAGGCTTTGCAATAAAGGAATACTGAGTTAAACTTTTACTAATAAAAAAAGGATCATGTATGAAAAACCATAAGATCGATCTCTTGATTGCGCTAATGTTTACGGGGATGCTTGCGGCTTCCTCTCTGTCAGCCGCGAATACGGCGAAGTTCACCCAGAAGCTGGCGGACAAGCTGAAGGCCGTGACCTCAGAGGGATCTACTGACATTTATGAGCTGGAGTCATGGAGCTGGACATTTGTCGGGAAAGTCTACGGGAACTTCACCCAGTTCGACGATTCTACGCCCATAAGCATCTATGTCGGCGACTTCTATTCGGACGCGACATCCTTCGGCTCCACGATCGGCGAAATCAAGTCCGCATGCGACGCCACTTATGACGCGAACGACAAGATGAAATCGGGCAAGTACAAGATCGAGTCGGGCAAGGGGGGATCAGTCACTTATTATTTCGTAAATTCATACTCCGTGACCGTGGGGGAGAACGACATAGACAAATATAAGAAAAACGGCATGATCTTCCTGAAATGGGACAAGAAGGCCTTCAGCTTCGCCGTCAAGGTGAATGTCAGTCCTAGCGACAACTACAACGGAATAAGCGACCCGGGGCTTGCAGTTGCGATTGAAGAGCTTGAAGAGCCCGAAGGCGACACAGCGGCAAAGGCGGATGCGAAATGTCTGGGGACGATACCCTGCCAGGCCCGCTTCGGCGACGTGCTCTACTTCAATTCGGGGCTGGGATTTATCGGCAAAAAAACTGTATCACGTGTTTTGAAAGGGCCGAAGGACGACCAGACTCCCTATATTCTGCATACGCATACGGTCAAGGAGCGCAAGGGTACGACCGAACTCCTTCCGCCGGATCTCCCTGTCGCCGTGAACGACTCCGAGACCACTGGATACCTCACCGGCATAGATTGCTACTGCACCGCCAACGACATCAGCGACATTGACGGCAGCATCTATGTAAACGAGATAACTCAGAATCCCAAGAACGGGATCGCGACGGTGAGCGAGGACAAGGATTATATCACATACCTGCCGAACGTTGGTTTCATTGGCGAGGACAGCTTCAGCTACACTATCAAGGACGAACTCGGGCGCGACGGAACCAACGAAGGCACCGTCACCGTCTTTGTAGGAGTGAAGAACTTCAATAACGCCCCATTCGCGGTCACCGACGTCAGGGATCTGGACGACGGCGCAGCTCTCAACACACCCATCGAGATAGACGTCCTCAAGAACGATTCCGACTTGGACGGAGACGCGCTTTCTATAGTTTCGGTCTCGGCTCCGGAGAACGGCAAGGCTGCAATCGTTGAAAAGACCGTAGACGGCAAGAAGCGCCAGCTCATATATTATGCGCCGTTCACAGGTTATGCGAGCGAACAGGACGCCCCCGATTACTTCCAATACAACATCTCCGACGGCAAGGGGCAGGTGTCGACAGGAGAAGTCTTCGTCTTCGTCGGCATCCATAACCTTAACAACAGCCCCGTGGCCGCCGACGACTCGGCCGCCGTCTCCTCAAACAGCTTCGTCCTCATCGACGTCCTCCTGAATGATACCGATCCGGAATCAGACATGCTCGATGTCCAGAGCGTCACCCCAATCGAGCCATTCCACGGCACGCTCTCAATCGAGAACGGCAAGGTCGGATACACACCGAATCCGGGTTTTCACGGGCAGGACAGATTTGAATATGTAGTCACCGACGGGTTCGGATACAATCCTGACAGGCAGCCAGACGCCTCAAAAGACCAAATCGGAACCGTCTCGGTAACAGTCAACGCTCCGCCCGTGCCCTATGACGACATGGCCGAGATAAAGACGGACGAAACCAGGTCCATAGATGTCCTCGCCAACGACAAGGACGCCGACGGCGACCCCCTCTCCGTCGCATCGATTGTCGTGCCCCCGGCCAATGGAAATGCCTTAGTGGCGGAGAACGGAAAGGATATTATATATCAACCGAACTCAGGGTTCACCGGGGTTGACGTCTTCGAGTATTCCGTCTCGGACGGAATTGGCGAGTCCATCGGAGATGTGGCTGTTTATGTTGGCGTGCCTTACGGTAACAATGATCCGTCCGCCGTCGCCGACAACATCGTGGTCGAAAGCGGGGAAGCATTGTCTTCGATCATCAATGCCCTGGAAAACGATTTCGACCCAGACCCCGACCAGACAGCCAGCCTTCGAATCATGGACATACTCGTGGAACCACAATACGGCACTGCCATCAACAACGGCAACAACATCGAATATGTCGCTGCCGACTATTCCGGACAGGATTCCTTGACATATATTATCAGCGACGGCTTTGGAGGAACCGCCACCGCAACCGTCACAATCACCGTCGATAAGCTCCCCCTCTGCGGCGACGATGTCGCTTCAACCGCCGCAGGCACGCCGACAGCACCCATAGACGTCCTCGCAAATGACTTCGACCCGGATCAGACAGCGGGCGTCCCTCTGCAACTCAAGCAAATCCAAGTCCAGCCCACGAACGGCACGGCCGTAATCGTTGACGGCAAGATCGTCTACACCCCGAACGAAGGCTTCACTGGAGAGGACAAGTTCGCCTACGCCGTGCAAGATGAGAAAGGCCTCGAAAACACCGCGACCGTCACCGTCACGGTCCAGTAGGAATGTCTGATAACGGAACTGTATCTCGAGAGCTCCCGGTAAGGATTATCGAATTGACATTTCCTAACTTCCGTTCCTTCCTCGGACGACATTCATGTCGCCCCTCGGTCGGAACGAAAAAATCCAATCCCAAATCTTGCTCGTCAAAATGTAAATTTTCACGCTAAAGGAGTATAATATTCTGCAAAACTTGTCCCGGTAATCCGGGCTCCGGCATCCGTCATCGATCGCGGTTAAGAATAACCGCGCATGCTAACACTGCTGTTATCCAATAACGGATAACCAATAACGAATAACATCCCACCCTCCCCCCACATGAAAATTATTCACACATCGGACTGGCATCTCGGGGCGCTTCTTTATGAGCAGAGTCGCTTTGACGAGCATGTGAAATTTTTTTCCTGGCTGAAGGAGCTCATGGCCAGGGAGAAGCCGGACGCGCTTGTGGTGGCCGGCGACGTCTTCGACACGTATTCGCCGCCGAACGCCTCGCTTGAACAATACTATTCCCTGATCGGTGAAATCTATAAGGAATCGCTTTGCGGGATGGTGATTGTCATAGGCGGCAACCACGATTCCCCGGCCCAGCTCGACTCTCCGGACAAGGTGCTTTCGCATCTTAATACCAGGGTTGTCGGCGCGTCCGATCCGGAGAAGGAAATAATCATACTGAGGGAAAAGAACGGCCGGCCGGGGCTTGCGGTCGGCGCCGTCCCATATCTCCGCGACGCCGACCTTAGGCACTTTGTTGGTGGCGAAAGCTTCACCGAATCATCCGAGAGGCTGCGTGCCGGTTTTAGAAAGCACTATGTGGAATTGGCTGAGAAGCTGCGCGGCATTGCCGGTGCCGATGTCCCTATGGTGCTGACTGGGCATTGTTGCCTCTCGAAATCGAAGGTCTCCGACGAGATTTCAGAAAGGGCGCGTCAAATCGGCAACCTCGGCGAAATCCCCTTCGAACTGCTTCCTGATGCCGACTACTATGCGCTCGGCCATCTCCACCTTGCACAGGCGCCGTTCGAGGATCGGCCATGCCGCTATTCCGGATCGCCGCTGCCCATGAGCTTCGGAGAGGCCGGACAGCCCAAGTCCGTGGCTGTCGTAGAGTTCAACGGAAGAGCCGAAGTCCGTCTGGAACAGGTCCCATGTTTCCAGACCCTCGAGCAGATCAAAGGGACGCCGGAAGCGATAGAGGCGAGGGTAAAACAGCTCATGAGCGAATCCGCCGATGCCTGGCTCGAAGTCCACGTGACCGAATTTGAAGGCGATCTCTCCGAATTCTGGAACAGGCTGCCGTCGGCGGCAGAAGGCGGTAAACTTAAGATACTCTCGACGCATGATTCAAGGCCCCGAAAGGAATGGAACGCCCGAGCAGGGGAGGAAATCTCCCTGGAGATAAGCAGGCCGGACGAGGTGTTCGAGATGCGCCTCAAGGACGAAGGCCTGAGCGAGGAGGAGCGCGCGGAATTCGCCTCCATGTTCAAAGAGGCCATGAATACGGTCGTGTTGGAGGGTATCGAGGAAGAGGCGGAACGATGAGACTTCTCAAGCTGCATTTCAAGAACATCAATTCCCTGGCCGGCGAATGGAGACTCGACTTCGGCGCCAGGGACTTCGCCGAGGGACTCTTCGCGCTCACAGGCCCAACTGGCGCGGGCAAGACCTCCGTCCTGGACGCCATCTGCCTCGGCCTCTACGGCCGCACCGCCCGACTGGAAATCTCCAAGGAATACAACGAGGTAATGACGCGTGGCACCGGCGAATCCTTCGCGCAGGTCGAATTCGAGGTCGACGGGAAATGCTATGCCGGTGTCTGGGAGCAGCACCGCGAACGCTTAAAGCCGGGCGGCGCGCTCCAGCCGCCGACACGCAAACTAGCGTCGCTGCCGGACGGAAGCATCATCGCCGAAAAAATCAAGGAGGCCAACGACAGGATACTGGGGCTTGTCGGCATGGACTTCAAGCAGTTCACGCGCGCAGTCCTCCTCGCCCAGGGCCAGTTCGACGCATTCCTGAAGTCCGACTACAAGGGGCGTTCCGCCATCCTCGAACAGGTAACCGGGACCGAAATCTACTCGAAGATCGGCGCGGCCATATTCGCGAGGTTCCAGACGGAAAAGGGAAAGCTGGAGAAGCTCCTGATGGAAGGCGGCTACATCAAGCCTATGACCGACGAAGACCGTGCCGTCGTCCAGAAGTCATTGGACGTTGTCAATTTGGAAATCAAGGAGATGGACAGTGCGATGGCCGTCATCGCGGAAAAAATCAGATGGCTGGAATCTCTCGCCAAAATCAAGGCGGAACACGCGGCCTCGCTGCAGGAGAAGGAAAGGCTCGACAGGGAACTGCTCGATTCTATGCCGGATTTCGACCGCCTCGGAAAGGCGCTCGCCGCGCGCAGGCTCGACTTGCTCCTCAATGAACTTGACACGGCACGCAAGGCACTAGCCTCCGCGGAAAACGATGCCAGAAGGCGCAAGGAGGATGTGGAAAAGTGCGCCGAAGAAATCAAATCCCTCGAGCCGTCAGTCAAAAACGCGGAAAATGCTGCGGCCGCCGCTAAGACGGCCCTCGAACAATCGCTCCCCGTCCTGGAGGAAATCCGCGGAATGGATTCCGCCATTGCCGTCGCCTTGACCGCCTCAGCCGCCGCCGGCAAGGCTGAGGCGGAAGCAAGAGACCAATTGGACGCGCTCAAAGCCAAGCAGGCGAAAATCCGGTCGGCCGTCGAAGAGGCCGGAAAGGCCATGCGTTCCGCAAAATCATACCTCGACGCACATCCGGGCGACGACAAGCTCGCCGAAATCCTGCCTGCGGCGGTCTCCTATCTAGACATATGGAAGCAGAAGAAGACCGAAGCCGCCGCCAGATCGCTCGAATATCAAAAGGCCGAGGAGACATTCCTCTCCCTCAGGAAGGAGATGGACTCCGCAAATTCGGCGTTCCTAGATATCCAGGAGGAGCACTCCAGAAAAAAGGCCGCCTGCGAAAAGGCCGAATCTGCGAAATCCGCTGCCGAGGATATCTATACATGCAGGCATCAGGAGCTGGAGGACAAGATCCGCGACGCCCAAGCCAACTTGGACTTCGTAAGAACCGCCATGAGCCTGGAGGACCGGCGTGCCCAGCTCGAGGACGGCAAGGCCTGTCCGCTCTGCGGTTCCAAGGAGCATCCCTTCGCGGCCGGAAACATCCCGGAGGAGCTCCCCGCCAAAAAAATCCTCGAAGGCTTCAGGAAAGAACTTAAGATGCTTCAGGACGAAGTTGAGAGGGGGCGGAAAACTTCCGACGACTTGCAGAAGGAGTTCAAAAAGTCCGAGAAGGAGTTCCGCGCAAGGGAGAAGGCGAAGTTTGAAATTGAAAAGAAATTGGAAGTTGCCGGAGCCGGCGTTAAGAGCATGAAAAAAGCCGCGGACGGCGCAAATGAAGGTGCCGAATCCGCATGGAAAGTTCTGAAGGCGAAGCTCATCTCCGCCGGACTCGGGGAAGTCCTCCCTGAAAAGATAGACCGCGATTTCGAGACGCTCTCAAAGCGCCGCGACGATTTCGAGAGGCACAGGGATATGGAGCGCAAGGCGGCGGCGGATCTCAAATCGGCCGAAGAGAACTCAAAGCTCATGGCCGAACAGCTTGAAAAGGCCGACGCCATGCTGGCCGATAAAGCCGGCGCCGCAAAGTCAAGGAAGGAGGAATTGGCAGAGCTCCGCAAGAAAAGGGACACCAAGTTCACAGGCGACCCTTCAGCAGAGGAGAAACGACTCCGGCAGGCCTTCACAAAGGCGGAAGATGTGGCCGCAAAACTTAAGAGTCGGCTGGCTCAGGCCGAGACAAACCTTACCACGTTGCGCAAAGAATTTGACGCTGCAGAAAAAATAATGCTGCAGAAGCGCCGCGAGCTTGACGCGCTGGCGGAACCGAGCCGCCGGAAATTCATGGATGCGGGGTTCGCCGACGAGAGCGCATGCCGCTCCGCAAGATGGAACGACGGCGACGTCGAACGCGTCGCCAAGTTGCAGGAAGCACTGAAGGACAGAATGACTTCAATTAACGCCATCCTCGAAAACAGCTCCGCTAAAATCAGGGCGGAGGAGGCCAGGGCCTTGACGGACAGGCCCCTGGCGGAACTACAGGCTGAATACCAAGGGCGCAATGGCCTCAGGAATTCAAAGGGCGATGAGGCCGCCAAGCTTGCCGTGAGGCTCAAGGACGACGACGAGATCCGGACGAGGGCTTCAAAGCATCTCGAACTAGTCGAGGCGCAGAGGAAGATATCCGGTAAATGGGCCAGGCTCAACTCCTGGATCGGCGGCGACGGAGGCGAGCAGTTCAAGCGCTACGCACAGGGAATCACGCTCAGGCATCTCCTCAGGGCGTCGAACAGGAACCTCCTGAAGATGAGCACCGGCCGCTACGAGATGATATGGAAGGCCAGCGACGAATCGCTCTTGCCGTCCGTCCTCGACCACCACCAGGGTTCCTGCGAGCGCCCGGTCTCAAACCTCTCAGGCGGCGAAACATTCATGGTCTCCCTCTCACTCGCCCTCGGTCTCGCCGGAATGGCGGGCGGAAAGCTCCGCATCGACTCGCTCTTTCTGGATGAAGGGTTCGGCACGCTTGACAGCAACTCGCTGGACATCGCAGTCAACACCCTCGCCGAACTCCACCAGTCCCAGGGAAAGCTCATAGGAATCATCTCTCACATCGACCAGCTCAAGGGCAGGATACCCGCAAGGATCGAAATAACAAAGCTCGGCGGAGGACGCAGCACAATCTCCGGCCCCGGCGTCGAAAGGATCGCCCCGGCGGCCCCAGGTACCGCCACGGCGCCGAAGAAGAAGCGCAGGAAGAACGATCCCGCCCCGGCAGGCTGATCAACGGTTGATTTTTCCCGCCGCCGATATAAGATAGCTGCCGCGAATCATTCGTTATAATTCAGGAGGTCATAATGTCTTCCCAGCAGTCGCTCGGCAGGAGCTCATATCTCACGAAGAACGTGGGGAACTTTCCGGAGTCCATGGAGATCAACGGACGGAAGTTCAAAAAAGTCGAGGATCTCCGTTACGGGACCAATCCGCACCAGCCCGCGGCATACTACCGCCCTGAAGGGGCCGAATGCCCCATCGCGGGGATGAAGGTTCTCAAGACCGGCAAGAGCGGCCTTTCCCAGACCAACCTCGAAGACATCTCCTACGCGCTGAACATCGTCAAGTTCTTCGACAACCCGGCGTGCGCGGTAATGAAGCATGTCAACCCGAGCGGTGCGTGCGTCCGGAAAAAGGACGAGTCCCTGAAGGACGTATACATGCGCGCCAGGGACTGCGACCACAGGGCCGCCTTCGGAAGCGTTGTCGCGTTCAATGTTCCGGTCGACGCGGCGACCGCCGGCGAAATCATGCAGACTTTCGTCGAGTGCGTGGTAGCGCCCGGATTCGCCGAAGAGGCGCTGAAGATATTCAACGACGAGAACTTCAAGCTCAACCGCCAAATAAGGATCATTCAGTGCGGAGACATCGCCAGGCTCCCGCGCTTCGTCGGAGAGGAGAAGCCCGAGCATTTCACGATGAAGACGCTCGCCGACGGATCCGTGGTGATTGCCGCGCCGCTTCTGACTCATCTGAGAAGCAGCGCCGACATCGTCCCGGCCTCGGCGGAAAGCAAGGCGCTCGGCAAGGTCTGCGCCGCAAAATCCCCGACCCCGGACCAGATCGGCGACCTCATGGCCGCATGGTATATCAACCTCAACGTCCGGTCCAACGGCGTCGTCATAGTCAAGAACGGCCAGACTCTCGCAGTCGGCACGGGCGAGCAGGACAGAGTAGGCGCGGTCGAACAGGCGATATGGAAGTTCAAGAACAAATACAAGGGGGTAGAGACGATACAGGACTCGGTGATGGCAAGCGACGGATTCTTCCCGTTCCCGGACGCCGTCGAAGTCGCCGCGGCCGCCGGCGTCACCGCCATGATCTCGCCGCCCGGCTCGCTAAAGGACGCCGATGTCATCGCACGCGCGAACGAACTGGGCGTCGCCCTGGTCCACGCCCCGGAAAGATGCTTCTCGCACCATTGATTTCAGATTTCCCGTCCGTGCTTTTCATTGAGCTCCGATACGGGATAAAAAAGGATATCGCTTTTCATGTCCTCGGCGCCGGAAATCTGAATTGAAACATTTATGCCGACTGCGGTCGATTGCGTTCGGCCGCGAACGATTGCAGTCGTATTCCTTTCAATCGCTTGCTGCGGAGTTCGCCAGCGCATCCTCGATGATCTTCCTCTGATCTGGAGTTGCTGCGTATCCCAACGCCTTACTGAAGAGTTCCGTCGCCTCCTTCGCCTTTCCCTGGAGCCTCTTGCATTCGCCGAGCCAGTAGAGGAAGCGCATCTTGCTCTGAGGCGCGCCCGGCTCTCCGAGCGAAAGGAGTATCTTTTCGGCCTCGTCCGGACGCAGGAGCGCCACCAGGCATGACGCGTAGCTCGTGGCGATCACATAGTTGTTCGGGTGCAGCAGGAAGAAGTGCTTCAGTATCGGCTCCGCCTCTTTGAACTCGGCGTTCGCCTTCATGAAGTTGGTCAGGTGGATTGCTGCCGAAACCGAGTCGCCGTCCAGCATCAGCCCGGCCTCGTATGCATTCCTGATCATCTCCTTTTCGCCGGGGGCGCATATCTCAAGCGCCGCGCCGTATGCCACGAAGTCCTCGCCCCTGTAGTAGGATTCGCCGGGGATCTTTGTCGAGAAATAGCAGAACAGCATTCCGGCGGCGAAGTAGGCGAGCAGGACGACCGCGCCTTTTGACGGGAGCCTGAGTCGGCCGTACAGGTATGCTGCCGGATATGCCGCCAGGATGCAGAACACTGGCATAAGTGCAAGCCGGTAGCGCGCCAGCGGAACATAGACCACCAGCGGCAGGCCGAGCGCCGCAAGATATGCGAACAGGACAAGATACCGGGAGAGAAGCTTCTGCTGGATCAGGAGAATCAGTATGCCGGCCACCGCAAGAGGGAGCACGATGCCCGGCGTCAGCGACAGCTTCAGCGGCCACAAAAAGTTCCTCACAAAATAGACGTTGACGTTGTCCGGTATCTCGTAGTGATGGAACAGCATCAGGAACTTCTCGGCATAGTTCATCGCGGAACTCGTCCCCTTCCTTGCGGATTCGCCGCCGTCCTTGGCGCTCTCAGGAACTGAAAGGGTCTTGAGGTTCTGCTCCGACCCGGCTTTCGCTATGTATTTGAAGTCCGGTATTGCCGGGAAGGGCAGGGGGCTCTGCCGGTTGCATACGTTGTAGACGGATGCGGCGGCGAAGACCGAGGCGGTGCCCAGGGCAAGTGCGGGCGTCAGCCTGACTTTGCTCCTCCCGCCTCCGACGGCAGGGCGGCTCATCCCCTTGAAGATACGGAACACGATCCAGCACAGGCAGCAGAGCGTCCAGATTATTCCGTAGAAATGCGTGGCAGCAGGCAGCGCAATTATCATCCCGCAGACAAGCAGATGCAATATGTTCGCCCTGATCCGGACGCCGACTGACGCGGCCAGCGCAAGAACGCAGGTCAGCGCGAAAAAGGGCTCCCTCAGGACGAAGCACTCATAGACCAGCTCCGATGAGTAGAGCGCCGCGAATATCCCGGCGATGCAGGCCGCAAACCTGCTGCGCGTCAGGTAAAGCGCGATGAAGACGGTCAGCAGGCATATGCATATCCCGCAGAAACAATGGAATAGGACGATCCCGACTGAAGCCTTCGCATCGCTGCCAGCCAGAAGCAGTATTATAGCCATCACGAAACGGTAGAGCGAAAAGTTTATTCCTCCCTGGCAGAACAGGTGCGCATAGTTCATGTGCGTCTGCATGTCCAGCCCGGGTATCAGATGGTAATACCTGAACGGAGTTCCAAGCCAGACCGTGAAGACAAGTGCCCTCACCCCGATCGCGCACACCAACGGGATCAGGTACGCAAGCAACGTGCGCCTGCGGCTCAGATAATTGATAAATTTTGTGATTGAAACCAAGACTGCCTCCTGATCCTATTATCTTTGTCGGTATCTTTGTCGCAAACTTTGTCGTCTTCCGGAGGGTTGAGCCATGCGCAACCGCGGCTCCGACAAGCGATGCCCTCTATCGATAAAACTCGAATTGGGTAGCTTGCGCGCGCCGCGCGCAAAGGGCGAACCCCGCAAACGAGGAATGCCGTGTTCTGTCTATTGCGCGCGCTGCTCGCAAACTACTTGCTTCTCTTCGGCAAAACCCCGAGGCGATTCGCACTCGGAGCGATAATGCCGAGCTGGTGCTCGGCGCTCCCAGGGATGACACCTACCGGGACTGCCGGATAAAAATATTTCCCTCAGCGCCTTTCTTTCATCCTTTTCAAGTATCGGATTGCCAGGCGTATGTTTTGGCCGGTTTCCGTGCTGGCCTTATTCGTCGCCAGCCTTTCTAGGTCAGGGATGAATTCCGTGGTGTTGAGGAAGATCAATATCCTGGGCGTGTATGAGCGCCAGCTGCCGTTCTCGCTTTCGAGGGTGCATTTCAAAGAGCCGACGCCTTTTCCGGCGATGATTTCTTCTCTCAGCCTTCGAAGGTCTTGATCTTCGTCGTCGCGGTTCTCCTCGATTACTTTCAGCGATTCCACTGTGTTGAGGCTCAAGAGGGCGCAGATTGCGGCGAACCTCTGCCAGTCGGAAGAATCTGTGATGTTTTTCTTGAGAAGAGAGCTGATCTGCACGTCCGCCTTGTAGCCGGGCGAGGTGACAAGGCAGACGGCAATAACAAGCGCGGCTACAAGCAAGACAGAGGAAACAAGAAGTATGGTTTTCTTTTTCATTTCAGGAGACCTGAAATTACTTCTTCTTGAAGAGTTCCTCCATGCCCGGATCCTGCTTCGCGCCGAGTTCGATGGCCTTTTTGTAGAATTTTTCGGCCTCGTCGAGCTTCTTCGGCTCGGATGTCGCGAGGAGGACTGCGAGGTTGAAGGCGGTCTCGGAGGAATTGGGCTGTATCTCGATAGACCTTCTGAGGTTGTTTTCGGAGGCGTCGCGCCAGCCGAGGTTCGAGCAGGTTATGCCTAGGAAACGGAGTATCTCCGGGTTGTCGGGGCTTTTCGACGCGGCCTTTCCGAGGACTCCGAGCGCCTGGTAGTATTTCCCCTTGTTGACGTAGATGAATGAAAGGTTTCTGAGCGTGTCGAAGTTGTCGGGGTCGGTCTTCTCCATAGCCTCGAAGTAGGGTTCCGCCTTGTCGAGGTTGCCCTGTTCGAGGTAGAGCCTGCCTAGTGCGGAGAGCGAGTCCTTGTCCCCGGGATTCTTGCTTATTATCTTTTCGTAGTGCCAGATGGCGGAATCCTTCTTGCCTTCCTGCAGGGCCTTCTGCGCGGATTCCTTGAGTATTTTAAGTTCCTCGCCGGAGAATCCGCCGGCAGGTGCCGCCTGAGCCGATTCGCCTTTTTCCTGCGGCGGTTTGGCGGCGAGTTCCGCCTTGAGTTTTTGGACCTCGTTTTCGCCTTCCTTGATTTTTGCGCAGAGGTCGGAGTTGTCCTTCTTAAGCTTTTCGATTTCCGCGTTCAAGCCGCCTGGGTCGGGCATTCCCTTGATCTTCTTATCGGCAAGCAGGAGGGCGTCCTTCAAGTCCTTGTTGTCGTTCGTCAGCGTGAGAAGCCTGTTCTCGGCCTCCTGGTTTTTCTCCTTGAGGGATGCGCAGAGTTTTGCGAGGTCTTCGAGGGCCTTCTCGTTCTCCTCGTCGGCCTTTTTATTTTCGGTAGTAGGCTGTCCGGCCTTGGCCTTGAGTTCGTCGAGCGCCTTTGTCTTTTCCGCGAGCTCGGCGTCCTTCTTCTTGAGATCCTCGGCGAGCTGGTTGTTCTTCGCCCCAAGTTCCTGTCCTAGCGCTGCGTCCTTTGCGAGCTCCTCGATCTTCTTCTGGAGGTCTGCTTTTGCCGTATTCGCCTCGTCGAGAGACTTCTTGAGCTTCTCGATGTCTGCGGCGGCAGCCGCGGCCTGCTCGGCCTTGGGTCTGAGCTCGTCGAGCGCCTTGGTCTTCTCAGCGAGGTCGGCATCTTTCTTCTTTATGTCCTCCGTAAGCTGATTATTCTTTGCGGCGAGATCCTGGTAGCCGGCGGCGTTCTTGGCAAGCTCCTCGTTCTTCTTCTGGAGGTCGGCCTTTGCTGCGTTCGCCTCGTCGAGGGATTTCCTGAGCTTCTCGATGTCCGCGGCGGCGGCCGCGGCCTGCTCGGCCTTGGGCCTGAGCTCGTCGAGCGCCTTTGTCTTTTCCGCGAGCTCGGCGTCCTTCTTCTTCAATTCCTCTTCGAGCTGTGCGGCCTTCGCAGTCAGCTTCTGGCCGTCGGAGCTGCACTTGGCCAGCTCATCGTCCATTTTCTTCATCAGATCCGCAAGGCGATCCTTTTCGGCGGAGACGGCTGAAAACTCCTTGTGCTTTTCCTCGAGGTCCATGTAATGCTTGGCCAGGTCGTTGAGGGTCTTCTCCTTCCTGGAGATGGCCTCGTATTTCTCGGCGAGCGACGCGAAGTCCTTTTCGAGATCCGTCCGCTTCGTCTCGGAACTTGTGAACTTGTTCTCGAATGTTTTCCTCTGCTCCTCTGACTGGACGAACTTCTCCTTGACGGAGGCCAGTTCGTCCTGCATCTGCTTGTTGCGGTCCTTGAAGTCGACGATCATGGCCTCGAATTTCTTCAGCTTGTCGTCGGTGTCGGCGGAGGATGACTGGAGTGCCTTCTTCTCCTTCGTCTCGTTTTCGAGCTTGCGACTCAGGGCGTCCATGTCCTTCTTTAGGATTTCGTTTTCGGCCTTGAGCTGGTTGGTTATGGCGCCGGAGTCGGCGGTGAGCTCGTCGATCCTCTTTTTGAGCTTTTCCGTCCTTTCCTTCTCGTCTTCGAGCCTGTTCTTGAGGTTGTCGATCTCCTCGTTGAGCTGTCCGGCGGCCGTCTTGTTCTTTTTGATCTCATCCGCGGCCGACTTGACCTGTGCCTCGAAGATTGCGATCTGATCCTTGAGTTTCTTGTTGTCGTCCTTGGCCTGGTCGAGGAGGAGGACCGTCTCTGCCTTGGCGGTGGACAGGTCGCGGAGGGTGGCGTCGACCGCCTGCTTGTCTGCGGCGAGCGCCTTGGCTTCGCGGGCAAGCCTGTCATTGTCCTGCTTGAGCTTTTCGATGATTGCCTTGGACTCGTTTTCCGCGGGAGGCGCCTGCAGGTCCTTCTTGAGCGTCTTGTATTCATCCAGGAGGAGTGCGTACCTTTTCTCGATCTCCTTCTTCTCCTCGACCAGTGACTTTGCTTCGTCCTGCGCTTGTTTGCCGCGTTCCGCATCCTTCTCGGCCTGGTCCAGTGCGGCGAGTGCCTTCTCGAGGCGGTCCTTTGTCGTCAGCAGCTCCTTCTTGAGCGTCTTGACGTCCTCGGAGTCGGCCGCGGCCGGCGCCGTCTGGGCGGGCTTCTTGGCTGGCGGTTCGGCCTTTTTAGCCGCCTCGACCGCATCCTTCATCTGCCTGATCTTGTCGTTGCAGATCTTCATCCTGTATTTCACGATGGAGACGTTCCAGTCGGGATATGTCTTGCCCAGCTCCTGGAACTTAGTCAGCGCCTGTTCGTAGAGGGGGAGTGCATATGCGGGCCTGTCCGCCTTTTCCTCGGCTTCCGCCTTTTCGAAGAGTTCGAAGCCGCCGAACCATATCTCCCTTGCGGTGTCGGCGGCGGACAGGACGAGCGTTGCGGACGCGATTAGGGAAAAAAACAGGATTGAGAATGTTTTTTGCATGTCTTCCTCAAGTTTATTGAGTCAATTTCAAAACTCTTAAAGCGGCTCAGCATGGCTTCGCCCTCCAAGTTCGGAATAAGAACAAAGTGCGGAGGGTTGAGCCGTGCTCAACCGCATTATGAAATGGGCTCTATTAATTTTGCGAACCAATAATATACATTGGCGGCAAGCAATTAAAAGCTTTGGCGGAGCGGACGTTGTTGATTAAGCGGATTCGGACTTTATAATATGCGGGTTCCATTCTCGCTGCGGTAGAATGCGGGAATAATGCCGAGCTGGTGCTCGGCGTTCCCAGGGACGGTTGCGGCCGGCTGCAGCCGGCCGCGGCCGGAAAAGAGAAAAGCTTTCAGGAGACATAGCCATGCCCCCACAATTCGTGTTCCAGACGCAGAATCTTGCGAAGTTCCACGACAACGTTCCGGTCTTCCAGGAGATCAGCCTTTCGTTCTACTACGGGGCGAAGATCGGGATCGTCGGCGAGAACGGCGCAGGCAAGACGTCATTGCTCAGAATCATGGCGGGGGTGGACAAGGATTTCATGGGTGAGGCGCAGCTCGCGAAGAACATGCGGGTCGGCTACGTCCCGCAGGAGCCGCGGCTGAATCCAGCGAAGAACGTCCGCGGGAACCTGGAGGAGTCCCTTGCGCCGGTACAGGCGCTGATTTCGCGCTACGACGAGGTCTCGGTGAAGATGGGCGGGAGCCTGCCGCAGGCTGAGATGGACAAGCTGATGGACGAGATGGGCCGTCTGCAGGAGAAGATCGATGCGGTGGACGGCTGGGAGCTTGACCGCCTGCTCGACATCGCGTCGGACGCGCTGGTCCTGCCGCCTGACGACGCGGACGTGTCGAAGCTGTCGGGCGGGGAACGCAGGCGCGTCGCGCTGTGCAAGGTGCTTCTCGAGAAGCCGGACCTTCTTCTGCTCGACGAGCCGACGAACCATCTGGACGCCGAGACCGTGGCCTGGCTCGAAGGCACGCTCCGCGACTACCACGGCACGGTGATCATAGTCACGCACGACCGCTATTTCCTCGACAACATAACCAAGTGGATACTCGAGCTTGAGAACGGTCGCGGAATCCCGTTCGAAGGCAACTACTCCTCGTGGCTGAGGCAGAAGTCGGAGATGCTCCGGCAGATCGAGAAGAAGGAGAGCCAGCGGCAGAAGGTTCTCGCCCGCGAGCTCGAATGGATCGGCAGCAGCCCGGAGGCGCGCCGCAAGAAGAGCCAGTCGAGGATCAACCGCTACGAGGAGCTGGCCGGCCAGCAGTTCGAGGCGCGCAAGGACGACGTCTCGATCCAGATAGCGCCCGGGCCGCACCTGGGCGACAAGGTGCTCAAGGCCGAAGGCCTGACCAAGAAGTACAACGGAAACATTCTCCTCGACGGCGTATCGTTCGACATTCCGCGCGGGGCGGTGGTCGGCGTCGTCGGTCCCAACGGCTGCGGCAAGACCACGCTCTTCCGCATCCTGGCGGGCGAGGAGAAGCCGGACTCCGGCACCGCGAGCTTCGGCGAGACCGTCGTGCTCTCATATGTAGACCAGCACCGCGACGCCCTCGACGACGAAAACTCGGTCTACCAGGAGATCACCGGCGGCGAGGAGGACATCATGCTGGGAGACAGGAAGATAAACGGCCGGGCCTATCTTGCGCGCTTCAACTTCCGCGGGGCGCAGCAGCAGAAGAAGGTCGGCAGGCTCTCGGGAGGGGAGCGCAACCGCGTCCATCTCGCCAAGCTGCTCCGACGCGGCGGCAACTTCCTCCTTCTCGACGAGCCCACCAACGACCTGGACGTCAACACGATGCGAGTCCTGGAGCAGGCCCTGATCGAGTTCCCCGGCTGCGCGATGGTAATCAGCCACGACCGCTACTTCCTCGACCGGATCTGCACACACCTGCTCGTCTTCGAAGGCGCAGGAAAGCTCAGGTGGTTCGAGGGGAGCTTCAGGGACTACGAGGAGAAGATGCTCGCCGCCGACGCCGACCACCTCATCCACCGCAGGAGCAGGTACCGGAAACTGACGCTGAGGTGATAGGGCTGTCATCAGCTGCAAGTCATCAGTTGCCGGGCGTCGGGCGTCATCGGGTCATGGGGCCTTCTGGCCGCCCAGCGCCTTGCAGCTCCTCCTTATCGCCTCGAAGACGATCACCGTGAATGCCTGAGCGACGTTGATTGACTCCGCTGCGCCGGGCATGGGGATGGAAAGCGTTTCCGTGCCGGGCAGGACGTCGGCGCCGCGGGCCTCGTTGCCGAAGACGATTGCCGACCTGCTGAAGAGATTCTCCTCCGCAAAACAGCTTGAGCCGCCCCGCGGCACGGTGATGAATATCCTTTCGTGGCCGTGCCTGCGAAGTTCGCAGACGGCCTCGCCGAGCGAGGAGAACTTCCTGAAGCCCATGGCGAACTGCGCTGCCAGGGCTGCCCTTATCGCCTTCTCGTTGAACGGGTCGCTGGTCCCGGAGGTTATCCACAGTTCGCGGAGGCCCGCGGCCCTGGCCGTGCGGACTATTGTCCCGAGGTTGCCGGGGTCGGATATCCTGTCCAGGACGGCGACATAATTGTCACGTGGCGCCGGGCCGCCGGCGCCTTCCATGGGGGGAATCTCCGCGAGCATGAAAATCCCCTCCGAATTCTCCATGGAGGAAAGCGAGTCGAACTCCTCCCGGCCGACTGCGGCCGGCTCTGCGGCCTTGAATTCCGTCGAGTCGAACCCCTCCCTGCATACGGCGGCGCGGACGAGTTCCGGCCGGAGCGAGAGGAGTTCCCTGCAGCATTTGACACCCTCGCAGATGCAGAGGCCGTGCTTCTTCCTGCCGTGCCTGCGGCGTGCCTGGGCGATCAGCGCCCTATATTTTGCGGTCAAGTTGCCGTTAACGGTTTGCATTGCGCGGTGTCCTGAATAAATTATTCCGTCGAGGCAATTTCAAAATGCGGTTGAGCACGGCTCAACCCTCCGCAGCTTGAGCTCATTACGTGCACGGAGGGCGAAGCCAAGCTGAGCCGTTATCGAAGTTTTGAAATTGGCTCCCTTCAATTAAGTTAAATCCAAGATGCGACAATAGCAACAGCTATATGGTGGGGGATTTTATGAAGAGTCTTGCAGTTTTTCCGGCCGCATTGCTAGCGTTCTCGTCCTCGCTTGCGGGGGCGGACATGACCCTTTCGTCGGATTCCTTCAAGGACAACGGGGTGATGCCTGCCAAGTTCGCTACCACGAAGGTGAACGGTGGAAAGAACATATCGCCCGGTCTCAAGTGGGCCGGCGCTCCGACCGGCACGAAGTCGTTCGCCGTCTCCTGCATAGACATGCACAAGATCGCGAGCAACTGGGTGCACTGGATGCTTGTCGACATCCCCGCCTCGGCCATGGAGCTGCCGGAGGGGGCGTCGCCTTCGAAGATCCCCGCCGGCGCAAAGGAGCTGAAGAACAGCTTCGGCGATACCGGCTGGGGCGGGCCCCAGCCGCCCCCCGGCACAGGCGTCCACGACTATGTGTTCACGGTCTATGCCCTGAGCGTGGACAGGCTCAAGCTCGACGGCGACGAGATTTCCGGGGCGGAATTTGAGAAGGCACTCGCCGGAAAGATCCTCGGGAAGGCGAAAATAACAGGGAAGTTTTCAAGATAACAGCAGCAGGTTTTTAATCATGCCCTACATATCTTTCAAGGACAAGGACGGCGGCGACCTCAGATACTACGCCCTTCCAGAGGACAAGATGATCGTCTTCGGCAGGGAGGAGCACACCGACTTCCAGATACTGGAGGACTCGCTCGTGAGCCGCGAGCACTTCGGCATCGAGAAGGACGACAAGGGCAACTTCATGCTGATAGACCTCGGCGCCTCCAACGGGACGTTCCTCAACGAACGCAGGCTCGGCCCCAACGAGCTGCGCATCCTTAAGAATGCGGACAAGATCCGCGCCGGCCGCCAGGAGTTCGTCTTCCTCACCGAAAAACCAGTCGTCCAAAAGAAGAACACTGACCCCCTCAACCAGGTGATGAGCGACATCAAGAAGGGCAAGGGCTACCATACCATCATGGCGGAGATCATCGAGAAGCACAAGCGCAAGAAGCCGGATGAGAAATAAGAAGCCCGCCAAAGATACCATCCCCCTCATACACAACTACTGCGACAAATGGTGCGGGCGCTGCGGTTTCGTGACGCGGTGCGCCGTCGGTCTGATGTATCTCCAAGACAAGAGGGACGGTACCGCCGACCTCTCCCCGGACAGCCCCGAATTCTGGAAGAAATTGAACGGAACCCTTGCGGACACATTCCAGATGGTCAGGGAATGGGCCAAGAAGAACGGCGTGGACGTAGACGCGCCCATCCCTGACGAATACTGGGAGGAGGAGGAAAGGAAGAAAAAGAGCGCCGAAGCCCATGTCTGCGCCAAGGCGGGCAGAAGATACATGGACATGGTGAGGAGATGGATGGACGGCTCGTCCAAGGACTTCGAAAGGAAGGCGGACGAGCTGATGCAGGACGTTGAGATGGATCTGCCCGGCAGGGACCCCAGGCAGGAGGCCTTGGAGATCAAGGACGCGGTGGATGTCATACTTTGGAACCACACCGTCATCCGTGTCAAGCTGATGAGGGCTCTGCACGGGATTTTCGAGGAGCACCTCATTGAATTCGACGACATCCCAAGGGACTACGACGGATCTGCGAAAGTCGCAATGGTCTGCATCGACAACTCCGTGAAGGCGTGGGAGGTCCTGCTGAGGTATTTCCCCGAAAAGGAGGATGAAATCCTGAAGATGCTTTCAGTCCTGCAGAAGCTGCGCAGGCGGACCGAGCTGGAATTCCCCGACGCGTGGGCGTTCAAGCGCCCGGGATTCGACGAGGAATCTTAGAGAACAACTGCAATCGATTGCAGTCGGTCGCACTCGACCGCGGTCGGAAGCAGCCGGAGTATTGTTCTTAATATTTGTTTCGTTCAGTTCCCTGCGATCCCCGTGACGACGATGCCGTGCCTGTCGGCGAGTTCGATGGTTTTCTGCCTCTGGAGCAGGAAGGTTTTTCCGGCCTCGACGGCGAGGACTGCGGCCTTGGCCTCGATCATTGATTCAATGGTGCCGACTCCGACGCACGGGACGTCGAAGCGGAAGTCCTGCTTGGGCTTGGCCATCTTGACGACGACGCCGTGGGAGGTGTATTTACCGGCGCGCCTGATGCATTCGTCGGTGCCCTCCATGGCTTCAGCGGCGATGACCGCGTGCTTGTAGACTACGGCGGTCTGGCCGACGTCGAGTCCGCCGAGGGCCAGCGCGATCTCCATGCCGAAGCGTATGTCGATGAGCTGTTTTGCGTCGGGCTTCTTCCGTGTGATGGTGTCGACAGGGGCGAGCAGGTGCTTGAGATATCTTGTCGTGTCCTCGAAGACGATCCCGTCGCTGAGCAGGTCGTCCGCGATGACGCCGAATATGCCGTTCGCCCTGCGGTCTATGAATTTTGTGGCGAGCTTGAGGAGGCGGAAGTCGAGGGGGATGTCGGTGACGGCGAGCTTAGGGGCGACTCTTCCGAGCATGACGCAGCCTGTGACGCCGTGCTGCTTGAATATCTTGACGAGCCTGCCGAGCTGGCCGAGCTTGAGCTCCTCGTAGTACGCGGCGGACCTGGCGATCTCGGGATCCGTCCATTCCTTCAGGCCGATGGCGATTATCCTGTCTAGCCCGTATTCCTTCGCATGGCGTATGAATTCGACGGGCAGTTCGCCGCCGCCTGCGAGCAGGCCGAAAGTTCTTCCGTTTGCGCTGTCGCTCATAAGTGATTCCTATCGCGGCCAACAATGGCCGCACACTCTAACAAGGCATCCATATTTCTACCCGCGGCCAATAATGGCCGCGCACAGCAAGCACTCATTTCTTCGCGGGCGGCGGCATGTTCCCCGGCGGGGGCGGGATCGGCGGCGGTGCTCCCGGAGGCATCGGCGCCGCGCCTGGGCCTCCGGGGCCTGGCGGCTGCGGAGGTGCTCCGGGCTTAGGCGCTTCGGGCTTGGCGCCGACGTCGGGCGCGCCCGGCATCGCGTCCTTGGTGATCATGGTCTCGGCCTTCACAGTGCCGTCCAGCTTGTATGTCTTCATAGTGCCGATCTGGCTGCCTGCCTTGAAAGCCTTCTCGGTCATCTTCTTCTGGGGCGCGTCGTACCACTCTGTCCAGAGTCCGTCGAGCTTGCCGTCCACGTAGGCGTAGTCGAGCTTCTTGTTTCCGCTCTCGTGCCATTCGGCGAATACGCCGTCGCGGTTGCCCTTCTTAAATGCGCCGGTCATTGCGTTCTTGCCGTCCTCGTAGTAGAACGCGAACTTGCCTTCGAGGGCGTTCTCCGCGTAGCTGCACTCGTATTTTTTCTTCCCGCTCTTGTAGAATTCCGTGTATAGGCCGTGCTTGATCTCGGGCTTGTCGGCATGTACCAGATATTTCGCCTTCGTCTCGCCGGTGTCGTATTTTTCGACGACCTCCTTGAACTTGGAGGCGGTCTTGACTGGCTGTGCGGACTGGGCGGGCTTGCCCGGTGCGCCCTTTGGGGGCGTCACGCCCGGCGGATATACCGGCTCCTCCTTCCTGCAGCTGTAGAAATAGGTTATTATGCCCGCCAGCGCGAAGAGGGTGAGCGCGATTCCGAGCTTGATTTTCTGGTTCATCCTTCTTTCCCTTTCCATGCTATCCGTTGAACTTGTTTTCAGGAATATATTTCATCAAAAGCTCCCTTATGGGGGCGAAGCTGTTCTGCGCGGCGTGGCGCCTGAGCAGGTCGAGGTCCACTGACGGCAGTTCAGTCTCCATCTTGCGGGCGACGAATATGCGGTCGAACGGCGTCCTTGTTACCTTCTCCTCGTCGGCGAGTATCTCTTCGTATTCCTTTTCGCCTGGCCGCATGCCGGTTATTTTTATTTCGATGTCGCGTCCGGGGACGAGGCCGGAGAGTTCGATGAGCTTCCTGGCCATGTCGTAGATGCGGACAGGCTCGCCCATGTCGAGGACCATTATGTCGCGGTCCTTTCCGACGACGCCGGCCTGGAGCACGAGGTCGACGGCCTCAGGGATGGACATGAAGTACCTGGTGACGTTCTCCGATGTTACGGTGACGGGGCCGCCCTCCTTGATCTGCTGCTTGAAGAGCGGGATGACGCTGCCGCTGCTGTCGAGGACGTTGCCGAATCTGACGACGACGAACTCGGTGGCGGACCTGGGCCTTTCGAGCGTGAGCCTTTCCGCGAGGCGCTTGCTGGCGCCCATGACGCTGGTGGGGCAGATCGCCTTGTCGGTGGAGATGAGTATCATCCTGCGGACGTTGTTCTTCTCGCAGGCCTCGATGACGGCGGCGGAGCCGAATACGTTGGTCCCGATTGCCATCATGGGGTTCGCCTCCATGAGGGGGACGTGCTTGTAGGCGGCGGCATGGTATACGATCTCTATCCTGTTCTCGCCCATGGCCCTTGAGACGCAGTCGAAGGAGCGGACGTCGCCGATGACCGAGGTGATTTTTAGCGCGGGAAACTTCTTCCGGAGCGTCCTGTCGATCTCGTAGATGTTGAATTCGGAGAGGTCGAAGAGCACAAGTGATTCGGGGCCGTATGCGGCGATCTGCCTGCAGAGCTCGGAGCCGATGCTTCCGCCGGCGCCGGTGACCATGATCCGCTTTCCCTTCACGAATGCGGCGACCTCGGTCCTGTCGAGCTTGACCGGGTTCCTGCCGAGCAGGTCCTCGATCTCCACGTTCCGGATGTGGGCGACGTCGAAGCTGCCGTCCGCGATGTCCTCGTAGGCGGGGAGCATCCTTAGGCTGCAGTCGGAGACCTTCGCCTCGTCCAGCTTGTCCATGATCTTCTTGATGAACGCGGGCTTGGAATACGGCGGAAGGAGCAGTATCTCGGAGATGTTCAGGTCCTTCGCGAACTTCGCGATGTCGTCGATCTTTCCGAGGACGGGTATTCCGCGCAGGGATGAGCTGGCCGAGATGCTGTCGCTGATTATGCCGATGATGTCCCTTCTGCCAGGGTTGCGGGAGAAGGTGTGTATCAGGGTGTCCGCCGCGCCGGATGAGCTTACGAGGATGGTCCTGACGGCGTTCTGGCCCTTCGGCCTGTAGGAGGCCTCGCGGATTATCCGCACCAGGACGCGCTTCCCGGAGATCGCGAAGAAGCATATCAGGAAGTCGAGGATCAGGACCGAGCGCGAAAGGCCGGCGAAATATTCCTGCTGCCATGTGACGACTGTGGCGAAGATGATGACGCTCGATATCAGGTTGGCGATGAATATCTGGACCAGGTCGTAGATGCTGACGTAGCGCCACATGCCGCTGTAGATGTTGAAGAAGGCGAAGACTACGAGCTTGATGGCCACCGCGATCGGCAGGACGCGCTCGAGTGACTTGATCTCCTCCGCCGGGAACTGGAACTCGAATCGCAGGTAGAAGGCGAGCAGCATCGACAGCGCGACCGTCATTGCCGTGGTTATGAAGACGAAGACGGTCTTCGCCGGGAAGAGCTTGACCACGAGCATCTCGATCCTGCTGTTCATCCACAGCAGCAGATATTTAGTCCTGGAGTCGGCCCCTAGCAAGAGGATTTCCTTTCCAAACGGATTTTACGGTGGACAAGGCGGAAAAATCAAAAAGTAATCTAGCCCATGTACGGCGTTTGGGCAATAGGCCGGCATAAGATATGAGGCCGTCGAGGATTGAAATACAGTTCTATACTGTTATCTTCGGGCGGACAAAGTGAGGTGATTGCAGAACAAAAACTCTAAGGTCAGACATCCTGATCCGTGGGAAATAAAGATGTGCAGAAATACCGACCCTCGGAAGGTATTTCAGTTCAGATTTCCGGCACCCCGCTCTGAAAAGCCACATGGGTATTTCCCTGCCGTTTTAAGCTTTTCATAGTGGGCGGGTCAGGAAATCTGAAGGAAATGATCGGTGATTCCGCCATGGAAGCGTCAGGCAGAGTTCCGCCTCCGACGCCTGTTCAAGTCGACCGTGCGGTGCGCCTGAGCTATGCCCAGGTAATGCTCGGGGCGATCTTTGGCGCCAGCACCGGCGGCATGTTCCTGATCGGTTTCGCTATCCAGCTCGGTGCGGACAACGTATTTCTCGGGCTGATGTCGACTGTTCCGGCCTGCCTTGTCGCGTTTCAGTTCCTGGCGGCGTGGCTGGTCGAGCGCGGCATCAGCAGGAAGCGCATTACGGTCTGCTTCTCGTTCATCGCGCCGCTGTGCTGGATCCTGATCGGTCTGATTCCACTGCTCTTCTCGCCTTGCGGCACCCGGGCCGACGGGCAGCCCGCCTATTCCCGCGCAACCCTATGGCTGCTGCTCTCGATCATCGCCCTGGTGACCGTCGGCGGCCAGTTCGCCGGCAACGCCCGCGGCAGCTGGGTGGGCGATCTGATTCCGGAGGGCAGGCGCGGCAAGTTTTTTGGCTACTGCGGGATGTTCGGCGGCCTGGTTGGCGCTGTTTTCGCGATCGTCGAAGGGCGCGTCCTTGACATCGTCAAGAGCGCCGGGCTCTGGGCCTTTTCCGGGCTCTTCTTCTTCGGCGTCCTGTTCGGGCTGGCCACGGCTTGGCTGCACGTGCCTCAGCCGGACTGCCCCCTGCCGACCGTCCAGGGGCGGCGCCTGTCGTACGGCGGCGTACTGCGCGACATGCTGGGCAACCGCGATTTCCTGCTCCTGGCGGCGGTCCACGCAGTTGTCGCGCTGGCGGGGATAGTCGGTCCGTTCATCCCGACATTCTGGCTGCGGGACTTAAAATTCGGATTCTTCGAGCTTGGTGTCATCAACGCCACATTCACCGCCGCATTTCTGCTGTTCTCGCCTTTGTGGGGCAGGGCGGCCGACCGCTGGGGCTGCCGGCCGGTGCTGATCCTCGGATTCCTGATCTGGGGACCCCAGGTCTTCGCCTGGCTCATGGTTCCCGCCGGTTCGACTTTGAGCCATGCGTTCAGCTACCTGCTGCTGCCGTTTTTCCTTTCAGGGATCGGTGCCGCGGCGTTCAACATCGCAGTCTCCTCGATGATCTATAAGGTTACGAGGCCTGAAGGTCGTTCGATACAGCTGGCGGCGTATTCCACTTTCGTCACGGCTGTGGGCGCACCTATGCCGGTGCTGGGCGGCTGGCTGGTCAAGCGGCTTCAGGACATCGGCTGGGACGCCGACCTTCGGCTGACCATCTATATCCACGGCAGCCTCCTGCTGCTGGCCGCCTGCGTGGCATGGTTCATGCGCGAGCCGAAGTCGGTGCGCACAAGGACGATTCTTTTCCGCCTGCGGTAGCATGGAAAAGGAGATTTTTGGCCGGATTGGAATAATTGAGATGATTGACGGATGGGAAAATGAAATCTCCCAGAGCGGATTTGCAATCGGCCGTCAACAATGTTAATAGTTATCAGGCGATTTAGCGTCAAAAGGAGTATAAACGCTACCGGGAAGGAGTGCCATGACATCAAGGGAAAGAGTGAAGAGGGCTTTGACTTTTTCGAAGCCGGACCGCGCGCCGCGCGACATTTGGGCGCTGCCCTATATTTCCTTGTTCCGGAGGGACGAGCTGGATGCGGTCCTCAAGAAATATCCGTCGGACATAGGCAGGCCGGAGCTGTCGCCCGGCGGCGGCGGCGAAGATGAGATTGTAAAGCTCTCGAAGCCGGGCACATACACAGACGAATGGGGCAGCGTGTGGGAGATCGCCGAGCCGGGGGTGGTCGGCGAAGTCAAGCATCCTGTGCTTGCCGACTGGGCGGCGCTCGCAAAGTTCCAGCCGCCCTGGGATTCCGTGAAGAAGAGGAACCTGGACTATGCGAACAAATTCTGCGAGAGGACCGATAAGTATATGCTCTCCTCGGTCTGCGCGCGCCCCTTCGAGAGGCTGCAGTTCCTCCGCGGGACGGAGGCGGTGTTCATGGACCTCGCCTACGACACGCCCGAAGTCAGGAAGGCGATCGAGATGATCCATGAATACTACCTCCTTGACGTTACGGCCTGGTCGAAGTCGAACGTGGACGCCGTATTCCTCATGGACGACTGGGGGACGAACCAGGCGCTCCTCATCAGCCCGGAGATGTGGCGCTCAGTCTTCAAGCCGCTCTACAGGGATTACTGCAGGATAATCCATGCCGCCGGCAAGTCGGTCTTCTTCCATTCGGACGGGCATATCGAGTCGATTTATCCGGACCTGGTCGAGATCGGAGTCAACGCCGTCAACTCGCAGCTATTCTGCATGGACATCGAAGGGCTTGCAAAAAGGCACAAGGGCAAGATCACGTTCTGGGGCGAGATCGACAGGCAGCATGTTCTTCCTTTCGGAACCAAGGACGATGTGCGGAATGCAGTCAGGCGTGTGCGCAGGGCGCTCGACGACGGACGCGGGGGCGTGATCGCCCAGTGCGAATGGGGCAAGGACAACTCCCGCGAGAATGTCGAGGCCGTCTTCGAGGCATGGATGGAATAAGGCAAGATACGGACAGGATAACAGGATTGACTGAATCAAGAAACCGTAAGCCCTCAATCTTCCTTTCGGGGTCGCTGTCGGTATCGGAATCGGGATCGATTTCTTGTTATATATTCGATTCCGATAGCGATTCCGACCCCGACACCGATTGTCTTTGAGGAAAGACTGAGGGGTTACAAGAAACCTCATAATTCAAGAATATTTTAATGACGGCACTTGAATTTGGATGGCCGATACTGTATAATGTATACATAATATACGTATTTTGACCAATCAAGGCAGGTGCCCCATGGTCCGCAATGCTTCAAGACGTTACGGTTTTATCTATGTGCCTGTCAAGGGCCGCGGCGGGGAAAACCCCCGTTTTCTTCTT
>CAZWRV010000050.1:0-43111 GCA_964636325.1 uncultured Victivallaceae bacterium | reverse complement strand
CATGTGTCTATGGAATTCATTGAATTTTGGGTTGCGGGCGAAGCCCGCCTTAGTCAACTACGATGGGGTAAAAGCCTCAAAAAGGGGGGGTAAAAAAGAGGCTAAATTTAGGTCTGGTGCCGTCGGAGGGATTTGAACCCACACTTCTTTCGAAACTACGCCCTGAACGTAGCGCGTCTGCCAGTTCCGCCACGACGGCCCGGTGATGGGAGATAGAACAGTATTATACGAATCCTCCACTTTTTTTTCAAGTTTGAATCTAAATTTATTTGAAAATAGGGAACAATGTGGCTTGCCCGGACTGTCTATAATAGATATATTACATATGAAAACCAAGAGCTTATGGACAACGGGTGATGGGCAAGTACGTATGGCAGATAACTGAGAAGCCCCAGGGACTTGTAGAGAAGCTGATAAAGACGACCGGTTTTTCGAGGCCGATAGCGCTTTATTTGGCATCCCGAGGCGTCGATCCCGATCTGGCGGACAATTTCCTCAATTGTCCTCTGAAGGGACTTAGCGATCCTTATGCCATTCCCGGCATAGAGAAAGCTTCAGCGCGGCTCTGGGACGCCATCCTGAAGAGGGAAAAGATACTGATACATGGCGACTACGATGCCGACGGCATCACCTCCGCCGCCCTTCTTTACTGGACGCTCACCAAGAACGGCGCCGACGCCGCAGTGTTCATCCCCCACCGTTTCGAGGACGGCTACGGTTTCACTTCTGAAACGCTCGAGAAGGCGCACATGGGGACCGGCTGCAGGCTGATTGTCACCGTGGACTGCGGCATCAACAGCATGGATGCCGCCGCCTCCGCCAGGCAGAAAGGCATAGACATAATAATTACCGACCACCATGAACCGCAGAAGGAGATTCCCGACGTATTCGTAGTGGTTAACCCGAAGCTCAGCCCGCGGATGGACTCGCTGGAGATACTTTCGGGCGTGGGCGTGACCTTCAAGCTCTGCCATGGATTCGTAAAGTACGGCAGGCAGAGGAAGCTCGGGGCGGAAAGGTTCGATTTGAGGGAGGGCCTGGACCTGGTTGCGCTCGGAACCGTGGCTGACATAGTCCCGCTCACAGGGGAGAACAGGATACTTGTGAGGAACGGACTCAAGATGCTCTCCAAGCAGATCAGGCCGGGCATAAGGGCGCTCTGCGAGACGTCGGGGCTGAACCTGAGCGCGAGCATAAAGTCCTCCGAGATAACCTATTCGCTGGCCCCCCGTATCAACGCGGCCGGCCGCCTCGGGGATCCGTACACCGCGCTGGATCTGCTTACGACCTCGAGCATAACCGAGGCCTACCATTTCGCCGAGAAGCTGAACAAATACAACAAGATCAGGCAGGAGAAGGAGGACGGTATCCTCAACGAGGCCCTGGCGAAGATAGGATCCTCGGAGAAATACAAGGACATGAAGGCGCTCCTGATCGCCGGGGAAAGCTGGCATCAGGGCGTGATAGGGATTGTCGCCTCAAGGCTTTCCAAGGTCTACAACAAGGCTGTCATCGTCTTCTCGATCAACGGGGATCAGACTCTCGGCTCTTGCCGGAGCATCACAGGGCTCAACATAATCGAAGCCCTGACGGAATGCTCGCACGTCCTCGACCGCTTCGGCGGGCATCCCATGGCGGCCGGCCTGGCGCTCAAGACCTCCAACCTCGAGGAGTTCTTCAGCACATTCGAGTCGGTGATATGCAGGAAGCTCAAGGAAGGCAGCCAGTATCCCATGCTCGACATCGACGGGGAGATCGAACTGAGCGAGCTCGACGACGAATTCTACGAGGTTCTCGGCAACCTGGAGCCTTTCGGCCATTCGAACCAGCAGCCGCATTTCCTCATGAACAGACTGACCCCGGTCAAGGTCAACCCTGTCGCCAACAACCACACGAGGGGGATGCTCAAGGACGCCAAGAACAACACCATCCCATTCATCGCCTTCAACCGGAGCGTGGACTCATTTCCCGCCACGGATTCCTGGAACGTGGTGGCAATCCCCACGATCAACAGCTACAACGGGAACGAGACTAGGCAGCTGCAGCTTGTTGACGTCTCATAATTGCCTTCCAAGATTCGATGCAAAGCATATCTGCTGAAATCTGCGGGGGTTATGCCTTCAAGGACTGCTCGCTTCTCAAGGAGGCCTTGACGCACCGCTCCTATTCCTCGGAGAAGGGGCTTGCCTACGACAATCAGCGGCTGGAGTTCCTTGGCGACGCAGTCCTCCAGCTGGTCATCAGCGAATATGTGTTCATGCGCTACAAGGACTGCAGGGAGGGGTTCATGTCGGAGATGCGTTCCGCCCTGGTGCGCCAAAAGGCTTTGGCCGACCTGGCCAGGGAGACGGGCCTTGGGAGGCACCTCATGCTGGGCAGGGGCGAGATGCATTCGCTCGGGCATGGGAGCCCGGGGATAATGTCTGACGCCTTCGAGGCGCTGATAGGCGCCGTTTACCTGGACGGTGGCCTTGATGCCGCCAGGGGGGTTCTACTGCCGATTCTCGAACGGCGGATGGCCGGCGCTGAAAAAGTCCTGCTGGAGCAGAATCCGAAGGGGCTCCTGCAGGAATACACCCAGCGCGAGTTCAAGGACAAGCCATCCTACAGGATAGTGAAGACGGAGGGGCCGGACCACCGCAGGACATTCCTGGTCTCGGTGTCTTTCCGAGGCGAAGTGATCGGCACCGCCTCTGGAAGCAGCCGCAAGTCTGCGGAAAGCGCGGCCGCGGCCGAGGCGCTTAAGTTCCTCAGGGCAGGGAAAGCTGCGATGCCGCCGGAAAGCTGACACAAGGCCTTCCTGGAGGCTGGCCCCCAATGGAACATCGCAAATTCATCTGTTACAATTTCCGGCAAGGGATCAAGTGAGGCTCACAGATGCCGTCCGATTTTACTTTGAACTATCCGCCGACGATCATCTTCGGCGCCGGTTCGGCGGCCCGGCTGCCTTCCTTGCTGCCGTACGGGGTGAAGTCTTTGGTTGTCACCGGAGGGGCCGGACAGGGAAAACCCTGGCTGGAAAAGCTTATGGCCCTCTTCCCGGCGGATAAGACCCTCTTCGCATCCGGCCTGGGCGCTGAGGCCCCGCTCCCTGGCGTGGACAGGCTGATCGGGCTGGGAAGAGACGGGAAGGTCGGGGCCGTGGTCGCGGTGGGCGGCGGATCCGTGATTGACGCCGCGAAGGCCGCAGCCGCCATTATCCCTTGTTCCGGAATGGTAACGGAGTATTTTGAGGGCCGCAGCAAGATATCCTCGAAGGGGCTTTTCTTCGCTGCCGCGCCCACTACCGCCGGCAGCGGCGCCGAAATAACTTGCAACGCCGTCCTGATCTCCCCGGAAAGCGGCAAGAAGCAGTCCATCAGGCATCCGTTGATGGTCCCTGACGTGGCGGTCGTGGATCCGGAACTTACGCTTTCGGTTCCGCCTGAGACTACTGCCTCGAGCGGCATGGACGCCCTGGTCCAGGCGGTGGAGTCTTATACGTCCAGCAGCTGGAATCCCGCATCGAGGGCCCTGGCCGAGACCGCCGTCGGAATCATCTTGGGAAGTCTCCTCAGGGCATGGAAGGACGGGACGGATCTCGAGGCGCGGACGGCCATGGCGCAGGGCAGCCTGCTTTCGGCGATGGCCTTCTCCCAGAGCGGCCTTGGCGCGGTACACGGCCTCGCGCATCCGATCGGGTCGCTCCTGAAAATTCCGCACGGCCTCGTTTGCTCAATCCTGATGTCCCACATTTTCGAATGGAACATGCCGGTGTGTTCCGGCGAATACGGCGTCCTCGCGGCAAAATGCGGATTTCGCAGCCCCCATGAGCTGCTGAGGGCAATTGAATCCCTAAGAGACGGTGTCGCAATCCCTTCCAGCCTGCACGGATTCGGACTAGCGGAGAAACACTTCGACTTCATCGTCAAGAACTGCCGCAGCAGAAGCATGCAGACTAATCCGAGGCCGATGTCCGACGCCGAAGTCAGGGAACTCCTTTATAGGCTTACGTAGCCGGCTCTTGACTTTTTTCATTGACTATCATATAATAATATTAATTTTTCAACCTGGAGCAAGAATTCGCAGGCAGGGGGGGCGGTTATGACCTGTCGGAACCGGGGAAGCCATTTCACCTTGATAGAGCTGCTTGTCGTGATTGCGATCATCGCAATCCTCATGGCCATACTTCTGCCATCCCTTACGCTGGCCAAGATGCGGGCCAGGGCGATCGCCTGCCTGTCGAACCTGAGCCAGACTTACAAGGGGTTCATGGTTTATGCGGGCGATTCCGCCGACGAACCTCCCACCGCCCAGCAGAATTCCAATCCCGCATGGGTCGGCCGCCAGTTCGCGGAGTTTTCAGCGGACGGATTCCTCGACGGCTGGGGTGTAGCTTACGACCTTAAATATATCGCCTACGCTTCGCTCTCCTGCCCGGCTAAGGAGAAGGTTCCGGACGGCCGCAACTTCGGGACGCAGATGTATGGATGGACAATGTATAACTACCGTTGGAACAGCAACAGCGATTTCCAGCCGGCGGCGACCTATTTCAATACGGTGACGCGCCCGGTCAAGGTGCTTGCCCTGCCAAGGCTTCGGCTGGCGACCATCCTGGCCGACGACGCCAGCTACGGAACCAAATGGGGCGGCGCATACCCAGACCAGTTTGCAATCGAGGTGGAGATGTGGAATGTGAATTCCGCCTACTGGGCCCATAAGAAGGGTGGCAATTATGTGCGCCATGACGGATCTGGCGGCTACAAGGGCAACTTCAGGCGATACCAATACCCCACCAGCGCCGACGGCTACCCCAACTACTACCTCGGCTGGCCGTGCACTTACTTCTGGGCATTCCCGAGCTGGACTATGCTCGACAACGAAATTAACAAGTGAGTTCAGATTTCCTGGTCTGCGGTCTGATCGAACTGAGGGAGTTGAGTGAAAAAAGATTTCCGGCGCCCTGCACTGAAAAGCTGCAAAGGAATATTTCACCTTTCCCCCATTTCAGAACGGCGGGTCAGAAATCTGAATTCCCTCACTCCAGCAAGTTGCTGACCTTGCCTTCCCGGAATATGACGCGCAGGTTCTTCCATTTGTCGAGGAAGTATATCCACGTGACCTCCTCTATCGAAGGGGTCCTGTGGCTTGCCGGCCAGCCCATGGTCATTATGACTTCCTTCTTGGTCATGCCCTTGACGACGACGCCCTTCCTTATGTTTTCCAGGTTTTCAGGGGAGATGCCCTCCACCATCTTCTCTGGAGGAACCAGCGTGAACATACGCTTTATCAGATCGTGGATGGTCTCATCCTGCGACCGCCACCTCTTCGAGCCTATCACCGTGAAACGTTTGCGGTCAGGCAGCGTCTCGAAGACAATCTCCTCCTCGTAGTCTTCGATGATCCTGATGTTGTCGTATTCCCCCGAGACGAGCTCCACCTGCGTCCCGAAGGGTATCATCTGCCCCCTGTGGTAGTTTATGGACATGACCCTGGCGGGATCCTCATACCAGATGTTGTAGGCGGTGTAGATCTTGTCCTCGGGGCCCGCCCCGACCACTCCCCGCATGTTCACTATATGGGCCATGCAGCCGGAAAGGAAAAGCACCGCCATGGGGGCGCAGAAAAATATCGTGACGGTACGTGCTGTCGCCGAAAGCTTCATTGCAACCTCTTCGTATGGCTAGCTGAACTTACGTCGGACAATCTACCTTGGATCTGAGGCTTTTTCAACAGACCCGCGCATTTGCATTCCAATTCAGCCATATTAATTTCCCTGAAAGTCCGGCATCTGCCGGAATTTCCTTTCATATTTTCTGGCGGGAACGTTTGAGGCGGAAGTGGATATTCTGAGCATCTCTCCCACCCAAGACCGTGGCATTGTGGAAGAAAATATGAACACAAAACCACAGGTGCACCATGCAAGAACATGAATGTGATCTGTTTTCCCATGACGACGAGAAGGAGCTCGCACGGCTCATAGAGCACCACAACCGGCTCTACTGGGAGAAGGGCGAACCGGAGATATCCGATGAGGAATACGACGGCCTCATGAGGCGGCTGGAGGCGCTGAATCCGGACCATCCACTGCTCCAGGCGGTCCTTGCCCCGAAGGTTGCAAGCAAGGGCAAGGTCAGGCACGCAAAGCCCATGCTTTCGCTCGACAAGGCATACTCCCTCGAGGAAGTCCTCGAATGGGCAGGCAAATACGCCCGCTCAAGGGACGAACTCTTCCTCGTCCAGCCCAAATACGACGGCATCTCCGCGAATTTCGCGGACGGCGTCCTTTCGTCCCGCGGCGACGGCGTCCTCGGCGAGGACATCTCGGACAAGATTCCGCTGATCGAGCTGGAGTCCAAGTCGTACACCGGCAGCCTGGATCGGCCCGCCCGCGGTGAAATCGTAATCAGAGACGACGATTTCAAGAACCTATACTCGAAAATACTCAAGAAGGACGGCAAACCGTATAAGAACTCTAGGAACGCCGTCGCGGGCATCATGGGCCTCAAGGAAATCGACGACATGCGCAGGCAGGGCGCGAAACTCACTCTCGTAGACTACGAGAAGGTCAGCTACACCGTGAAATTTGCGGAATTCGCGGAAAAATGGACAGAGATACTCCGGGAAGTCGAGGCCCTGCCGTATCCTATGGACGGCATCGTCGTCAAACTCGCGGACGAAGCATACAGGGAGTCGCTCGGCGCCACAGCCCACCACCCGCGCGGCCAGATAGCCTTCAAGTTCAGCGGAGTCCGCAAAAAATCCAAGATACTCAACGTCGAATGGAGCTTCGGAAAGAACTGCCTCACGCCGATCGCCGAGATCGAACCCGCAGACATCGGCGGCATCACGATCCGGCACGCCACGCTCCACAACGTCAAGAACATAATCGACCGCGACCTCCAGATCGGCGACACCGTCACAGTCGAGAGGGCAGGGGATGTCATACCCTACATCGTCGAGTCCGAGCCCGGCGAGAACCGCAGGCCCTGCATCATCTCCGAATGCCCGTGCTGCAGGTCGAAACTAGTCCGCGAGGGCCCTGAACTCAGGTGCGTCAATCCCGACTGCTTCGAGACGAAGCTCCAGCGTCTCCTCGCCGCCGTCAAAAACATCGGCATCGAACGCCTAGGCGAACCAAACATCCGCAAGATGATGAACACACTCGGCGTCAGGACGCTCCGCGACATATTCAACCTCTCCAAGGACGACATCCTGAAACTTGAAGGCTTCAAGGACAAGTCCGCTGAAAACCTGATGAGCGAAATCGCCGCCGCAAAGCAGGTCCACGACTACGAGATACTGGCCGCGCTGAACATCTCCGGAATCGGAAGGAACGTCGCGAAGATGATCCTCGGCAAGTATACGCTGGCTGAACTCAGAAAGCTCTCCAAGGAGGATCTTTCCTCAATCCACGGCATCGGCCCCGAGCGTGCCGAGGCCATATTCTGCGAACTTCGCACCCAGTCGGACTTCCTCGACGAACTGCTGGGCTGCGTCAAGATGACTGAGACCAAGAGCAGCGCCCCCGCCGACGGAGCTCAGAAAAGGACAGTCTGCTTCACCGGCAAGATGCCCGAGCAGAGATCCTACTACGAGGACCTGGCCAGGAAGAACGGCTACGAGCCGGTGGATTCAGTCACCAAGGAACTTTCACTCCTCGTCGCCGCCGACACCTCCGACAACAGCTCCAAGCTCCAGAAGGCCAGGAAGGCCGGGATCAAGATACTCTCCCTCGACGAATGGCTCAAAGAAAATAGTTGACAGGAAAAAATTTGAATGAAAGCAGACATCCATAAGATCGAGACGTTGATCCATTTCATCCGAGGGCATCGTGTGATGTTGGATTCCGATCTCGCCATGCTATATCAGGTTGAGACTTCACAGCTTAAAAGGGCCGTCCGCCGGAACAAAAAGAGGTTTCCTGGAGATTTCATGTTCCAGCTTTCAATGGATGAATATCATTCTTTAAGATGCCAAATTGGCACCTTAGAAAGAGGGGCGCATTCGAAATATCTTCCTTTCGTGTTCACGGAACAGGGCGTTGCCATGCTGTCCGGAGTGCTGCACAGCGCCCGCGCCATCGAAATGAACATATCCATCATGCGGGCGTTTGTCAGGATGCGCCAGTATCTTTCCGACACGCGGGAGCTCGCAGGAAAACTGCGTGAACTGGAACGGAAGGTGGAGGCACATGATGTCGACATAACGGCTATTTTCGACGCCATCCGCCAGCTTATGGCACCCCAGCCCGCATCAAAAAATCAGATAGGATTCCAGCATATCGGGAAATAAGATAAGGAGCGATGCAAATGGCGTCAAAAGCTGAGTCGGTGGAAGTGATCGGCTTGGTCGATAAGTATGGTGGCGGTGCGGGCAGCTCGCAGGGCGAACCGTGGCGGCTGAATGTGTCTTTTCCCCATTGGCGAGTCGCAGGCGGGCCGATAGAGAAATGCTGGCTGTACGTGTACCGTGACGGAACCGGAACCGAATCCGAGATCGCTTCGTGGAGAAGGAAGACTCCGCCAAATGCTGTGCTCCGCGTTCGCGTTAAATTCACCGAAAGCATCAACCCGAACGTACGCCGGGCAATTCTGATCGAATATCTAGGTAAAGATCGGAAAGACAAGGAATTGTGTGCCGCCGCCGAAGATCGCCGCCCTGAGACAATTACGGATCCCTTCTTCCGGAAACTCACCCTCGACAGGCGCGCCGACAGCTACAATACCAAGCGCAAGTGGATGGGGCGTCTTGCCATCGTAACGTTTACTGTAAAGGACGAAAAAGAACTCGCAAAATTGCTGCGCAAGGCGGAAAAGCTGTGGCTGGACGAGGCGGGCATGGACCGGCGAGTCAGGGACTGCGCCGCGACAAAGCTCCTGGACACCAAGAACAAATCCTGGCTCGACGACGGCGAGAAGCCATTAAGCAAGGATAAATTCATCGCCAAACTGAAACTCGATGTGATATGCTTCTATGGCGATTCCACGTTCAACTTCCTTTTCGATGACGCTGATATGTTCTGGGGGCACACCGTCGTTGTCCGCGGCACGTTGGACAAGGGGCCGCAGGACGCCGACATCGAAGGATAAGCAATTCAGATTTCCTGACCCGCCTCTATGAAGTGGCTGAAAGCCGTGGAAAATACTCCTGTGCCTTTTCAGTGCGGGGCGCTGGAAATCTGAACCTATTTTCTTCGGTTGGCATTTTCCTTCAGTGCCCTCTGGAAGTAGTCGTCTAGGAGTTCGACTCCGAACTCGCGGACCACGTCCATCGCGGATAGCTTGTCCGTGAGGCTGTAGATGAGCGCCGAGCCGATGTTGGCCGGGATGTCTATCGCGACCTTCTTTCCATATTTCCTCTTGATCTCCTTGAACTTTTCCGCGTTGTAGTCGAGGTGGGCCATGGCCCTGTCGAGGTTCACCGTCGCGATCGCCGCGGGGTTGTAGCAGTCGGTAGAGGCAAGAATCCTGCCGAAAGGATCGAGTATGCAGGATTCCATGAACTGCCATGCGCATGCGAAGAAGGATCTTGCCTTGAACGCCCATATCGACTGCGCAAGTCCGCCGTGGTACATGCTCGAGAATGTTATGATGTCAGGCTTTTCCGCGGCATATTCCTGCAGCAGCCAGTCGAAGTTGAGGTCGAAGCAGATCGCGCCGCCGAGCCTGCCGGCCCGGCAGTCCAGGGTCACCGCGCCATTCCCCGGCGAAAGGCCGGCCTCAAGCTCGCCGATCGTCAGGTTCGACTTGTGGTATGCGCCGAGGATCCTGCCTTCCGGCGACACATAGACGATGGAGTTGTAAATCCGGCCGTCCTTGACCGTTTTGGAGGAGCCCGCGATGTGCGACTTCAGCGACGCGGCCTTTTCGCAGTAGAGGTCCAGGAGCGGCCCCGGCCGCGCCAGCGACTCCGCCTGATCCATCGTCTGCCCGACCGCCTCGATGCCTTCGCTGAGGACGACGAGGTCAGGCCGGTCGTATCTCAGGGCGTCCAGCGCGGCGGATGTCTCGCGGATCACAATATCCCTGTTCTCCGGCCTGCCTCTTTCATCGGCCTTGGTCTGGAACTGCACCGCGGCTATCTTTACAAAATGCGACATGCGGCCTCCTCTCGTATAGGCGTGAATGGATAGGCGTCTCATAGGACGACCGGAATAAACTTAAGCACGGCATCCCGCTTGTCAAACTCCATGCCGAACTTCGTGTCCGCCGCAGGACCTGATTCGTCCGTCTTGGCCCTGTTTCCCCGCCGTCAGTCCTTGCCCTGAACTTGTTCCTGTAAGGCCTGCGCATGTGGAATAAAATGATTATATGTTTCATATCTAGCAGTATATCCGGGATATTATAAATATATTATATTGATAATAAAATAGTTATAAATAATATGCTGATGATATCTTGAAAAATCAACCGTTTCCAGTTATAATAAAAACATGATATAAAGAAACATGTTTCGTAAAGGATGCGGCCATGCTCACTCTGCGGCAGTTCGCTAAAATGGCCAACATCTCGCCGGCGACGGTCTCGCGGGTCTTCTCCGGGAGCGCGAAGGTCCTTCCCGAGACGCGCGAGCGTATAATGGCGCTTGCCGCCAAGTGCGGCTTCAGCCCGGCCTGCGCGCGGCCTGCGCGGCTGAACGGGGGCACACGGAGCGTCGGGCTGCTTCTTCCAGTGCTCAACATAAGGTATTTCTCGGACATCGCGTTCGCCGTGCAGAAGTCGCTCGGCGAGCGCGGCTACCTGTCGATAGCGGTGGAAGGCCGTGCATTCCCCGATGGCGACCGGACGGCGCTGAAAAGGCTCATAGAGCACAGCGTCGACGGCCTGATAATGGATGTGATAGACGAGTCGGTCAGCCGCGACGAGTTCTCGCGGATTGCTAATTTCAAGGGGCCGATCGTGCAGATCGACTCCAACAGGGCCGGCTTCTCCACGGACACGGTCCGGACCGACGACATAGAGGGCGGACGCCTCGCGGCGAAGCATCTACTGGAGCTTGGACACCGCCGGATATCATTCTGCCGCTACGGCGAGGGGCATTCGACCTGCGAAAACCGTTTCGCGGGATTCAGGAGCATGCTGGAGGCGTTCGGCGTCACCTATGATCCCCGCCTGGAAGTGGCGCTGCCTCCCCGTGAACCCAGAAGACAGGAAATCTTCATGGCGAGCTTAAAGAAGCTTCTTTCGATGCCCGCAGGGAGACGGCCGACCGCCATTTTCGCCCCGATGGATCCGATGGTTCCGGACATATACGAGGCCGCGTCGGCTCTCGGGCTGGGAATCCCCCGCGATCTGAGCGTCGTCGGCTATTCAGACTTCGACTTGGCGGAGATGCTTCATCCGAAACTGACGACCGTCAGGCAGGACGGGGTCGCGGTCGGGGCCGAGGCCGTCAGGCTTTTCTTCGACCGGATGGAGAATCCCGACGCTCCGCTCAAATCGTCCGTGATTCCGGTCGAGCTGATAGTCCGCGCTTCGACCGCGAAAAACACCGAAGTCCGGAAAAAAGGGAAGGGGTAGGGGCTGGGTTCAGGAAAATAGCATTACGTAATCGTAAACCGAATAACGAAATGGTTCGACAAGGCTCGCGAGAATGAAAACCAGGATTCAGAGCGGCATAAGACTGAGGCGGGCTGCGCCAACGTCCAACATCCAATCCGCCGCGGCGGATTGAGTGTCCAATGTAATTTTACAAACGCTTAAAGCATAGAACTCTAAAACAAAGACACTAAGTTTTTCCCTGCGGGAAAAAGGCGCCCTTACGACGCGCAGGTAGCTTGCGCGCGCCGCGCGCAAAGGGCAAACTCTGCATACGAGTAATGCTGTGTTATGTTGCTTGCGCGCGGCGCGCGCAAACTATCATTTTGGAAAAAACGTTTTCCAAGTCGCGCCGTAAGGGACTAAGGCGCCAGGAGGTGGAAATGACTGGTTCTTCATCGAGCTTGGGAATTCATTTCCGAGCAGGTAAAAATATTCCGCGCCGGAATATTTTTACGCTCATCGAACTTCTGGTCGTCATCGCGATCATCGCGATACTGGCCGCGATGCTGCTGCCGGCGCTCCAGAATTCGAAGAAGATGGCCAAACGTATCGGATGCAGCAGCAATCTGCGCCAGCTCGGGACGGCGCATCAACATTACATGGGCGACTTCGATGGCTTTCTTGCGCATGCGACCATCGACGAATATCCTGCGGGCCAGGAGCTGAACGGCATATTTTACAACTGGGCGAACAAGATAGCCCCTTACGTCGGCTACTCGCATTCGGACTTCAGGGTCTTCGAGGCGAAGGCCAAGCCGTGCTATGTCGGCCAAGGCGGCAACATCTTCACATGCCCTGAAAATCCAAAAGGCGAGTTCAACGGCAACTTATCCTCATTCGGAGTGAACGCCCACATGGGGGCGAACGCGGCAGGCTACTGCTACTATCCGGCCTACAAGATAAACCAGTTCAAACGGCTCGACGGCAAAGCCTATCTGTTCGACGGATGCGGCTACAGGGTGAGGCAGGTGGATTTCCATACGGTTCCGGACGCGGTTAGTAACACTGGCCTGATCGCGCGCCATTCGAACCGTGTGATCAACTTCGTATTCCTGGACGGCCACCTCAAAGAATATTCGGTGCCACCGCTTCCTGCATCGCGTGATAACACAGAGGGGGAGCGCTGGCTTTCGAAGGATTGTCCGCCTTCCGACAACCTGTGAAACATTTATGGATCATGCAAATGGAGAGGAATTCGCGCAAGGATAAATGGAAGGAGGCGAAGCCGATGGCCGCAGCTGCGTGATCGGGGGGCTGCTTGGGAAAGAACCTCTCATGGACGTCAAGATTAGGCGCGACGGGAAAGATTATGTGAGGCTGGTCTTCAATCCCGGGCGGGAACGCAGAAGAGTTGAAGCCGTGGGAACCGCGTCCGGCGCCGTATCGCTTTCAGGGCAAAATCCCATGGGTGCCTCAGTCCCGACAAAGATAGAATAGATAGGACTTGTCTTGAAGTGTCGCAGATGATGGTTTCATTTTTGACGCAGGCGGCGGAGTGAATGGTGCACACATGGATAAAGGTGGAACATAATTAAGGAGAACGCAAATGACTGGACGGCTTGCCTTATGCCTCGGAGTATGCGGAATGGCCGGACTCGGCCTTTTTTGCAATGCAGACGAACAATTTTTCCAGGTGCCGGATTTCAAGGAGCTGCCGCCGGACATCGAAGTCATATCGGAAAAAACCGAATCAGGCGTGCAGGTGACGGAGATGTATTTCTCTGGTGCTCCGTTCAACGGCAAGCCGACCAGAATCTACGGGTTCTACTGCCGTCCGGAAGCGGAGGGAAAATATCCCGCAGTGCTTGAGATACATGGGGCGGGGCTCCAGGAGCTCGGCCCTGGCGCCGGAATAGAATACGCGAAGAGCGGCTTCTGCTGCTTCGTGATGGACTGGGCTGGTCCCGCTCCTAAAAGGGTGGAGGCCGGAGTTCGCCATTCGACCTTCAACATCGCCGGAAACATGGCGCGGCCGCTCCCAGAGGGAGAGAAGGACAAGGCACCGCCTTATGGATGGAAGAGCTTCGGGCCGGAAGTTGACGGCATACGCAACGGCGTGATGTTCGCCAAACGTGTAGTCATGCTGCTGAAGAGCAGGCCTGAAGTCGACTCGGAAAAATTATGCGTGGCGGGAATGTCGGCAGGAGCCCATCTTACACTGCTCCTACTAGGTGTCGAACCCTCGTTCAAGGCCGGTGCAGTAAAATACGGGCGCGGATTCATCCGCGACCTGTATTTCGGCGGTTACTTTGGGCCGATGGTTATGTGTGGCCGGGATGAACAGGACGCCTGGCTGGCCCGCCTTGATCCGAAGCACAACATCGGGAAATACAAGGCGGCCGTCCTGATGCTGTCCGGAACGGACGACATCTTCTTTTGGATGCCCGGCGTGCTTGCGACCTACCGCGCGATCCCTACGGACAAAAGGCTTCTCATGTTCCCCAACGAGAACCACGGATACGTAGGCAACGTGCCCATCCCCTTGTCTTGGTTCAAGTCTGTCCTGGGCATGGCGCCGGCATGGCCGACGCTCGGCCGTCCATCGGTAAAAGTCGGGGGTGACAAGGCCGAGCTTTCAGTTGAAGTCTCTGGCCCTACGAAGATTGCAAAGGTCTCCTTCTGGGTGAAGCGCATGCCGAAAGCCGTCTTCCGTTTCGGAATGGGCGAGAAGGACAAGCCCGAGACAAATGCGAAATGGATCGAGGTGCCTGCTGCTGCTTCAGGCTCCGCCTGGTTCGCTGAAATCCCCGCACCCGATCCGAACGAGCAGATAGTGGCATACGCAATGGCCGAGGACGAAAGCGGAGTCAAAGACTCCTCCGACACGGTTGAAATGCCCGATTATCCGCAGTGGCGCGGGCTCTCCGCATTCGAGCCCTGGGAGCAGAAATTCAAGGCCGCAGATTTCAAAAGATGCGAACTGGCGGATCCGGCGATGGAGGGCAAGATCCGTAAAGCAGGCAATCTGCGCGGACTGGCAAAGGACGAGAAGGGCACATGCGTCATTGGCTCCTTCGAATACGAATTGAGGGTTCCGCGCGACGGGTGGTATGAGCTGATTGTGCCAGGGGGACATGGCGTCGAATATTTTATAGATGGCAAATATGTCTTCGGCGTCGAAGGTGACAAGGTTGGCTCGTTCTGGCTGGAAAAAGGCGCGCGCAGCAAGATCCGGCTTCAGAGATATTACTGGACCGGGATGCCGTCGGTCGAAGGTTTCACCGTAAAGGCGGTGCCGCCGGACAATCTCGCCGCGCAGATCCGGGTCGCAACGGCCGACGACCGGACAATAATCCGCAAGGGGGAAAATCTGCGGCTCATGATTGAAACAGCCTCTCCCCCGGCACCGATCGAGCTTGGCGTAGCCGTGACGGAAAATCAGAAACCCGTACTGGAAAGGAAGCTGGTTCTTCCAGATAATCCTGGCGTGAACATGACCCCGCTTGAATTTCCATGCGACAAGGAAGGGGCTTTCTCCGTATCGTTCACGTTGAATGGCAAAGCCGTTGACAAGAAGGACATACGCCCGATCACATTCAATGTCGTCGACACGGCGCGCCAGATTGAGGCCGGAGGTGAAATCAATAGAAAGATTGTCAAGGAGATAGACTGCGCGGCGACCGCCCCCGACTTCAGTTGCGGAGAGACCCGTGTCGTGAAAGGAACGCCGGGCAGCTACCGCGAGTCGGGCGACAAAGGCTATCTTGCGCACATGAACTCGACAGATCCGACATGGTTCGCATACAAGGTCGAGGTTCCTGGAAAACAGAAGCTCTACCAGATAGAGGTTGACTATCCAGACGACGCCCTGCGGACATATGTGATTGCGATACGCGAAGCCTCGCCCGACGCCTACCCTACGGCTGGAGGAGTGGACAGCGGAGGGGAATTCTCCCTATCGGGCAAAATGCTCACACACACGATCCTGCACTGGGCGCGAAGCACGGATTTGCGCGTCCTGATAATCCCGGCGCTCGACAAGCGCCGGGCTGCGGCCTCGAAAATAAGAGTCTACGAGGTCGAAGGGGGCCTGCCTCTCCCGAAAATACCGCAGGCCGGCGGACGCCACTTCGCCAACTGGTATGAGGAAGGCAGCAACTTCGTGGCGTGCTACGGTCCGCCGGACCGTTCGATGAGCGGCATGATCACGGCCGCCGACCGATGGGCGCGCACTATCCGGCATATCGGAGGGGACACCCTTTGGATGACAATGGTCGTCTACCAGTTCGGGCTCTATCCGACAAACTACAACGTCAATTTCGGCGGCCCCTACAGCCCGGATCTTGTGCGCGCCGTCATCATGAACTGCGAGAAATACGGCATGGACTTCATCGGCGAATTCCATCCCGAGGCTCGCGAACTCGACTGGCCGTGCAACGCGGATCCGGCTCGGCTGCACATGGCGACGAACAAGAACGGGGCGGTAAAGTCAAAGTCGACCGAGCCGATATACAACCCTTTGTGGCCTAGGAATCAGGAGTGGTACCTTGGAATGATTGGAGAGTTCGTGGACAGATACAAGGACTCAAAGGCGCTCAAGGGAGTCTGCCTACGCCTGATGGGCTGGTGCAACCCCGGACTCAACAATTTCCACAGCCTCGACTGGGGGTACGACGACTATACCGTCGGCCTTTTTGAAAAGGAGACTGGAAAAAAAATACCGGTCGACGCAGGAGACACACAGCGTTTCCGCAAACGCTATGACTGGCTTATTGCCAACGCGAAAGAGGATTGGATTGAATGGCGATGCAAGAAGATCACCGCCCTTTATGCGAAAATCGCAGAGCGGGTACGCCAGGCAAGGCCGGATCTCGCCGTCCTCTCGAACTTCTGCATGCCCGAGCAGGAGGACGCTCCCCGCGAAGCGGGAATCGATCCGATGGAGCTTCAGGCCATTCCAGGGGTGATCCTTGTCGGAGGTGTCGCATATGGCCGCAGAATGGGCGACGAGATGGCCGTCCAGAAAATGCGGGACGGATTGCTGGATCCCGTCGCGCTGAAACGTTTTTCCGCTCCCGACGGGCGAGCGTCATTCCTCGACGGCGCAGGCTATTTCGAGGCCACAGAGCAGGTCGTTCCGCCGGAGTCCATAGGATTTCCGAAGGAAACCAAGCGCACCTGGATGAGCGGAGTGGTCAACCCGTCCGGGCGTCACGCCAACGAGCGCTGGGCAGTCCAGCTCGCCGAAACAGACGCCGCCTTCCTCGCCGACGGCGGCAACGCATATACGGTTGGACAGCCTGTCATCTCCGAGTTCCTCGTCGAGTACCGCACCCTGCCGGACATCCCATTCACGCCGCGGGATGATGCGCGAGACCCGGTGGCAGTCTGGGAGCTTAAGAAAAATGATAACTTCTTATTCTACGCCGTCAACCGCGAACGCTATCCGGTGAAAGTTCAGATGACTCTGAAGAATGCGGACAAAGTAGAAAGGTTGGCGGTAAAGGAGCCGGTCCAGCTCAAGGACGGAATACTTTCATATGAGCTAAAACCCTATGAATTAAGGACTTTCTGCTCCGGGGCCGGCACAGATATCGCCTCGGTCAAGATTGAGATACCCGAGGCCGACCGCACCCATGTTGAAAATCTGGTCTCCTTTCTCGAAGCCCTGTCGGCCGATGCGAAGGCCGGAAAACTTGGTCTGGAGCTCAGGCCCGACGAATCGAAGCTGCTCGCGGAGAAAGCCGCAGATGCGAAGAATGAACTGATCAAGGGACATTTCTGGCGCGCTCGGACGATGATCGAAAATCACATGCTCCGCAAGATATACGACCGCTGTAAACGGCAGCCGCCGAATCTCCGCGAGATTGGGGCGCCTGTCCCGCCTCCGGGGGCTTATCTGCCGGACGATCTGACCAAGCGCCTTGTCAAAGGCAATGCTGAACTTATGAAAATTGACGATGTCTGGCCTGCCGAAACCTTGTTGGTCTCGAACGACCCTGAACTGGAATTTGAGCTGGACATTCCGTTCGATGCCATGACCGGCGTCGAGATGGGGCAGATTGCGGGAGCGGCCTTCGGAACAATCGAACTTTTCATCAATGGCAAGACTGTCAGCGTCATGAACAGCACCAGAGCTGCGGATATCCCGGTTCCGGCTCTGGTTCGAGCCGCAGGCGCCGTCAAGCTCCAGCATGGAAAGGCGCGGATCTCGCTGAAACGGATTTCCGGCGAACGGACAGCCATCCGCTTCATAGTGCTATCTCCGGCCTTCACCGACATCGTCTCGGGCAATTGGATCGCCGCAGGGCCTTTCGTCGTCGGCGATCCGCGCGACCGCGAGATTGGGAGCAAGATAGATGCCGCGATGCGCGAGAAAGACTGGCGTCCTCCTGAAAACAAAAGGGATGCGGCAGCAGTGTATGATGTCGCTGACGGGAAAAAATCCGCATGGGTCAAGATCGACGGCAGCAGCGATTTCATAGATCTCGGGCGGATCTTCGACCGCTACTATGGGACAATAGGATATGCCATGACATACATCCATTCGCCCGTCGAAGCTTATGTCCGTCTGCTCTACGGAATGGACTACTGGATGAAGATCTGGATCAACGGCGAACTCGTCAAGGACGTCGAACCGCATGGAGGAGCGCCTTTCAAGGGCCAGTTCCAGGTGGATGTCCCTCTCAAGCCTGGAGCTAACGAACTCTTCGTCAAGATCGCGTCCGGCAGCCTCGGCAACGGATTCTGGATGGCCGTCAGCGATACTGGGAATTTGATGTTCTCACAGACTGAAAAACAATAGGCAACCATAACTAAAAATCCCAGCTTAATACCAAGCATAAGTGGATAGGGGCATAAAATGATCAGCTCATCGATCCATAGAAAGACTGGTGAGCAAGCAGTGTACATAGCCTTTACACTCATCGAACTTCTGGTCGTCATCGCGATCATCGCGATACTGGCCGCGATGCTGCTGCCGGCGCTCCAGCAGGCTCGGGAGGTCGCTAAGCAGACCGACTGCGCCAACAAGCTGAAGTCCCTCGGCCAGGCCGAGGCCATGTATATCTACGACAACGAGGACTACATCCCGGATATGAGGAGCGTCCCGCCGCCTAACAATCCGAACTGCCCCGAATTTTCGAAGATCGTCGACTATCTCGGCTTCAATTCGTCGTTCAGCTGCAAGCCGATGGACGGACAGCCGCCCGGCCTTTATCTTGTATGCCCCAAGAATCCCTCAGGCATCTTCAACGGGAACCATCCGTCATGGGTTCAGAACGGCCATGTCAACAGCATAGAAGCCAGCAACTGGCCGGATCTGGGGCTCCCTTTCAAGCTTTCGCAGTTCAAGGCGCCATGGGGCAAGGTCAGCAAGATGGACGGCTGCGACGCCGGGCAGCTGCGTCTTAGGAACGCAGAGTTCTACAACTCGCCGACCGGCGGAAACGTCTCGCTGCGCCACGGCGGTTCATTCGTCCAGCAGGCGAACCAGTGGATCAAGGGGAGGGCGAACGTCCTCTTCCTTGACTCCCATGTCCAGGCGTTCGGGGGCAATTACTTCCCCAAGGCGTCGGATGCCGCCGCGGCGAACAGATGGCTCAGGAAAGAGGATCCAATTCCGGATTTCTGATGCAAAGGCAGGTTATCCGTATTTTCCACAAAAAGAAGGGAGAATTTCACATGGAAAAAGTCGTGCTGGCCGTCTTCTTGTCTTCAATGGCGATCCCGCTGCTGATGTCAACATCCTGCGCCGAGGATGGTTCTGGCTCCATTGCGGTATCGAAGGATTTCTGGGACTTTTCGAGGATCGAATGGGGGGATGGCCGACCCTATGAAAAGCCCGTTAAAAAGGAAGGCCCCTATCCGCAGGGATTCGTCGCCGACTATGAGATAAGCGTTCCGGCCGAAGGATGGTATGAGCTTGTCTACACGAACGCTGGCGAAGGGATGCGGCATGACCTGATCCTTGACGGCACCTGCTTGTGGCGCTTCCGCACCACAAGCCGGATGGAAAAGGGCTCCAAGGACGCCAAGGCTGGCAACATCTGGCTGAGCTCTGGAAAGCATGTCCTGCGGATACAGAGGATAGGGCGCACCTCGTTTCCGATCATGATGATCGGCGGTTTCGAGCTCCGGGCGGCGGGCGGGCGCCCCGAAGCCTGCATAACTGCGGAGAAGACGCTCGTCGACATCGTCCGCGCAGGCGAAAAGTTGGAGATCAAGGTCACAGGGGGAGGCGCCGGCAAAGAGGCCGCATATGAACTTCTCCGCCGCGATCTGACGGATGCGTCGAGGCGGCCGGAACTGGTCGCAGAGGTCTCATTTCCGCCGGCGGCAAGACCTGAAACAAGGAATCTGGCAATTCCATGCCCGGCCGAGGGCGCTTTCTCCCTGTCTGCCAGGGTGAAGGGCGGGCGGGATCTGCTCCCGTGCGAGTTCCCCATAGGCGAATACGCCGTTATAGACGTCGCCGCCGCGCCGAAAGGCGGCGGCGGAACTGTTCCCGTCCATGTAATCGACTGCGTTGCCCAGACCGACAACGGAACCCCGGTTCCGGACGGAGCGTTCGTCGAGTGCAACGGCCCGACACGTGTCGTCAGGACGGCGGCGGTCTCATACCGCGAGAGCCATGACTGCACGGTGCCCGGCTCGGAACCTATGAAGAGGCCGGACGATCCACACAGCTATTCAGGATTCTCATACAGGATAGACCTCCCGGAGTTGCAGGTGCCGTACCTGATAGACGTCGAATTTCCCGACGACGCGCGGCGGTCGGTGACGATAAGCCAGAACTGGATTGACGAGAAGACCGGTGGGTTCGCCAAGGGCACCGCATACTCCGCAAAGGCATACGAGACCGGGGGAATGCAGCCGCTGAGCGGGCAGATCCGACATCACCGTACTATTGTGTGGGCCGCCTCGAAGCGTATGATGTTCGCGATTCTGACCCAGCAGGTGGGCCATCGCGCCGCGGCGTCGAAGATCACTGTCAGCCGCTTTGAGGGCGACCAGGTTCCCGCGGCAAAGGCCGACAATCCGGGCGGCCGTGTCTTCTGCCACTGGTATGAGGAGGCTGAGAACTGGCGTTACCTTGTCAACGTCGCATCGGCATACCAGGGCGGAATAGTCCATGACATGGTCGGCCTGGACCGCTGGGCGCGCCTTTGCAGATACTTCGGCGTCAACGGCATAAGCGCATGCGGCGCCGGCTACCAGGGGGCATTCTGGCGCACGACGACCTTGGATGGCTTCATGCCGACCGACTACGACCAATGCAGGCTCGCCGCCCTGATCTGCGAAAAATACGGGATGCGGTACACTCCCGAAGTCTTTCCGGCGCAGTGGTACATGAACCTCGTCACGCTCCCCGCGCTCGCGGAGAACCCTGACGACGTCCGATCCTTCAGCTGCCATGGCGCTGCCAGGGGGCAGAATTCGGCCGTGTGCGACCTGAACCCGCTGCATCCGGTGGTCCAGAAGGCCTGGATCGACGCCTTCGGCGAGCTTGCCGACAAGCTCCGCGACAGCCCCGCGTTCTGCGGAATCACAGTCCGCGCCGACGGATGGCTCTTCCGCGGCGACTACACTTTCCCCAGCCTTAACTGGGGCTATGGCGACTGGATCATCAGACAGTTCGAGAAGGATTCCGGAACAAAGGTACCCGGTGCGGACGACGATCCGGGGCGCTTCCTGAAACGCTATGAATTTCTGGTCTCAAAGGACATGCTCGACAAATGGATATCATGGCGCAACCATAGGATTCTCGACTACCACCTCCGCATCCGCGACAGGATACGCGGATCGCGTCCGGATATTTTCTTCGGCATATTCGGCGACTTCCGCTGCGATCCCTGCTACGACCAGCCTTCCTCCGTCAGCCGCCGCGCCCTCGAATGCGGTGTCGACCTTGAAAAGCTGAAGAGCGTCGACGGCCTCGCAATGATACCAGGCGCACGCTACGGATTCCGCAACCTCGGCGTGCAGGATCAGCGGATTTACGACGACTTCCTCGATCCGGAGAACGTCGGCGCAGGCATGGGGGTGAACCGCTCCTTCGCCGCATACATGTACTACCAAGAGCTTGCGACCTTCTGGCCGGCGGAAAAGCTGGGCGTCGCGGTCGGCAAGGAGCCGGTCCCATACTATTGTTCGGCCGCGCTCGCGTCGGGACGCAACAGCCTTGAAAAGTTCGCGGTCGTCCTGGCGGAACAGGACAGCTCGTTCCTCCGCGACGGCGGCAACACCGACATCTACGGCGATCCCGAGATATGGAATCCGTGGTTCGCCGAATTCTGCGCTCTTCCGGCCCTCCCGTTCGAACGCGTGGAATCGGCCCGTGATCCGGTGGCGGTGTGGCAGAAGATGCTTTCAGGCTCCAGTTTTCAGGTGCCAGGGAAAACTGAAGCCCGAAACATTGCTCCGGACGCGTTTTACTTCTACGCCGTCAACCGCGAGCAGTATCCGGTCCGGATTGAGATAACTCTCGCCGGGACGGACGAGGTCTTCAGACTCGGAACCGGCGAAAAGATTCGGCTGACCGGCGCGGTCCTGCCGCTCGATCTCGAACCGTACGAGCTGAGGTCGTTCCGGACTTCCGCGTCCGCATCCGTCGTAACGACAAAGACAATCGTCCCCGAAGACAAGATATCTTATGTCAGGAACCGCATCGCCTTCGCGCAGGACGTCGCCAACATGATCTCCGGACCGCGCAAGGACGATTTCTCCGCGGCGGACCGCGGCGCATTCATGCGGCAGATCGCCGCCGCCTGGGACGCTTATTCGAAAGGCTGGCTCTGGCGGGCGAGGACATCCTTGTCAATGGCGCCTGCGCTCAAGATTTACGAGGACACAGCGCGGATGCCGGAAGGGCAGGTCGTCACGAAATTCCCCGGCCTGCTCCAGGAAAGGCCGCGCGAAGGGCACTGGATACCGAAACGCCCCGTCATCAAAGCCGATGCGCTTGAGAAGATGCTGCCGTCCGGTTCCAAGGCCGTTATAAAACCCTCATCCGACATCAACAAGGAATGGGGCGGCTCCCAGATACTGGCGGCCGACTCCGGGATGCTTGAATTGACACTTGAGATTCCTGCCGACGGCCCATATGTGATAAGGATAGGGCATGTTTCACCGCTTCCAGGAGTCACTGTCGCCTCCATCAACGGGGAAAGCCTGCCTTCCGCGATGGAGACCTCGAAGCCGTGCGACCCGGAAACATTCGCATTTCCGGCGCTCAAGCTCAAGGCCGGCAAGGCGCAGCTTTCAATGCGCCGCGACGGGCCGTTCGGCGTCTACGCGCTGCAGATACTGCCGCTTCTCAAGCCGATGCCGAACTCCGCATGGTCGGTGGTCGGGCCCTTCCCGGGCTTCTGGGGGCTGCATGTCGCGGGACGCCGGGACGACGCGGAGGGGCTGCGGAAAAGCTTTGAAACCATATACGGACCCGAACAGGAGGTCGATCTCGGCGCCGCATACAGGCTCGCGGATGGAAGGGAGCTTAGATGGACGCAGAAGACGGACTCCACGCTCTGCAAGCTCGACGACCTCGTCGTCAGCATGCCGATTCGAACCGGCTCGTCGCAGGCCGACGTCAACTTCGCAGTCACATTCATTGATTCCGACACGGACCGGAGCGCCCAGCTTCATCTTGGCGTCGATTGGTGGGCAGTGGCATGGCTGAACGGCGAACGGCTGCGCACGTCAATCGATCCGAAGACTCAGCAGGAGAGCGGCGGCGCGGACTTCACCACGCATTATCCCATGCCTGCGGTATTGAACCTCAAGAAGGGGGTCAACACACTGCTGGTCAAGCAGAACGGCGGCTCGCTCGGATCGGCCATGGCGGCCTACATCACGGACGACCACGGAATTTCCCTTTCCCCCAAACCAAAATAATCGGGCAAGGCATGCCGGAAAGGATAGGGAGACAAAGATGAACATCGAGGGAATTCCTCTGCCAAGGTTATGCGCCGCTCTTGCCGTCCTCTTCGCGGCCGGAGTCCTGGTTGCCGCTGACGAGCCGCCCAAGGCCGGAACGATCCTGCGCGAGGGCTGGAGCTTCGACCGCTCGCAGATAGACTGGTATCAGTGGGCCAAGGTCGAAGAGGAGAAAAAGAAAGGGACATTGAACTGCCTCTCCGGATGGGTCGAATACGACTTCAACGTCGCCAAGTCCGGATGGTTCGAACTGATGGAGAAGGAAGGCGTGGCCGGCTGGAACAGGGATGTCTTCCTCGACGGCAAAATCCTTTTCCTGCTGACGTATTCGCACAAGGACGACGTCGAGCCGTCGCCGCGCAAGGGCGAGCAGGGCCGCCGGTACAAGGAGGCCAATTTATATCTTAAGGAAGGCAGGCATACGCTCAGGTTCCGGCGCCTTGGCTTTCCCGGTGTCCTTCCGAGCAGGTGGGAGCTGAGGCCCTCCGACGGAGAGCCGCTGGGCTGCGTCCGCGCGACGGGCGTCGGCCACAACGTAGTCCGCGCAGGGAGCAAGGTCAAGATATGCATTTCTGGCGGAACCGATGTTCCGACATCATACGAGCTTGTCGTCCGTGACGAGAACAGCGGCGAGGCGACGCCTTGCGGCAAGCTTGATTTCCCGGCATGCTCCGAGCCTGTAGAAAAGGATGCCGAAATAGAATTCCCGCGCCAGGGCGTATTCATGCTTCTTGCCAAGGTCGGGGACAAACTCTCCCGCCCGGCCGATCTCAAGGCCGGAATGTTCATCGTCATAGACACCAAGAATCCGCCGCCCCCGGCGCCGGAACTCAAGACTTCGCCCGCCGTCGAGATCGACTGCGTCAAGCAGACGATAAACGGCCAGCCTGTGGAGAAGGGAAAGACTTTCTTCGAGAAGGACGGCGAAAGCAGGATCGTCGAATCGCCGATCGGGGCATACCGCGAATCGTCCGGCAATGGAACCGCGGATTATTGGGGAACCGACGGCTTCTCATACAAGTTCGATCTTCCGGACGCTGACCACCTCTACCGCCTCAGGGTGCTCTATCCCGACGACGACCGGCGGAGCATGGGGTTCTGGACATGCGACGGCGCGGACGGCAAGAACGGGATCACATTGACCGGCGGAGTCGAGACAGGGGATCATTATACCCTGTCAAACACCATGCTGACGCACGAGGCGTTCTTCTATCCTTTGAATAAAGAAGGGATCGTCGTCGCCGCGATAAATCTTGTGCCAGGCTACAGGGCCGCGGCGGCCAAGATAATCATCGACAGAGTAGACTCCGCACTGACGGACGGACCGTCCGGAACCGCGAACGGACGCGTCATGGGCTTTTATTTCGAGGAGGGGCCGAGATGGCTGCGCTTCTTTGGAGCGAAAGCAGGCGAGGGGACGGCGGGGCTGATCGAGCACCTGAACACGCTCGACCGATGGGGCCAGTGGAACAGGTTCCTCGGGGCAAACCTCATGTTCCCCACCGCTAACGTATATCAGTACAACGCATATCCCAGCAGAATCCTCGACGGATATTTCTGCGAGTCGTACGACATGATGAGGATGGTCGCGCTTACGGCCGAGAAATACAACGGCAAATATGTCCCCGAATTCCACCTCAGCGGACAGGCGAACTTCGACAAGTATGTCATGGGCGTATGGACCGAGGAAAAGGAGAAGGACGGCAAGAAGGAACAGGTATTGCACATCGCGCCGGAAGCTGAGGAATATATCATCCGCAACCGAGACGGCGGGACCGCGTTCGGATGGAAGCAGGCCGGCTACAACGCCTTGCATCCCAAGGTGCAGGAAATATACGTCTCGGTCTTCGGCGAGGCCGCCGACCGCCTCGCGGACTGCGCGTCGTTCGCCGGAATCTCGTCGAGGCTCATGCTCTCCTGGCAGTGGCAGGGATGGAACGCGCTTCCGGGCCTGAACTGGGGATACGACGACTGGACTGTGGCGCAGTTTGAAAAGGACTCCGGGCTCAAGGTTCCAGGCAAGGCGGGCGATCCGAAAAGGTTCCGCCAGCGCTTCGACTATCTGACCGGAGCCGCGCGTGACCGGTGGATCGAGTGGCGCTGCGACCGGATTTTCAAATACCACTGCCGCCTCCGCGACAGGATCAGGCAGGCGAAGCCCGATGCCAAGCTATTCCTCAACTACTTCGGCCCGGATCCAAGGGAGGCATACAGCCGGGACATCCTCGGCCAGATGCGCGAGATCGGCATGGACTACCGGCGCTACGCCGCGGAGGAGGGCTTCGTCGTCATCCAGGGCGGAAGCTACGGGCGCCGCTTCTCCACTCCGGTCGGCGACGCATTGAAGACGGACGCTCTTTACTCCGAGGACGTCAAGAGCGTGGCGCTGCTCGGCGACCGCGGCTTCTCGCTCTACTCCCAATACTACGAGGTCAACGACAACCTGGACTGGGAAAAGCTTGGTGGCAGGAAAGGATACTGCGCTTTCGACTGCTGCACGCCGTCCGGCGTCAATGAAAGGGAGCTCTACGCGATCGCAATGGCCGATTCCGACACCAGCTTCTTCGTCAACGGCGGCAATGGCTGGATATTCGGGACACAACCCGTCCTGAGCCCATTCCTCCGCGAATTCCGCGCGCTGCCGGCGCTGAAGTTCACCCCGCTTGAGAAGGCGCGCGATCCGGTCGCCGTGTGGTTCCGCGAAGTCAAGAAGGAGGAGGCGGACAAGCTCAAACTCGTGCCCGGATTCTATTTCTATGCGGTCAACCGGCTGCCGAAAGGTGTGAAAGTCGAGCTCTCTGTCGCGAATGCCGCCAATATCTTTCCCGCATCAGGCGGAGAGGCGCTAGCGCTCGGCGACGGGCAGACCTTGGCATTTGAGCTCGAGCCGTTCATGTTGCGGACGTTCCGTGCGGAGGGGAAAAATGTCTCGGTCAAGGGTTGCGCCGTACAGGCGCCGCCGGAAATCTCGGACAGGCTTGCCCCCGCGATGTCTTTCGCGAAGGATCTGCTCGACGACATACGTTATCGCCGGACAGCCCCTGAGCTCGGCGAGCCGGACGCACGCCTGGCGATGCAGCTCCTCAACGAGTCAGTAATGGCCTTTGCGGAAGGCAGGTTCTGGCGCGCAAAAGGGAACCTCGAACGATCCCCCTTGATAAGGATTTACGACATCAACGGAAGATATCCCCCCGGGCTCCTTGAACGGAAAATCCCTCATGGGTTTGTCGGCGCAAAGAATGCGCCGGAGCTCGAGTTCCCGGGGTCGCAGGCGATAATCGGCGACGTGCGCGGCCGTCTCTCCGCCGTGACAGATCTGGCATATGACACGGAAGGCAACTTATGGGCCGCCTCCCTCGAGCAGGTCATGCTCTTCGACAGGGACGGCAACTACCTGAAATGCCTTCCCCTGACATTGGAGCACAAGCCGGATGAGGGCGATCCGAGATGGGCGCAGCTCGCCAATCCGCGATATCTCGACACCGGTTCGCTGAGGCTCACCCCCGACAAGCGTCTGGCGGCGATGGCGTGGCATACCCAGCCTGCGCTGTATGAGACGAATACCGGGCGTCTCCTTCGGCTTGAATGGGGATATGGATTTCCCGTTCCCGGAATGCGAAGTTCGCTGCTGGCGATAGACAAGTGGGGATGCCCTTTCCTGAACTGCCCCGAACCGGCGGAGACAAAGGGCGTATACAAGTTCCGGGAGGACGGAGCCATGTCGTTCGACTTCTCCTCCGATGGCCTTCCAAGCAACAGGCTCATGGCCGGCACCGCGTCCGGCGCGGCATTGGACGCGAAGGAAAACATATATCTGACCTCGGCGGAGGGAATCAAGATATTGTCTCCGGCAGGAAAGGAGATCGAAGCGCTTGCCTCCGCCGAATTCAAGAACCTCGGAAGAATCGCCGTCCTCCCCGACGGATCAAATATCCTCGCAACTGGAGCAGACGCCCGCTCCATCGTCCGTTTTGAAAAAGGCTCCGATGCGAAGTTCGCAAAAAAGTGGTCCTTCCAGCTCCCTGCGAAGGTGTCTGCGATCGCGCTAAGCCCAGACCTCGGCCTTACTGTCGGATTCCAGAATGAGACCGATGGTATAGTCGCAAGGGAATATTTCATCCTCGGCGGCGGGCTTGAGAGGAAGCGTGATCTGATTCCCGGCCTTTCACAACTGCAGGCACAGAGCCTGAAAGGATTCACACAGATGAAGGTCAGGGACAGGAAGGTCTACTACCTCGCATACAACAAGCTGATGAGCCTAGTCCCCGGGCTTCAGGACAAGATCGAGGCCGTCTATGATCCGCAGCTTCCGAACGCCACCATCCAGTCGTTCGCACTGGCGCCGGACGGCGCCATCTTCCTCGCCTCAAACTTCGGGTTCTACGGAAATACGCGCGGCATGAACGTCTACCGCTGCGCTAAGACCGCGGAAGGATGGGAGAAGCCGAAGATGATCAACGGCGAGAAGCCCCTCTTCGACAACTGGTCGTATACGCCGACAGACATGGAGTTCGACCCCGAAGGCCGCCTGATTCTGCGCCTGGACGATCCGGAGCTGAAGTCGAGCGGGCCGACAGTGACGCTTTTCAGATATTCGCTTGACGGCAAAAGGGAGAAGCTCGTCCATCTCGGTGGAACTTCCGGCTGGGGCGACTACGGACTGCATGTCGCGGCGGACGGCAGGATATTCGTCGCCGGCGGCGGAACGCGTTCAGTCACGGAACTTTCCGGAAAAGGCGAGCTGATCTGGCAGGAAAAGTTCAATGCGCACCAGGGCTATGGTTCGACACCCTTCCGCCAGCCGCTCGGGATCACAACCGACAGCCAGGGACGGGTCTGGCTCACCGAGCCCGCAAGAAACAACGTCGTATGCCTCGACCAGAAGGGAACGCTTCTGAAGACTTTCGGAAACTTCGGAACACTCGACAGCCGCGACGGAATGTCGTTCCGCCAGCCGGTCGGCATCGCAGCCATCACGGACGCGCAGGGAACCGAATGGCTCTATGTCGCCGACGTCGGCAACCAAAGGATTGTCAAGTTCAAAATCAAGTGATGAAAGGCGCAATATGAACCACTCAGGAAAAATATTGCTTGCGGCCTGTTCCGAATTGGCCGGATTCGCAGACTGCAGTCCGCAGGCGTCCGACGGCAACGCCGGTGATCCGTGCGACCTGAAGATAAGCAATCAAGCGCCGGCAATGAAGTGACAATGGATGAGCATTCCGACCGCCGCCGATTGCGGAGGATTGCGGCCGGCTGCGGCAGAAAACATTGAGGAATACAGATGAAGACGACGGCAGATGCAAACTGGCAGGCCGCCCAAGCTGATGCCTCCGAGTGGTTCAACCAAGCACGTTTCGGACTCTTCGTCCATTGGGGGCTCTACTCACTCCTCGCGCATGAGAGCGCCGAGTGGGTCTTGTTCAAGTCAAAGCTCGATATCCGGGAATACGACCGTCTGGCCGATCAGTTCAGGCCGGAACGTTTTGACGCCGACGCCCTGGCCGCCTTGGCCAAACGCGCCGGTGCACGCTACATGGTCTTCACGGCAAGACACCACGACGGCTTCTGCATGTTCGACACAAAGACCAACGATTTCAATTCCGTGAAGGCGGAGGCGAGGCGCGATTTTGTAAAAGAATACGTTGGCGCATGCCGCCGCGCCGGCCTGCGCGTGGGGCTCTACTATTCGATCATGAGCTGGCAGCAGCCGGCCATATATGCGGGCCCTGGCGCCGATCCGGAAGGCTGGGGACGTATGGTGCGGGAGACACACGCCCAGGTCAGGGAACTGATGAGCAACTACGGACGGATCGACATGCTCTGGTATGACGGCGCCGTCGTGCCGGGGATACAGGACAACGGGATCATCGCCCGCTTCTGGATCTCAAAGGAACTTAACGCCATGGCGCGTGAACTGCAGCCGCAGATCCTGATCAACAACCGCTCCGGGCTGCCGGAGGACTTCTGCACCCCCGAGCAGCACTTCACCCCGGCTCCGCCGGGGCGGCGCTGTGAAGCTTGCATGACTATCAACAAGAGCTGGGGCTACAACATCCACGACCGAAATTTCAAATCAGTGGAGGAGATCATTTCAACCCTGATCCGCTGCAGCCGCTACGGCAGCAATCTCCTGTTGAACATCGGTCCGCGCGGCGACGGCAGCGTGCAGGAAGAATGTGTCGCCCGGCTTGAGGCGGTCGGCCGCTGGCTCGCGCGCAACGGCGAATCCATCTATGGCTCGGAACGCAGCGCATACACGGAAGCCAGGCATCTTGCAGGGGCAATCACGCAGAAAGGACGCCGAGTTTATGTCCATCTTTTACGGAAGCCGGAATCCTCCGTCGTCGTCGATGCAGCAGGGAAAGTGAATTGCGCGCGAATCCTGGGATCAGATGTTCCCTTGGTAGTGGCAGCAGGGCGGGGGGCCTCAGCGCATGTCAGCGGATTCACGGAGGAGATGTTCAAAGAAGTACCTGCGGTGATGGCCCTTGCTCTCGACAATTCTCCTGGCGGCCCCGCAATAATGCTGGGCGGAGACGATGAGCCGCGTGTCGAGGTGGCGGACGGCCCGCTCCTTGGCGAAGATCCGGACCGGTATGCCCCCCCGCTTGTCCCTGTCCGTATCGGCGCCGCCCTGGCCGCCTGCCTGCGAGACAACGAAAAATATATTGCCGCACAGGTGGAATCCTGGTGTCCCGGCTGGAACGGCTGGCAGGTCTTCACATCGGACAAGCAAAACAGCGTCGAAGTGGCCTTGGACGCATCCTTCCAAGGACGCTTCGACCTGGATATCGGCTATATCGGCTTGGAAGCCAGGAGCATCAAGCCCTTCCTTGACGGCGAAAAGCTTGCAGGAGAACACCGTATTGACAATCCGGGATGTCCGGACACTTGCAGCATCCATTCCATGCTCCTCTCCGTCGGCAAGCATTCGCTCTCGCTCTGGGCCGACGGCCGCTTCGGAATTTATGCGCTGCGCCTGATCCCGCTATGGCGTCCTGTCCCGATGGAATGCTGGGACACAATCGGCCCCTTTCCCACCGGCTTCGGCCCGCAGAAGCCGGTCTGCGAAGTTCGCAAGGCCATGGAGAGGGTGTTTCCTCCTGAGGAGGCATATGAGCCTTCCGCAAGTTATGAGGGCGTAGGCGGCAGGAAGATTGCCTGGGTTTGCGGCGGCAGCCGAGAAGGCGAGCACAGCGAAGCCGGCGTGAACTTCCCATACCGCTGCGGCACCGATTCCAGCGGAGTATGCTATGCGCGGACGATCATTGTCGCACCTGAAGCGCGCAGGGCGGTCGTGATGCTGGGCTGCGACTGGTGGGCGAAAATCTGGGTCAATGGCAGTCCGGTCCGCAGCATGCGCCCGGCGGAGTCCTGTGAAGAAGACGGCGCCCAGTTCAGCGCCTGGAAGCCCGCGCCGGCCGATGTCGAACTGCAAAAAGGTCGGAACATCGTCCTCGTTAAATGCCACCCGGGAAGCTGCGCGAACTGGTTCAGCTTCCGAATCAGCGACCCGGGGGATCTAGTCATTTGATCGCTGGCCGCGGGTCTTAATGGGGCAGATGCTGGATACCAGATGCCGGATATCGGAGACCGGATGGCAGATGGCGGCGCGCGGTGATTGTTCACCGCGTTTTACGCGTAAAGCAACGATTGGTTTCGACAGGTCTCGAGAGGTATCGGCAGGTTTCTAATAATCGGACAATCAATGAAAGGATTGTCTCAATGAAATCCTACGCATTGGAAATTATTTCAGTGTTGGCTCTTAGCCTCCCGGTCTCGCTTCCGGCGGAGGATGTCTTCCCGCCCGAGCGCCATAATCCTATCATCGCCAAATCATGGTTTTTCATCGGGCCGTTCCCCGCGGACGGCGCAGCCGGATCCGCCGCGCTGGAGAAGGAATTCCCCCCGGACAAAGAATGCGATTTCTGCAGCCGGTATCCGGGCGAGGACGGGAAGATGCTGTCCTGGAGCGGATTCCCGGATCCCAATGCAAGGAAAATGACCTTCGACATAAAGGGGCGCGCGGAGAAACCTGCGGTATTTTTCGCGGTCTGTTATGCAGAGAGCCCTTCGGACGGCAAGGTGTCTTTTTCCTTCCGCTCGGACGTACCCGGCAAGCTTCGTATCAACGGTGGGCCGCTGGGAGAGCTCCGTCCCGGCGCTTCAGCCACCTATTCCATTGATCTTAAAAAGGGGATGAACGAACTTCTCGTGAAATGCCTTCTCGAAAAGGCCGGCGATGGCTTTTCGGCGGCGGCCGACGATGCGGTCAGGGGACTGGTGTTCACCGGACATGTCCCGTGGCCGATGACGCCGGTTCCGGCGTCGGCATGGCGATTCGCTTCCGTGGCTCCGGCAGACGCAGATGCGGCCAGGACGGCGCTCTTGAAGAAGGATGAGATCGGCCTCGCCGTGCAGACAGGGGCTGGGGCTGCTCTTGCATGGTCCGAGGCGAAGTCCGCGGACGACGGCTCATTGCTGCTTGAACGGCGTTCACCAGATGAAACTCTTTTCCTTGTCTGCCACATCTTATTTCCGCTGAAGTTCCACGTCCAAGAATACAAGTTCAAGCTGCTCTGCCCGAAGGGAACTTCGTTCTGCATCAACGGCAGGAAGATGGAAGGCGCTTATGATGAGGGCTCGAAGATATTCTCGTGCAGGAGCTTCGCTCATGCGATGAGGGCGGGACTGAACCGTACGGTCATGGAAGTCCCTCCGGGCGAGGATGATGCGCGGATAAAACTGGAGATGAGCAATCCCGGCGACGTGAAGCTGATGGCCGAAGTCCCGCCGGCGCTGGATCCCAAAGTCCATGTCGGCGACTGGCCGTCGGCAGTTATCAGCAACGGGATCATAACTGCGAAGTTCGCAATTCCGGACGTAGAGAAAGGGTACTACCGCGGGAACCGCTTCGAGCAGGCGGGCATCATAACCCATCTGGAGCGGAACGGCCACTCGTATTTTCTGGACGCTCCTGCCGTTCACTCTCCTCTCGACTCAAACGAATGCTGCGGCCCCTGCGAGGAATGGTTCGAGGCGATAGCGTACGACGACGCCAGGCCGGGCGAAGCTTTCATCAAGCTGGGCGTCGGCCTCTATGAGAAGCCGTTCAATCCAACCCACTTGTGGTATTGCGCCTACTGGCCGCTCAAGATATTTCCGTGGACGACGAAGGCCGAGAAGGACCGCGTCGAGTTCGTCCAGGAGGTGGACGGCCCACGCGGCTGGGGATACCGCTACGTGAAACGCCTTGTCCTCGTTCCTGACAAGCCTGTCCTGCTCATCGAGCACGCATTGACGAACACCGGAAAGCACCGCATCGACGCGGAGCAGTATGCGCACAACTTCCTGGCGCTCGGCCGGAGGCTTGTCGAGAAAGGCCTGGCCGTGGAATTCTCCTTCCCCCCTAAAACAGCGGCCGACATCTCCAAGATCGGCGTCATCGAGGGGAACAGACTCAAGGTCACGGCAGACAAGGTCGAGGTGAAGTTTGTGCCGGTTGAAGGATGGGAGCATGGGGCGAACGACGTAACTGCGAAGATCACGTCGCCGGGAACTCCGGCCGGAATACGCATCGGCGGCGATTTCGCCGTTTCAAAGATGGGAGTCTTCTTCAGCCCGGATCAGGTCTCCTGCGAGCCGTTCGTCAAGGTCTCCATCGAGCCGGGCGGAACCGCCGCATGGACCAGGAGCTATGAATTCTTCGTTGACGGGAAATAGACGGAATGCGGGCGTTACCAGCGATACCTTGAGAAATCATCGATTGCCGCTGCGAATAATCGCCACAAACAGCGAGCGGGTGTCCGGAGTATCTTCCATTACGGTCCGTCGGGGCCGGTGAACGTGAGCATCGCCGCGGCATGATCGTCTGTAATGACATGGCCGTCGACGTAGAGCAGGTTGATCTTCCTCCTGTGCCGGTTGTCGGCACGGTATCTGGTGCCGCTCAACGCATACCACTCCGACGCCTGCCCGCGGAGGTGGTAGGTTGCGAAGGAGTCGGCAAGGAGGCCTGTGAGCGAGGGCTTTTTGAACTTTACAATCGGTATGTGGTTTCCGGTTGTAGACCAGGTGCTGTATGCATAGCAGTAATGCTGGTGTCCTGGCTGTGTTCCGAAGTATCCGTCAAGGACATAAGGATGGATTGGGCAAATTGTTTTTGGAAGATCCAGGAATTCCGTCAGGTGAAGCATCCCGAGGCCGGTGACCCAGGTGTAGCCCTCCCACGCCGGTTCGTTCATGTCAATGAACATATAGCCGGTGTCGTTGAAATACATCTGTGTGCCGACGCCGATCTGCTTGAGGCTGTTGAGGCATGAAAGCGACTTGGTCTGCTCCCTGGCGGAGCTGAGCGCCGGAAGGAGCATCGCCGCGAGGATCGCGATGATAGCAATGACCACAAGCAATTCAATGAGTGTGAAGGGCCTCTTCATAAAATAACACCTTTGGCGTTGAGAGGACAACATAACTAAAAGAAACATAAGATAATTAGTTGCATAATTCAAGTGCCGTACTTGCCATATTCCCTGCATGTCTTGAACATGCGGACTATGTTCTCCACGGGGATTCCGTCGTGCAGGGAATGGTCGGACGCCAGTATGTAGCCGTTGCCAGGGGCGGCGATCGAGATTGTCTCCCTAGTCTCCTTTTCGACGTTGTCCAGGCTTCCATATGGGAGAGTTCGCGACGAGTCGATGTTGCCCACGATACAGATACGCTGCCCATACTCCTTTTTGACCTTTGCGATGTCCATCCCTGCGGTCCGCTGCAGCGGATGGATTGCGGTGATGCCCAGTTCGACAAGGTCGTCTAGGTAGTCGTAGATTCGGCCGCAGCTGTGGAAGAGGATGGGCAGTCCTCTGGCCTTTATACGGTCGATTATGTTTTTTAGCGCGGGCTTGTAGATTCCGCGGAAATGCCTTGGTGAGAGCAGGCCGCCTGCGCTTGAGCCAAGGTCCTCGCTTACGACCATCCCGTCGACGCCCGCGTCCGCCATTCTGTCAATTGCCGGGAGCGCGAAGTCGACGGCGAGTCCGGCCACGTCCTTCAGAAACTCGGGATCGTCGTAGAGGCTCATGCAGATGCTCTCGTAGCCGACCAGCATCCACGAGACGGTAAACGGGCCGCCGACTCCTCCGAGGACTGCGACGGCCTGCTCGCCAAGGCGGCCGTTGATTTCAAGCGCCTGGTTTATTTCGTCCATCCTGCCCGGCGCGAGAGGATCCGGCATCCGATAGTTCTTAAGAGCGTCTCGGGACGCGAGGGGAAATGCGATCGGTGCGTCGATAGGCCACGAAGACTCGTTCCTTTCAAACGTCGTCCCCCATTCGTCAACATAGACGTTTTCAGAGAGCATCTTCGGGCTCCATCCGGAGAAACATCCGTATGGAATCCAGACGCCGTCGAGGCCGAGCGCCTTTGTAAGTTCAATGGCATCCCTTGCGTTGTAGCCGGCTGGCTCGCGCCCGATCAGCTTCCTGAAGAGCGGCTTCTGGAAGAGGAAGTCGAACATCGGGACACGGTCGACCTGCCGCCTGTTCAATGCGGCGATGAAACGTTCCTTGGGGGTCATGTCAAAACCTCCTTTAATCATGGTAAAAATCTCTCACATAGGCGGCAAGACACGAAGATGGGATAATAACTGAGTTATCTTATCTTCTCCGAGCCTTTGCGCCTTTGTGTGAGAAAAAATTAGCTGCGGCTATGCCGCGCCGTATTATCTGCGGGGCTGATTATTGCGACAGATGCGGGTGGTTCAGTTTCCAGTCAAGCTCGCCCAGGCGGCGGAGGTCGAGCAGCGCGTCGCGCGCCGTGGTCGGATCGCGCGTTGCGCCAGGCACTTTGAATTCCGCCGAATTGAACTCGCAGGTGCTGCCGAGGGCGAGCATGTTCACCGGCAGGTTCGGCGGCGACATTTCGAAGCTTTTGGCATAGAAGAAGTTGCCATATATTCCGAGCCTGGCCTGTCCGCCCTTTTCGGATATCCGCATCCTGCTGCTCGGCGGATAGAACTGCGTTGCGACGAAGCTAACATCGCCGCGGTAACCGTCGATGCAGATGCAGTCGCTGGTCTTTCCGGCCTCGGCGTTTGTGATATCAAGCTTCGGATGGCTCAGCGTTGCCCGGCCGGGCGGCAGTTCCGCATTCCCTCGCAGCGTCACCGTGCCTGCAATCGCCTGTTCGATGTAGTAGTCGCTGGCGATCAAAGACTGGTTGTCCTCGACATAAAGGGCGTATTGGTTGATCGTCGACAGGCGCGTGAGTATTCCGAAGGATCCGCCTTGGGCCGCGCCCTTGACCCACACCGTACCTTCGTAGCTGATCGGCGCCAGAATTGTCGCGGCGCCTGAATTAATCGCATGGATGTTCCCCTCGCAGTTTTCGATGAGCACGGCGTCGTGCGCGGCGAGATCCTGGAGACGCAGGCCGAGGATGAACGGCGCATGGCAGTATTTGCCGAGCACATAGGTCCCGCGGTATGTCACTCGCGAACCGCCCTTAGACGGGAACTGGCGGATGTCCGCGCCCTTGCCGTTCCAGGCGACCTTCTGGTCCCTGATTTCGCAGCCGCTGCGCGAAACAGAAAGCTCCTCCACTGTAAGTTCTCCATCGGGGCGGACTTGCATTGCATCGTCTTCTGGGTTTCCGGCGAAAATTATCTGCGAGAAAAGTCCGCAGCCGCCGAGGCGATAGCCGCCTCCTCTAAGTTCCAGCGGCTTCGTGATGCGGTAGCGCCCTTTGGGGAGGTATGCGATCGCATCCTTTCCGGAAGCTCTGGCCGCATCGATTGCTTTCTGAAGCGCCTCGGTGTCGTCGTTCGTCCCGTCTCCCTTGGCGCCGAAGTCCCGCTTCGCGTCGAAGCGCTTTCCGGGGAGGAGCGCCTTTGCCGGCATGAAGGAGCTGTTCTCGTCGAGGACGGCGTCGGCCGGCGGGAGTTCCACGACGCTTGAATTAGTCAATTCTACGGCACTCAGTTTCGCCGGCCCGAGAAGGCCGTTCGATGCCATGAGGACCGGCTGTGCCGGATTCGTCTGAAGCGGAATCGCCTCGGGCAGCGAATGCTTGAAAGTGTTGTCGAAAAGCGTCAGCGGCGCTCCCCCGTAAAGTATTGCCGACTTACCCTTCCATTCCGCGATGAAACAGTGTTCGACCGTCATCGGCGCGACCGGATTCCGGAAGACCAGGAAGGCGCCGGAATTCACTGAAACGCAGCGTCTTATGCTCGAACCGTGCTCCGGATTCGCCATGACGTCTATGGCGTTGCCGTCGAACCGTGAATTACGGACGTAGAAGTTGCCGTGGTCGCAGTCGACGGCCGCCCTTGCGTTCCCCTTGAAGATGCAGCCGTCAAAGGTGTAGTCGTAGTCGTTGAAGGAGGTGAACGAAACGGCGGTCCCGCAGTTCTCGAAGATCGAACGGACGAATGCGATTTCGGCGGTCGACGAGCCGTCCTTCTCGTTCTTCTCCGAGAGCACGCCGAATTCGCGGAAGTTCCTGAAATGGAGGAACTCATGGTAGACGTGTGTCTCGAAAAGTTTGTTGTTGTCGTGGATGTAGCCGACTGCGGCTTTGCTGTTCCCGTCGAAGACGAGCCCCTTGACGTTGTTGTGGAGCATGCCGAGTTCGCGCAGCATCGTGCCGCCCTCCGGCCCGTCCCAGCGCAGGATCGTGGTTCTGCCGTGGCCGTAGATGCCCGTGCCCAGAAGACGTTTGTCGCCGCCCCTGTCGGCGGGCTTCTGAATCCTCAGCTCGTTCCTTATGATGTAATTGCCGGGCGGGAAATAAACGACGACTCCGTCGTCGAGCTTGGAGAAGGCCTGCTGGACGGCGGCCGTATCGTCGCTTGAGCCGTCGCCCTTGGCGCCGAAGTCGCGCACGTTCAGCCAGTCCGAGCCAGGATTCCAGTTCAGTTCCGGCAGTTCGCACGAAGGCTGCCCGGTTCGAATGCGGCCCGCTTTTCCGGTGGGGACTGCGCAGCCCGCCATGATACCTGCGATCGCGAGCGACGACAGGACGGCGAATCTGGTCGGATGGATGAATTCTGCGAGGCGGCCCATAGTCATTTCCCTTTCGATTTGTCTGGGGCGGTTCCGAGGACGTCATATATGAACGTCCATTTGTCCGGGGCTTTGGGGAACATTTCCGGGTTCCTGTTCACGGTAAGAAAACATTTCGCGCCTACTTCGTCGGCGCGCTTCTTGAAGATCACGCCGAACATCGAGCTGTGTATGCCTTCGGCGGGATCGGTCACGGGGCCTTGATAGCCGAGCCAGATCGGAGGATCGTCGGCGCTGAGATGATTGATCGGTGAAAACTCCTTGTATAGCGCGGCCGCCTTTTCGTATCCTGCGTCCATCGCCTTGTTGTCCGGGAATCCCGCGGCCCTGCAGATCATCTGGTGCGCCAGGGCCGTTTCGTAGACGTCCTTGCGGATCACGACGGGATCGATAGTCGTCTGGGCCCCTTCGGCCGCGGCGCCGCAAAGCCGGGTCGACTCGCGGGCCACCGGATCCCCGGCCTTCGGATCCGCGAGATCGTCGTGGGTGGCGAGCCAGAGCACGGTGCAGCCGCCGGCCGAATCGCCGGTCGCCGCGATGCGATTCTTGTCGATCCCCCATTCCGTCGCTTTTGCACGGAGCGTCTGTATTGCGCGGGCCGCGTCATATACGGGTGCCGGAAGCGGTGCGTCGGAAGAGAAACGGTAATTGACGTTCGCCACGGAGATCCCGCGCCGGTGAAGGCTGTCGACAGTCGCGCGGAATCCATGATACTGGTTCTTGTCGCTGCCGAGCCAGCCGCCGCCGTGGACGAAGACCAGCACCGGCGCTGCTTCTGCTCCGGGCGCTCGCCAGAAGTCGAAGGCCTGACGTTCATGAGGCCCGTATTTGTAGTCCGCCGCAGTGATCTTCGGCAGATCCGCAAGCACCTTGATGCCGGTGAGCAGGCATTCGCCGTCGGCAAGCTGCTGGATGCCCGGAGCATCCTTGGAAATCAGTCCGAAGACGAGAGCGTTGACCGGATGATCCTTGGCATTGAAAGCGATGTCATATTTCTTCCAGCCGCTGTCAAGCGCAACAGTGGCGGAACCGCCTCCTCCGCCCCTGAAAATGCTGAGGACATTGGCCCCTGATAAGCTTTTTGCCCAGAAGCTTATGGCGGCATTGCGGTCCGCCGGGATATGCTCGCTGAGCGGACACATCGCTCCTGCGGCGTGCGAGGGATAGTTGAATCCCTCCAGCCTATTTATCGTCAGCCGCAGGGCTCCGGCGGCCTTTTCGGGAAGGTCCTTCGTCTCAAGCGATATCATCTCCGGCGCCTTGACGTATCCTTTTGCATCGAGCTTCTGGCCGGTCCATGGCTCTGTAGTCTTGTCGAAAGATCCGTTTATTGCGACATCAATGCTCTCAAAGTCGCCGGCAAGTGCTCCGGGTGAAAAGAGCGCCAGCAGCCCCGCGCCGGAGATGGCGCAGATCGCGGTCCGGATCCTTTCACATCCGCATGCGGGGAACGTCGGGCTTTTCATCATAGTGTCATCCTTGCGAGTTAATTCTTATGGTCTGCCAAAATATATATCTCATTCAGGATAGTTCATCTCCCGGTTCGCATGTCCGAGGCGGCGGAAGTCGTCCAATGCGGACGCGGCGCTCTCAAGCCCGCCATCGGGGATTTCGTTCTGATAGCTTTTTGCCAGCTTGTCGGTGAAGAAGGCGTTTTCGATTCCGACGTACCTGCAGGCCTTCTCCAGCTTGAAGGAGGGATCGAGGTCGCCGAGGATGAAAGAGGTGGCCATGACGATCAGATCGACGGGCCTGCTTCCGTTCTGTATGAAGGTGACGGATTTGCCTTCGGACTCCTTTGACTCGCCCTTGGCGCCGCCGGTGGTGAGGCAGATGCGCCCTTCATAGTCTCGGATGACCACGGTTTCCTCGGGGGCAGTGCAGCTCATCTTGGACGCGCCGATGGTGACATGGCCCGGCCCTGGGCGGACACCTCCCTCGCAGAGCAGGTAGCGGGGATTCTGCTCGCAGTAGAAGTCTCCGACGACTAGATCCTGGTTGTCCTTCACCGTCAGGGCAAATTCGCGGTGGACGTCGTTGTGGTAGAGCAGTCCTGTGAATCCGGTCTTGGGGAGCCGGCCTCCCTCGATCACCGTGCGTCCGAGTTTGACGGCGCCGACTACCGTCGCCTGTCCGCTGTCAAGGACGCGCAGTCCGCCGGTCATGAAGCCGATGCGCACCGATGTTCCGGCTGGAAGCTCGCGGAGTTCGAGGCCGGTTGTCGGCGGGTAGCAGCCCGGCAGATGCAGGTTGTTGTAGTAAACAGAAGAACCTGCGTCGTGGCCGGTCTGGCGGATGAACGTCACGGTCTCGGGGCCGTTGCATGAGAAATGTGAAATTGTGATTCCGCCCGGATTATTCACCGACATCATTACGCCTTCCTTATCGCCCTTCCAGTCCAGCGTAGAACCGCAGCCGGTTGATTCAATTGTGTAATCCGAGCCAGAAACGTCGAGCGTCCGTGTAATTTTATACTGGCCGAACGGGAGGTATGCGACCGCGCCGTAGCCATGCCCACGTGCCGCATCGATTGTCCTCTGGACTGCGTCGGTATCGTCATTTGATCCGTCGCCTTTCGCTCCGAAATCGCGCTTGGCGTCGAAGACCTTGCCGTGCGCCTGGGGATTCTCGCGGTAGAACCATTCCTTCCCTATTTTCAGCAGACGTGTCTCCCTGCCTTCGGGTATGCTTGTATGTCGGGAAAAATTTCCCGGATCGAGGAGCTGTTTCACATCGGGGGGAATGTTGCCGCTGAGGACGGCCTGAGCTTCGCACCATGGATTTTTCAAGTCCATGTTCACCATGCGGATCGGCGCCCCTTTGCCCGTTCCGCCGACGAAAGTGTTGTCCATGATCAATGTAGGGCCGCGCAGGCCGAGCCTGACCGCGCCGTCGTCCGCGGTCCAGTCCTCGACCCAGTTGTCCTGTAGAGTGAAGGGATAGTTGTGGCGGCCCACGCCGGTTTCGAAGAAGCGTTTCGAGCCATGGGAAGTGGACCACCGTATCGAGCTCGGATGGCATGCCTGGCCCTGGCGCACGTCAACGGTCCTGCTGCCTATGAAGTGGCTGTTGCGGACGTTGAAGTGCCCGCGGCGGCTGTCGACGCCGACATCGTTCCCGGCGAAGACGCATCCGTCGATCCAGTTGTCGTAGTCGTTGAATTCCCCGAAGAAAAGGCCGGTGCCGGTGTTCTTGAAAAGGCAGTTGCGGTACCATATCTCGGCGGATGCGGCTTCGCGCTTGTTCTTGCTGACGGCTATTCCGTTTTCAAGATTGAGGAATGAGCAGCTTTCATATATGAGATGCGTCTCGTAGCGCTTCATCGAACGGTGCTCGGAGCCGATGCCTGCCTTCCCCTGGCCGTCGTATGTCAAGCCCTCAAAGCGGCTGCGGTGGATTCCGTTGCTCCAGAACATGGAGCCGCCTTTTTCTCCATCCCAGACGAGGACGCTGTCCCGGCCATGCCCGATGAGGGCGATGCCGCTGATATCGCCTCCGATCGTGAGGGTCTTGGTGATCCTGTATTTGCCGGGGGGAAAATATGCCACGCGCGGTTCGCCGGGCTTTCCGAGCCTGCTGTAGAGCGACTGTATCGCAGCGCTGTCGTCCGCCACGCCGTCTCCCTTCGCTCCGCAGTCCTTCACGCTGACCCAGTCCAAGCGCGGCTCCTGGTGTAGGAGCGGCGGTTGTATCTCCGCAGGATCATCCGGGCGGAGAATGTCTCCGGGAGCGGGTCTCCACGCCGACGGCGTGTGCGTGTCGAAGGTGCAGCCGCACGCGAGCAGGATCAGCGATATGCACGATCCCGTCAAAATCTTCTGCCACTTCATAATTACCTCCCTGAATTTATACTCCTTTAGGCTGAAAAATTTACATTTTGATTGCGGAGATTTTGGAATTTGCTTCGCATTCTGAGAGGCCGCCGATACCGAGGTATCGAAGGTTCTCGAAGGGTGCGGAGCAAAACCAAAAGACCGCAACCGCCTTGCGGCGAGCATCTTTGGGCCGTATTTTTCCGTTCCTTACCCCGGACGATATTCATGCCGCCCCTCGGTCGGAACGAAAAGATCCAATCCCAAATCTTGCTCGTCAAAATGTAAAATTTCACGCTAAAGGAGTATACATTGCAATTGAAGATCATTTTATGCTGATGATGACCGCGAGATTGTTACCTACGGCGCGCTCTGAGCCGTCGGAAGGGCGGTTGAGGACTCTCGGTTCACCGTCTTCGCCGCCGGCCATCACCATCGTCGCGGAGCCGCCGCCGTCGAACGCGATCGCATCGACAGCTCCGAACTCCTTTAAGACGTTCGCCGTCTCCTCGTAGGTCATGCCCTCGCTGAAGCCCGGCTGGCGGCCGTCGGAGACGAAGAGGATCAGGCGGTGGTCGGCGGTGTGGCCGACCGCGGTCTGCGGGTAGCTGGGGTTGCCGCCCTTTGCGAGGATTTCACCGTCCTTGATGAGGCGGACATTTCCGGCGATGGCGTTGTGCAGATCGATTTTCGGTTCTGTCATCGAACCTGTCTTGTCGTCTGCCGGACGCTTGACGAACGTAACGCTGTTGTCCGCTCCGATGTTTAACGCGTCATGCTGGCCGTGTCCCCATCCGGAGACAAGCCTGCCGTCTGAAACCGCGAGCGAGCATAGGTCGCAGATTCCACGTATGCGTTCGAGCGTTTCTCGGCTGAAGAAGCCTCCGTTGATACCGATCTGCGCCTTGCACCTCTTCACGAACTGCCTGGTCGTCTCAAGGTTCGTCTCCCCTCCTGTTTCTCCGTTCGGCCCGGTCGTAACGATCCTGATTCCGGGCCTGTTCAGATCGATGATGGCTACATGCATGTCGATTTCGCGCGGCTGTGTGACATGCCTGTGTACGTAGCGGACGCCGGGAAACGGAGTGGATTCGGCGTCCTCGGCGCTAAGCGCGGAAACAAAGAGCAGCGTTGCGGCGGCTCCCAGAATAAGGGAGGTCAGTGTCTTCTTCATTGCTCTTTACAATCCTCTGACGTATTACGGTTTCACCCTTGACTGCTCACTCCTTCCACGCCAGCTTCAGATCGGGGACGGCGCGGTCCTGGAACGTATTCATGTCCGGAACGCCGGGGAAATCGGGAATCCATCGCAGGATGTTCTCGCCCTCCTTGTTCACCAGGCCGCTTACGTCGAGGCTGTGTATCGGGGCCTGGATGACCTGGCCGTTGATGACGAGCCACTGGAGCTTCACGGGCGACTCGAGGAAAACGCGTTTCGCGGGCCACTCCTTCGGCAGTGTGAACTTAGTTTCAAGATAGGTGTATTTGACCTTCTCCCCCTTCTTGACCGGGGCGAGGACGCCCACGTCGCCGGCCGCGAACCACGGACCGTCGAGCGGCGTGCTGGAACGCGTCGCCGGGACGGCCTCGAGGAGGAAGATGCCGGTGACGCCGGCGGGCCGGAAGTTGGGCTTGTCCTTCATCGGCTTGCCTCCGTCAACTTCCAGTGCGAGCACAATCTTTCCGTCCTTCGCCTGCTCTGTGACGTCGAGTGTGAAGTTGCTGTCGGCTTGTGGGCGCAGCGGTTGTTTCAGGGCGGCGGGCTGGCCGTCGATCCACAGGCGTAAATATTCAGTAAACTACGTATAAATTTAGCCTGCCAAAGTAATTTTTCACC
>CAZWRV010000049.1:0-44357 GCA_964636325.1 uncultured Victivallaceae bacterium | reverse complement strand
AACTTTCTCCTATGAAGGACATCAAAAATACGCCAGAAACTGTCGAAGATGAGTTTAACTCCCCTGAAACTCGATTCAAGTAACGCAGACATTCCTGTCTGCGGAATCGCAGGTAGGAATACCTGCGCTACTTCAAGTTTCTCCCCGACAGAACTGGCGGATTTCCCCGCCAGAGCGGCACTCCCCTGAAACTTCCTTGTTAATCGGTGTCGCTGTCGGTATCGGTATCGTCAATATCTTGTCCGTATTCCGTTCCATCCCCTTGCATGGAATATCCGCGTTGGCCAAGTCTCGTCAGCATCGCAACGATCCGATCAAGCAGTGTCTTGGCCTTCGTGTTCTCTTCTGCGGACATCGCGCCACAAATATGCAGGACATCCTGGGCGGCGCGCACATTCAAGAGCGGAACCACGAGCAATCTCGAAGTGTCTTCTACGGTCGCCATCCGTAGCCTTTCCATTGCCATCCGCAATATTAAGGGGGATTGCCTGCGAAGCTCGAAGAAGCCGATCCTTTGCGTTTCGGTGCCCTTTCAATGATTCGCAGGAACGGTATGCCCTGCCAACGTATTCAATCGCCGCACGGGATGCGTCAAGTTTTTCGTGTCCAAAAACCGTTTGATTCCTTTCGATTCCGGTACCGATTCCGACCCCGATTATTACTGCCAGCCATGCATTTGTATCATTTCGATTGCAAATCAGTATCAGAACATCTGAGGTCGCTTTAGCCTGTCATTTGCGTTCGGAGATTTGCCTAAGCTCTATCGCGACGATGATTTCGCTGCGGGCTTTTTTGGAAAGCCGGTTCAGGCTGTCGAGATAGCCGTCGCCAAGTTTATGCCGCAACTGTTCTACCTCGTCCATGAACTTCCTGATGCTGTTATCCGAGTTCATGTCATGGCGCCCAAGTCTGCGAATGGTATAGTCGGACAGAGAACAGAAGCGGTCTATTGCCGTGCGCAGGCTCGGAATGAAGGCGGCGGTCGGAGATGAGGTGTCTCCTCCAAAGCGCGCTTCGGCGGTCTCAAGGTTGTTCAATGCCCTTATCCGCATCGAGCGTGAATCCCCGCCTCCGCCGTGGTGGGAAGCTCCGAATAATCCCAGTCCGGCCCTGGCCTCGGCGTATGCATCCCAGAAAGACTCGCTAAGTTCCATGCGCGGCTCGTCATATCCGCAACGTATCTCGGCGAACGCATCCTCCAGCGCCGCCGATTCGGAGCGCAGCTTGCCATTCCCATCCGAATCCGGAACCAGTATCGAGAAAAGCCCCAGCCCTTTGCGCTTGAACAGATAAAGCGCGTTCCTCGTTCCATGCCGCGCCGTCTTTACCCTGCATGGGAGACGTGAAAGCCGTTCCGCCATTTCGGGATGCTTCTCCAGCATCGCGGCATATTCCTTCTTTATTGTCGTAAGGAAGCTTTCTTCTTCGGCATCCTCGGGGTTCTGCTGGAGCTTGCGGAAGAGGCTTGACGCCTCCGGAGTTTCGTCCATGTCGAAAATCTGCGCATCCTCGCCGATGGTGTTGTGTATCATGAACATCTTGGACGATGCTATCTCGCGGCTCCGGTTGATGTCCGCCCCGCGTTCGGTTGGAAAAAAGTTGAAGATGTAAAGGTTCTGAAAGACCTTGTTTCCTATCCGGTTGATGCGCCCGACCCGCTGGATTACCCGCGTCGGGTTCCATGGGATGTCGTAGTTGATCACCAGCCCGGCGCGGTTGAGATTGTGTCCTTCTGACATCTTGTCAGTGGCCACAAGTATCTGGTATTGGTTCTGCGGCCTGCCCTTCCTTTCAAAACCGGCGTCGAAGTTTGCGGCGACCGTGTGTTTCAGACTCTTCGACATGTTGCCGCTGACCTTAAGCACACCGCCGGGAAAAACCTTATCAAGGTAGGCGGCCAGATGCGCGACGGTGTCGGCATATTCGGAAAATACTATCACCTTGCGTTGTGGTTCGCCTTGCGCGGGCGGGATGGAAGGATGGCGCCCTTTCAGAACTGCCCCTATGACATCGGCAAGGCGCGCCGCCTTCGGGTCGCTGTGATCCAATCCGAGCTTGCGGAGCTTCTCCTGTATCTCGCGGAATATTCCGATGTCGTGCTCGAGGTCCTTCAAAAACTGCTCCTTGCGTTCGAACTTGTCCACCTCATACACCCTCTTGTTGCGTGGTATGATGTCGAGACTGTCATCCGAGGCGAAATCCTCGAGCGCCGCCTCGACCTCGTCGTCGTCCCTGGTATAGAGACGCTCGAGCAGGATGCGATCCATGATGTAGCGGTTGTGCTTGCGGATGAACTCGCGGGCGCGCTCATGGCTTTCAAGGAATTTTCCGATGCTACGGGCAAAGGCGCCGAAGGAGCTCTCGAAGCGGCGCACAAGCAGACGGCACATGAAGCTGTAGAGGTTTTTCTGCTGGATGCTTTCGCGGTGCGCTTCCTGGCGAGCGTTTTCCATTTTCTCCGTGCCATCGTAAAGAAACGGCTGGTAAAGACAGCCGCAAAAACTGCCGCCTTCCCCGAAGTAGTCGTTGATAATCTCGTCGTAGAACCGGGACTGCTCGGGCGTAAGCTCGAAGAACTGCTCGACCGGCGGTTGCATGTCGGACAGTTCCGCGACCTCGTTGCGGTAGTCCGGATCGTTGCGAAGGTCAATCCGGTTGCGCCGGATGATGACCGGTTCGAGTATCTTGCGAATTTCGCGCGCCATCTTCCTTGACCATTTCCTTATCAGCCGCGGATCAACGCTCAAGCCCGGTGCCGCGCGCTCGAAAAGCCTGTGCAACTTTTCGTAGGCGGCCTTTACGCGCTTGCGCGTCTCCTCGTCCTTGCTTTTTAATCCCTTTTGTATCAGCGAAAGCTGTTTGAAGATATTGTCGTATGAGGCGAAACGGCTCTCGAGCCGGTCGTCAAGAGTAATGTTCGAACAACCGGGCACGACGAACAGCTTCAGCAGCGCAAAGATATCCGCCGGGCGGTTGTTGAAGGGTGTGGCCGTCAGCAGAATCACCTGCCGTCCCCTGCAGATGTCCGAGAGCGTCTCGTAATCCTCCGTCTCCTGATTCTTGAAACGATGCGCCTCGTCAATCAGCACGACCTCGATGTCAGGCCGGTTCTTGACATAGTTCCATGCATCCTCGAGCAATCCGCAGGAGAAGATTTCCCAGTCGTAATAGCGGAAGTCGTTCTTGTAATCCTGCCAGCCGGACTCGCGTTTCTGCGGATCGCCTATCAGCCCGGGCGGCGCGATGATGATCCCCCGCTTCTTGAGCCCGTTGATGATCAGGCTGGCGACCACCGACTTGCCCAGCCCCACCACATCGGCGATGATGACTCCGTTGTATTCCTTCAGGATGGTAAGCGCCTGATCCACGGCATCAAGCTGATAGCGGTAGTTCCTGTAGCCGTTGTCCTCCAGAACACGGGCAAGATATTCGGATGCGTTTACCTGTTTCTGCAAATCAAGATATGTCTTCAGCATCAGTCCGTAGGCCTCGTATGGAGAGACAACAGCCGACAGCGATTCGTGCTCGAGAATGTCGAGAATGCGCTGTTTCATGGCCGGTTCTTCGGTCAGAAGAACGCCGTCCTCCCACAACGACTCGAATTGAGCCGCCAGCGCTTCCGCTCCGCTGTCGTTGCCGCCAACCTCCACATGGCTTCGCACCGGCAAGGTTGGACGAGACAAGTCCATGCTTCCCGTCAGCCAATCGAGACGATGCAATAATCCGCCCGAATCGCGGTCGAAGAGGCACGCCCTCGCGAAGTTGGCATTCCGGCTCCGGCGGATATGCAGGCGGCCGGTTTTCAGCAGTTCTATGAACAGCGGCAGGCGCTCATGGAAACTTTCGATGTCCAGCTCCGGAGCGGAAACCGCCTTCCGCAGGCTGTCGAGGTAGCTTTCCGCAAACTCCCTGTCGTTCGGCAGGGGTGTCAGATCGGTTTCGTTCGGTTCGTTTTTGTTCACTTCGACGAGTTGCGAATATCGCAGTTCGACATCCATGCCCACGATGATACGAAGGGTCACGCGGGGATTAGCCGCCAGCGCCTCGTGTAGAGACTTCGGCGCGGAGAAATAAAAGAAACCGCCCATCATGCGGATGAGGACGCTGTCGCCCGCCATCTCCCGTAGCTTCGCGCCGAGTTCGGCGGCCTGTTTTGCGGTGTAGAGAGAGTTCATGGTGTCAAGCCGCCCATTTCGCGCCGTTTGGCCTCGACGAACTTCAGGAGGTCGTCCTTGCTCGGCAGTTCCAGTTGATACTTCGACACGAATAGGCGGTTGTCCACCGCGGAGAGCGCATACTCCACCAGCGCGTGATCCTTGCCGGTGCAAAGCAGAAGTCCCACCGGCGGGTTGTCGCCCTCGGCCATCATGTGCTTGCGGTACCATGCGACATAGGTGTTGAGCTGGCCCAGATGCTCATGCCGGAACTCGTCCACCTTCAACTCCACCAGCACATGGCACTTGAGCAGGCGATGATAGAAGACCAGATCCACGAACCCTCGCGTCTTTCCGATGACGATGCTTTTCTGCTGGGCTTCCAGACAGAACCCATGCCCCAGTTCGAGCAGGAAATCGCGCAGGTTTTCGACCAATGCCGCCTCCAGGTCGCTTTCGGCCACCGCATCCTTGGCGCGCAGGCCGAGGAACTCGAAGACATAGGGATCGCGGATGGCCAACTTCGGCTCGGTCGTCTCCGCCCCGGCTTTCACCATGGCCGCGAGCCTTTCCTTGTCTTCCGAGAGACCGGAGCGCTCGAAATACAGCGTGGCAATCTGCCGCTTGAGTTGCCGGACCGACCAGTTGCCGCGGATGCATTCGACCTCATAAAAAGCCCGCTTGAGGGGATCGTCCAACGCCATCAACTCGATCAAATGCGTGAAGGAAAGGCGGGCGAGCTTAGCGCCATCGAGTAGCGGCAATTCGGAAATCGGCGATTTCCGATTGTTCGGCATCGCTTCGGTAGTGATCAAAGCCGGCAATGTCCTCAGCCTTGATTCGGAAATCACTGATTTCCGAATCTCGGGGTAGGTATCGAACAATTGCCGACAAAGCCCGAGATACCGCCCCGTATAACAGCGGTCCAGCCCTTCCTGAAGTTTTTGCGCCAGGGTCTCAAGCAGGCGGATGCCATAGGCGGCTCGATCCGCGCCATTCTGCTCGTACTCGCGAATGTATGCCCCGATTACCCAGTTACGGATCGTCAGCGTCACATTCACAGTCCGGCTTACCTGCGCGGCGCACTGGTCATGCACTTCGCGAATCGCAGAAACCAGCGCCGGAAAATCCAGACCGGCAGGCGCTGGGTCGCCTTTCGCGGAACCCCTGCGCACGGTTGTCTCGCGTTCGGCGGCGCTTTTGGTTTTCATTTTCGTTGCCTCGGATTTCATAAGTCCCGTCCTGTCTCCCGTCCTGTCTCCCGTCCTGTCTCCCGGCCCGGCTTCCGGACCCAGCGCTTCGGCGCGGAGAAATAAAAGAAACCGCCCATCATGCGGATGAGGACGCTGTCGCCCGCCATCTCCCGTAGCTTCGCGCCGAGTTCGGCGGCCTGTTTTGCTGTGTATAATGCGCTCATGGCGTCAGAGCTCCGGCTTCTTCCAAAAACTCGCGCCATGGCAGGCACTCGACATCCCCCAGCTTGAACGGTCGCCCGAAATCGCCGACGCAAAGAAGCCTTGCATCCGGATGATCCTCGCGAAAGGCGCGCAATCCACGCAGTTCGGATGGCCTGATGACCGCCCCGCTCTTGATTTCAACAGCCCATATTTCGCGTCCGGAATCGAGAACGATGTCAACCTCCGCGCCGTGCGAAGTGCGCCAATAGTGAATCGGCCAGTCCTTTTCGCGGTAGGCCAGCAGGCGTTTCAGTTCGAGAACGACGAACTGCTCGAACAGACGGCCAAAGGCCGCCGTGCCGCGAACAGGCGGAGAATATATCCGTCCGCAGAGCGCATTGCACACGCCGAGGTCGAACAAGTGATATATTGGATGGGTGGTCAGCCGCTTTCTGGCGCTTCTGGTGTATGGAAGCGCCGCGAAGGCCACCAGCGTGTCTTCGAGCATCTGGTAGTATTCTCGGATCGTCTTCGACGCCACGCCGGTTTCAGCCGCAAAATTCGAGTAGTTCACAAGGCTTCCGCTCTGGTCGGCGGCAAGTTCGAGAAAGCGGCTGAAGGCCGGCACATTGCGCACAAGAGCCTCCTGCAGGATTTCCTCCTTCAGATAGGTCTGCGTATATGCCTTCAGGAAGCGGAGGCAATAACTTTCAGTCTGGCCGATCACCGGCGGCAGGGAGCCGAAGCGCAGGGCCGCATGAAGATCAAAGTCCGCGCCCAGCTCGCGGCATGTGAGAGGAAAAAGCGAATAAGACCATGCCCGCCCCCCAAGCAGGTTGGGTGAGGAACGCTTCAGTTTGCGCGCGCTCGAACCGGTCATCACGAAGCTCACTCTGCTTCCAAGCGAGTCCAAAAGTTGGTGTATCTCATCAAGCAGCGATGGCAGTTTCTGAATCTCGTCCACAATGACGATGCCGCCAGGATGCCGTTCCGCCCAATACATCACCTCCCGACGGAAGCGCCCGGGTTCACGCGTGTAGTTCAGCAATACCTCCATATCAAGCAATGTTACCTCGAAGCGCGACAAATTGGCGGACAGAGCTCCAAGCAGGGTCGTCTTGCCTGTCTGGCGCGGACCAAACAGAAAGCAACTCTGCTTGCCCAGCGGCAGACGCAGTTCCCTGTCATACATATAGCCCCTTCTATGTTAAAATTACACGGCATAATTTACCCGCCTATGCCTTCCAATGCAAGCGTGAACTCAATGCATGTGTTCGGAAAACCATGTGTTTTTGCTGAACACATACATTTCCGGCGCAAAGCAAAAGACCCACCGGACAGGATGCCCGACAGCCGATGCCAGGCGCCGGAAAATTCCCGTTGGTCGGGCGTGGCTTGTTTCCGATGTCCGCGCCTCGGGCATCATGCATCGGTTGTCCCGTCTCATTGCAACTCAATCTCCCGAGCGCCGCGGCAGTCGGGATAAGCGCTACAGCCCCAGAACTCGCCCCTGGCGGCTCGGCGCTTGCGCATGGGTTTGCCACACTCGGGACAGTCAGGCGCCGCATCGGACGAAGCAAGGGTCGCAGTCCGCGCCTTGTGCATGCGTTCGCGAATGCCGCCCTTTTCTACAAACGATTCCTCTTGCGACTCCATCTGGCGGCTTAGCAACGCCGTCGTGCGCTGGATAAGGACTATCAGGGCATTGGCAACAACCGCCGGATCGTCGTTCTTAAGCCACGGATCAAACTTGCGCCGCTCGCGGTGAAGGTAGGTCCAGTAGTCGTGCAACGTGTCGTCGGTGTAGGCAAATGGATCCAGCTTCACGGCAGAAATCCGCGCGTGTTCCGGATTCTTCACGCTCCACGGAATCAGTTCGCGCTCGGCCAGCCATGTCTCAAGGTCATTCTGGAGTTCGGCAAGGCTGGCGCGGGCGACATCGGTCAGCTTGATTTCGGTCTCGATAGAGGTTCCGGCGCGTTCGGAACCCTCGGCAATGTTGATGCGCCCGGAGCGCGCCGCGCCAATCATCTGGCCGGTCACTTTGCCAAGGGTATCCTCCTGCCACGAGATGAACCGCTTGCAGAAGTCAATCGCGCCCAGATGCACGATCGTCGCGAAGTTGAACGAGTAAAGTTTGCGGTAGCCGCCGCTCTTGTTGAAGATTTTGCTCATTCGTGGCCTTTCCTCGCGCTGGGAGAGGATGCCCGACTCCCGAGCCCCGACACCGGCAGGCCGTCAGTCCTTCGTCCAGTCAGGCGTCGGTTGTCGGAAGTCCCTCTATTCCTCATAGGTCCAGCCCCGTGTCCCGGCCCGGCTTCCGGCCATGGCGCTTCGGCGCGGACTCGGAACCGGCGGCATCCGTCTTCCGTGCCCCGGTATCGGCGAGGACTTCATCCGACTCTTCGGCATCCGCGACCTCGGCTTTGCCTCCGTCAAGATCGGTTTCCCCGGGCGTTTCTACTGTGGAATCCTTTTTCTTTCCCGCAGTCCTGCCCTTCTTCGCCTTCTTGGCTTCTTGCGGCGAAGCCGCTTCGATGATCGCGCGTTCCGATTCAGTAATGCCGTAAAGCTCATAGACCTTTTCGTCAATCTGCTTTTCCAAGTCCGTGATGTCGGCAGTGGGATCGGCCTTCTTGGCCCCAAGGATGTCCCGGGCCAAGCCGGAAAGCTTCTCAACCTCAGCGGCCGTTGCGTCAGGCATCGGCAAATCCTTCAGGTACTCCGCCTTGATCGCCACATTGAGGTACTTCGTGGCAAAGAGGTAGTTGACGAGTTTCGAGTTCAAGACGGCCAGCAGAAAGTAGATGGGAGCGTCGTCCGCTAAAGGGACGATGAAGATGACGCTTTCCATACCGTAGATACCATTGGTTTCGTCCATCGCCGCCACAATTCGCGTTGAAAGGCGCGGGTTTCTTGTGCGTTGCACCAGTATCTTCGGCACGCGGTCAAGTTCGGCTTGGACGCGGGGGCGATGCAAGCAGTACCACTCTGTTGAGCGTTCTTCGGCGCTCCGTCCATGCTGCAATTCGTTTTTGAAGCGAGACAGCCACCGTAATGCGTTGGGGTACTTACGGATACTGATGGTTTCATCAACATAAATGATCCGCCTTTCCGTGCTACGGATGCACCATTTCCCGAAATCCCTCCCCAGGACAACGGGCCGTAGCAACTTCTTCTCGATCCCGGCATCGCGCACTTGTTCGGCCGTTGGGAGAAAGGCGGCATTGTTGCCGGTGACGATCCCTTGGAAGACGGTGAACTTGTCGCGGATCCGCCAACGCTTGCCAGAAAACATCTTCTGGAACACGACCTCTCCGCCGGTATCCGAGCTGAAACTGATTACATTGCCATAGCGCTTGAAATGGTCGCTCGGCACGACCGTCACCTGCGGGTTCGCGAAGTCCAAGGCGTACACAAGACGGATCGTGGAGTTCGACGGCTTCGACAGCGAGAGAACGCACACGTCATTGTTCGCGGCCTCAAAGACCTTGTCGCCGAGGTAAAGCACCTCGCGCAGCCATCGGTTGTCGAGTATCAAGTCCCGCAGCTTTCTGTAGGACAGGTTGTTGGCGATCTGCTGGGGCACGATGAACGACACCTTCACTGCGGAACCGGCAAACCGGGTCAGTGCCGCCTCATAGAAGAGGCCAAATACGTCGTAACGTTTGAAGATTGTCTTGTATAGCGTTGCGTACTGACGCTTCCGTTCAGCAGGAACGAGTTCGACATTGATGTACGGCGGATTCCCGATGACCACATCGAACCCATCTTTCACATTGAACATCCATTCCGGGTCGAAGAAAGGGGAGCTTAAGTTCTGGTCGTATGGATCCCAGCTTGCGAGCTTGTCCGCGATTTCGTCAACGACCTTCGGCGGCAGGTTCATCTTTTTCTTTTCGCGGGCGATTGCGGCATCGAGTTCCTTCCTTTTTTTCTCGTTCGCGTCGTATTGCGATTGAGGTTCCGCCACTTTGTTTCCCGGAGCATTTCCAAACAACTCGGCCTGCTCCGCTACGACATGGTTGCGGTTCTCCCATTTTGGTTCCGCGACTTTCGCTCTTTCCCTTTCGAGGAGTTCAAGCTTTTCCTTGCTCGGCTTTGCCTCCTGTTTCACGGCCTCTTTGATCTTTTTCCTGATTTCCTGGTCGAGATTGCGGAGGCTCTTCTTTTCCTTGTAAGTTTTTGCGAGGAAATGACGATGGCGGATATCGAACAACTCGTCTTTCAGGGCGGCGATGTTTCCGGTGGATAGGTCGAGGCTGTCCTTGCTCGCATCCGGCAGTCCGATGAGAGAGTCGGCGGCGACGAATTTGGTTTCAAGATTGGGCAGTGGGTTGATGCCGTAGTTCTCGGCGGGGTTAGCGGTCGGGGTCTGCTCGCAAACAAGGGAGATGAAGAATCTCAGTTTCGCGATCTGGACGGCAATGCTCTGTATGTCAACTCCGTAGATGCAGTTCTCGATGAGCTCGAGCTTGAGATTGTAGGAAGATTCTTCGTCCCGCGTTTTCCGCAGTATGCGCAACAGCTCCACCATGCGCAGAAGCATGCCCATGGGGAACGCGCCGGAGCCGCAGGCGGGGTCGAGAATCTTCGCGCTCACCAAGGCGTCGTCCAGTCGTTTGCACAACGCCTCGTCGGCAGGACGGATGCCGTCGGCGAAGAGTCTTCTTACGATCTTTTCCAACTCTTCCCTCCGCGCCTCCGCGTCTCCGCGCGAGCCATCTACCTCTTCGACCTTTGTCAGCAAATGCGCGATGAGGCTTTCGTCCACCATGTAGTTGACGATCTCGCGCGGCGTATAAAAGCTGCCGGTGGCCTTGCGGGCTGCGACCTTGGTTTCGGGGTTGTATGCGCCAAGCAGATTTTCGAAGACCTTGCCCAGCAGTTCCGGGTCAAGCGCGACATCCTCGTCGTCATGCGCATTCTCATCCACGGTGAAGTTGTAGCGGGAAAGCAAAGGTATCAGCCCGAGGCTGTCCTCGTCCTCGCTGAAGAAATACTTGTTCGGGATATGCGCGCGACATTTGGGATTCCTTGAAAATCCGTCCGCATAGTTCCTGCCGCGGTCAAGGCATTCGAAAAGTCCGCCGTTGAGGAACGGAATAGAGCGGAAAAGCGCCAGAATATCCGCCTCGGGGATGGCGAATTCGTCCTTGTATCGGTATAGCGTCTTAATATCGAAATGCTCTCGATTCTCCTCCCTGCCGCCTTCGATGGCAAACGCCCGTTCCGGGATTTCCGAGTTGAGCGTGGCGAAAAACAGGTTCTGTAGGATGGCACGGTAGTAGGCGTCGCCCTTCATCGGATCGAAAGACTTCAGTATTTTTTCGAGTTTATACTTGTCGAAAAGGATGTCCGGCACGAGATATTTCTGCTTGATGAACCATACGAACATAAGCCGTGTGATCAGACGGATCAGATGTTCCTGTTTCAAATCCTGGTTGTCGTTTTCGTCGCGGATGTCGTTCGGGAACTCGATTGCCTTGTCTTTGTGAGCGCGTTCATACCAGTCGAACAGCTTCTGGTAGAACTCCTTGGTCAGCGTCTCGACGCTGAACGCGGACTTGATGTCCTGGTAGCTGGTCCACTTTTGCAGTTCGCCGCGCGCGGCCTTGTCGGACGACGAGGCGTTGGTCATGCGGTAGCGGAAGGTGCGGTTTTTCGTGCCGGTGTCGTCCTGTTCGACGAAAAATGTGAAGCGGCGGAAACGCTTTTCATCCGTTTCGATCAGGCTCATGCGGAAGTTGCCGGCCTCATCATGGAAGAAAAAAAGAGCTGTCGTGTAGCGGCACGACCAGTCGGAACGGTAGCGAGCGAGGTTAAGCTGAGCCGTGTTTAGGAGGAACCGGGCAAAATCGGCCTGCTTCTTGCGCGACGAGCGGCTGGTTATAGAGCCTTTCAGCGCAACGGAATAGACCAGTATCGGTATGTCGATCTTCAAATCCATGAAACGCCCGATGACCTGAACAGTTCCGTCAACAGTCAAGTTCAAAAAATCACTCAAGGCGCGCGCATTGCCCGACTCAGCGGCGGCAGAGTAGTCTATGGTCAAAAAACTTCCCTCCCCCACGCCGCAACGGTCGAATTGGCCGTAGGGAAACTTGAGGCGGCAGAACTTTTCGATGCTTTCAGGTCCTATTTTGGAAATCAGGCCCTTCACTTCACTTGGCGTGGACATGGGCGACTCTCCTTGGTTTCGTTGGCAAAAGTAAGAATGTTTTCATTATGCGAAACTTCGATATTTACCGGTATCCTGTCCGCTGTGTGGCCTTCATAAGACAAGGCGGCTTTCAAAATGGCTTGAACCTGTTTGCGGTTCGCTTTCGGCCCTGCCTTGACGATCCGGTCGGGCGGGAGTATGCGGCGATAGCAAATATCGCGCAACCGGATCAGCGGCTCCAATAGATCATCAAGGTCATTCCGTTTTTTCCATGCGTCAATGACATCGGGCGCTTTTTCCGGCATTGAAATTCGCTTCCGTTCCGGAATTGTGACGGAGACTCTTGCTGGCGGTGTCGCCATGCGTTGCTCGATTTTCTCGTAATCATCCGGGAACATATCTGGCGTCGGGTGTCGGTCGTCGGGCGTGGAGGCAATCGCGTCCAACGCTTCCAGAAATCCGATTGGCCGGGCGCGTTTGTCCATGTCCGTGGTGTGCAGGTCGTCAAGTAATTCCGCCTTGATCCGCGCTCCTGTCTGCTTGAAGATGAGCATGTTGGCTTCAGGTTGGGCGAGGCGGACGGTCTTCATGCCGGATCCGTAATCGAGCAAACGCTTTTCAAAGGCGGTTCTGGTCTGACTTTCGCCATAGCCGAATTTCTCCAAGGCTTCCCGATAGCGCTTGCGCACCATGGTCTCCTCGCTCTCCGTCTCCGAATCGCGGCCGGCGGCTTCGTCAAGCCTCTCAAAGGCGAGTTCGGTTCCGGCCCTTGCGTCGCCAAGTATTGTCGCATCCTCGAAAAATAGCTTGTGGATAAGAATCAGCTTCTGGGCGGCGATTTCCTGCGGGCTCGCCCAATCCGGTGATTTTCTGGACTTCGCTTTTGGGAGCCGGTTCTCCGGATACAGGTTGTAAACATGGATTTTCTCGAACCAGCACGAGTTGATGCGGTTTATGCGCCCGAGGCGTTGAATCACGCGCACAGGGTTCCACGGAATATCGTAGTTGACAAGAAGTCCGGCGCGATTGAGGTTCACCCCCTCCGAAAATTTGTCGGTGGTGATCAATATACGTTGCGCCGTCCAGACATTGGAATTGTCGGATTTGACATCGAAGACAGCTTTCACCTCGTCGGAGGTGTGGACGGTTTTCACCAAGTCGAGATCGAGCGGCGCCTCTTCGCCGTCCGTCTTGTCAACGGCAAGCATGACAATCCCCTCTCCATAGGCTTTTGACAACTCCTGCGCAAGGTGGCGGGCGGTGTCTATGAACATCGTGAAAATGACGACACGGCGCGGCGCGCCATCAGGAAGATTCGAGATTTCCGGCGCTTCTTCGCCTTGATCCAAGAGCGGGTCTCTCTGTCCTTTGCACAGTTTGACCGAGGGCGTTATGAGTTCCTTGAGCAGTGCGAGCTTGGAGTCGTCCCGCATGAGCGTCCGCGCATATTCGAGCATTTTCTTCAAGACTGCGAGGTCGGCCTCAAGGCCTTTGATGAAATCCTTGTCCCTCCCGCGCTTGAAAGACTGTCCTTTGAATTTCGAGCCGGGACGGCAATAGAGCCTGTCTGCCATATCGCCGTCGGAGTCTTCATCGTCTTCATTGTCATTTTCATCGAGATCGAGCCCCTTGGGATTGAAATACAGTTTTTCCGGGTCATTCAGATCGTTGAGAGCCTCCTCATGACGGCGGACAAGCTCCTCCCCCGAGCGTTTGAAAGCGTAGGGACTGCTGTCGAACCGGCGGAGGAGATGACGCAATGTCATACCCCTGTAGTTGTCGAGATAGTTGCCGACATCCTCTTCCACATCGGCGAACTCCTCCACCCGGTATATCGTGCAGGCGAAGCCTTTTTCCGGGTCGTAATTGTCGTCCGAGCTGAATTGAAAGACATTCAGGACGGCAAGATAGGCGTTCCGTTGGGCTTGCGGAAGGGAATAGTATTTTCCGTGGACTTTTTGCGCGGGCATGGTCATGGGCTTGCCGCCCTCGAAGTATTCGTCGTTTTTCCTTAGATCGGCGCGGTTGCGGCGGACAATATAGGGGCGTAGCTTCTCGAGCAACTCATCGCCTATCCGCTTCAGTTCACCTGTTATGTCATCCTTTCCTTGAAAATTGAAGTTGCAATACTTGTTTTCCATCAAGGTCTCGAACTGCTTCTGAACTGTCGGAGGGCGAGAAACTCGGTTCCAGTTGCGTTGAAGAAACACAAGCTCCCTGTATTTCTTGTCCTGCTCGATGATATGGTCATAGACGGTCACTGCGGCGTTTTCAGGAAGTTTTTCCGAGCGGGCTTCGAAAAGGTCCACAAGGGCGGCAAGGTCGGACGGCGCATTGTTGAAAGGAGTTGCGGTCAGGAGGACGACTCTGCGATTTTCGCAAATCCGCCTGAGCGTGGCATAGTCTTTGATTTTTGGATTGCGGAAGCGATGGGCTTCATCCACTATGACCATGCCGACGGCGTTCCTGTTGCAGAATCCTTCGGCGGCGGCCAGATCCGTCATCGAAAATACAGACCATGGACGTCCGGGCGAGTCCAGCTTGAACTTCTCAAAATATTCGGTCTTCCATTCTTCGACAAGCGTCGCGGGGACGATAATCACGCCGCCACCCGGGTGCGCCTGCGTGGCCATAAGCGAGGCGGTGACAGATTTGCCCAGCCCCACGGCGTCGGCGATGATGACGCCGCCGTGATGACGCAGGATTTTGATGGCCTCTGATGCTCCCTTCAATTGATACTGAAACGGGTTGTAGCCTGCCGCCGAAAGCGCGTTTTTGAAAGCCCTGTCGAGGTCAGCATCGAGCGCTGATTCCCCAAGGTATCGCTTCATCAGCGCCATGTAGGCTTCGAACGGCGTGGGGCGAAGATATGGCGAAGCGGCGCTCAACACCTCGGGAGTTACGACTGGCGGAGCCTCCTCCGGCGACCCTGTCTTCGGCTTCACCTCGATAATCTCATCGCTACCATCATACCAAAGCGCTTGATAGAGGTCGGCAAGGAGCCTGGCGCGTTCCGCATCACGTTCCACGCGGATATTGAGCTCATGGCGCTCCTTCAGACCCCACTTGGAAAAATTACTGCTGCCGAGAAGATAGGCGCAAGGGCAGGATTGCGCGGTGTCTTCAGCATGAAAAAGATACAGTTTGCCGTGGTTTGCCTGCCTGGTCTGTTTGATTTCCAGCTTCAGTATCCTGTCCGTGAGCATCTTCACGAAGAGATTGTATAGCCTCGCGTCGGCATTGGTCTTTTCCGATGCCGGCGTCGTCCTTAGGATTTCGAGAAGACTCTGCGCGTATCGGGCCTTTCTCTGGGTTTCGGTTTCATTTGCGCGAGGCTCGCATTCCATGATTTCCCTTGCAAAAGCCCTTGTGCCGATCTCGGCCTCCATGCCCACAAGGATGCGAATATGGAACGGTTTTCCGGATATTGCCTTCGCCTCGAGCGCTTCGGCAAGTTCAGGAACCCCGTTGAAATAGAAATAACCTGTCAATACATCCATCCGCTCGGATGCGCCTATCAAGGTTGAGAGCGTCTGCCCCATACGGTTCGGAGGCTCGTCATACTGCCTGCCCCAATGCAGAAGTTCCATATCGGATTCAGGCGCTTTACTGGTTAGACGCAAGACTGTTCTCCAAGATCGCTTACGAAAATATAATCAACGTTTAGGCTGAGACATAGTAAATTAGCCGGATTCCCCGAAAAATTCGGTGAAAAACATTAAAATCCACGCCTTTTTTAAAGCCGATCTCATTTTTTGCACGTTTCCTGCTAATAAAATCACTTCTCACCCGTTCTTGAATATTGATTAACGGACTATAGTATGCTTGTAAAATAAAGTTTTAGTATTGTATTTATCCTTAGAAAATAGGCAAATTCCTGAGGATTCTTTAAATTCACATAAAAAGGTGCCAGCCATGAGAAAGAATTTCGCTTTCACGGTATTGAAGTTCCGGGCCGTTTCGGTTTCACTCGTAGCAGCCTTGGCCGTTTTGGCGGCATATTCGCTGCCGGCGGTCCCTGCTGCGCCGGGTAGCTTCGAATGCAGCCAGCCGGACGGCAGCAAGTTCAAGGCCAGAATGCACGGCGACGAGTTCTACCGCTGGATGGAGAGCGAGGACGGCTACGCCGTCGAGAAGGACGAGAATTCCGGCTGGTTTGAATATCTGAACGTCGGCAAGGACGGCCGATTTGTCAAGACCGGCCTGATGGTCGGCAAGGACAGCCCGGCCAAGTCCGGAATAGCGAAAGGCCTGAGGGAGGCGCGGTCGGTGGTGCTTGAAAAGGTCTCCGCTCAGAAGGCGGCGAAAGCCGCGCCGCCTCCGCGCATAGCCGCCAAGGACGTCTCCGGAACAGTAAAGACCCTTGTCATCCTCGCAAACTTCTCCGACACAACTCCCGTATATACCTCGTCCGCCTTGAACGAATTGTTCAACACTCCCGGCTACAATCAGAACGGCGCCGACGGCTGCGTGAAGGACTACTACGACCAGGCCAGCTATGGGAAGGTGGACATCCAGGCGACCGTCTCCCAGTGGGTGAACCTGCCTCAGACCAAGGCATACTACGGCGCAAATTCCGGCGGGTTCGACCAGAATCCAAGGCAGATGGTGTCGGACGCGATCGCCGCGCTCGACGCGGCGGGCTTCGACTTCTCACCATTCGACGCGAACGGCGACGGCTGGCTCGACTATTCGCTCGATGTCATCCATCAGGGAAGAGGGGAGGAAGCCGGCGGCGGAGCGGACTGCATATGGTCGCACGCCTGGGCTCTTTCATCGCCGGTGACCGTTGACGGAGTCAAGATTCAGGCATACCACACCGAGCCTGAGCAGCTCTATTCCGGCATGACCTCCATCGGCGTGATATGCCACGAGATGGGACACGCCATATGCGGCCTCCCCGACCTATATGACACCGACTATTCCTCCGAAGGCGTCGGGAACTGGTGCCTCATGGCTGGCGGAAGCTGGAACGGCATCGGCACCGCCGGAAACAGGCCTGCCCTCATGTCCGCCTGGGCGAAGATATATTGCGGATGGGTGACACCGCAACACCTCACATTCAACCAGGCCGCCATACAGGTTCTCAAGGGTGACAGCAACCAGTCAATTATCAAGATAAACAACGGAATGAAGACCCCCGTCGAATATCTCCTGATCGAGAACCGCCAGAAGAGCGGTTTCGACAACGCCCTCCCTGCGGCCGGCCTCCTCGCTTGGCACGTCGACGACAGCCAGCCGAACAACAAGGACGAGACCCACTACAAGGTCGCCCTCCTGCAGGCCGACGGCAACAATGATCTTGGGACCGGCACCGGCAACCGCGGCGACGGCGGCGATCCATACCCCGGTTCGACAGACAACAGGACTCTCTCTCCGAGCTCAAATCCCAACACCGACAGCTATTACAACGGCCCCACGCCTATCACGATCAGCAACATCAGCAATTCCGGAAACACGATGACCTTTGATCTGCAGGTCACGGCAGGCCCTGACATGAACATCACAGGAAACGGAACACTTATAAATTCCGGTGCGGCTCATGCGTCCACCGCCGACGGCACATACTTCGGCGCGTCCTCGGCATCCAGGACTTTCACCGTCAAGAACGTAGGCACTCAAGAGCTGGCGCTCAACGGCGATCCGCGAGTGGCCATTTCGGGGGCGGGAGCCTCGGCCTTCTCCGTGAGCACCCAGCCCGCCGCAACGCTCGCCGAAAACGCCACGTCGGACTTTGTTGTGATGTATACTTATCCTGGCGGTGGCTTACAGAGCTTCGCAACAGTATCCATAGCCAGCAACGACCCCGACGCCAACCCGTTCACGTTCGCCATAGCCGGCGGCCCCGAAAACTTCCCGGCAGGGGGAACTATGCCGGCCGGCTGGACGGAAGGCGCCGGATCCTCCGCCCCTTGGAAGGTCTCAAGCTCCGACGCCAAGGCGGGAGTCTTCAGCTTGGCATCCGGCGACATCGGCGATTCGCAGAAGTCTGTCGTCGAGGTGTCCGGCGAATTCAGCGAAGGCGTTGTAACTTTCTGGCACAGGGTCTCCAGCGAGCAGGACTACGACTACCTCAAGTTCTACATTGACGGAGTTGAAAAGCAGAAGTGGTCGGGCGATACCGCCTGGGCGCAGGCCAGCTTCCCTATAAGCGCCGGCACGCACACTCTGGCATGGGCATTCGAGAAGGATCTATACGAGTCTTACGGCGCCGACACGGCATGGATAGACGAAGTCGTCATGCCCTCCAGCAACCCATTCATCAAGGTCACATCGCCGAACGGCGGCGAGAACTGGCATCCCGGGAATACTTACGGCATCGCCTGGGATTCAGCCGGAGTAACCGGCAACGTGAAGATCGAGCTGCTTAAGGGGGGGAGCACCGACAGCACTATCGCCGCCGACACGGTCAATTCGGGAACCTTCTCTTGGAAGATTCCTGAAGGCCAGGCCGCCGGCGTGGACTACGCCGTGAAGATCACAAGCGTCGGCGACAGCGCCCTGACCGACCAGAGCGACGCGTTTTTCACGCTCTCCGCCGTCGTCCCGGTCAAACTTACGATGGCCGTCGCGCCGGCAGGCGGAGGCAGCACCACGCCGAGCACCGGCGACCACATCGTCAACAACGGAGACGCCACAGCCATCGCCGCCAGCCCCGCGCCCGCTTACTATTTCGTCAACTGGACCGTCTCCGGCGGCGCAGTCGTCGCGGACGCCAACGCGGCGACGACGACCGCCACCCTTTCCGCAGACGGCACCGTCACCGCCAACTTCCAGCTCAAGCCCCTGAAAAAATGGCTCTTCATGGTCTATCTCGACGCCGACAACAACCTCGAGCCCGAAGGCATCAGCGACTTCCTCGAAATGGCCACCGTCGGAAGCGACTCCAACATCGACATAGTTCTGCAGATGGACAGGATAGACGGCTACGATACGCAGTTCGGCGACTGGAAAATAGCCCACAGGTTCCACGTCGCCAAGGACATGACCCCCGTCGAATCATCCGCCATCGCCGACTGGGGCGACGGCAAGGGCGGCGGCCGCGAAGTCAACATGGGAGACGGCCAGACCCTCACCGACTTCATCAACTGGGCTACCGCGAACTATCCTGCCGAAAACAGGGCGCTCGTCCTATGGAACCACGGCGGCGGATGGCGCGACATACGTCTCAAGCTCATCAAGGAGCTCAAGGCGGCCCTCAGCAGGAACGACTCCTCCAAGGCCGCGCAAATCTCCGCCGAACTCTCCCAGAAATACGACGGCCCTATGAAGGCCATATGCTGGGACGAGAGCAGCGATGACGACTGCCTATACGTCAAGGAGATGCGACTGGCCATAGACGCCGCGACGAACAAGCTCACGCTCATCGGAATGGACGCCTGCCTCATGGCCATGGCCGAGGTCGCATACGAGATCAAGGACACAGGTGCTTCGGTTATGGTCGGATCCGAAAAGACGGAGCCCGGCGCGGGCTGGCCTTACGACACGATACTCGCGAGCCTCGCCGCCGCCCCTGCCTCCACGCCGGCGCAGTTCGGAACGATCATCGTGAACCGATACTACGAATCGTATGGGAACGATGAAACACAGTCAGCCGTCAACCTCGCCAACGTCGGCGCGCTTGCCGCCTCTATCGACTCCTTCGCCGACACCATGATTGCATCCTGGAACACCGACAAGGCCGCAGTCAAGGCCGCCTCCGACGACGTCATCGCGAAGGCCTCCGCCGCCGTGATCGCCTCCAAGGCGGGCTCCTCCTACAGAGCGCACGGCATCGCAATAAACTTCCCGACCGCCGGCGCCGACCCCGACTACACCGCCGACAACAGCGCATTCGCCGGCGACACCTCATGGCCCGCGTTCCTAAACGAATTCAGCGCGAAAATGGCGGGCTCATGGATAGCCAACGCAAGGAACATGGCGCAGACCTTCGACGGCGAGCCCTTCACCGATCTCAAGCATTTCTGCCTCAACATATCAAACTATAACGATCCGGTTACGGGATACACAGAGACAGTCGAGCCCAACGGCTACATCGGCGCCGGAACTTCGCAGGGGTTCCAGTCCGACGAAGGCTTCTTCAAATACACGCTGCCCTTCACATTCAAGTTCTACGGAAGCGACTACGACGCAGTGTATGTCCTCACCAACGGCTATCTCGACTTCACAAGCGACGTGTCCGAATATGAGAATTCCGACGCCGGGCTCGTCTCCCGCGTAAGGATCGCTCCGCTCTGGCAGGATCTCGACACCACCGATGGCGACCTTTACATACACCAGCCGACCGCCGACTCCGTGTGCTTCCGCTGGAAAGGCGTGACTTACGGAACCTCCGACGCAGTCAACTTCGAGGTCGTGCTCTTCCAGGACGGAAAGGTCAAGTTCAACTACGGCTCGGGGAATGCGAACCTCGCGCCCACGATCGGCCTCTCAAACGGCAACAATATCAATTTCGACATCTCCTCCAACTACAACGGGCAGGCGAACCTGGCGAATGCCGGCTCCCTGCTCTTCACACCGAAAAACCTTGCCAGGCTGACTATGGCAGTTTCTCCCGCAGACGCCGGAAGCACCTTGCCGGGCGACGGCGCCCTCGTCAATCCGGGTACCGACGTTGAAATCAACGCCTTCCCTAGCGGAGGATATGTATTCTCAGCCTGGACATCTTCCGGCGGCGTGGCCGTCGCCGACGCGAATTCCGCAAAGACCACCGCCACTGTTGCTGCGGACGCAACCGTAACCGCCAATTTTGTCAGTTCATTCGTCCTGACGATGGATGTCACTCCAGCCGGCGCCGGCACCGTCACTCCCTCGATTGGCTCGCATAACATCCTTGACGGCGTGGCTCAGCCTATAAGCGCCACCCCGTCGGCAGGTTACAAATTCCAGAAATGGACAAGCACGGGCGGAGCCGCCGTCGCGGACGAGAGCTCGGCGAGCACCACTGTCACTCTCTCAGCCGACGGTTCCGTCACCGCAAACTTTTCAAAGGAAGTCGTCCTCACAATGGCCGTCAACCTCGCCGACGGCGGCACAACCACGCCCGCCCCCGGCCAGCACACCGTGGATTCCGGCGTAGCGCAGAACATCTCCGCCACCCCCGCCGTCGGATACAAGTTATCAAAGTGGCAGGCTGATCCGGGTGCGTCGGTCGCAGAACCTGCTTCCGCCGACACCACCGTCACGCTTACGCAGGACGCCACAGTCACCGCCGTCTTCGCAAAGACCTCCGCCAGCCTAACAATGGCCGTCGAACCGGCAGACGGCGGAACAGTCACGCCTGCTGAAGGGCCTCATACCGTAGATACCGGTGTCGCCGTCCCTGTCGAGGCAACGGCCTCGGCGCTTTACAAGTTTTCCGAATGGAAGGCCACCGCCGGCGCGACGTTCGCAGACCCCAAGTCAGCCTCCACGACCGTGACCATCGCCGATGACACCACCGTGACCGCCGTCTTCGTGAAAACTGGCGCTATCCTTACAATGGCTGTCAGTCCGGCCGGAGCAGGCACCACCACCCCGTCCGAAGGAGCACATCCCGTCGACATCGGTGTCCCACAGGCCGTCACCGCCACTGCGGCCGACGAATACAAGTTCTCCGAATGGCAGGCCGCCGGCGGCGCGACATTCGCAGACCCCAAGTCAGCCTCCACGACCGTGACCATCACCGAGGACACCACCGTGACCGCTGTCTTCAAGAAGACAACCGCAGTCCTGACAATCGCAGCGGATCCCGCGGACGGCGGCACGACCGTCCCCGCCGCAGGCCAGCACAGCGTCCAGGCCCTCGTGCCGCAGAACATCTCCGCCGCGGCCGCCGCAGGCTACTACTTTACCGGATGGACTATCGCTTCAGGCACCGCGACCCTGTTCAACGCCAGCTCCGCCGACACCACTGTCACCCTGGAAACCGACGCCTCGCTTAAGGCCGGCTTCAGCCAGACACCGCCCGAAACGGTCATAATGACACTCGCCGTCTCGCCCGCCGGAGCAGGAAGCACGGAGCCGCCCGCAGGCAACTACACAGTAATTAAAAACGTGGCACAGAACATCAAGGCCGTACCCGCCGCCGGATATGTCTTCGTCAATTGGACCGCGACAGGCGGTGCCGCCGTCGCAGACGCAAACGCGGCGCAAACGACCGCCACGCTTACCGCCGCCGGAACGGTCACCGCAAATTTCGTCCAAGTCTCCGCAGACGTGACGCTCACAATGGCCGCAAATCCGGCGGATGGAGGAACAGTCACCCCTGCGGCCGGAACCCACACCGTAAAGTCCGGTGCCGCCACCGACATCGCCGCGACGCCCGCCGCAGGCTATTATTTTGCAGGCTGGACCGCTTCCGGCGGCGCCGTCGTGGAAAACACCAGCGCCGACCAGACCAAGGTCACCCTCTACTCCGACGGCGCGGTCACCGCCAACTTCTCCCAGACCGCGCCGACCAAGGTTCAGGTCTCCATCTATGTCAGCCCCCAGCTGAGCGGGACGGTAACTCCCCCTGTCGGCGGATACGAGATGCTGGCCGGAGTTCCGCTGAACGTTTCGGCGAAGCCCGCGCCTAACTACATGTTCGTCAACTGGACTTCGACATTGGGCGCGCCAGTCATCGCTGATGCCAACGCCGCAGATACCACGGTAACTTTCAGCGCCGACTCCATCCTGGTGGCGAACTTCAAGCTTCAGTCTTTCACTCTCACTATGGCCACAAGCCCCGCCGGTTCGGGAACTACGACACCCGCGCAGGGACAGCATCCCGTCGGACTCAACGAAAAGGTCGCCATCTCCGCCACCCCCGCCGCCGGATACGAGTTCTCGTTCTGGTCCGTGGAGGGCGGCGCGGCAATCGCCGCATCCAGCGCTTCGAACACTTCATTAACCATGACAGGTAACGCAGTCGTCAGAGCCAACTTCCACCTCCTCTCAAACATCGTCCATCTCACCATGGCCGTTGATCCCGCGAACTCGGGAACCACAACACCGGAGATCGGCGTCACTCTCGCCGAACCTGGCAAGGCAGTTGCGATAAAGGCCGCCCCCGCTGCCGGTTATGTCTTCTCCAGATGGGAAGGCACGGCCGCGGCAAGCGTCGGCGACGCGAACTCGGCAGAGACAACCGTAACCCTGTCCGCGGATGCGACCGTTACTGCGAAATTCGCAGCCGCCCAGCCCGTTACATTAACCATGGCCGCGGCGCCCGACGGCTACGGCACCACCGCTCCTGCGCCCGGCCCGCACAACGTCCAGGCCGGCATTCCGGTGCAGATAACCGCCACCGCCGCGGAAGGCTACTCATTCGACAAATGGACATCCACCGGCGCGGTTACCGTCGAGAATCCGAAACAGGAGGCAACAAGCGTAATCCTGTCCGGGGACGCAACCGTGACGGCCAACTTCGAAGTCTACGTCCTAAAATACGATCTGACCGTCGTCGGCGGCAGCGGCAGCGGCAAATACAAGCAGGGGGAGAAGCCAGCCATAGCCGCCAATGCGCCGCCCGACGGCAAGCAGTTCGACAAATGGACATCTTCACCGGACGGTCTGGTCGCAGATCCCAACTCACCCGTCACATACGTGAACATGCCGGCCGCCGCCGTAACGGCCACGGCCACATACAAGGACGCCGTTTTCACGCTCACCGTAGTGGACGGCATCGTCAAGGACAACGGCCAAGCAAGCATCACCTGCCCGGCCGGCACTACAGTGACCATCGAAGCGTCAACTCCGGCCGCGGGAAAATCCTTCTTCGCATGGAGCGAAATGGGAAATGTGGAGCTCGGCGACGACACGGCCGCATCCACCACCGCCAAGATAAACGGCAACTCCAAGGCCACGGCCAACTTCAAGACCGACGGCGGCGGAATCATCGTCGTCAAGTCTCCGAACGGCGGCGAAACCGTCGCCGCAGGCGGCAAGATGCCCGTATCGTGGATTTCCGACGGAATCGTCGGAGACGTTAAAATTCAGCTTGTCAAGAACGGCCTCCCAGACCAGCAGATGCAGCCAGTGACCGTCCCCAACGACGGTTTATACAAATGGGACGTTCCGCAAAGCAAGACCCCGGGCTCGGACTACAGGATCAAGATCTCCGGCACCGGCGCGGACGCCAAGACTGCAAGCGACTCCAGCGACGGAAACTTCATGATCGGAACAGCAGGCGCCGAACTCTCGCTCGTCCTCGAAGTCTACCCCGAAGGCGCCGGCACGACCGACCCCTCCGGCCAGACCTCATGCGCCGCCGGAGAGCCTGTCCTCATCACCGCCGTCCCGGGGAGCGGATACCAGTTCCTCAAGTGGGAGGTTCTCGACAAGGGCGCAGCCGAAATCGAGCAGAGCACCAGCAAGCAGACATACGCCACGCTCAGCATGAGCACAACCGTCAGAGCATACTTCTATCTCGAATCAAACTTCAATAAGACGGTAATCAAGCTCGACAGCTCCAAGCCCGACAACGACTCCATAAGCATCGTCAAGGCCGAGCTGCCGTTCTCAGTCACCGAGGACGACGTCAAGGCTAAAAAGTTCACGGCGATGGTCGACAACAGCAAGGTCGAGTTCGGCCAGAACGGAACCGTCAAGCAGTCAGGCAAGAAGAGGGTATACACCTACAAGACCGGCACCCCTGCGAAAAAGATGTCGCTCATCGTCGACTTCGAGAACTGGACATGGTCGCTCAAGGCATCCAAGCTCGCACTCGCCGCCGGCCTCAACGACACCACCGTCTCCGTAGACATCCTCTTCGAAATCAACGGCAAGCTCTTCGGCACATCCATCGAGATGGACGAGGCGACCTCATGGAAATACGGGAACGGCGGTGTCTCCGAAACCCTCAGCGTAGACGGCGAGGAGCTGCCCACATTCTCCATCGCCGGCGCGACTGCCAAATACTACAGCTTCAAGGACGGCAAGGACAGCTTCAGCATAACCAAGGCGGCAATCGGCGGCATCGAGGACGAGCTCGCCGACGAACCCGCAACCGTCACCATAGACGACAACATCTTCATGTTCGACTCGCTGCAGCTCGTCGGCGACAAGAAATACAAGGCCTCCGACACCGACGGAGCGATGAAGTTCTCCATCAGCATTGACCTTGGCAAGGGGGCTTGGACATTCAAGCTCGCAAACGCCCAGAGCCTCACCGAGGACATCGTCCTCAGCGACGGCGTCGACGTGCTGCTAGATGTAGCCGGCTACCAGAGTGGCGTCCGGCTCAAAGGCTACCAAAAGACAGTCCTGACATACCCGACGCTCGAAATGCTGGGGAAATGAAAATATTCAGTGAAAGGGGGTAGTTCACTGAATATTTACGGCTCTACTTAATGTCGTCCTCGTTGAGGTCGATGAAGAATATGCCGCAGACGAAGTCCGCGAACTCAACAGGGTGCATCTGGAAGTCGGCCAGGACGAGCCAGCCCGCGGTCGCGCCGACGGACCAGAAGTCGCGCGCCTTGCGCTTGTAGATGTCGTCGTTCCTGCTGGGGATGCCGACGCCCTGGCTCTTGATGATGTAGTCCTTGACCGTGCAGAAGTTGTCTTCAAGATACTTCTGTTCGTCGGCAAGTACTATCAGCCCGTAGTTCCAGCCGTTGAGATAGCCGCCGCCGTACTGGTTCATGTAGTCCTTCGCGAGGAAATACTGCGAGCCGTAGGCGCCGCCTAACTGGCAGTATCTTGTGATCCTGACGTCTGCCGCAGCTTCCGCGCCCACGCCGAGCGTGAAGGTGAAAGCGTCGTTAAGGTCCAGGAAAAGGTTTGGGATGTATAGGAGCAGCTTTCTGCCCATATCGCCGCAGTTGCAGGTCTCGCATTCCTTCTCACCGCCTTTGGCCGGCGCCTCGGCCTTTACTTCCTCCTTTTTCGGCTCGGGCTTCTTTTCGGCGGGGGCCGGAGCAGGGGCCTCGGCCTTCTTCTCTTCGGCCGGAGCGACAGGTGCCTCAACTTTATTTTCCTCAGCGGGTGCGGGCTCTTCCTTTTTGACTTCAGCAGGGGCTTCTGCCTTCTTCTCCTCTGCGGCTTCAATCTTCTTTTCTTCTGCGGGAGCTGCGGGAGCCTCGGCCTTCTTCTCTTCAGCTGCGGGTGCCGGCTCCTCCTTTTTGGGCTCTTCTGGTGCGGCGGTCTCCTCCTTTTTCTCCTCGACGGCCGGAACTTTCTCCTCCTTCATTTCCTCAGCGGGAGCTGCGGGAGCCTCTGCCTTCTTCTCTTCCGCGGCGGGGGCTTCAACCTTGACTTCCTCGGCCTTTCCGGCGGCTGCGTCTCCGCCAGCGTCGTCGGCCTTCACCTCGGCTTTCGCATCGTCGGCGGGGGCCTTTTCATCGGCCTCATCTCCGGCGTCTGAATAAACGAACGCGCACCACAGCATGAACGAGGCAAGCAGGAGGAGCTTCTTAGTCATGGAGACAGTCCCTTTCGTTACAAATATTAGTGCTTTAAACTTGCAATAATCTGAATTTTAAAGCTACACCATAAGTTTTTAGTTTCAAGCGGCGGCTATTTTAAAATTAATACGCTGGGATCGTAGTCTTCTGGCGGGATGAACCCGAGCAGCTCGATGCAGGTGGCGGCCAGGGAACTTATTCCGAGGCCTTCCTTGAGCTCCTTGCCGTATTCGCCCTTTGCGGCGGGGTCGTATATTATGCAGGGTACCGGGTTGAGGGAGTGGGCGGTCTTGCGCTTGGGGCTGCCGTCCGTGTCGCAGAGGACCTCGCCTTTCTTGCCGTGCTCGAACATGTCGTCCGCGTTGCCGTGATCTGCGCTGATCAGGAGGACGCCGCCGACGGCATGTACGGCCTTCATCACGCGGTCGATGCAGATGTCGACCGAATCCATTGCCGTTATTACAGACTGGTAGATTCCGGTGTGGCCGACCATGTCGCCGTTCGGGTAGTTGAGGCGGACGAAGTCGAACTCCTTCCTGACGATCGCATCGCATATGAAATCTGTTATTTCGGCGCATTTCATCCACGGACGCTGCTCGAAGGGCACCCTGTCCGACGGGATCTCTACATATTTCTCAAGCTTGCTGTCGAAGCAGCCGGATCGGTTGCCGTTGTAGAAGTATGTGACGTGCCCGAACTTCTGCGTCTCGCTGATGGCAAGCTGCGTGACGCCGCTGGCGCAGAGGTATTCGCCGACCGTCCTCTCAATGGCGGGCGGATCCACGAGGTATTTCTTTGGCACCTTCAGGTCTCCGTCGTATTCCATCATGCCCGCATATACGACCTTCGGGCGCGGGGAGCGGTCGAACTTGTCGAAGCCGTCCTCCTCGAACGCCGCGGTGATCTCGATGGCCCTGTCGCCGCGGAAATTGAAGTAGACCATGGAGTCGCCGTCGCGGACGGGGCCGACCGGCGTCATTCCGTCGTCGGAGATTACGAAGGGCGGGAGGTCCTGGTCGATGGCGCCGGTCTCCTTGCGGAGCGTCTCGACAGCCTCGTGGGCGGTCCTGAACATGCGGCCCTTGCCCCTGACGTGTATGTCCCAGCCCTTGCGTACCATGTCCCAGTCGGCGCCGTAGCGGTCCATGGTGATGAACATGCGTCCCCCGCCGGAGGCGATGCGGGTTTCGCATTTTCCGTCGGCGTTCAGCTTCTTCAGGTATTCCTCGAAGGGGTCGATGTAGTCGAGGGCGGAAGTTTCGGGGACGTCGCGGCCGTCGAGGAGCGTATGCACCCTTATCTTCTTAACTCCGTCCTGCTTGGCATGCTCGATCAGCGCCTTCAGGTGGTCGAGGTGGCTGTGGACGTTGCCGTCGGAGAAGAGGCCGAGGAAATGGAGGGTCGAGCTGTTCGTGACGCAGTTTCCGACCACCTCTTTCCATGTCTTTCCCTGGAACAGGCGGCCCGAGGCTATCGCCTCGTTGACAAGCTTGGCGCCCTGCGCGAAGACCCGCCCGCAGCCGATGGCGTTGTGCCCGACCTCGCTGTTGCCCATGTCGGCGTCGCTGGGAAGCCCGACCGCCGTCCCGTGCGCCTTCAGGCTCGTGTTCGGACATTCCGCTCTGAGCCTGTTGAAGACCGGCATGTAGGCGTTGGCGACCGCGTCGCCCTCCTTGTATTTACCATAGCCGACCCCGTCCATGATCATCAGGACGACCGGCCCCGGCCGTCCTGCGAACTTCGCATTTTTCTTCAGTGGCGAAAGCATTAGATTCTCCTTCTCATGCCAGTTGTTCTCATTTTCCTGCCGCCCTGGCGGCCTCGATGCAAAAGCTTCTTATTGCAAGCGCGTCGACGACGGACCATGAGAGCGACTCGAGGAGGCTGTCCGCCGCCTTTAGCTGACGCAGCGCGCGGCCTTCGGCGCCGGAGTCCGGGGCTGCGGGCGGAGCTATGTTCCGGACGAGCTCGGGGTTCGGAATATCCTCCACGGCGGCGCCGCAGGCGAGCAGGTAGATTTGCGAGAAGAACACGTGTATCATGCTGGCGAACTGCTCGCGGAACTTGAGATATTCGGCTTTTTCCTCCGCCTCCCTGCGCTCCTCCAACCTCCTCCTTCTGGTCTTGTCGAGATCCTGAATGTATTCCTTGAGCTTCCTGTCGCTCCACTTCGCCCCCACGATTTCCTCCGCCTTCGCCTCGAGTTCCTTGACCGCGGCGATGATGGCCGACGCGCACTGCTCCGCGGCAAGGAGGTCCCCTGCCCGGATGGCGTGCAGCCTTTCGAGGGCGCCTAGTATTTCCTGCGAGCCCGGAAATCCGTATTCGACGGAGTTGGTCATGGGCACGATGAACTGGCACCTTGACCTGATGGTCGGCAGGAGCTGGAACGGCTTGGGCGTGCAGAGGATGAAGACGCTGTTCCCCGGCGGTTCCTCTAGCGTCTTTAGGAAGGCGTTCTGCGCCTCCTCGGTCATGCATTCGGCCTCGTAGATTAAGCCGATCTTGCGGCCGCCGTCCGAGGAGCCCCTGAGGTAGAAGAAATATTCGAAGCTGCGGTATGTGTCGGGCTCGTCGCTGTCCTTGCCGATCCTGATGTTCCTGCCCTTGGAAACGGGGGAGAGGCTCATCATGTCAGGATAGTTCCCCTTGGCGATCTGCCGGCATACGGCGCAGGCGCCGCAGGCGTCTCCGCCTATGGGGCAGGGGCATGCGCACGCCTGCGCGAGGGCGGAGGAGAACTCCCTGCTGAGGGCCGGGTTGTCGCTGTAGACCAGGTAGGCGTGGCTCATCCTGCCGCCGCGCCTGGCGTTGGTGAGCGCTGCGACGATGGCTGGGAACCTGTCCTTGAAGTCATTCAGAGGCATGTTTCAAAAGCTCCAGGATGTCTGAATGGATGGCCTCGACAGGCCTGGCGGCGCAGAGGACTTTCACCCTCTCGGGCTCCTCCCTGGCGATCCTCAGGAAGCCTTCCCTGACGCGTCTGTGGAAGTCTATCTTTTCGGACTCGATCCGGTCCTCTACGAAAAGCGTCTCCTGCCGTCGGGAACCCCTTTCTAGGCTCTGCTCGGGGGTCAGATCGAGCACCACCGTCAGATCAGGTACGCAGCCGCAGGCGGCGAAGTCGTTGAGCGACCTGATGAAGCCCAGGTCGAGCCCGCGCGCGTAGCCCTGGTATGCGAGCGTGGAGTCCGTGAAGCGGTCGCAGATCACCGCCAGGCCCTGGTCGAGGGCCGGAAGTATCACTTTGCGGACGTGCTGGGCGCGGCTCGCGGCGAAGAGAAGCAGCTCCGCCTCGTCCACCACCGCCGACTCGCCGACATGATGCTTCACAATCCTCCTGAGCTCCTCGCCGACAACGGTTCCGCCCGGCTCGCGCGTGCTGATGTGGCGCCTGCCGGCAGCGTTGAAATGCTCCTCCAGCAGCCTGATCTGCGTCGTCTTGCCGGCGCATTCGGGCCCCTCGAAGGTTATGAAGAAGGCGTCTGGATTCCTGTTGAGCATGTCAAAGATGAGATAAGGGGGTTCAGTGTTTCAGATGTCAGGGTTCAGGTGTCAAAGACTTGGTGCCGGCGACTGCCACATTTCTCAAGTTCCCAATTTCAAGTTTCTAATTTCAAGAAGGCTCGCGACCAGCGACTCGCGGCCATCCTTGCGATTCGCCATCTACGATTCATCATTCGCATTCAGATATCCGGCGTTCCGGCCTCAGGGCTTATTAACATATTTCTCTTTGTTTTTATAGCAAGAACAAATTTGGCTGATTATTTTATCAGTTTGAGCCTGGAGGAAGTCGCCGTGCCCGTATACGAGGAAAAACCGTTCGCCAAAGGCTATGCGGCCCTTTTTTTCTGCCTTGTCTTCGTGGCGCTCTATTCAATCTACCAGCTCCACGAGCGGGAGCTGCGCTGGGACGAGGGCTATTATGCGGCGATGGCGGCCGAGATGAACCTCCTGAAGCCGGGTACGCAGGCCCAGGGCGAGATGATATCTTCGTTCCCCCTCTTCCCGTGGATGGTCGCGCTCCTATACAAGGTCGGATTCGGCTACGAGCTCGGCCTGCGGCTCATATCGGTGCTGTCGGTGGCCGCGCTCGCCATAATATGCTGGGAGGCGGGGAGGCGTTCCCTCGATGACGAGGCCGGGCTGATCGCCGCCGCGGCGGTCATGACGTTCCTGCTCGTGATAGAGAAGTCCCTGGACGGCTATCCCGACGCCCTCGGTAACGTCTTCGTCGTCTCGGCATGGCTTGTGTGGTTCACGCTGGGCGCGGGCCAGGGAAGATGGAACGCGGCATGGTTCTTCGCGATGCTGTTCTGCGGCCTGGCGTTCTACACTACCGGCTGGCATGCCATGTTCTACTGCGCACTGCCTTTCATTTTCCTGCGGCGTCCCCTTACGATATGGTCCCGGCTCAGGAAGCCGGGATTCTTGGCGGGGCTTGCCGTGCTCGCGGGATTCGTCCTCTTCTGGGGGATCCCCAGATGGTCGGTAGGAACTGACATCCCGTTCCGCCAGATGCCGATCGAGTCCACCAGCCTGTCGGACTACTTCGGCCAGCTAGTAGTGTTCCCCTTCGAATTCTTCCTGCGCTTCCTGCCCTGGTCCGCGCTTGCCTGGCCCGCATTCTGCCCGGCATACCACCCGATCGAGAAGAATCCGGTCTTCAACAGGTTTCTCAGGACCATCTTCTATTCGCTGTTCTTCATGTTCTGGATCACTCCGTCGGTCAACTGGCGCGAGATGACGATCCTGGCGGCGCCGCTCGCCATCCTGACCGCCTCCAACTACTGGCTTCTCGTGAGACGCCACGGCAGGATGATCACTTCAGTGCTGAACTTCTGCCTTCTGCCGGCGTCGATCGCCTCCTTCGCCATCCTCGCCTTTTATGCCATTCCAATTCACTGGATCGATGATCTCATCCCGCTTGAAAAGGGCATGTCTTTCCATGAGACGCACAAGATAGCCGGGATAATCCAGGCTTCCGCGGCCATACTTGTGATAGCCTTGATAAAGAACAGGCGCTTCCCCCAGATATGGGCGACCATCACCCTGCTCTGCCTCGCCGGCGCCCTCTGCTACTGGGCGCTCTTCGCGCCATTCCAGGCCCTGGACCAGGACAACAGGACTATGGCCGAGAAGATACGTTCGAAGATCCCCGCCGACATCCTCGCCAGGACGGTCATCTACAAGGAGAGGGACATCGGCGGCCTCTACGCCCCGTGCCTCTACCTCAACTGCAAGGTCCGCAAGCTCAAGGAGTCGCTCAAGGAGATTCCGGCCAGCGAAAAGGTGGTCTACCTCCTGGCCTCAAACTACCCCACCACGCCGGAAAGGAACTGGGAAAATCTCACGCAGAAGCCGCTCGCCGTGAGAAGGGACGCCAAGCTCTACCTCTGGAAAGGCACGCTGATAACGGCCGGCGCGCTGAAGACTCAGGAGAAGAAGTCCGAGGAAAAGGCGCCGGATATGAACACTCAGGAGCCCCGGGGAAACCATAAATCGCCGGAATAGCGGGCTGTAGGTTTTCCACCTCCGTCGTCTGATGGCGTCTTCATCTCCGGCCGCGGACGATCATCGGCGCTTCGATTATCCCCTCCGGAATCTCGCCGCGAAGATCGAGTCGCAGTCGCCGTCCCACGGATATATCCTAAGAAGTCCGTCGGTCTTCTCCCCGGTCTGCGGATTCCCGAACGGTTCAAGCCGGAACTCCGGGCAGCTTTCCATGAATTTATCCACAACCGCCTCGTTCTCGGGGACAAAGAGCGAGCAAGTCGCATAGACCAGCACTCCGCCCTTCCTTACGCCCGACGCCGCGGCGGAAAGGATCTTCAACTGGAGCATGGCCATCTCGGGGATCTCCGAGGCGGAACCGGTCCATCTGGCGTCAGGATTCCTTCGCCAGGTTCCCGAGCATGAGCATGGCGCGTCCACTAGTACTCCGTCGAAGCTCCCCTGTTTGCTCTTTTTCAGCGGCGAGCCGTCCCATGCTTCGCATCGGATGTTGTGGAGGTCGGCGCGGCGCGCCCTTTTCCTGAGGTCATCGAGCTTGTATTCGCGGATGTCGGACGCGACTACCGTCCCCTTGCCCTCCATGATCGACGCGAGCTGGAGGCTCTTCCCGCCGGCCCCCGCGCAGGCGTCCCACCATCTTTCGCCGGGCCGAGGGGCGCAGGACAGGCCTATCATCTGCGACGCCAGATCCTGCACTTCGAAGAGGCCGCCCCTGAAAGTTTCCAGGGAATAAAGATTGATCCTGGGATTGTCCAGTCTCAGCGCCACCCCAATCCGCGGGTGGCGGGACGCCCTCATGCCGAGACTGCCAATTTCGTCCGCGATTTGCTTCTCCGCTTCCGGGATGCGGAGCCGCAGCCACATAGGCGGACGCCTCTGCTGCCAGCGGACCAGCTCATGAGTGTCGATCCCAGGCGGCAGTAGAGGCAGGCACCATTCCGGGACAAGATCGTTCGTCGAAAACCTGACATCTCCCACGCCCAGCAGCCTGGCTATTTCAGACGCCCTGCGGACAGGATCGCCGAACGCCCTCGTCCCTTCGAGCCGGCCCTTAGGGAATCCGCTCTTGTCGGCGAGGAACGAAAGCACCACGTCGTCCTGAAAACTGTCCATCATGAGCGCGAAGAATATGATCCGATGTATAAGGACTTCATCCGGCCCGGCTGATCTTCCGGACGATCCTGCTTCCGCGGAATTCGCAGATTCCAGCTTCCTGGCATCATCCCAGATCTTCCGTATGAAGCCCCACCAGCGGAAGACTGAGAACAGCGACTCGCCCAGGAGCCTGCGGTCGGAGGAACCGCGTTTGCGCGACTCCCTCAGATGCCCGGCCAGGATCCTGTCCGCCGGCCTGCCGGAGGCGAAGCTCTCCACGACGATCGCGCCGAGATCCCTGCCGCAGGTCCGCAGCCGCGCCGAAATTATCTTCATGTCATGGTCGAAACTTCTCATGAGCGCTTGAAGCTGACGTTGAGCATTCTGCGGAATTCGCGGGGGCCGATGTTGACGTATTTCGTGAATATCTTGGAGAAGTAGCTCTGGTCCTTGAATCCGCACCTGATGCTGATTTCGCCGAGCGGGAGGGCGGTGAACGCGAGCAGCCTCTTGGCCTCCTTCACGCGGATGCTGTTGAGCATCTGGGTGTATGTCTGGCCGGTCTCGGCCTTGAGCTTGTGCATGACCGAGGAGCTGCTTTCGCCGACCGCCTTCGCCAGATCCCTGAGCACGATCTTTCGGCCGTAGTTCTGGTGGAGGTGCTTTATAACCTTGGACGAGAGGGTCTCCTCCGGCCCGTCCTTCGCCACCGCCTTCTTAGCGCGGGCGGTGAAGAGCGTTTCGATCCAGAAGCACAGATCCTTCATCGTGGAAATCTTCTCGAGCTCCTCTATCCTCATCGAGTTCAGCGCCACGGCGCCGGACCACTTACCGCCGGAGACGATCGAGTCGGATGCCATTAGCGAGAGGGCCGGCAGGGCGAGCGCCTTGGCGTGGCCGAGATCGTCGGAGGATTCGATCTTGATCAGCGCGAGCAGCTCGTCCGTCCTCCTGATGATTTCAGCCTCGCGCCTTTCCTCGCGGATCATCGCGACCAGCTCATCCATCGCCATGAGTATCCGCTTCCGCGCCCCGCCCCTTTCGCCGGGGCCGATGGTCTTCATGCTGTCCTCGATCCTCTGCTGCTGGAGCCAGGACGCATGGCTCTCGTCGAAGCCCTTCGAGTCTAGCAGCCCCGATGAGAAAAGGGATTCCTTCAGGAACGAGCTCAGATGCTCCACGTTCAGCTCGGGCATCTCGTCGATACCCTGGAACGCGTTGAGGAAAGACTCGAGGTGCTCCTCGGCGCCGACCGACCTCAGGACGGAGATGATCTGGTGCTGGCGCTTCTGCAGCTCGCCGCGGCGCAGGATGCCCCCGACCTCGATCGCCCCTTTTATGTCAGAACCCTTCGGCGACACCGGTATCACCAGCGCGGAAAGGCCCAGCCAGCAGCGGAAGCTGTAGGTGTCGCCCATGGCGGACGCGCGGTAGGCCCCGGAGATCGCCGCCTGGCGGCAGAAGTTGCCCGCGCGGCCATGTTTCACGCAGGCCGCGCATAGACGGCAGAACGCCCTGCCGGACAGCGGCGGAATGCCCCCGGCAATGTCGTGGTAGACCGCACCGCAGTGGGCGTAGTGGTCGAGACTGCCCAGGACAGTTTCAATCCTTTTCAACATGTCTTTGTCGAAGTTTGCCATGGTTTTGCAGGATAATACCAAAAAAAACTTATTTTATACAAGTTAAAATACAGCGTTTTGGTATTTTTTGATAATTTAAAATGAAGATTTTTCTGCAATTTCAACAGTAACCTCAAAAAGGAGCCGTAATGAGCGCAGAACTTCTCAACTCAATCAAGGAAAGCCTTATCAAGGGCAAGGCCAACGACGTGAAGGCGATGGTCGAGGACGCAGTGAACAAGAAAATCAAGATCAAGGACATCCTCGAACAGGGCTTGATCGCCGGCATGGCGATAATCGGCGAGAAGTTCAAGAACAACCAGGTCTATGTCCCCGAAGTCCTGATCGCCGCCAGGGCGATGAACGCCGGCATGGGCGTGCTCAAGCCCCTCCTCAAGGGCTCCGACGTCAAGGCGAAGGGCATAGTGGTCATCGGCACGGTCAAGGGCGACCTCCATGACATCGGCAAGAACCTCGTCAGGATGATGCTTGAAGGCGCCGGCTACGAGGTCGTCGACCTGGGCGTCAACGTCGAACCCACGAACTTCGTGAACACCGCGAAGGAGAAGAAGGCCAACGTCATCGCCATGAGCGCGCTCCTCACCACGACCATGGGCTCGATGAAGGCCACTGTCGACGCGGTCAAGGCCGCCGGAATCAAGACCAAGACGATAGTCGGCGGCGCCCCGCTGACCGACAGCTACGCGAAGGAAATCGGCGCCGACGGTTACGCCCCTGACGCCGCCTCCGCTGTGGACCTGGTCAACAGCCTCGTCGCGGCATAATACCGATTCGTCAAAAGAGTCCTGCGAAACAGAAGCTGACGCGATGAGCGTCAGCTTTTTTATTTCATATGAACGCTGCGGCTTCAAGCATCTTCCTACTGCTAGGATTTTTCATCCCCGGCTGGCTTCTGTCCAGGACGCTGAAAAGCCCGTTGGCAATCGCCTCCTCCTTCATCCTTTCGTCGCTCATCCTCTTCCATTGCATCTTCTTGCTGGAGGTCTTCAATATCCGCATATGCTTCCTCTCTGTCGCGGCTTGCCTTGCTGCGGCGACAGCAGTGGTTTTGCTTTTCTTGATCGTCGCGGCTTGCGGCAGGTTCAAGGAAGAGCCGTCATGGCGCATGAGAATATTGAAGCTATGCCTGCCTGAGGGCAAGCCCGCCGATGTTCCGGGAGCAGAAGGAGGTGCAGCCGTAGGCCTCCCGGGTAAGATGAAGCTGTTTCTGATCGCGCCTGCCGCCGCGATGGTCGCTCTGATGGCTCTCAGGTCTGCGCTCCAGCCGTTCACCGTCTTTGACGGCGACCAGACGTTCAGGTGGAACCTGCTGGCGCTCAAAATATTCGAGCTTGGAAACTTTTCATTCTACCCGCCGATGTCTGCGGCTGACTTCGCGGACTACTTCTATGTGGACGCAATACCGCCGATGGTCTCCTTCTCATACCTCTGGATCTACGCCTGCTTCGGGGTCTGCGCGAAGGCTTTGATCTCGCCTTATGTGACGTTCCAGTATATCCTTCTGCTGATTCTCTGCCATGAGACCGCGAAATCCGCATTCGGGCGCCGCGAGGCCGGAACCTATGCCGTCGCGATATTTTCATGCTCCATGCTTTCCTTTTATTCCGTCATCATCGGGATTGAAACAGGGCTGACCGCGATTTCCGCAGTTTCAACATTTTTTTTCATGGCCTTTGCGAGAAAAGGTGCGGAGACGGAGTCTGCGGTCCTGGCCGGCTTCGCCGCCGCGCTGGGCGCGCTTTCTAGGGAATACGGGCTATCGTTCGTGCTGATAGGGGTCTTGGCCGGGCTCCACAGGCGGATCGGCGCCAAGGCCGTGGCAGTCTTCTGCGCGACTTTCCTTGCCCTCGCCCTGCCATGGTATTTCCGGACCTGGCTGCTGACCGGCAATCCGTTCTACGGCAACATCGTTTTTGGACTGTTCCCGACGAACGATTTCATCTCCGGCTTCCTCGAGACCTGCCAGTCATATCTCGGCCTTACCGTAAGACCGGCGCTGAAGCTTCACAATCTTTCAGTGATTCTGCTGACGACTGCGGCAGTTCCGCTGGCCGCCGGTACGGCCTCCCTAGCACGCGGCAGAAGGCCATTGCGGCAATTTATTCCGCCGGTGCTGCTTTTCGCCTTGCTGTGGGCATATTCGGCCGGTCAGACTTCCGGCGGGCTTTTCCATTCGCTGCGTGTGTTCAGCCCGGCGCTTGCCTTCATGGCCGTGGCGGGCGCGTCCTTGTTCGCGGGCCCGGATTCAAAGATAAGGCCGTCCGCCGGATACGGCATCCTCCTTGCCGCCGCTTCTCTGGCGTGTTTCCAAGACCTGACAACGCCCATTAACGTCTTCAAGCTCAGGGCTTCCGAATACTTATCCTGCGCGTTCGTGCAAAGGGACGACAGCACTCTTGTCGAGAAGGTGCTCGCGCTTCCCGAAGGATCGCGGATACTTTCCGACGACGCCTTCCTCTTCGGAAAGCTTGTGGAAATGAAGGCCCGGCGCGTAAGGCTCGTTCCGGTATGGAGTCCTGAAGTCGCCTTCCTGCGCCGGGAGGGGATCAGCGACAGGGACTGCGCAGAGAAATTGAAGCGGCTCGGCATACGATATATATTGATACAACATCCCCTTGAGGTCAACTATTACTATCTATACGCAACCCGGTTCAGTTTCTTCAGGAACTACAAGCTGCTGGCCAGGCGGATTAATGACGACATATATTTCCTCGAATAGGAATGCGGCTTGCGGCGGAAGCTGGCGGGCCGCGCTCCTGAAAATCAGCCGTTGGCGTCCGGTCTTCAGGCTGCCCTTTTTTTTATTCCTCCTCTATCTGCCGCACCATGCCTCCGCCCAGGACTCCGGAAAGGGCGCCGCCCCCGCCAGGGAGATGCCGACTGCGGTCCAGGCAGACCCCTTCGGCTTCCGGTCGAAGGCAGAACGGATCAAGGCTCTCGAGAAATACGGAGGGGACGCCTCCACCGAGGATGCTGTCCTCAAGGCCCTTAGATGGTTCAAGTCAATCCAGAATCCGGACGGATCCTGGGGTATGAGCTACAGGAGCGGCATCACCGGGATCGTCCTCCTCGCATTCCTCGGACATGGAGAGACGCCCATGTCCGAGGAGTTCGGGAAGTCCGTTTCGGGATCGATAGCCTATCTCGAAAAGCAGTTCGCCGCCAACGGCGGCTCGTTCGTCCAGAAGAACTTCGGCAACGAAGGCTACGAGCACGCCATCGCGACATTCGCGGTCTGCGAGGCATACGGCATGACCAGGGATCCCAAGCTCTACCCCGTAATGAACGGCGCCGTGAAAAGGGTGATCGAGGGGCAGCGCGGCGAAGGCGGCTGGGACTACCGATACGGCGAATCCGCCAGGCGCGACCTCTCAGTCGGCGGCTGGAACATGCAGGCCCTCAACGCCGCAAGATCCGCGTCGGCCGACGCCCCTAGCATCCAGGAGGCGATGCGGAAGGCGGTCAAGGACACCAAGAAGCACTGGGACAAGAGCACCGGCATGTTCACATACAGCAACGAGACCGCCCCAGGAAGGCCCACGCTCACCGGCGTCGGCGCGCTCTGCGTCATCGAACTCGACGGCACGGACTCCGCCGAGTTCAAAGGCGCCATGCGCTACCTCGTGAAAAACGCCAGGATCGACTGGAGGCAGATGCAACCATACTCCATCTACTCCTGGTACTACCAGACTCTGACCTTTTTCAAGTCGGAGCAGAACTGGAAGAACTGGAACCCGCAGATGAAGAAGGAGCTCGTCGAAAACCAGGATGACGACGGCCACTGGGAGGAAAGCGTCGGCGGAAGGCCGTCCAACGACCAGGAGATGGACGTCCTGAACACCGCCCTCTGCTGCCTCATGCTCGAGGTCTACTACAGATACTTCACCGTATCCGTCGAAAAGGAGAGGGGCGGCGGCGGAAGCTCCGCCACAAAGGGCGGCGAGGTCGACGACGAAGCACCGCTTAGCACCGGCAGATCCTCCGAAAAACCACCCGAAGGTAAAATCGAATACAAGGGGATACCATATTGATTACTGGCTGAAACGTAAATATCCAGTGGACTACGCCCTTTCACTGAATATTTACCTATTTCAGCCTAAAGGAGTATAAAACCGGATGAATCAATCAGGCCTATGAATCCTTGCATATCTTGTTAAGCTCCTGAGCCAGCGAGACCATGGAATACGGTTTCGGGACGTAGGCCTTTGCGCCGAGGGACAGCATTTCGCCTATGCGCCTGTCGGTCTCCATACCCGAGACGACGATGATGCGGGCTTCAGGATTGATCTTGAGGAGTTCGGGGAGCGCGTCCCTCCCGTTCATCTTCGGCATTGAAAGATCCAGGAGGACCGCCTTGATCTCCCCCCATCTTTTCCCATAGACTTCAATCGCCTGGAGTCCGTTCTCGGCGAATATGGTCTCATATCCTAGCTTGGAGAGGACGCTTCTTGCGGTCTTCCTCAATATCTCCTCGTCGTCGACGACGAGGACAAGGCCTGAGCCGACTGGGATGGACGGCGGCGGTTCCCCGCCGGCCTTCGCCTTGTCCGTCTTCGGCGGTTCCTCCTCAACTTCCGGCAGGTATAAGGTCACAGTGGTTCCTTCGCCATGGACGGAATTTATGTCGACGAAGCCCTTGTGCTGTTCGACGATCTCCCTTATGGTCGAGAGGCCGAATCCCATGCCCGTCTTCGTGCCTTTGGTGGAGAACATGGGGTCGAATATGCGGGGCATGTCGTCATGGCTGATTCCGACGCCGCAATCGGAGACGGCCAGGGCCCAGTAAGACCTCTGCGTGGCTGCCGGATGGAAGGTCTTGAAGGCGTTGTCCGGGAAGACGTTGTTAACTGAGACCTTTATGGCCCCTCCCCAGCGGTTCTTATCCTCCGCCGGCCTCATGATCGTCATGGCGTGGGCGGCATTCTCGCAGATGTTGAGGAAGGCAAGCTCAAGAAGGGCCGGATCCGCCTTCACCATCGCCCGCTGGTTGGGCAGCTCCACCTTGATCGTGACCCTCTTGTCGAAGGACTTCTCGCAGATGTTCAGGACGTTTCTGACGGACCTGTTGAGATCCACGGGCGAAAGGACAAGCTCCTTCCTGCCGGAGAATGAGGAGAGCTGATGGACCATCACTACCGCACGTTCGATGGAACCTTTTATTATTTCAAGGCTGTTCTTCAGGTCGGCCGGGCGCGGCATCTCCTTCTCAAGCATGAACTCCATCATGTTCACGGAGGCGTTCACGGCGCCGAGGACGTTGTTGAAGTCGTTTGCAAGGTTCTCGATGGTGCTTTCGACCAGCATCATCTTCTGCGACTGCCTGGCCTGCTCGTCCCTGATCTCCTGGGCCGTGATGTCCTCGATGGTTATGGACGCCCCGCCGGCGCCGTATTTGAGCGGGTTAACCGAGATGTTGTAGCACCTCTCCTCCCCTGTGGAGAAAAGTATCTTCTCCCTGTGGAACTCGGCCGGCTTCCCCGAAAAGCATACCTTTGTGATCTCCGCCGCGAAAGGCTCGAGCATCGGGGCGGTTTCGGCGAGGCCGGCTCCGACCGCCTTCTCCGCCTTGACCCCCAGATACTTGCAGGCGGCCCCGTTGAGATGTGTTATCTTCATCTCCTGGTCGACGGTTATCAGGAGGAACTGGACCGAATTGATGATCACGTCGATGCTGGCCTTCATGTCGGGGATCGCCTTTTCCGCCAGCCTGCACGCCATCGCATAGCGCGCCACCGCCAGAATCATGATCGCGAACAGTATTGAAATGCTGGCAAGCACCAGCCCGTATATTGTCTTGTATGTCCGCATCCTGTCCGACACGGACTCCCTGACTCCTCCCTCGTATCTGTCGATCTGCCTGATGAGGCTGTTGAAGATCGCGCCGTAGTCCTGCATGAAGCCGCTGGACTCGGGCTTCTGGACAAGAGACTCGTCCCCGGCGTTTTCATTGAAGAGGGTGGAGACAAGGAACTGCCTGAAGCCCTTGAGCTCTTCTACGATGGGGCTGTCGCCCGGGAGCTTCAGGGCCGATGAGACCAGCTCCTCGGCCTGGTCCAGTTCCTTCCAGATGTCGGCAGGCTTGACTTCCGTGCTCCCGGCAAGTATCTCCCTAAGATACATGTCGGCGGAAAAGATTTTCATCTTGAGGTTGACAAGGCCGCTGCTTCTTTCCGTATAGACCTCGGATATCTGCACGATGGTGTAGTAGGATGCGACATTGAGCGCGAGGACCATGATGAACATTGCAGAGATCGCAAGGTATGTCTTGAACAGGCTTGGTGTATTTCCGCTTGCGGCCATATTCCCCCTTGGCATGTATGAATTCAGCGCGACTATCCAGTACGCTACGCCCTTTAACCGAATATTCCCCTTAGTCCCTTACGGCTGGGACATGACAAGTAGATTTGCCAAAAAGTAGTTTGCGCGCACTGCGCGCAAGCTACCTGCGCGCCGCAAGGGCGCCTTTTCCCCGCAGGGAAAAACTTAGCAGCTTTCTGAAATCATACGTTCAATCCGTCCGCTTCGCCGGACATGCCGGATAATATACCCCGCTTCTGTGAAAATGACAGGAGGACATTCAGCGGGCTGCGTCTTGTCCCTGGAAATTTTCTAGGAGGCGTCTGTGCGGATCATTTCGCGGGGAGGGGGCGCGTGCGCGACGATCCGCAGTTGGGGCACTTGGTCAGATCCTCCGCAAAATGGAACTTCTCCATTGTCTTCATCTTCTTGAGCTCTTCGCCGCCCAGTTCGTTCTTGGGGACATAGGGAAACTCGTAGCCGCAGTTGCCGCAGATCCAGGCGTAGCCGAGCTGCCCGCCGCACTTCCTGCACCTGCAAGCGGGATTGCCTAAATCCTTCAGATCCTTCACGACAATGCTGTATGATTCATGGCATTTCGGGCAGACGACGCTGCGCGCCGCGCCTTCGGCCTCCGGCTTATGACGGAAGAACTGAACGTAGACGGTGGTGGCCAGGGCTGCGGCGGTCAAGACCAGCAGAATGACACCGCGCGCCTTCCTGTCCTTGAGAATTGTCCCGGCAAAACCCATCTTATTTCCCTGAAGTTACTCCTTCCCCATGAGATAATGGTTGAGTATCTCGCTGTCGGAAAGAGACCTCTTGTAGACCAGGAACTCGTCCATCTTGCCCTGGAAGAAGAACTTGAGCTTGAGCTCGTTGTCCAGATCGCCCTGCTTGGAAGGATCATATGTGCCCGGATCCCAGTGCTTACGGTAGCATCCGGCCGCGCCTATTATGAGCGGGACGTTGAGGCCTCCCTCGGTGCACGCCTTCCAGTCCGACGCAGTGCAGGTCAGCGGATTTTCGTTTGTCGCGTCGATGAAGTCGCCCAGGGGGCTTCCATTTATGTAGGCGGCCATCTTGCCGGTGGCGTCGCCTGACGCGTCCTTGCCTGTGTAGTTGTATGTAAGCGCCAGATGCACCCAGCCGGCCCTTTCGAAATTGATGTTCGTATCGGTCCATGAGCCGCAGGTCTTGAAGACATCCACGTCGAAGGAGCCCTGGCCCCAGGAGCCGACCGAAGGATTGTAGTACATGTCGAACTGCGCCGAGGCGTCCGACGCGGTTCCCCAGAGGGACTTGGAAAAAGGGCAGTCCCCGAAGTCCAGCTTGTCGAACTTGATCCAGCACATGATCGTGAAGTCGTCCTCCGGCGTGAAGTCGAAGCCCCTCGTGGACGGGATGGTGATGTAGGTGTCGACGCCGTTGAACTGCAGCGCGTTCTTGTAGCCGAACCTGCCCCACCTCCCGCCCGACTTTATCCATTTGAAGTTGTGCGCGCCTCCGCCGTCCTTCTTCAGGTATCCGTTGTATTTCTTCGAGTCGTAGCCCTCCACGTCCGCTCCCAGGCAGGAGTTGTGCAGGATATCCCCCTCGCCCTCCTGGAAGTTGAAGTTGATGACGCAGTTGGGATCGTTGGCGCACTGCCTGTTGAACACCAGCCAGCGGTTGAACCTGGCCATGTGCAGGGATCTGTAAAGCATGGGGACGAACATCGCCAGAAGTATGGCTATGATGCCGATCGCCACCAGTATCTCTATCAACGTGAAGCGGGAACGCATCCGGAATGTCGGGAGGAGATGCATGCCAGCACCTTGGTGTTTTGAATTCCGCCGGCATCTTATATATTGATGCGTGCTTTTCGGCGTCATAATCTAGATTTTTTAGCATATAATATGCCCGAATCGCATTCCCCGCAATCATATCGCCATGAATACAAGTATAAAGTTCAGGTGCAGGCGCTGCGGCCAGTGCTGCAGCTGGCACGGCTACGTAAGGCTCTCGGAGCAGGAGGCGGACGATATCGCCGCCTTCCTGGGGATTGATCCTGCCGAATTCTACGAGAAAATGATAGTCCTGACCGACGACCGCAGGGGCATCTCGCTCGCAGAGAACGAGGACGGCACTTGCATCTTCTACGACGCTGGCATGCACGGATGCAGAATCTACTCCTGCCGGCCCGCCCAGTGCCGCAGCTACCCGGTCAGATGGCACAATCCCCAAAAGCCGTGCCCGGGCATTGACTAAACGCCCGGCCAGTGTATATTATTAGCCATTCAAGCATCAACCAACTTAAGGCAAAGGGAACCATGAAAAAAATCTTGCTCATCGCAGCTCTGGCAGTCGGTTGCGCGGTGATCATGTCCGCGCAGGAAAACAAACCCAAGGGTGGAGCCGGCGAGGAGAAGCCGCCGAAACCGCTCAACGAGTGGACGTTCTTCCAGATCGGCTTCCTTCCGGGCTTCCCCGGCGCGACCAAGTATTCCAACGTCTACGGCCTCAAGCTGGGCGCGCCGATGGTCGACGGCGACGGCCGCGTATACGGCATCGAGCCGTCCGGACTCTACAGCGGCACCAACTACGTCAACGGAATCCAGGCCGCATGGTTCGGCCTCGCCAGCGCAAAGGAGGTCCAGGGCCTCCAGGCCTGCATCGGCGCGACGATAACCGACAAGGTCTGGGGCGTCCAGGCCGCCATCCTGAACATCGCGCAGCAGTCATGGGGCTTCCAGCCCGGCGGAGTCAACATCATAAAGGACGGCAAGGGCATCGAAGGAAGCCTCGTCAACGTCTCCGAGACATACCAGGGCCTCCAGTTCGGCGGCGTCAATATCACCGACAACCTCAAGGGCTTCCAGGCCTCCGCCTGCAACATCACAAAATACACCAAGGGCCTCCAGTTCGGCCTCTTCAACTACAGCTCCGAGGGCGCCGCTCAGCTCGGTGTCATCAACATCATCGAGGACAGCCCGATCCCGTTCATGCCCATCTTCAACTACCATTACGGAAAGGATTGAGACCATGAAAAGACTTTTCGCCTTCGTGATTGCCGCGGCCATATCCGTTACTTGCGCCTACGCGCAGCAGGCGCCGGCCAAGGAGCAGAAGAAGAGCCTTCCCGGAGACTGGGACTTCTTCCAGCTCACATTCCTGCCCGGCATACCCTCGTATCCTGACGACTCCAAGGTCTGCGGCCTAAAGCTCGGCGCGCCGATGTCCGACGGGAAGGGCGAGGTCGACGGATGGGAGCTGGCCGTCTTCTCAAGCACCACCGACAACGTCGACGGCCTGCAGTCCGCAGGCCTCTGCGACATCGCAAAGGACCTCTGCGGCATGCAGTTCAGCATCGTCAACTATTCCGAAAAGACCGACGGCCTCCAGCTCGGCATCGTCAACATGAGCGAGAGCAAGGGCTTCCAGATCGGCCTCGTCAACTGGATCAAGGACGGCGCACTGCCTTTCTTCCCTATCATCAACTTCTCGTTCTGAACCGCCTACACTCTCCGCCTTCCAGCCGCTCCCCGCAAAGGAGCGGCTTTTTTATCTCCCTCATCTTAAACTCGCCTCAAAGTGGCGTAGACATTCCTGTCTGCGCAATCCGCAGGTAGGAATACCTGCGTTACTTCGAGTTTCTGATCGACAGAACTGGCGGATTTCCCCGCCAGAGCGGCACTTCCATGAGAAGGTGATTGTCAAGCGCAGACTTGGCGGTTTTGGAAAAAATC
>CAZWRV010000048.1:0-45775 GCA_964636325.1 uncultured Victivallaceae bacterium | reverse complement strand
AACCCTCCGGAAGACGACAAAGATAACGACAAAGTTCGCGACAAAGATGGGCGAATTTCAGAGGAGAATAAACAAGATACAGGAGGGAAAAATGTTTGAAACAAGATCAAATGCGGGACTTCCTATTCTCAACGGCAAATATTTTTCACATAGAAAAATATTTACGCTCATCGAGCTGCTGGTCGTGATCGCGATCATAGCGATTCTTGCGGCGATGCTTCTTCCCGCGCTCAGGAACGCGCGCATGAAGGCGAGGGACATGCTCTGTGTCTCTAACCATAAGCAGCTCAACACCGGAATTCAGGTCTATGCCAGCGAATCCGACGGTTTCCTTCCGCCGGGATCGGGCTGGAATTTCATCCCCTCGGGCTTCTGGAAGCTTTTTGAAATCGGGAGCCTTCAGGACAAGGCGGTGGTGCTTCTTGCGGATCCGACTTATGAAAATCCGAACGGCAATGCGACCGCCGGCAACGACGGCAACTTCAACACTTTCATCCGCGACTCTGCCCTGGGATATGCGGCAATCCCAAAGACTTATCGCTATTCCGCAATTCTGTATGGGGGGGCCAGATGGAGCGTCCCCGACCACTGGCTGGACGGCGTCACAAACTGGGCCAGCAGCGAACCCGACGAGGTTACGCATACATTCAAGATAGACAGTCCGTATGCGCGAACATACCAACCGATAAGGACTTCATGCATCTGGAACACCGGCGGCGCGGTCGGATATCCGCCCCAGGGAAGCCTCTGGATCAACCCTTACACTCACAAAAGCCGCGGCGTCAACATGAGCTTCAACGACGGATCCGCCGGATGGATCGTCGGCTCCACACTGGCCAAAACCTGCGGCACCAGCACCCAATGGCACTGGCGCCACCAGATCTGGCGCTTCGGAGACGTATACATGGCCAGGTGAATGAGATAGCAGGTGATATTACGCAGGTGACAGAGGCATGTAAGGAAATGAGATATATGAATGTTGCAGGAAAAATCCGCACACTTTATCTTGTGCCTCACAGCCACACCGACGTCGGCTACAGCCACGATCCGTTGGCGGCGCTGGAGCTGCACGACCGTTTTCTCGACCGGGCCGCCAGGCTCTGCGAGGAGACCCGCGGCTACCCTGATGGCAGCCGATTCCGCTGGACGGTCGAGGTCTTCTCCAGCGCGCTGCATTGGTGGGAGAACCGCGGCGAAGACGAGCGCCGACGCCTGTGTGGATGCCTTCAGCGCGGCGAGATCGACATCGGCGCGCGCTACCTCAACGGAACCGAACTATACAGTCCGGAGGATGTCGAATGGGAAAACGGCGAACTCGAGCGCCTGGTGTCGCTGACCGGATATCGTCCACGCACCGCAATCCAGAACGATGTAAACGGTTTCCCGCTGGCGTTCGCGCGCTCGCTCGCCGCCGCGGGCGTGGAGTCTGTGATGATGGGCTTGAACACGACCATGGGCCACAGTCCGTTCCCGCGCTGCAGCGCTTTTCGGTGGGATGTCGGCGGCGGCCGCAGGCTGCTGGCCTGGAACGGCTGGATTTACAACCGTATCAAGACCTACTGCCATCTCGACGAGCTGGCGGACAAATTTCATGAGGCGTTGGAGCTTTTCCTCGCCAGCCTGCCCAAGGACTATCCGTTCGATTTCGCGATGACCAGCGCCACAGTCGGCGACAATGTCGGCCCCTTCGTCAAGCTGCCCGAGCAGGTGCGCCGCTTCAACGAGCGATCAGGCGGGCTCCAGCTGCGCATCGCGACATTTGCGGAGTTCGCGGCCGCCCTGCGAGTGCAGGCCCGCCATCTGCCGACCTATGCCGGGCACTGGCCGGACTTCTGGACTTTCGGGGCAGGTTCCATGCCGCAGATGGTGGGCATGGTTCGTCGCGCCCAGCGGCGCCTGCGCCTGATCGAACGCTTCCGTGAAAAAGGCTGGGCGAACGAAAGCGGCGGCTCGCTCACACTCGGACGCGCAAGGCGCGCCCTGGCATACGCCTGCGAGCACACATACGACAGCCACACGTCGTCAGGCGAGGAATGCGGTTCGTCCGACGCCTTGCGGCAGAAGGCCCAGATAGTCGTCGACGCTTCAACCGCCGAGACCGCTTCCATGGTGCTGCTGCGCGACCACCTGGCGGCCATGGCGGCAACCCGACCGAAGGAGCCGGTCTCGGTGCTAGTTGCAAATCCCCATGACCATGCCCTGACCTTGGATTATATCACCGACCGGAAAGGGATGCTCGCCTTCGCATGCTCGCGCCAGCCCGAACACCTTTTCCAGTTCGACCGCGAACCGACTGTAGAGGCATTGGAGAAAAGCGGCGGCTTCGGCGTCCGCGGAATCCGTGCGACGGCAGGCAGCATGACCTGTGCTCCGCTTACGGAACTGGCCCGGCCGGAGACCGTGGAAATCAAGGCCGGAACGGAGGAGTATGTCTTGCATGCCGGCACCGCCCTGCTTCGCCTGACCCGGGCGCCCGCCCTGAGCCCTGTCTCCTGGCAGCCCTCGCCCGGTGTCGAATGCCTGGATCCCGGATCAAGCTTTCCTCCGTTCGCCCTCATCGAGGAAGATCCGGCCGCCGACTTCCAAGTGGGCGGCATGAAGGACATGGATCCGTCCGATGCCGCCTGGAATCCGGCGCTTACGTTCCACCGTGAACAAGTTCCTGCGAAAATCGCAAAAGTCGACTGCCGGAACCGCGGTGTTTCCAAGGAGCTGCGAATCGAGTATGCGCATGATCTGTGGCGTGCCATGGCATTCCGCCTTGATCCACGGATGCCCGGCACCCTTGACATCTCATCCGAATTCCGTTTCAATGCCGATCCGGCGCGACGGGCCTACTATTTCGCACTGCCGCTTAAGCTGCCGGGCGAAGGCGACTGCGAATACTGGGCGGACAACTGCGGAACCTGGTTCCGGGCGGAGACGGATCAACTGCCAGGCACCTGCAACAGCTTCTACCAGGCCTGCCGCGGGGTGGCGGTCAGCCGCGGCGGACATACGCTTTACATCGCCTCGTCGGACTCAACTCTTTTCCAGTTCGGCGGCTTCACCTTCGGACAATTACCGTCCACACGGCTTCAGCGCAAGAAGCCGTTCGTCGCGTTGTGGATCTACAACAACTACTGGGGCACCAACTTTCCAAGCTATTTCCCCGGAAAGGCGCGGATGCGCTTCCGCCTGCAATGGCGGTGCGAAGCTTTCGATCCGGACAGCGCCCGCCGGCTTGACGAAACCTTCGACTGTGACTACATCACGCATCCGGTCGCATGAAATATGAAAACTCAATCAGAACATCCAATTATACGACTCCATGTCAAAACTCTGAAAACGGCTCAGCTCAGTTTCGCCCTCAACGCCCGAAACGGGCGAAAATTGTGGAGGGTTGAGCCGTGCTCAACCGCATTTTGAAATTGGCTCTTACAAGAACCGCTTGAATCCAGTCGTTCAACCGATTCAGTCGTCTCGATCGACTTTTCATCCAGGGGGGCAACGATGAAAATCAAAATTCCAGGTCTCATCCTACTGTTGATTTCTCTCGGCGCGCTTTCTGCATCGCTTGTTTTCACGGCCGATGGCGCCGACCGCAACACCGGTGAATATCCCCGGCTCTCGAAGTCCGCATTCTGGTTGCCCTACGAGCCGGATTCGGCGACGAAGGCGTTGTTCCATCTTGACGAGGCCGCGGCTAAGAAGATCGTGCCCGACCTGGACACGATGTCGAACGAGCCTGCGGATAAAAATGCGGAAGGGCTCTTGGACAAGGGTGAAGATTCCGAGGACGGTGCCTTTGCCGCCGGCTTGAAAAGGGCGGCGAACGCGGTCGGTGTCGGAAACTCCGCAGTCCTTCTCGGAGACGCGGTGTTCGTCCCGGAGGCGCGCTTGAACGGCGGTCTTAAGCTCGGCGGCGCCGGTGCGCTGGCCGCGGCAAAGCTCTCGAACGTAGCGATGGTTGAAGCCTGGATGCGGATAGACAAGCTGCCCCCCGAGCCGTCGATAATTATGGCAGCCTCGCCGGAAGCGAAACCATACCTCTGGCAAATCCTGCTCAAGCCGGACGGAGTAATCGAATTGGAATGGTCTGGCAAGGCGACGGGCTGGCCCGGCGTCCGGATCGAGCAGGGAACCTGGACTCACTTCGCCTTCGGAATAACCTCGGCCTGGCCGGAGGGAAACGCAGTGCATTTCCTGGTTAACGGTAAAGCAGTTAAACCCTTGAAGCAGGATAACACCGCGGCGGCAGTCCGCAGCGCGGAGACCGTGTGGATCGGCGGCGACAGGGAGGCTAAAAGGGCTATCACCGGATGCGTGGACGAAGTTCGCGTCTCAAGTGCGCTGCGGTATTATTACAGCTACGATCTCGGCTGGCCTAAGCCGGAACGCCAGGTCGAATTCAATCCCGGCCAGCCGTTCTTCCGGGACAAGGCGGACCTGCTTTTCCGCGCCGGATTCAACAAGTCGCTCAAACCAGAGCCATGCTCTGGGAGTACAAGCTTCAAGGAGCATGCAATTACAAAGGCCGACGAGGAGCTTGCACCTGAAAAAGTGAATAAGCTGTATCCTCTAGGAGTGGAAGGCAATGCGATTATGCTTGGCCAAGGCTCCCTCTCCCCGGTCTACATGGGCGCTGGCAACCTGGCTGCCTCCAGCGGAACAATAGCCTTCTGGCTCCAGCCGCTCGACTGGGACAACCTCACAAGGGACAACCGCTTCGACAAAATCAATCCCACCTCTTTCGGCATCTTCCAGATCGACGGGGAATATGCGGAGGGCTCCTACGACCGGAACTTCGGCAAAGCTGGCCCTCTGGTCGAATTCAACGTCGTCATGCACATGGACGAAGGCGTGGAGAATCCGGTGGAGTTTGCTCCAGGCCGCTGGACGCATATCGCGATGACCTGGGAAGGGACATCCTTCAAATATTTCGTCGACGGTATTCCGCGGGATCCCGACGGCGCGTGGAACCTGTGGCTACCGATATACCCCGGTCATGATCCTCGCAATCCTCCCAAGCCTGAATGGTGGCTGAACTCGAAGCCGCTGGCCATACGCTTCGGCGAACGCCGCTACTGGGATCAGCTCAAGCTTCCCGCGCCCCACAGCGCAATAGACGACTTCCGAGTTTACGGGCGCTCGCTCTCGCCAAGCGAAGTCCTGAATTTGGCAAGGCTTTACGATCCGCGCAGCAAGCCTGAAGCGCTCCCGGCCGTCGAGATGGCAATGACATACAACGGCGTAAGCGGGCTGGTCACTGCGGAGCTGACTCCCCTTATGCCTGAATATGCGAATTCCTCAGAAGCTCTGCTGCAGGTCTTCAAGGTTGGAGACACGAAGCCCGCAGGTTCCGCCACGTCAAAGCTGGATGAAAGAAAACAGGCCCGTGTCGAAGTCGCGACGGGCCCGATGGATTTCGCAGACTACAAGGTGAAGGCCGAAGTCCGCGACTCCACAGGTAAAACACTGGGCACAGCTGAAAAATCCTTCTCCCGCAAGCCGCCGGCATGGTGGAAGAACAAGCTGGGCGTCTCCGAGAAGGTAATGCCCGACTGGTCGCCCATAGCCGTCCGAGGCAATACGATCAAAGTTGCCGAGAGGGAAATTATTTTTGCGCCCTCGGGACTTCCGGAACGGATAGTGTCCTGCGGCGCCGACATCCTCGCGGCGCCCGTCTCGTTAGAAGCGGCCAGCGGGGGCAAGGCGATAGAGCTGGCATCTCCCAGACCAGCCGAGACTAAGCCCATGGGCGAAGTCCGCGCCGAAGCAAAAGGAAAGCTCTCCGGAGGCGGGCTGGATATCAGCATTGAGTCCTACGCGGAGTTCGACGGGATGATCTGGTTCACGGCCAAATTGTCGACGGCGGCCGAAGGCAAGCCTGCGGTAATTGATGCCCTGACCCTCCGCATACCGATCAAGCCCGAGAGCGCCGACTTCATCCACTGGTGGAGCGGCGAGCGCGATTTCCGCAACCCGAAGGTCGTGCATATCGGCACGCTTCCGGACAAGAAGGGAGTCATCTTCCGGAGCAACGACAGCGGGGCTTTGACCCGGCCTGAGGAACTGCGCGGTTCGTTCATACCCTATCTGCTCCTGACCGGCGACCGTTGCGGCCTGGCCTGGTTCGCAGAGAACGACAATGGATGGACCCTGAGCGACGAAATCCCTGCCGTATCCGTAGAGCGTGATGATAAATCGGTGACGCTGGTTCTGCGCATCATCGGCGGGCCGGTGAAGATAGATGCTGTCCGCTCTTTCGCTTTCGGACTCCAGCCCACTCCAGTCAAGACGCTCGATCCGCTCTGGCGCCAGTACCAGCGGCCGTGGAATGTCTTCCCGGATACGTTTTGCGGGAACAACTTGAAGGGGCGCAAAGGGCCTTCGACGTTCTACCTTTATCCCGAGGACGACTGGGAGGCGGTCAAGCGCCGCATCAACGGCGAGGGATTGACCAAGGGCGCCGCCGGGCTTAAGGGCCTCAACGCCGGCCAGCTTAAGCGCCTCGCCGACGCTGGCATAAGCAATCCGCCGCCGCAGACGATTACGGTACCCGGCCTTTATTGGGACATGCAGTGGAACGGAATCACTCCCTCGCTCGAGGACACCCGCGAATGGGCCGAGACCTGGGCGCTTAACTACCAGTTCTATACTCCCGAATTCGTTGACTTCTGCTCCTGGGCCTGGAACGACTGGATCGTAAAGACCGACAAGTTCGTCCAGGGCGCCTACATCGACGACTGCTGGGGCGCGCCGATCACCCGAGAGGGTGGACCATGCACCTACAAGCTCCCCGACGGGCACGTCCAGCCCGGCTTCCAGTTCCTCGGCCCGCGCGAGCGCTTCAAGCGGATGCGCCAAATCTCATGGGATCTCGGCGTATGGCCGCACATCCCGGCGCACAGCACCCACACATTCTTCATTCCCTACCACGCCTTCTTCGACATCGTCCTGGACGGAGAGGACTTCTATTCATCGCCGCCGAACCAGGACGACTTCATCGACCACTGGCCGCTGGACAGGATGCGCTTCATGCACAACGCCAAATGGGGGCTTGTCACCACATGGCTCGCTTGGTGCGGAAACAGTTGTCCTGTCGATAAATATCCGGCTTGGACCTTCCGCCAAACCAGGGCCTACACCGCGAACATCGCGCTGCACGACATCGGCTGGGGCTTCGACGAAAAGCTCCTCAAGGAGTTCGGCCTGAAGGAGGCGGACACCGTCTTCATTCCATACTGGGAGGACGGAGGCTTCGTGAAGGAAAATTCGCATCCGGACGCTGTGAAGGTCTCGGCCTGGAGGCGCGGCGGAAAGCACCTCATACTCGTCGCCAACGTCGGCAGGGATCGCGCCGAGGCCACGATCCGGCTGAATCTTCCGGCAAGCGCCGCCGTCCGCGACGTGGATCCCGAGCTGCTCACCTACTTCAAGGAAGACATCACCAATATACAGAAGCCGGACATGAAGGACAAGGCGGACGGCGTCGGCGAAATCAAGGACGCTCCCGCCGGGGACGAGGAAATCAGTCTCGACGTCAGCGATTCCGACCTCGCGCCCGAGGAGCGCAGGCTCAATGACCCCGATGGAAAGTTCGCGTGGAAGGACGGCGTCCTCTCATGCCCAGTCCGCCGCCACGACTACCGCCTCTTCCTCGCAAGATGACAAGCCAATTTATTGGAAAGAGCCAGCTGATGCGTAAGCTGGCCTGCTGCTCCGGCACCGAATAATTCCACCAATGGAACCGCAGTACTCCCGACCGCTTGAGCGAACGCCGTGCTGAACTGCGGTGTTTTTTCGGTGTCGGGGTCGCTATCGGGATCGGAATCGGTATATGAGTTCATCCTAATTGCCGCAGTTGAAAATATGTCTTAAAATTTAACACTCTCATAATAAGACATTTACATATTTGGAGGCTTTCACCTCATGAGTGAAAGCCAGTTTCGGCATATTTTCAACCCGGGAGGGTTGGCCGCATTCGCCATATCTACTTCGTTAGCTTCAACTTGCAGTGGTCACCACAGCTGCGTCTTGCTGCCTAGTAGCTACGGCAAATGCGGCCAACTGCGGCTATTAGGTTCATTGGACCCCGATTCCGACACCGGTATATTAAGCTATCCCGGGACGGGACTGGTAGGACAGGTACGGCTTCGGGAGAGTATTCAGCCCTCTACTCCGCCCCTATGTGCTCGCCTTTCTCGGCCACGGAACGTTTCATCAACAATACCAGGGGGACGAGCGCCAGTGAGAGGACGGCGCCCAGCCAGAAGACGTCGAATATGGCCAGCGACGCGGCCTGCTGCTGGCGCAAGTTGTCGAGGGCCCGGACACCCAGCTGCATCGAGAGCGCGGGGTCGCCGGTCCAATGCATGAAGAATTCCCGGGTCTGATCCAGAAACGACTGGACATTTGGGTTCAGCGGATCCAGGTTCTCGCCCAGGCGGGACAGGTGGAATTGCTGGCGCGGCTCCTGGATGGTCTGGCTCATCGAGGTGCCGACGCTGCCCCCTTCGGTCCGGAGCAGGCTGAACAGTCCGACCGCCGCTCCGCGCAGATGCACCGGGACATACTTGTAGGCGGCTACGCTGGCCGGGGCGAAGAGCATTCCGAGGCCCAAGGTCAGCAGCATACGCGGCCAAATCACGTACCAGAAGCTGACCTCGAGGTTCATCTGCACCATCCAGTAGTTGCCGGCAGCCATGGCCACAAGGCCGGCCGCGATCATCCAGCGGGCGTCGAACTGCCGTCCCAGCAGGATGCCGACGACCACCATCGCGGCCATCGAGGAGACGCCGGAGGGCGACATCGCCAGCCCTGAGACAAGGGCGTCGTAGCCGAACAGCGCCTGAAGCATCGTCGGCAGCGCCATGCTTGCGCAATACACCACGGCGAATGCGCAGAACATGATTATACAGCAGACTGCGAAGTTCCGCTCGCCGAGAACCCGGAAGTCGATGATCGGGTGGGCGGTCCGCATCTCCCGGACGATCAGCAGGAACAGCCCCGCTACGAACAGGATCAGGAGCGTCTGCAGCCGACCGTGCGGGTCGCCCAACCAGTCCCATTCCCGCCCTTTGCTGAGCATTATTTCCCAGCTGCACATGACCAGCACCAGCAATCCCAGGCCGGTGCTGTCGAAGTTCAGGGGTAGGCGGCTGAGCCCGGCCCGCTCCTGCTTGAGGTAGTCGGGGTCATCGACCACGAGGTGGGCGCCGACGAATGCCACCAGCCCGATCGGGACGTTGACCAGGAAGATCCACCGCCAGTTGTAATCGACGCAGAGCCAGCCGCCCAGCGTCGGTCCGATGACGGGAGCGATAATGGCGGCAAGCCCGAACAATGTCATGGCCGTGCCCTGCTTCTCGGAGGGGAAGGAGTCCAGCAGGATGCCCTGGCTGCACGGTTGGAGTCCGCCGCCGGACAGCCCCTGGATTACACGGAACAGGATCATCTGCCACAGGCTGGTGGCGAAGCCGCACAGCGCCGACGAGAGCGTAAAGATGGCGACCGACAGCAGGAAGTAGGTGCGGCGGCCGAGGTGCGCGGACAGCCAGCCGGTGATCGGCAGGACGATTGCGTTGGCGGCCAAGTAGCTGGTGATGATCCATTCGGCATCGGTCTGCGCGGTGGACAGGCCGCCGGCCATGTATCGCAGGGCCACGTTCGCGACCGTGGTGTCCAAGATCTCCATGAACGTGGGCAGAACGACCACGCCTGCGATGATCCACGGGTTGACCGCCGTTCGGCAGGCCATGCTGGATTTCAGTGCGATGCCACTCATATTATGTCCTCCCAGTCCCATTATTGGCCGGGAATACGGCACTTATTCCGGATCGTCGGCCGGGAGGGCCGTCAACGCCTGCAAAACGCTGCCCGCATGAGGCCCCGTAGGTGCTTCCTTGTAGTAGACGTAGGGTTCCACTGACAGTCCGATGAAGAGTGGTGCCACGTCCGGATCGTAGTTGGTAAGCTCGATCCGGACTGGCAGCCTCTGGACGATTTTTACGAAATTACCGGTGGCGTTCTGCGCAGGCAGCAGGGCGAGCGTCTGACCGGTCCCCATGGTGAACCCGCTTATCCGGCCCTCGAATTTTCGGCGGCTGCCATACATGTCCACCTTGCAGAGCACCCGCTGCCCGATTCGCAGGTCGGCCAGCTGCGTCTCCTTGAAATTCGCGTCGATCCAGATTTCGGTGATTGATCGGATCGCCATCAGGTTTTGTCCCGCCTGGACGTTGCTGCCGGGGTTGACGTTGCGTCTGGTCACCACGCCGTCGATCTCGCTGGCTATGTCGCAATAGCCGAGGTTCAGCTCCGCCTGCTCCAGATCATGCCGCGCCTGCTCCAGTTCGGCCTTGGCCTGCAGCACAAAAGGCACCTTCGGAACCAGATCTTGAAGTATCTGATCAATGTCGCCTTCCTTACCGAGCCGGCGAAACTCATCAAGCGCCTTGTTGGGCGTCAGGTCGGTGAACGGCAGGGGGAGTCCGAGCTGGGCCATCGTCTGCATGCATTCGGCCAGGGCCGCTCTGACAGTGGAGAAGCTTTGGTTCAGATCCGGCGGCACGTCTGCGAGATTCTTGCCCTGTTCCGGCTGCGGTGCGAGGCCGAGGGATACCCGGATATGGGCGACCGCCTCCTGCGCTTGGGTGACGGACGCTTCCGCGACATGAAGATTCTGCTCATTCATGTCGTAATCAGCATGGCTGATGGCATTGTGCGGCAGCAATTCCTTGGCCCGCTTGAAATCGGCCTTGGCCCGCTCGAGAACCGCCTCCTGGCTTCTAAGGGCGGCCACATGGGACCGCAATGAGGCGACCTGGGCGTCGACCTGCTCGGAGGCGTTCTGGATTTTCCAGCGCTGGACGCCGAGCTGAGCCTCCAGGCCGCGGGCTTTGGACTCGGCCACCGCCAAGTTGGCCTCGGCAATCTGGACGGAGGCGCGCTTCAACGAGACCATTACTTGGAAAGGTTCCTTGTCGAGCTGGACAAGCAAGTCCCCTCTTCTTACTCGTTGGTTGTCATCGACCAGCACCTTGATTACCTGATTTGATATCCGAGGCGCCACAAAAGTCACATGTCCGTTGACATAAGCATCGTCGGTGCTGACCGTGCTTAGTGCGGTATAAATCAACGGTCCCAGAAAACAGCTGCACAGCACCAGCGCCGCCACGCTTCCAGCCGGCAGCAACCATTTCGGATAGCTGCGCGCAGGAGGCATGGCGGCGGGCGACTGGGGCTGTATGCCGTGAAGCGGCTCGCTTGTCGATGCGGCAGGAGCTTCGGGTTGCAGGGAAGGAGCAGGCGTGTCAGCCGCCGTGGCGTTCGGCGTCAGCGTGGCCACGCCGGGAGGGGGCGGTGCGGTTCCTCTTGAGACCTGAGAGCCTTGGGAAAGCTCGCTGTATGTCGTCTTCATGAGCGGATTCTCCTTTCGAGTTAACCCTCGTGCAAACCTAGATTGAGAAGGGAGCATTTCACGGTCATGGCACGCAGCTTCCTCAAGAACGATTCCTGGAGTTTGGCGCGCTTGAACACCATCTTCGGAATCGAAGGGTCGATCGCGACCAGGCGCATCGGGCCGAACGTCATCGCCAGCCAGCAGAACGCCATCTCCTTGTCATTGTTTCCCGTGATCCTGGAATAGGTTTCATTGAAAGCCCTTATGATCGGATTGATGCAGGTTTCGTGTATTCTCCTGGAAATGGGAAGCTCCCTCTGCATCAGTTGGAAAATAAGAATTCCGCACCAGGCCGGATAATCCTTCGAATAGCTGATTCCGAAGAAGGTGTCGATCAGCCCGGTCACAAGCCTGCACTGGCCCTCCCGTGTTTCGAAAAGGGCGATATTGTCTCTGAGGAAGCTGCCCATAGGATCGACTCTCCATTTCTCCATGGCGAAATCGACCACCGCTTCAAACAATCCGTTCTTGCCGCCGAAATGGTAGTCGATGAGCCCGATGTTGGCACCGGCCTTCTTCGCTATTGCGCGCGTGGTGACCTCCTTGACACCGTGTTCCGTGAAAAGCTCGCCCGCCGCCATTATCAGGGATCTCTTCGTCGCTTCAGAAATTGAGTAGCTGCCCATTGGATTCTCCTTTGCCTTGTGGTTTTCTCTGCAGACTCAGTTCTGAGCCGTCAGGACGGACGGATTCTCCAGCTGCTTCAGCAGGTCGTCCCTCCGCTGGAAGACAAGCTCCGTCAATTTCCGGCATACGCCATGCAAGTCCCTGACCAATATCGAGTCGAGGATGGACTCTAACTTCCCGACATGCGTCTTCATATCCTTTTCGTCGAGGATTTCCATATGCATGTGACGGAAGAATTCGATCTGCTTGAATATCTGCTTCTGCGCGCTGGCCAGAGTGGGATTGCCGCAGGTTCGCATCAGTTCCAGATGGACGGCATTGTCCATGAAGAGCGCCCTCTCCCGCGTGGCGAGTTTTTGCGCGGACAGCAGGTTCCTGCTCATCTTCACGAGATCGATCTTGACCCAGGCCTTCCTCAGCACCTCGAGTTCGAGATAAAGAAAGAGGCCGAAAAGTTCATCGACGTCCTTTCTTGCGTCGAGGGGGAATGGCGAGCCTTCTGGCCCCATTACGACTTCCGCGATTCCGTCATTTCCAAGTTTAAGGATTCCCAATTTCTCAAGCATCGTCCAGGCCTTCAGAATTTCCGGAAGCCCGAGCTTGAACGCGGCCATGAAGTCCACCGCCTTCGGCAGGCGGCATCCCGCCGGGAAGTAGCCCTCCTCAATCTTCATGCACAGATAGTTGGCGAACAGCATGTGGATCGCCCCGTCTCCATCCGCGCCGCGCTGGAAGCAAGCCATCCTCCGTTCGCGCCTGCCGGGATTTGCTGCTGATGTGTTCATTTTACCCTTCCTTTCCTTTGCTTTAGCCCGTCCGCCGCCGATCGGCGGCCATTCTTGTTCCTGTGACTAATATTAATCATATGAATAAAAATGTCAAGCCCCGGGGCAGAAATTTATTGAAAATAACCTGAAAAAGCGACGATTGAAGAGAAAAAGGGGGTATTGTTATTAGCATCTCTTTGTGGTATAATATGTTGCAATAATATTAATGGAAATGTGGCACATAACCCAATGGGTGAAGGATGAAGGATGAAGCTGGAAGTGCGGCTCAACAGCGTTCTTAGCGAGGTTGCCGGATACGGGACGCCAAGAATCGTGTTCAAGGCCCTGGAAAGGACGCTCGGCCTGAGGAAAATCGGATGCGACATGCTCTCGTTCCCCGGGGATCTTCCGGTGAAGCTCAATGTGGGAATGCGGCGCGGAACGAAGAAGGTAAATATTCAGTGAAAGGACGTAGTTCACTGAATATTTACGGAGTGAGAGTCTTCGGGACCGACGCGGTGCCGATCTCGGCCAAGGAGCGCCGACTCATCCGCCAGATCCGCCCACACCTTGACGCCCTAACGCTCGCCCGCTACCGCCTTTCCGCGGATATGCGCCGAGAAATCCTGCGCCTTGCCGGAGAGGCATGATCAATTCACATCTAAAATCCGGATGAATTCCCCCGCCTCCTTTATTAATTATTAACAGTTCATGCTTGACATTCAAATTCCGAGGATTAACATATGCGTATTATTATAAAATTTAATTTTATAATATTGAAATAATGACAAATAGGAGGCCCGGTGATACAGGTAATTCGCAGGGCTGGCGGAATCATCGACATCCTGGCGGTCGAGCCGGAGCGTCCGGTCGGGCTGGGCGAGATCGCGCAGAGGCTCGGTCTGAACGCCGGAACCTGCGCCAACATACTCAGGACCATGGTCGAATGCGGGCTGGCCGACCAGCCCGACCGCAAGAAGGGCTACCGCCTGGGGCCGAAAATCTTCCAATGGGCGGGCGGAGCGGCCTACATGGAGCATATCGTCGGCCCTGCCCGGAGCATCATGGCGGAGCTGCGCGACGCCGTCGGCGAGAATGTGATCCTGGCGCTTGTCCGGGGCGGGGATCGCATAGTGCTCTGGGAGGAGCGGGCCTCACATGAACTGCAGGCCAGGCGCACTCACGTGAAGCCGGCCTACGAAGCCTCAACCGGCAGGCTGATGCTCGCGTTCATGGACGAGAAGGAACGCAGGAAATTCATTGATGCCCACGGTCTTCCGCCCAAGTCGGTATGGCCGGAGGCGTCCACAATGACGAAGCTTGATGCGGAACTCGCGAAAATCCGTGCCCGGCGCCTGGCATTCCAAATGACGCCCTCCCATGTAATCGGCCTGGCCGTCCCGGTCGAGAAGGATGGGAAAGTGATCGCTTCGCTGGGAATCTATCTGCCCGAAGTCAGGGCAGGCAAGGCGAGGCTCGGGAAATTGAAAAAGGAGTTGGTCAGGGCCGCTGCGGAACTGACAAGGAAACTTCATGGAGGAGCCGTATTATGACTGGAAGAGAGAGAACAATGCTTGCCCTTGAATTCGCGCCGACCGACCGTGTGCCGGTGGTCGGCGGCTTCGTGCGGCATCCGCCTTTCCTCGCAAAGGCAGCCGGCACGACCTTGGAGGAATTCTGGGCCGATCCGAAGGGCGTGGCCATACGCGCCTTCCGTAATCTCGGCGTGGATTGCATCATCGGGCTGATCCTGCCCAGTCCTGAATCGGCGAGCGGGGCGCAGGTCGGCATGCACCAGCCCAGCCGCTTCGACTCGCCCGAGGCGATGTTGGCGGAGATAGAGAAACTGCCCGGCTCCGAGGAGCTGCGGCGTGATTTTGATTTCCAGAGCCACTACGACGACTATCTCAGGCGCTATGCCGAAGGACAAAGCGCCATTGGCGAAGATATACTCTGGCTGCCGAACACCTTCGACAGCGTCGCCCAGTTCCAGAACGAGGGCTACTTCGGCACAGAGAACTACTACATGGCGCTTGCCCTTTACCCCGAGGCCATGGACCGCTTCTTCGAGCACAGCGGAGAACAGGCCTTTCTTCGCAACACCGCCGTGGCCAGGGCGATCGTCGAACATGATCTTCCCCGGGTTATGTGGCTCGGCCAGGATGCCTGCGACAATCGCGGGCCCTACATCGCCCCGGAAAAGATGAATGAGATCTACATCCGGCATGTCAAACGTTCGCTGGCGCCTTTGAAGGAGATCGGAGTCAGGATACTCTGGCACGCCGACGGCAACATCGGGCCGATCGCACCATATCTGCTCGACGCCGGAGCGGACGGTTTCCAGGGCTTGCAGGAGGCCATCGAAACCAAGGTGGATGTGGCTGCGCTGCGCGAGTTGAAGACCCGTGCCGGCAATCCACCGGTGATCGTCGGCAGCGTATCGAGTGTCACCACCATGCCTTTCGGTACTCCTGACGATGTCCGTGCCGATGTGCAACGCTGTAAAAAACTCGCTGCGGCCAAGGGCGGTGGGTGGCTGCTCAATTTCTCTTCGTCGCTCGGGCCGGAATGCCCGATCGAGAACATCCAAACTTTTTTCGAGGAGGCAGCGCTATCATGAAAAAGGAATCCATGACATCAAAGGAACGCATTCTCTGCGCGATGCGCGGGGGGCAGCCTGACCGCGTGCCAGTACAACTCGGTATCATGACAATCGCCCCGCGCATGGCCAACGATCCGGGCTGGGAGGTCTATTACCACGGCAAGCACGACCTGCACGAGATGATGGCACGGATGGTGGATGAGTTCGGCTTCGACGGCTACCTCTACTCCGGTGTCGGCGGCAAGCCGCACCCGAATGACAAGCGGAAATGGAACCGGGAAATCATCCGCCAGGACGCCGAGCTGATCGTGGTCCGCGACACCTGCGAGACGCCCGGCGGCGCTCTCTGGCAGGAAGTCAGCTATCCCCCGCTCGACCCGCCCACCACCACCCGCGGCTGGGTGAAAACGGTTGAAGATTTCAAACTCTACATCAAATATTTTCACTTTGACCGTTATGAGTTTGATCCTGAACCGGTCAGACGGGCAAAAAAACTGTTAGGCGACAAGGGCGCGGTCGCCGCCACCGTGGCCATGCCGGGGCTGCATACCATGATCGGGATCTTTGATGACAAGCTTGAAGATGCAAGCTACTTTGTCATGGACCACCCCGATCTCATGGAGGAATTCGTCGCTGAACAGGAACGTTTTCTGCTCGCAAAGTTGGCCGCCAGCCTGGATGCCAAACCGGACTGCATCGAGTTCGGCAACTCCGGCATGCTGACTCTCTCGACCGAGGAATGGGTTCGGAAATACACCCTGCCGACCCTGAAGAAAGCCACGCGCATGTGCAAGGAGGCAGGTATTCCCTCCGAACTGCACTGCTGCGGCAAGGAACGGCTGATCGTCGAAATGTGCGCGAACGAGACGGCCCTGAGTAGCGTCAACCCGCTCCAGCCGCCGCCCATGGGCGATTGCGATCTGGCCGAGGTCAAGCGGACGTTCGGTAAACGGCTGTGTCTGAAGGGCAACGTCGGCGTCACGTTCCCCATGCTCACCGGCACGCCGGCAGACGTTGAAAAGGATGTCATCCGCTGCCTGGAAGCGGCCAAGGCCGGCGGCGGCTATATCCTGTTCACCGAGGAGGGCCTCGGCCGCAACACGCCGTTCGAGAATATCCGCAAGTATATCGAGGTGGGCAAGCGGGAAGGACGATATTAAGGCAGGGAAAAGGTTTCAGTGTTCAGCAAAACCTGAAACCTGAAGCCTGAGAACTGAAACCTGAAAACTGAAGAAATTCTATGCGCCAGAACATTAATTATACTCCTTTAGCGTGAAAATTTACATTTTGATGAGCAAGATTTGGGATTGGATTCTTTAGTTCCGACCGAGCGGCGGCATGAATGTCGTCCGAGGAAGGAACGAAAAAATACGGCCCAAGGATGCCCGCCGCAAGGCGCTTGCGGTCTTTCGGTTTTGCTCCGCATCCTTCGGGAGCCTTCGATACCCCGGTATCGGCGGCCTCTCAGAATGCGAAGCAAATTCCAAAATCTCCGCAATCAAAATGTAAATTTTTCAGCCTAAAGGAGTATATATCCGACAAAGAGGTATTGAACATGAAACCGGAACAACTGCGTTGCGAATACTTGAGCAACCCGCTGGGCATTGACGCACCCGCGCCGCTCTTGAGTTGGACACTGTCCGGCACCGGCCGGCAGACCGCATACCAGATCCAGGTCGCCGCCGCGCGGGAAACCCTCTTGGCCGGCCGCGCCGATCTCTGGGACAGCGGCCGCGTGGAAGGCGACATCATGGCCGTGCCGTATGGCGGACAACCGCTGGCATCCCGCGCCCGTTGCGATTGGCGGGTGCGTGTGTGGGACGAAGCCGGGCAGCCGGGCGACTGGAGCGAACCCGCGGTGTTCGAGATGGCGCTGCTGACGCCCGCCGACTGGCAGTCGCGCTGGATCGGCCGCCCCGAGCACGACGCCGGTATCCCCACCTGCTACTCTCCGCTGCTGCGCAAATCCTTCCGCCTGCCGGCCCGGCCGGTTTCCGCCCGGCTCTATTCGACCGGCCTCGGGCTGGCGGACTTCTTCCTCAACGGAAAGCCGGTCGGCAACTACGTCTTCGGCGCCGGCTTGAGCAATGCCGCCAAGCGCATCTATTACGCGACCGACGATGTGACCTCGCTCCTAGCCGAGGGCGATAACGTCCTCGGGGCCTGGCTGTATTCGGCCTCGTACAATCCGAATTGTCTGAACGTGTTCCATCGCTTTCCGATCCTGATCGCCCGGCTCGAAGTTACCTGCGCAGACGGCAGTGTCCATGCCGTCGTTTCGGACGCCTCGTGGCGGACCGCGCCCAGCCCGATCACGCCCTGGAACAAGCACTTCACCTGCGACAACGGCGCCCAGTTCTATGAGGCCTACCGGGAACTTGAGGGTTGGATGCAACCGGGCTTCGACGATGCCTTGTGGTCGCCGGCGGTCGAGGTCGCGCCGCCCCCCGGCGCGCTGCGGGCGCGGATGCACGCGCCGACGCGGGTGCTCGAGACCGTCGTTCCGGTCAAGCACGAAAAACGCGGCGCCTGGGCGGAGCACGTCGAGTTCGCCCAATCCATGACCGCCCGACTGCGGATCAAGGTCCAGGGCCGCTATCGCGGCCGCTTGCGGGTGACCTGCCACGACCGCGTGCTCGACCGGCAGGCGCATCCGGACGTGCGCAACGACTGGAACCAGACGGACGAATACCGGCTCAAGAGCGGCGAGACCGTGCGCGACCAGGGCTTCTATCCCGGCATCGTCCACGACCTGACCACCCCCTTCCTTTACCGCGGCGTGCAGGAAGTGGACATTGCCAAGACCTATATCGAGGGCTGTTTTCAGCCCGGCGGCATTCAAATCCAGTCGGTCACGGCCGAGAAGATCGGCGACGATTTGCGGCGCACCGGCCGGTTTCGCTGCTCGAACGCGTTGCTGAACGACATCTATGACGCCATCGTGCGCACCCAGGTGGCGCTGACCAAGCGCGGCTATCTGGCCGACTGCCCGACCCGCGAAGACAGCCCCTGGCTCGGCGGGGCAACCACCTGTCACACGCTCCTGGGGTTCAACTTCGACTGGGCCGCGCACTTCCGCAAGCGCCTGCGCGACATGGCTGACGAGCAGTGTCCATCCGGCGAAATCCCGCCGCACGCGCCGCTGCGCAGCAACTTCAGCGAGGGCAATCCCTCGATGTCGGCCATGTTCGCGCACTACGCCTGGCACGCCTACGTCACCTACGGCGACACCGCCATCGTGGACGAGCAGCTTGAGGGCCTTGACCGCTGGCTTGGGTTCATGGCCGGCAAGTTCAAGGACGGCATAGTCCAGCCCTTCCGCGCCGCCCACAGCCCGCGTCCGCACGAATTGTATCGCTACGGCGATGCCTGTGCCCATGGCGACCAGCGGGTCTGGAATCAGACGGAAATGGGGCTCTACAACAGCCTGGAGATTCTGCTGGCCGCGCGGCGCATCGCCGACTTGGCCGTATGCCGGGGCCGTCCGGAGATTGCCGACCGCGCCCGGCGCTTTTTCGCCGAGCAGGCCGCGCGGATCAACGCGCGCCATTTCGATGCCGCGCAAGGCTGTTACGGCCTCGGCACCCAAGGCGTGCAGCTTTACGCGCTCCTGTCCGGTGCGGCCGACGGCGAACGGCGCCAGGCCGCGCTGCAATTCCTCTCGCATGACATCCTCGTGACGCGCGGCGGCACCTGGGGTACCGGCTGGCATGCCACGAACATGTTTTTTGAGCTTCTGGCCCGCGAGGGCATGACCGAGGAGGCGCATGCGCTCATGACCCGCGACCGGGTGCCGTCGCTGGGTGCCTTTATCCGCGCCGGTTGCACGACAATTCCCGAGGACTGGCACATCCCCTGTTCAAGCAACATTCACAGCGTATTCATCGGTGCCGGGAGCTGGTTTTACGAGGGCTACGCCGGCATCCAGGCCGATCCCAAGCATCCCGGATTCGCCCATTTCTTCGTCCGACCGCATATCCCCAAGGCGGGGCTCGACTGGGCCGAGGCGTCCTACGACTCCGTGCGGGGAACGATCCGCAGCGCCTGGCGCAAGGAGGGCGGCGGCGTGACGCTCAACGTGACTGTGCCGGCGAACGCATCGGCGACCATCCGGCTGCCCGACGGGCAGGAAAAGCTCGTGGGCACCGGCGAGCATATCTTTGCATTGGGAACCTGACACCTGAAATCCAAAACCCGAAATCCAAAATCTGAAACCATGAAACAAACATTCACCGACAACGGCGCGGCATTGGTCAACCCCGGCATGGGGTTCACCCACTACGAATACAGCAACCAGCCCGAGATTTACGGGTCGCGGCTGGCCTACAGCGACACCGTGGACGAGTTCCCGGGCCTGAGCACGATCTATCTCCGCCTGGCTTGGGGCATGCTGGAGCCCGAGGAGGGCCGGTTCGACTGGACGTGGTTCGACGGCCCCGCCCAGCGCTGGATCGCCAAGGGCAAGCGGCTGGTGCTGCGCGTGACCACCAGCGAGAGCTTCAACCGCTTCGCCACCCCCGAATGGGTCTATGCCGCCGGCGCCCGCAAGGTGCCGTTCCTCGACAAATACACCGACGCGTACAGCGGCGGCCCGTCGTTCGAGCCCGACTTCGGCGATCCCGTCTATCTCGACAAACTGGACCGGTTCTTCGCCGCCGCGGCCGCCCGCTACGACGGCGACCCGGACGTGGACTTCGTGGACATCGGCACCTTCGGCATGTGGGGCGAGGGACACACCTGGCAGGGATCCAACACCCGCTACGGGTTCGACACGCTTTTCAAGCACATCGAACTGCACACCTGGCACTTCAAGAAGACCCGTCTGGTCATCAATGACAACCATCTTGATCAGGACTACAGCGATCCGCGCCTGCTCCAGTACTGCCTGGCGCACAATATGGGCGTCCGTAACGACAGCGTCTGCTGCCTCGGGCCTGACGCGCCCTTTCGCGAGATCACCCTTCACATGGCGCGCGCCTTCTGGATGACGGGACCAGTGGTGGTCGAGACCGGGCACTACGGCCAGACCAAGAACGTCATGCGGACGTGGCGAACCGAACACATGATCCGGGCTATCCGCGACCTACATGCCAGCTATTGCTCGATCCATTGGTGGCCGCGGGAGTTCCTCGAAGCCGAACGCCCAGCCATCGTGGAAATCAACCGCATCCTCGGCTACCGGCTGCGCATCGCGTCCGCCGAATGGCCCGACACCCTGCGCCCCGGCGAGCCGTGGACGTTCAAGGCCAAGTGGCTCAACGCCGGCGTGGCGCCGCTCTACGAGGACGCCTATCCGGCGCTGACGCTGAAGGATGCCGCGGGCGGCATCGCGGCGGTTTTCGTGGACGAAACGATGAACCTGCGCCGGGTGCTTCCCGCCTGCCTGGGCGGGTCGTCGCCGATCCGTTACGAGCAGGAAACCGTGATTCGGCCCGCGCATCCCCTGATCCGAGCGCGCCGTGAGGCCATGCCGCCGTTTGACCTGCGCCCTGATGATTTCGAACTTTTTGCCCGCCGTACCGGCACCCTGCTTCCGGGCGACTACGAGCTGTTCCTCAGCGTGGGCAGCCGTATCGGCACGCCGCGCATCGCCCTGCCGCTGGATGGTGGCAACGATGATCGCCGTTATCGCATCGGCACAGTAAAAATATTAAACAATTGACAAATAAGGAGATATGATGAATTCAACACCGGCAGAAAGATTTCCCGTCCACCGCGGCATGACCTTCGGGTTTTATGCCCGCAACGGCTACTACGGCTCCGAGGAAGCTCGGAAACAAGTTGACCTGATGAAGGAACTCAATATCGAATGGGTGTGTGTAGTCAGCACCGTCCTCCAGGAAACCGCGTATAGCTGCCGCCAGTTCCGCGACTTCAAGATGACCCCGGCCGATGACGAGTTGCGCGACATCATTGATTACATCCACAAGAAAGGCATGAAGGTTCAGCTCCGGCCCATGCTCGAATGCTGGGACGGCTTGCAGCGCTGCCACATCGCCTTCGTCGGCGACGGCGAGATCATGCCCGGCAAGCCGATCACCTACGAAAGCCGCTGGTTCGAGAGCATGACCGACCGCACGCTGCACTACGCTCGGCTGGCCGCCCGCGCCGGATGCGAAGCTTACGGACTGGACAGCGAGATTGACCACATCGTCCATTTCAATGACCAATGGAAAAAAGTTGTCGCCGCCGCGCGCAGCGTGTTCAAGGGGCACCTGACCAGCAGCCACACGCGATCGGCCAATTTCCTTGAGCAACTCAAGCGCAAGGATCACTGGTGGTTCGAGCTCGATTCGCTCGGCAACAGCTTCTACGATCCGGTCTCCGACAAGGTCGGCGCGAGCAAAGAGGAGATGCTTAAGTTCCTCCAGAAATCGCTCGAACACCACCGCCAGGTTGCCGCCGCCTACGGCAAGCCCTACTACTTCGGCGAGTGCGGCTGCTGTTCCACCGCCGGCGCAACTCAACTTCCTTACTACTGGAACAATCCCGGCGGCTATGACGGCGAGGAGCAGGCGAAGTTCATGGACGCCGTCTTGGAAACCTTCTGGCCGGAGCCTTGGTGGATGGGGATGTACTGGTGGAAATGGGACGAACAGAATTACCGCCCGCAGTTCCACGACGACCCCCGCGGCGACAAGGGTTTCACCATCTACGGCAAGCCCGCCGCGGAGGTGATGAAAAAATGGTATCGCAGAAGAGACCGCTGAAACGATACAGAACAAAAGAGAGACCAATATGAGGTATGAATCCGAGATCATTTGTGAAGGACTGGCTTTTCCGGAAGGTCCGGCCTTTGCAACAGACGGTTCTTTATGGCTGGTTGAACTCAAAGGCGGCAATCTCTGCCGTTTTAAGCACGGCATTCTGGAACGAACTTCCGTTGGCGGCGAACCAAACGGAATCGCTGTTGATGCAACCGGACAGATTGTGTTCTGCGATGCCGGACAGTGTGCCATCCGCCGCCATGATCCGGTGAGCGGCAAGACCGTCACTCTGGCCGATTCCATTGATGGCAAGCCGCTTTTCAAACCCAACGATCTGGCATTATCACCCGACGGAGAGGTTGAGGAAGTGATCGAGGTGCCCGGAGCCAACCCGACCAACTGCGCCTTCGATCCCTCCGGTCTGCTCGGGTTGGTGGTCACCGAAGCCGAACAGGGACGGTTACTCGGATTGAAACTGGAGACCTGTGGTGCCGGTTTGTGGAAAGGAGGTTGCCGATGAAACTGGCGATGATGCTGCCGGTAAAACCGGATATCAAGTGGAAACTTGCTAACCAGATTGGCATCAGATATGCCGTTACCAAGGCAGCACCGGAACTCAGCGGGCAATTACCGCCATGGGATTTGGATTCACTCGCTAAAATCCGGCAACGGTTTGCCGATGCTGGGCTGTGCCTGTATGCTCTGGAAGGTGATGAATTCGACATGTCACGCATCAAGCTCGGCCTTCCCGGACGCGACGAGGACATCGAGCATTACCAGGCCATGCTGCGCAATATGGGCAGCTTGGATATCCCGCTGCTCTGTTACAATTTCATGGCCGGAATCGGCTGGTATCGTACCCGGGTGGATTTGCCGGAACGCGGCGGCGCGTTGACCTCCGGTTTTGATTTTGCGGATCTCGCGGGGAAAAACTTCCCGCTTAAGATTGCCGAAGAACAATTGTGGGATAACTACGAATATTTTATCCGGGCGGTGCTGCCAGCCGCGGAAGAGGCCGGGGTGCAAATGGGTCTGCATCCCGACGATCCGCCGGTATCACCCCTGCTCGGCTATGGACGCATCTTCACCAGTGCTGACGCCTGCCGAAAGGCACTCTCGATTTCGTCGAGCAAGGCTCATGGCATCACCTTCTGCCAGGCCACCTTCAAGGCTATGGGGGAAGATGTCTTCGAACTGATTCCGGAATTCGCACCGCGCATATTCTTTCTGCATTTCCGCGATATCGAAGGCGACAGGAATTGCTTTCGCGAGACCTTTCATGACAACGGCCCGACAGACATGGCGGCCTTCCTAGCCGCCTGCCAGGATGCCGGAATAGATGCGCTCATCCGTCCCGACCATACTCCAACCATGGCCGGCGAGAACAACGCCAATCCAGGTTACGAAATGCAGGGCAACCTGTTTGCCGTCGGTTACATGAAAGGCATAATGGATGCGTTGAAGATCAAATACTGAATACGGGTGTCGGGTGTCAGATTTTGCTGAACACCGGTTTCCGGATTTTTCTGCATAAATAATTGATGGAGATATTGATGGAACTTAAAAAACTATTTGATTTGTCCGGGAAGACCGCACTGGTGACCGGTTCGAGCCGGGGTATTGGTGCGGCCATTGCACTCGTACTTGCGGAGGCAGGTGCCGATGTGGCCGTACATTGCGCAAGCCATAATGAATCTGCAGAAAAGGTGGCAGATGAAATCAAGCGCACGGGCCGTGAATCACTGGTCATAGCCGAAGATCTGGCGTTGCCTGGGGCCGCCGCCAGAATCTTCGCCGGTGCGATGAAAGGATTCGGACGGTTGGACATTCTGATCTCAAACGCCTCGGTGCAGATTCCCGAGCCTTGGCTCTCCGTATCGGCTGAAAATTTCCAGACGCAACTTCGGATCAATCTGGAGAGTGCTTTCGAGCTTATGCAGCTGGCCGCGCCCGAAATGGCTGAGCGTGGCTGGGGACGCATCGTGACGGTCGGCAGTGTCCAAGAGGTGAAGCCGCACCCGGAGATGATCGTATATTCCGCCTTGAAGGCGGCTCAAACGCTCATGGTGCGCAACTTGGCCAAACAACTGGCGGCAAAAGGGGTTACGGTAAACAATCTTGCCCCGGGAGTAATCGAGACCGACCGGAACACGCAGCGCCTCGCCGATTCGGTTTACAAGGCGAAGGTCCTGTCCCAGATCCCGGTTGCTTGCATAGGCAAGCCGGAGGACTGTGCCGGAGCAGCCCTCCTGTTATGCTCGGAGGCCGGCCGATATATTACCGGCCAGACCATACTCGTTGACGGCGGAATGAGTCTTTAAGGAAACTTATAATCGTTCAGTAGAATCTGCTATGACCCGAACATTCAATAAGGAGAACGCCATGTCAGTTGACCAGTACAAAAGAGAAGTCGGAATGATGAAGCTGGAGAAGCTTGTCGAGACCCGCGAAGGCGTCAGCAAGAAGGGGTTTCCCATTCGGGAAAAGGAGCTGCTCAACCGCTTCGAACAGCTCTACACCGGCGCTGTGAACGATGTCCTGCGCGAATTTTGCCTGTTGGATCAGGCGTTGCCCGGGCATATCCTGCCACTGCGCGAATACCGAACCGTAGCCGGTTTTGCCTTCACGGTGAAGAGCGCGCCTAATGTCAAAATAACCGGCGAAATGGAATTTCGAACACAGATGCTGGACGAACTGGGCGAAGATCATTTTGTGGTCTGGGACACCAGCAAGGACGAGAAAGCAACGCTTTGGGGCGGAGTGATGACCGCTACCGCCGTCGGTAAAAAGGTCAAGGCAGCCTGCATTGATGGCGGCATCCGCGATACGCATCAGATTCTGGAAAAGGATTTCCCGGTTTTTTACAAATATCGCATATCCAACGGCAGCCTGGGACGTTGCCTGATCACCCATTACCAGATTCCGATCAAAATCGGGGAGGTGACCATCAAGCCCGGCGATGTCGTCCTGGGCGATATTGACGGGGTTTTGATCGTGCCCCGCGACATTGCCTACGATGTGCTGATCAGAGCCGAAGAAATCAGGGATAATGAGAAAAAAATCTTCGGGTGGGTAGCCGAAGGCCAGAGCATTCAGCAAATCACGGAGAAGGGAGGTTATTTCTGATTGCGGCTATTCAGCCTAATTGCCGCAGTTGGCCGCATTCGCCATATCTGCTTCGTCAGCTTCAACTTGCATTGGTTACCACAGCCGCGTCTTGCTGCCTTGCAGCTACGGCGAATGCGGCCAATCCATGCGGGTTGAAAATATGCGGGAACCGGCTTTCACCTGTCAGGTGAAAGCCTCAAAATATGTAACTGCCTTATTATAATAATCTTAAATGGCATAGCATATTTTCAACTGCGGCAATTAGGTTCAGGGTATATTTCCCTCAGCCTTTAGTGGGGACTGCGACTCCGGCTGCTGATCCTCAGAATCTGTTTGGCACCGCGCCGCCGGCCGTTGATGTTGATTTTCCATAGGTTCCCGTCCATGCAGGCTGAGGCATCGGCGCCCTCTGAAAATGAGATTGAAGGTGTTCCCTGGGACGCGATCCAAAGCGCTCCGTTATGCGAACCGGCGCTGTTCAATCGGATCTCCAGCGTCTCAGGTGTGGCGCGCCAGTCGGCGATCTCGGCGGCGCCCATGGAATAATGCAAGGTTGAACCGATCAGGACAGGCAGCCCGGGGTAGGGCGTTGTCAAGCGCAAAAGAACCGGAGCATGAGCGTTCAACTTGAATTTCAGGGCAGATGGCTCGATTAGGCCGAGATAGCGCTGATCCCAGAAGCTCCAGGCATGGACTTCGCCGCCGAGACCTTCAAGCCCTTCCGCGATTAAACTCTTCTCCGCGGGGCCGTCCGCAGGATTGTATATCTGGATCACGGCGAACTTGCCCCAGGGACGGCGGACTATGAATCCGATCTGAGTTCCTTCCCGATCCCATCCACCGCGCCATGGGCGCGCCTTTTCGGGCGCGGGGGGAACCATCCGTGCAAAAGCGTCCTCATACCCGGCCCAACCCTTGTATTTTGCTTTGCCGCAGATGCTTGCGCCGTCATCAAGAGGTGTGTAATCCTTCGTCCCTGAAAACGGCTGTGCCGATTTGAAGACGACTGACTCCACATGGTCAGCCGGCATATCCTGTCCGGCTGTTTTTATCTGGGAGTTGAGCTTTGCCTCGATTGCGAAATTCGCATGATCCGCGGCTCCCTTGACAATCGCGGAAATTCTCCATCCGCCGGATGTGCTCTCGGAGCTGGCTGAGACATTGCTCGGGTTTGCTTGAAGCCCCTTGCCGGAACCGCCGATCAAAATCTTTGCCGAGGCCTGTCTTCCAAGAATTGCGGGCATTAGGAAGTATTGGTGGACGGCTCCAGTCTTGGAGGTCGTGAATATTTCTACGCTTGAGCCGCACCATGGATTGTCTTCGAGCCTCGGGGCATCGTCGCGGACATCGGCATCAATTGCGAGGTCTGAGCCTTTCCGCTTCAGCACCACCGTACCGATGTCGGCATCGTGCGTATGGAACGGCTCGCTTGTGAAGACCGCCCCGCCGAGCAAGGCCACATGGCCAGCCCAGGTCCGAACCTCATCTTCGTTCAGCCCGCCGCGTTCCCGCGTGTATGCCACGTCAGGATCGTTCGCCCATAGAATGCCGTTTGCGAGGGAGCTGATAGTGACCGACCTTATGCATTCTTCAATCGTGCACGGATGCGCGGCGCGCCAAATCGCGCAGGAGTCTGGCCCGATTCGGACGGCATCGGCGAATCCGCAGACCGCCCTCTGCATGCCGAGGCATCCCAGCAGATAGCTTTCCTCGCCTATAGTTTCACGGTAGAGCCGGTAAAGATCGCGCAAAACTTGGAACTTTGTCTTCTTCGGGTCGTGGAATCGAACACCGTCGCCGACATTGTTGAAGTCTATCTTGAAGTATTCGAATCCGAAACTGCGGAATTCGCGCATGAGGTTTTCAATCCATAGGCGCGCTTCCGGATGGGTCGGATCAATCCACCTGGAACGAGGTCCCCAGTTGTTGGCTTCGCCGACCAGTTCGCCCTCGGCGCCGCGCTGGAACCAGTCCGGATGATTTCGGAAAATCTCCGTTGACTCATGGACAGCGAGCGGAGCGAGCCAGATGCCGGGCATGGCTCCGGCGGTCCTTATGGATCTGATCACTGGAGCCCACCCTTCCGGGAACCTGTCGTTCGTCCGCCAGTTGCCTACCTGCCTCTGGAATCCGTCGTCAATCTGGATCAGGGGAAGCGGTAGCTTCTCCTGGTCTGCGACCTTCGCGATTCCGTATATGTCCGAGGCCGAGACGCCGGGCCCCGAATGATACCAGCTGCACCAGCCTACGGCGGGTCCGCGGTGAGTCCTTGCGCCGTGGCTGATGGCTACGGCGCGCATGAGAGCCTCCATGGAATCATTGTAATCCCCCCACAGGACGGCGAACTCCTGGCTTTCGCGGGTTTCGCCGGAATCCACGACGATCTCCGACATTTCGCTTGAAATTGCGACACGGACCCTGCCATTGTCGACACGGCATGATATGTCGAGATCGGCAACCGGCTCTCCGATTGGCCCGACCGCAAGGCCCCTCCGTCCTTCGTCGGTGAAAAGCGTCATCCAGTCGCGGCAGGTCCTCCATTTGCCGTCGGACTTGCGTTCGTCAAGTCCGAGCTGGAATGGAACCGGCATGTTGAAGCCTGCCCATATCTTCCTCGTAATCTCGTCTGCCGACGGAAGTTCGACCGCAAGATTTCCTACGCGCCTGCTCTCCGCGGCTGAATCAAGCCACCAGTCGGCGGGGTTCCCGTCGACCACCAGCGCATCGTTGCCTCCGTCCAGGACTACGATCCTGCGGAGCCGGATCGCCTCCTTGCCTCCGTTGTGGAAGCTTGCCCTGACGGTGAATCCTTCACGTTCAGTCAGAAATCCGAAGGTGAGCCCAAGTTTGTGCCCTTCAGCCTGATCGCGCCATGTCCAGGTCTGCTCGCGGCTTCTTCCAAGCGCGGTTCGCAGTATCTCCGGCCTGGAGGCAACGGGCTTTCCCCCGGGTATCAAACGGACAAGCTTCTCCTTCTGGCCTGCAAGAATTTCCACCGTCGGCCCGAAGGCCGTCCAGGACAGCCCGGGAACCTTGACCTTCAGTGAAGCTTCCGTGAATTCGATCTTCATGTATGATTGGCCTCCATGTTGTGCTTTGCATCTGTCATGCACCATTATAGCATAAGTGGTTCACTGAGTCAAGTTGCCGGACATCGGCCCTCGCGTCTTCTTAAACCCAATGGCCGCAGTTGAAAATATGCTTTATAAAATAACACTCTAATAATAAAGCAGTTACATGTATGGCGGCTTTGCGAAAGCCAGTTTCCGCATATTTTCAACCCGCCGGGGTTGGCCGCATTCAGCGATCAGCGGAAATCGGTGAGCTGTGAGACCTTGAATGATTCCGCATGGCCGTCGATGAAGACGGCGCAGATCGAGAGGTTGTGGCGCATTGAGGCTGTCCTGGCGATCCAGCGCGTGTCAGAGCCTAAATTGGTGTATTCTGACGGTTTCTGGGACAGATCGCAGTTTAAAAACTGAAGCCACACTCCGTCGGCGAAAGCGATAGTGGAAGAAGACGACGAGGCGAAGCGCCCGAGTTTGAAGCTGAAAAAGCGCGGCCCTGGATTGGAAACAAACTGCGCACTACCGATGCTATTCACGTTTGCTGTGTAGCTGACCCTGGGGGGAGCGGCTTCCGGAGACTCGTTTGCAACTCCGAACGGGCCTCCTATTGGACGCCATCGGTTGCTGGCCGGATTGTCCGTGTTTGTGCTTCCCCAGCAGCGGTCGAACGAGATGTCCGTGGTATACCAAATGACTCTCGCCGCAGAGGCCGGGCATACGAATATTTCCACGTTGTTGTTCGTATAAGGCAGCATTGCTACCGGCCAAAGATGCTTCTGCTGGACCGCTTCCGCGTCGTTCGGCGCCTGGTATAGATAATATACCCCTGGAAGGTATTCGTTGTTGTCGGTCACGTACATCTCCGTGCACGAGCCCATCTGCTTAAGGTTGTTTAGGCATCCTGATTTCTTGGCAACGCCACGCGCCTTGCTGAGCGAGGGAAGCAGCAGGGACATCAGTATCGCAAGTATCGCGATGACGACAAGAAGCTCTATCAAGGTGAATGCCATGTTGCGAGCCTCTCCCTGAGCGAATCCTTGGCGGCAGTTTCTGCACATGGATGCCATGATGCCCTCCCTTGCGTATTTATTGCAGCGAGAAATTCCAGATTTCATTTTTGCATATCCCCCGTGCTGGCTTCTTTTTCACGTATCAAGACTACGCGGTCCACGTATATGGCCTTCATCGCGTCGGGATTGTCCATGGGGGCGGCCCAGATGGAAACTTTCTCCGAGTCCTTGTCGAAGTCTATGACGCCGACTTCGACGGGAGTATAAGATCCGGGGTCGAGGTCTTCGATCCTGAGCGTCCTGGTGACGCACATACTCGGATCTTTGTAGCTCCATATCCCAACCTGCATCGCATCGCCTTTTACTGCTTTCGGGTCGGGACGGACATACGATATGACCTTCCATTTCCCTTTCAGCCCCGCCATGCGGCAGGCTGTGCGCAGGAACTTTTCGTGAACTTGAATGTTCCAGTCCTTGTGGTCGCATGATGTCCAGAAGGCCTTGCCGTTGGAGGCGACAGGGTCGTCCACGACTTTCGCTCCCTTGCTGACTCCGCGAAGGCAGTCGTCCTGCAGGTGGATATAATCGCCGGCTGGGATATTGTCGAATGGCGGTGGAAGCGGATATCCGCTGAGGGCTTTGAGAGCCTTCTCTATTGTCGTGAGCTGGATGTCCATTGTTCCGTAGCCGTAGTCCTCGCAGTCGTGCGTGGATTTGAACCGGGAGTTTGCATTGCGGAAGACTTCGAGCGCCTTGAGTGCGCTTTCAGGCCCCAGGAACTCCTGCCCTGTGCGGTCGGCCTCCTCGCGGTATTGCCGCCAGCCAAGCAGCCACTGATGGTCAATCGAAAGGCGGATTTTTGCAATCTTCTCTTGCAGGGAGGCATCTCCGGCGGCCTTTGCCCGTGCCTCGTCGAGCAGTTTTGCAGCCTTGTTCATTGCGGCAAGATCGAGCCAGGCCGAAGCGCTATCGGAACCTTTCAATCCCCCGGATATTGAGCCGCCGCAGTAGACGATATGGTCTAAATATTCCATAACCGGTTCAGAAGCAACGCCATAGTAGCCGTTGACAAATTCCGCTATCAGCTTGTCCGGATCAAGTGAAGGATCCCAGAGCATGTGCGAAATAACCCAGGACTTAAGCTCCTCGCAGTCGCTGACGCTGTTGAAGATGTTGCCCTGTTCGAAGACGCCGGAAGCCCCGTTTTCCTGGAATGTCTTGATGTTCGGACCTAAGTGGCGCAGGTTCGGCCAGGGTGTTAAGAAACTGCCGAAGTTTACGACATAATCCCATATCATTATTTTGGGTGCAATGGGCTTCCATTCGGCCCATTTTGCCATGAAGTCCTTGTCTTCGGACACGCGCTGTGATTTGATCGGCGTGCAAAGGATTATCCCTACGTTATGGCGCGGACGCGCGAATTTCGGCGGCTTGGTCGTATATGTGTATGCGTCTGTCCAGATTTCGATGCCCGGCCTATGCTCTTCAAGCATCTCGGCGATGTAGTTGATGAATCTGAGCTGGGAGCCGGATGGTGAGCCTTCCTCCTTATCAACAGCCGCGCATTTCGCGCACTGGCAGTAATATTCGTTGTCGTTGTGCATGATGACAAATATTTTTCGGTCGGGCAGTCCGTCAATCCACCTTTTTGCTCTTTTGAGGAATTCCTCACGCATTTCATCATTTGAGAGGCAAAGCTGAGATAGATGGACGGCATTTGCCTGCCGTTTGCCGTTGCGTTCGCAAAACCATTCAGGGTGTGTCTTTTCAAATTCAGTAATGCTTATAAAATAATTAAATTCCTGGAATGAGCGCCCGTTGGGATTCTGCGTCATATCAACCAGCCTCAAACTGCCACCCCATTCTTCCGGAATTGATTGCAATGCGAGCCCGTTGTTCCTGCACCTTACGGAAAAGCGCAATCTCTGTTCGAGACCGTCTTTTAGCTTCATATGGCAAGACCGCATGATTGTGTCGTTGAACAACCGGCTGTTGGTCTCGCGGAAATAGAACGGTGGCTGGTGTATTCTGTCGTGCACATCCACATCCAGTATTGTCCTTGAGGGAACGCATTCCTCGAACGGAGTCCACCAGCGCACTCCGCAGCAGTCCTCAAGGAAGGAATAGACGGCGTAGAGCGTGCCGCGTGTTCCCTCCCCGGCGAGGAACAGGTTTCCCCCGACAACTTGGATTACCGTGCTGTCCGGGTTTAGCTTTCCAAATTCAATCCACGGACAGGATTCCGCGAGCAGCCTTGTCTTGCCGACTGAAATGACCGGCGCTCCTTCCTTGAGTTCCGATTCCCTGACGGCTTGGAAATCAGCCCCTGTAATCTTTTCAAGATATGATTCCAGTTCCTTTGCTGCGTTCTGCTCGAAAGGTTCAGAGTCGTCCGGCAGCAGTATCGGGCAGGAGGCGGCGCCGTTTTCCGCAAGCCGGATTACAGCTTCCTTGCCGCCTCCCCCTTTTTCGGATATGCATGCGCCGCTGGCTAAAATGAACGTGATCGCCAATGCAGGCATAGCCTGCTTCAAGAGGAACGAATTCCCGAGCGTTTTTCGAACTGCGCAGCCAAGGCATTCCATACGCCTGCTCCTTTCATTCCGTCCGACCTTGAAATGACATTTCGGCAAACATGCCGTACAAAGCGCCGCAAGAGTGGAAATCACCCCTTTCATCGGAGTTATTATAATACATCTTTAAACATAGTCAATAACTATTTTTTATATTCTTTGACAAATCGAACTTCTAATGATATAATAATACACATTTTATGCAGGCGTGCCAGAGGATTACTGGCGCATGGAAGATTTGATGCTGCCGAAACCAAAGCATATGAGGATTAAGGGTGAAGAAGCCTGAAAAGACGGAGGCCGTGACCAGCTTCATCCGCAGGAGGATCGATTCCGGGAAATGGCCTCCGGGCTCGATGATCCCCGCGGAGAAAGACCTCTGTTCGATGCTAAATGCCAGCCGCGTGACGATCCGCAGGGGCATAGACAGCCTGGTCGAGGGGAAAATACTTGATCGGGTAAAGGGATCGGGGACGTATGTCAGATCCTGGGCGACCTCGGGCGACATCGCGGTGCTCCTTCCCTCGGAGCCGCTGCTTTCCCCGAGCGGATGGACATACCAGGCGATGCTTTCCGAGGCGGAGAAGTTTGTGTCGGCCGCAGGCTCGCGGGCGCATCTGGCGCTCGGCTACGGGACGCACTCCACCGAATACGCTTCAACGCGGGGGGTCGTCGACACCCTGCTGAGGGCGGGGGTCGGCGGCGCAGTCTGCCTTAACTTCGACCCGAGGCCGTTCAAGGACACGATTATGGCGAGACGTCTTCCGACGGTCGCGCTTCTAGGGGCGGACGTGGGCTGGAGGCACACCGTCATTTTCGACTACATGTCCTTGGCGCGGACGGCCGCGGAGGAGCTGAAGAGGCGCGGACTGACGGAGGTCACGGTCATGAGCTTCAAGCTGCCGGAATTTGATCTTGACAGAGAGGTGAGAGATGTCTTCTCGGATGCGTCAAAATACCTGGGTTCGCAGCTTGACGTCGAATTCCTTGAGGTTCCCTATTCGCTCGACGGGGCCAGCACCTACGAATGCTTCAAGCGTATGTGGTCGGCGCGGAAACGGCCGAGGACTGTCTTCTTCTTCGACGAATTCATCTGCGATCCGGCGACGCGTGCCATCCTTGAGCTCGGGATCAAGGTTCCGGACGAACTTTCCATACTCACTCATTCATCCTTGGGGCGCAACTTCATCTTTCCCGTCCCGCTTACGAGAGTATGCTTTGACCTGCGGGACGCAGTCCGCAAGTCGCTTGGGATGCTCTTCGGCATCATGCGTTCAGGCGACCCCGGCAGGACTATTGTCCGCGTTCCCGCCTTCATCTCGCCCGGGGGGTCGTTGTGAAGGTGCGGCGGCGCTCCTGGCAGTTCCGTCGCTTTGATGATAATATCAGCTGCCAATCGTCTCGATATTGAATACAGTATTTTTCCGTTCCTTCCTCGGACGACATTCATGCCGTCACTCGGTCGGGACAAGAAATCCAATCCCAAATCTTGACCGTCAAAATGTAAATATTCACGCTAAAGGAGTATAATTCCGGCGGCGTCATTATATACTTTACTGGAACAAGGAGAGGATCATTGCATGAAATATACGGCAAGAATCGCGAAACTCAGAGCCGTGTGGAAAATGGCTGGCACCCGCTGCCGACGGCTCATAGCCGCGTCGCTTTGTTTTTTGACTGCTGGAACTGTTCAGGCGGAAGTGGGCTGGCAGGTTCCGGAAAGCCCGCCGGCTCATACGTCCGTCAGTCCGATAACGCTCAAGTCCGCAGCCGACGGAAAAAGGACGTTTTCCAAGCGGGCCATCCCGGAGTCGCCGCCGCAAGCGCCCGGCGAGATCATTGTGAAGTTCAAGGCCGCAACCGGCATAAGCGCCCCCGACGTGTCCTCCTGCATCCCGATGGTGCTGGAAAGAGTCTCGACGGCCGGGGTCGGCGTACTTGGTGTCACTCCGCTGTTCCCACCGCGCCCGTCCTGCTCCACCCTTCAGGATGCTTCCGAAACTTTCGTTGCCCGGCAAAGGCGCGCTCCGGCCGGCGCCGTCCCCACTGACATAGGGGACATCTGCTTGATCAAGTTGGATGCTGATGTTGACTTGGAGGCGGCAATCGCCGCGTTCAAGAGAGATCCGTCAGTCCAATATGCCGAACCGAACCATTTGCGCAGGACAATGCTCGCGCCTAACGACCCCTTGTATCCGCAGCAGTGGTCTCACCAGCGGACTCATGCGGAGGCGGCATGGGCAGGAGGAGCAGGCTCCGCGGATGTTGTGATCGCCGTCCTCGACACCGGAGTCGATCACCACCACGAGGATTTGTCCGCCAACATCTGGCGTGACCCGGACGGCAATCCCGGGCGAGACTTCGTTGACATAGACACCGCCGCATACGCAGCGGAGGGTTTTGAGCTGATTCCCGGCGAGGACTACACCGACCCAGACGGCGATCCCTCGGACTTCAACGGCCACGGCACCCACTGCTCCGGAATCGCGGCGGCGGCCGGAGGCAACAGCATCGGAATTGTTGGCGCGGCCCCTAATTGCAGGATCATGCCGGTGCGGGCTGGATTCAGCATCGGCCGCGGTGGCGGCGTTGCGTTGGGCTTGCTAGAGGATTCCGCTATAGCGCAGGGAATCGTTTACGCCTCAGACAACGGCGCAGACATCATCAGCATGAGCTTCGGAAGCGACGTTTTTTCTCAGCTCTTCCAGGATGCAATCGCCTACGCCGCATCCCGCGGTGTCGTGCTGGTGGCTGCGGCCGGGAACAGCGCCAGCGGCGAAAAGTTCTATCCGGCCGCGCTGCCGCAGGTAGTCTCCGTGACTGCAACAGGCAGCGATGACACGCAGGCCAGCTACTCGAACTACGGCTATTGGACCGATCTAGCCGCCCCCGGTGGAGATGCCGCCGGCTCGGCCGGCGTGACTCCGGACACGTGCATCCTGAGCACAGTCCCCAAGACCGGGACATCCGGCGACCCTTCAGGCTATGGCCTGATGATGGGCACCTCGATGGCATGTCCATACGTCGCCGGCGTGTGCGGACTCATGCTTAGCCGACATTCCGGCCTTGGCGCCGACGAGATCCGCACAATACTCCGCAACACGGCAGACGATGTCGGTTATGCGGGATGGGACAAAAAGACAAGCTACGGCCGTGTCAACGCGGCGGCGGCGACCGCGGCGGTGGACAAACCAGTGGCAGCCATTATCTCCTCGCCAGAACAGGACGCGGCCCTGTTTGATCCATCCGTAATAGCCGTCTCCGGGACAGCGGGAGGATCCGACTTCGCCCGTTACACGCTGGAGGTCATGGCTGAAGGAGGGGGGTCGTGGGTTGAAATCGGACATGGCGCATCGCCGATAACCGACGGTGAGCTGGGCAGATGGGAATCACCCGAGGCCTCAGGGGCAACCCTGTTCCGCCTTTCCGTCTTCAATTCAGCCGGCGTCCCTTCGCACGCCTATCTGAGCGTGACGATCCACAGAAACGTGCATCCCGGATGGCCGGTAACACTTGACAACTGGCCTCGGATCCAAACAATGGCTGACATCAATGGCGACGGCGTCGGAGAGATAATCTGTTCCGGATTCTCCAACGACGAATACCTGAACATAATCCGAGGAGATGGAAGCATGCAGGAGGGATGGCCTGTCAAGGTTCAGGGCGGCGGCGGCAACACTGTTCCGGCCGTCGGCGACATAAACGGGGACGGCGCTAATGAGATATTGATATGCGGCGGACAAAGCGGGCCGGTTCAGGCGTTCGACGCAGGCGGCGATCCGGTCTCCGGATGGCCGCGGGGCCCTGTCGGAAAGGGCGTTTATACGGAACAGGTCATGCTGCTGGATATGGACGGCGATTCAACATGCGAGGTAGTGGCGACAGTCTGGGAAAACATGGACAGGGTCGCCAGGGTTTACGCCTGGAAAGGCGACGGAACGCCGCTTCCCGGCTGGCCCGTCGATCTTCCATTGCAGAACAACGGCCAGGGCTTCACAAACCATGCCACGTGCCTCGGAAAGGGAGATATCAACGGCGACGGAGTTCCGGAGATCGTCATTCTGCAGGCGAACGGACAGCAGAGCGATTCTGATTGGGGACGCGTGGCATGCATGGCCTACGACTGCGGCGGGAACCTCCTGGATGGATGGCCGGTTTTACTTCCGGAATTTGAATTCGGCGCGATGGGCGTTTCATGTTACGCATTGGCCGTCGGCGATGCTGACGGCGACGGCAGGGCCGAGATATTTTTCTCGACGCAGCGGATTGACGAGGACGGCAATTTAAGCTCGATACGTTCCGTGCTTCACGCGCTGCGGCACGACGGTTCTGAGGCGGCCGGATGGCCGATCGATTTCCGGTCGGACAGCCTGATAAGCTCCCCGCCGGTCATGGGCGACTTGGACAAAGATGGCCTGCCGGAGATAATCTTATATGCCTCAAAAGCTCCGTGGAATGTGGGAAGTGGCTCGAAAAACGGCATTTACGCCTATCGAGGGGACGGCTCGCCATATCCCGGCTACCCCGTTATTTTCACCGAGGACTTGCGCTTGCCCGCCCCGCAATGCCCGACTGTCGCGGACGTGGACGGCGACGGCTTCCAGGACATCTTGGCGGTAGAGCTGGGAGTCGTGCGCGCTTATGACAAGTCTGGCGAACTCATACCCGGCTGGCCGAAGCACATCTTGAAGCCCGGTTTTTCCGGACCTCCGCCGATCGGCGATGTGGATGGAGACGGTAAACTTGAAATGCTGGTCGGATTCGGATTCAACAACCACTTGCTGCTGTATGACCTGGATGCCTCCGCAAACGCAGGCCCCCCGCAATGGCCGATGTATGGCCATGATCCACGCCAGACTAACGCCTGGCCGGAACAGAATCCGGAGACCTATTCAATCTCAGGAACCATCTCCGGAGAGGTTTCCGAAGGCGTCGAAATAATCCTCTCCGGCGCCGTTTCGGCAACGGCGACCAGCGGACACGGCGGCGCATTCAGCTTCACAGGCCTGGCAAACGGCTCATACACCATACGTCCCAGACTCATCGGATACACCTTCACCCCCCGGATTCTCTACGTCGCCATTGATGGAGCCAGTGTGTCCGGGTGCGGTTTCGCATCTTCCAGCTCCCCCGTCGGACACAATGGAGAAATTCTGATTCTCTCTTTCAGCTCGTCTTATAAGGAGAACATAAGTCCGCTCAGGGAGGGCGGGATGACGCGATATGAAAAGCGTTCCTCAAGCAAGTTTTCAATACAGGCGGCAGTGCAGTTCGGCGATGACTTCGACCTTGCAGCCGTCAGCGCCGACACCGAGCTAAGCGTGGATCTTGGAAACTACGGCTTTTCAGGTGTGCTCCGCGAGTCCATCCCGAAAAGTCTGAAGTTAAAAGGGCCTGCCGGAGGCTCCGCAAAATTCCTCGTCAGCGAAGAAGACCAGGTGAAGGGGAATGATATATGCGTTGAAAAGATCGACCTCAGGTGGGACAGTAAAAGGAAGTTGACTGTGAGGATCACGGGAACCCCAGCCACAAACGACAAGACAAACATCCTTGACCTCTCGTCGCAGCAGGACGGCGCAGATATCCAGGGTGCAATACAGACCTTCGCTCTTATCTTCAACAACGCCGGAGCCTCTTTCTCCGACGGAGATGCCATAGCTTATCATGGCAGCAAGAGAACAAGGAATGTATGCAAGGGCAAAGGGGACAATGCGAGAACGTTCGAACTAATTTCATGGATGGCCAAGGGCAGGAGATGAGCGCCCGCGCACGTCCTTACGTCCTTACTGATGGACTCCGCCGGCCTGGCGAAGGCGGCAAACCACTCTAAATCCTTTCACGGGACAACTTGGCCACCTTAGTGTGTTCAGAGTCCCCCATTCATTCCTTAGGCACTTCCTTTACGAAGAACAGCCTGTCGACAAAAACATTTTCGACGTCGGGGTTGTTCACGGGGGCGGCCCAGAAGTTCATACCGTTGGCCATGTCGTTTACGCCGAGGTCATAAATGCGGTATTTTCCGTCGGAGGATTCCTCAAGACCGCAATTGATGACGACCTCATTCTTATTGGTCTTTGGATTATAGAGCCCCAGCTGGAGCGCAACACCTTGAGCCTTCTTGCCTTTCTTCGCGGTGGCCCTTGCGGCGACATAGCAACGCCATGGACCGTCTTTAGCCATCTCCTCTGGCATTATGTATTGAATGAACCATTCCTTGTGGTTTCCTGGCATGACGGCGGCTGTTCCGTCGGAAGCATTTGGATCCTCCTGATAGTCAACCCCCCTGCCGAGATTGAACAGCATGAAGTTCGATTCCTGGACATCGAGCCAGTTCTTCGCCGCAAGGCTCGCGCAGATTTCCGGAATCTCAGGCGCCTTCTTGAAGCGCATCGAAAGAGCCTTGGCCGTCGAATCGAAGCGTGCCCCCTCCGCAAACCAAACGAGTCCGTAGTCTTTGGCGGCGGCCAGGAAGGCATCGCGCGCGACGGCAGGATCGGCAGGCCCCTTGAATGGCAGTCCTTTGATTTCGGCATCGCGCTTCAGCTCGTAGTATCTTGCAAGCCATACGTAGTCCCATACGAAACGGGATTTCCTCAGGCGCCGGATCTTTTCAGGATCATCCTTCACAAGAGCCTCGCCCTCGGCGAACAAATCGGCAATCTTGTTCAAATCCTCGATGCCAATCCAAATTGCCGTGTTCGTCGGCCTGTTGGTGTGGATGAAAACGCCGGAACGCTTTACCGCGTCAGAGCATATGTGCATGATCCTTCGGATTTTTTCGCCGGCCTTCCCGTAATAACCGTCTGTGAACTCCTTGATCAGTTCATTCTCGTCAAGTGAGCTGTCCCACATGAGCTTCGCAAGAAGCCAGGCTCGGAGTTCGACAAGGTCGCCGCATGGCGCCCCGCCGTCGCCCTGCGCGAAAACTCCAACCGCCTTGTTCCGTTCATAGAGCCTGATATTCGAAGCCAGGACGTGGTAGTTGGGATGCGGCTGTATGAAGCCGGCGTGAAGGCCGACGTAGTCCCAGACGAAAATCTGCCTGGATATCGCGCCCCAGTCTTCGATCTGCTTGCGGTATGCGACGTTCTGGGGCACATTGCTTTCGGCGAGAGGCTCCGCCCATGAACATTCATAGCCGCATACGCGGACAAGCACATTGTCGCGAGGACGGACATTTTTCGGGGGCTTCGCCGTTTCGAGATACGCAAGCGTCTCCACCAGGAAATCCGGATGCTTCTGCCTTATGTCGTCGGCGACCTTGTTCACAAATTCGATCAGGGGGCCTGACGGCGAGCCTTCGCGTTCTTCAAGCTCCCGACATTTCGCGCACTGACAGAACTTGCCGTAGTCAACCTGCGATATCGAGATTATGCCGGCATCCGGATTTTTTGCGATTTCCGCAAGCGCATTCTTCGTCAGCTCCCTGCGCATCTCTTCGTTCGTAAGGCATAGCTGGACTCCGTCCGCGTCACTCCTCTTTCCCCCAATCTCCCCGAACCAGTCCGGGTGGTCCTTGAAGTATCTCGCGGGAGGTATCAGGCTGTGAAAGGTGTGGCACCAGCCGATGATATTGTAACTGCCCCCGAGTTCGGGCGGAATGGAAGGGAAATGCCCGTTGTCCCGCTGGTGCACGGAGAACAGCGCATTTTTCGGATCGTTCTGATCAAGGTAGAACTGCTCGCGGTATTTCAGTTTCGGTACATATCTGACATCGATCTGCGGAATTCGCAGGTCTGATACGGACGGCACGAAAGTTTCCTTCGATGTCCACCATCTGACCCCGCAATATTTCTCGAGGAATTCGCAGACGGCATAAAGCGTTCCTCGCTTCGCGCCCATTGCTCCGCTAAGCACAATGTCCTGCCCTATTGTTTTCAAGACGATTCCATCTTCTCCGAGGTCGGACTTTTCGAGCTGTAAGGATGCGTCGAGCTTCTTCGCGGCTCCGGCTCCTACCGCTATCACCGGCCTGCCTCCGGCATCATCGGCCGGAACAACTGCGAATTTCGCACCTGCCATTCTTTGAAGACAATTTGAAAGTTCTTCTGCGGCCGCGCGTTCCGGCGGGGATGCGTCATCCGCAATGGTAATGACATAAGAAGTTTTGCCTCCGGAGAACAGGGAGATATCATTTGCGCCAGGCTTGACAGCCTCCCTTCCCGAGTCCATTCCACATCCTCCCGCAATGAGCGCCGCAAGGGTTCCGGCCAACGGAATAAACGTATTTTTATTCAGTGCCATGCTTGAGTCCTGTATTTATATATTGCACTCACCAGAAGACGGGTTTCTCGCCGTTTCCTTCGCCGCGGTTGTACCAATGGAACCACTTTGCGTTGTTTCGCGGATGAGTAGTCACTCCCATGTCCTGCCGTGTGCGGAATAGGGCATGGCCGTCGAAGAAGAGCGTCGAAGAGCCTGTCCAAATTCCGTTTTTACGGTGAGGATAAACTTCATTTTTCTCATTTGCTGCCCACAGATAACCAGGCCAGGCGTAAGTTGCTGTCGCGGTGTATGATGCCTGGCTGTCCGTAGCGATTGCGACCTTGCTCGGATTTGTCATCTGAGTCACTTTTACGGGGCGGTTTGTCGGTGTTTTGTAGTTGAGTTCGGTGAAATATGTCACCCATCCGGCATCCCAGCCGCCTCCGCCTCCAATGTCGTGCCAAGGTATAGGCCACCACAGTCCTATCAGCCCGTATGATATGACACGCTCAGTCCCGGCAACTCCAAGATCGCCGGGCTTGTCCCAGCAACGGGGATTGCCGGGGCCGTCGAATCCGTTGTGGGACGGGCAGTAATACACCTGCTTGTTGTTGTTGGTCAACAATAGAAGAAAATCCCTGTGATCGTTCATGACCGGTTGACCCCCTTGCTGCTCCGTGACATGATGGTAATCCCATGTCCTCATTTTGGGGATATCATCTCCGTCCGACAGATAAACGCTGACCCCCGTTCCGATCTGTTTGAGGTTTGAGACGCACATGATCCTTTTCGCCTGCTCCCTAGCATTCGACAGCGCGGGCATCAGTATCGCCATCAGTATTGCGATGATCGCAATCACGACCAGCAACTCTATGAGCGTGAAGGCGGCAAGATTTCGAAAGTGTCCGATAAAGCTCTTACGTGGCAAATCTAGAGATGACGTACCGCACCTCCTCTATAATGACTAAATTTGAGACTTCGATGCTTTATGCGTTTTTATATTCAAATGATCCGAGCAGCAAATTCCAAGTAAATCTCAAACTCCAATATCCGAACTCCGAATCTAGTTGTTCGGAATTTGTTGAGAAAACAGCTATTGTACAAGGTGTAGTCATGTTATTTCATTGCGTTCAATATGCATAAGAAGGGTTGTATGGCAGCCTCTCGTGGTTCATGTAGATTTCCCTTTCGAGAAGTTCGACGTGCCCGTCAAATATAGCCGCCTGGGCTTTCCTGTTGTGCCTAAGGTAAAATGCTCCCCAGGCAAAACCCGGTATAGGATACGGTTGCACATGCTTGCTTACAACGCATGTCTCGTTCCCGACGTTCCCATGATAGAAATCCGGAGTTGAATCGGCATAGTGAACAACTTTATCGGGTTTTGCGAACTGTGGAATCCTTCTTGCCGACATCCACAAGTCGGATCCCGGCGCCCACATGAATGTGTGATAGTTCACTCCGTAGCTCATCTTTGTCATGGTGGCAATGACTGATGCGTCTTCGCTTGACGCATTAATCACATATTTTATCTCATCAGAAGTCGCCGCCTTATCTTCGGAGGGACACTGCGTGACGCCGGGATTCAGATAATTCAATTGGCAATAGACTATTGGCCATGATGTCCTTCTGTCTCCTGCGGATTTCCCAGGATAGCAATAGTCATTATAATCGTAGCTGTAGTTCAAGGCCGCATGTGAAACCTGTTTCAAGTTGGACACGCACAGTGTCTGCCTGGCTATTTTACGCGCATTGCTCAAAGCAGGAAGCAACATCGCCATCAGGATGCTGATTATGGCAATCACGACCAGAAGTTCTATCAACGTGAACAGGCCATCAACTTTTCGTTTGATCGTCTTTTTCATTCCATCCCTCCTGCTATTATGCCGCTGTCGTCATTTATTTTTATTTACGTAAATGTGTCTTGCCGGGCAGCCATGTCGCCCGGTGCGAGAATGAGCAGAGCGAGCGGCCTGCGGTCGAGACGACTCTCAATAGGCATTCGACCGCCATGATTCCGACCTCTTCCGGGTGGAATTCCATGCGGCTCCATTCATATCCCGCCGGCAGCGGCATCCCGTAGTTAGAAAGCGCGATGATGCGGATGTCTCGTCCCGGGACGATCTTTTCCTTTCGCATGAACTTGTCCAGCTGGGGCATGAGATGGTCGTCCGCCACGTATACCGCCTCCGGCGGATCTTCCGTCAGAATGGCGGACACCGCCTCATCTATGCTCTTTTTATCCAGCGATCTCGCATATTCTATCCTGGTGTATGAGAGTCCGGCGAGCGCCACGGCCCTGCGGTAGAAGTTCTCCTGCCATTCCTTAAGGTTCGCGAACGGGGTCTCGTTGAAAAGCATGCCGATCTTGGTGAACCCTTCTTCCTTGAAGATCATTATCGCTCGCTCCATGGCGTTTCTTGTGTCGGAGACGACCATCGGCTCGTATTCGACCGGGAAGCTTGCCGGATAGATGTATGCCATCGGCGGAGGAGCATCGCCGAATGCGATGGAAAAAGCTTTCCTGAAGGTTTCAGCCCAGGTCGGAATGACCAAGTATCCGTCGCAAGGGCTGGCCTTGAGTTCCCTGGCGACATCATCGGCGGTCTTGTATGCTTCATCGCCCTTGTAGAATTCATGTAACGACAATTTGTTCCCCGTTTCGGCGACCCTCTTGGAGATGCCGTCCACAATCATCCGGTTCACAGGGCCGCCGCCTTGCAAGTCGCCCCAGAGTCCGAAGTTGAGCTGGCGCTGGCTGTTCGGCAGGCTGCGCATGGTTGTCGTTTCCGCAAAAAGCCTTTCTGAAAGCTCTTCCGCCTCCTGTAAAAGGATCGGGTCTCCTTTTCCGCCGGAATCGGAGATTTTCCTTACATATGTTCCGCTGCCATGCTTTTTCTGGAGTATTCCCTTTTCGGCGAGCCGGGCGATGGTGCGGTGTATCTTCATCCGGCCGATCCGGAGTATGGAGGACAGCTCGCGCTCGCTTTTCAGGCGCATCCCTGCGCGGGCGGGCTCCATTCCGAGCGCGGTCTCCAGCAGTTTCTCAATCTTGTCCTCGGCCATCTGCGCGTCCCCCGTTCTATGAACCATTATATCATAAGTGGTTCGACGTGTCAAGCCCATCGCCGGAATTTTATCGGGAAAAGATTGATGATTGCCGAAGCCGTCCTCTTATGGGATATGGTGCATCATCTTGAGGCCGACTTCAGGCCACCATCGCATGCATGGATATTGCTCCTGAGTATGCATGCTATATTGACATGAGCTAATCTGGATTATTCACAAACTGTCTCCGTTTATTTATAATTCAGGCTATATTAAGGAAGGGAAACATAATTTCAAAGTCAAGGAGCATGGCAGAAAATGAGCCAAATCTTCAACATCGGGCCGCAGTACTACCGTCCGCCGTTCCCGAATGACCGCTTCTGGAAGGAGGACTTCCGGCAGATCAAAGACAGCGGCTTCAACACCGTCCAGCTCTGGATGCTGTGGAGCTGGGTCGAGGCGCTGCCGGGTACGTATTGCTTCGACGACTACGACCGGTTGGTCGCCCTCGCCGGGGAGAGCGGCCTCGGCGTAGTGCTGAGCGTCATCCCGGAGCTGCAGCCGCTGTGGATTCATCGTGTAGTGCCCGACAGCGAACTTGTGACCTGCGACGGGCGCCGGGTCGTTTCCGGAAACCGTAACGAATGCCATTTCGGGATCACCCCCGGCGGCTGCTTCGACCATCCCGAGGTATGGCAGCGTATGGCGGCATATGTCGAAGCGGTCGTAATGCGCTACAAGAATACTCCGCATCTGCGCGGCTGGGACATCTGGAACGAGCTGCGCTGGAACGTCCAGGCCGGCGACCTCGTCTGCTACTGTCCGCACACGCTGCGCGAGTTCCGCGCCTGGCTGGATCGTGAACACGGCGGCCTTGACGGCCTCAACCGCGCCTGGCATAGGCGCTACGCCGACTGGGCGGACGTCCAGCCGGGCATAGCAACCGGCCGTCCCTTCACGGAGCTCATGGCCTATGCCCGTTTCATCACTTGGCGATGCGCCGAGCACGCGCGCAGACGTTTTGAAATTTTCCGGCGCCTTGATAGAACACGCCCAGCGACCGTGCACGGCGATTCGCCCTGCTTCCTCAAGGGCGGCGGCGCAGAAACACCGCCCCTCGACCGCGGCAACGACTGGGACTACGCCGACCGGCTGGACGGCATCGGCTGCTCTAGTTTCCCGCTCTGGGGCCTCACAGACGCGCCCGACTTCGCCGCCCGCATCGAGGCGCTGCCCGCCGCCGCACGCGGCAGGCGCATCTGGCTCAGCGAAGTGCAGGGCGGGCAGGCCGCCAACGGACGGAGTTTCCTCAGGGAAGTCCCGGCACGCCACCAGCAAAACTGGCTCTGGACAGGACTGGCTAACGGCGCGGAGACCGTCCTTTTCTGGTGCTGGCGCGACGAAGTCTTCACCACCGAGGCCGGAGGTTTCGGCTTCTGCGGCGACGACGGTTTCTACCCGGAACGCGCCGCCGCAATGCGCCGCACCGCCGACATACTTTCCCGGCACGGCGGCACGATTGCGGCGTTCCGGCCCGCCCCTCCGCAGGCGGGCGTCCTCTTCTCTCCGGAAAGCTACTACCTGCACTGGGCTCGCGAGGGGCGCGGTTCAGCCGCGCAAATGGCCTTGCAGGGCTACGGGCGCGCGCTGCTCAAGAACCATATCCCGTTCCGCTTGGTCGAGGAACGTCACCTCGAAGGGCTGGACGAACTGAAAATTCTTTTCCTGCCCCGCGTGGAGGTAGCTGACGGACCGCTGGCCGCCCGCCTGTCGGAGTGGGTGCGGAACGGCGGCACGCTTGTCTGCGATCCGGAAACCGGCGCATACGACGGCGCCGGAATCTACCGATATCCTGGCGAGCGCTTTACCGCCAAGCTCACCGGCCGGGTCGAGATCGGCCGCCGCAAACTCGAAGGAACTTCGCTCGACGTGCGGTTCTCGGGCCGCGACTACCGCCTGCCCGCCGTACAATGGCTCCAGCCTCTCGGAAAGCGCGCCGGCGAAAAGGACGGAGAGCCGCTGGTTGTCACCTCCGTAGGCAAGGGAAGGGTCGTCCAGATTGCAAGCTACACCGCCGATCCCTACCTCGACAGCGATCTCTGCGGCTCTCCCGCCTGGAAGGAAATGGCCGGCGGATTCGAGTCCTTCATTGCGGAATTGGCCAAAATGGCAGGCGCAGGAAGCCCGGTTGAAGCACAAAGCGAGACCTTCTCGTATGTAAAATCCGGCGAGATCGACGGACAGGCCGCGGCTTTCGCGATCCAGGCCGATCCGTCGCCCGTCCGCCTGCGCTTCATCAACTGCCACGCGTCCGCATTCCGAGACCTGATCTCCGGCCGTGTCTTTACTGTCGGCCATGACGGATGGCTCGATTTGGAGCTGGACGCCGAACTGGGAGTTGCTTTGCTGGTGTGCCGTCCGTCAAATCCGTAGGACTGCTAATCGTCTCGAAATCGTATGGAGGCACCGCCGACGAAAGGTCGGTAGTGTTCATATTATCATGAGACGATTAGTAATTATGCCTGTTTCCGTTTCCCGAACCAGGCCCGTACTGATGTCAATCTCGTTTTAAACAGTTGGAAAAATTGAAATGTTGATAATCAACGACTTATGAATC
>CAZWRV010000047.1:0-46045 GCA_964636325.1 uncultured Victivallaceae bacterium | reverse complement strand
CGGCATCCCGGGCGAAAACAATTTCTAAAAAACCATTTTTGTGGACGGGCTCTATCATATGCAAAGTGGATTTGCAACGAGAATTTGTTGTCGCAATCTGCCCAATCTGTTTCGATGCCGCTTTTCAGAGAGAAGGTCCGCAGCTCGGGGATGTTGGGCAGAATGCGGTTTCCAGCGTCGAGCATGGCCAGGTGTCCCTTGCCTACGGCAAAATCAATGTAGCCATCTGGCGTATGTTGCTCCTTCCGCCAGTTGTATAATTCGCCACTCATGAAATCGTCGGCGAAAATAGTTTCATCGTTAGGCATGATATCATGTCCTGACTTTTTATCTTGAATATCTTGCTGCCGTGTCAAAGCAATTTGAGCTTCAACAGCAGGACATCGGGCGCGACGATTATGTCGAGGATTTTGGCGGATGGGCCGCGGATCTTCTCAGTACGGACAGGCTGCGGATATCTAGCGTCGCCGAGATGATAGAAATCCGCGGTGGCTCCTGCGGCAGGTAAACCTTCCAGCTCCAGCTTCACCTCGCACTGCCAGCCCTGGTACCTACTTATCAGTATTGCAGCCGAGCGCTTGTCCTCGGACAGCGCGGCGAGAATTCCCTCGCCCGTCTCCTCTTCCGACCCCGAAGCAAATGCACGTCGACCCAGACTGTATAAGTCTACAAATGCGGAGAACGCCTCATAGATCTTTGTGGGCCTGCACCAGTGATCCCAGAGGCCCCAGATGCCGGGGCCAGTCCAGTAGTAATTTCCTACGTCCACTGGCAGATCCTGAAGCCAGCAGAGCGCCGTCGCCACCATTGTGGCGCCCTCCATGCCTTGTATCCGTGGGATTTGGACTGCTCCATGGACAGGCATGTTGACCGTGTAGCCGAAATCAAGCTGGAAGTGCGGCCCCCATTCGTCCATGTGAAGCTCCGCCTTTGAAAATCCGTTGCGGTCCATGCCGTTCCGCACGATACGGGCATGGCGTGCGACATAGGCGGGGTGCGGGCCATATTGGTGCCATGCATGATAATCAAAAGGCGTGTTCGTCTCCTTGCAGAACTGAAGGAACTTATTGGAGAAGTCATCGTTCCAGCTTGCGCCGCAGAGGCCGGCGCCGACTTTGAGGGACGGATCATATGTTTTCAGCTTGACTGCGGCAGTCCGATAAAACTGGAAGAATGACTCCATCGTTCCGTTCCAGAATCCGACCGGCGCGCCGGGCTGCGGCGCCCCGGCCCAGGGTTCGTTCCATATCTCCCAATATTTGATACCATGCCGGAAACCATCGGCCCATCCGTCATTGTAGTGCATGACCACATGCAAGGCCGCCTCCGCCCAGGCGTCATGGTTCTTGGGCTCGTTGAGGAAATGGCGTCGCGTACCGGACGCAGGACGCATCTCGGCGGATTCACCAAGTCGATACTTGATATCCGCTCCGACGTTCTTGACTGACAGCAGATAATCATCGGTCGGTCCGAACAGATAATTCCGGGGCTCGGACGGATCTGCGTGCGCCAGCGGAAACACATTGTGCATGTCCACGACGTTGGGCATGTTCCATGTACAGTCGTGCAGCCTCACCGATGGGATGCGCAGCCGCCGGAATTCCTCGCTGACATCGCCAACACCGTTCCAAAGCCAGGGGCCAAGATTGATGCCGTGCAGCGGACGGACTGCGCCCGCTGGCTCCTTGAAATTCACAGAAAACTTCCTGACGTAGTTTGCTAGGGGATCACTCATTGGCGTTCCTTGCCTTCTGTTATGGTAATTTCTCCAGCACTATCATCCGGTAGTTGAAAGGTGTCATGGGAAATATTACCTCTCCGTTCTCGATTCGCGCGGTCTCCTCCGGCCGTGGGAAGAAAACACCCTTCTCGACCTCTTCGCCCTTCTCGTTCCTTACTTTTTCGATACGGAAACCGGTGCAGTGGAGATAATTCTTAGCAGTCAATTGCTCCGGCGTGCCGAGACCGAGCTTCTGCCAGTCCGGCTTCAGCCGCATCTCGCCACTGTATTCGCTGTCGTTGTAAACGATCATGACAGCCTTGTCATCCGTGTTTTCAAGTTCCGCGCGTTCCTTCGCCGTATCTGCGAACATCACGCCCCTCATGTAAGCCGGCAGATGCTTGTCGCCGAAGTAGTTCTGGAATGCCTGATTGTGGTACCACCCGTTGACGTCGTCACCTGCTTTCAGCAGGGACGGCCGAGCGATATAGAACGAAGCATACATTTTATCCTTGGGCAGTCTGACTATGTCCTGGCGCCAGTATGGCGTAAACTGATAAATCCAGTGAGCCAGTCCGAAATCTTTGACATCCTTCTGCCTCCGGTCCTGCAATTCCCGGGTGACTCCCGGCAGGATGCAACACACGCAGAGACCGTCGTGGATCAGGTTCAAGCCGTAGATCTGATCGAAGACCGCCTCGGGTCCACCGTTGGCGTCCACCCATTCCCTCTTGATGCGTCCCTGGCCGAGGAACATTATAGGCCATCCGAAGTTGTGCCCCATGTGCTGGGCGCGGTACCGCGCCGGATCAATCGTCCCTCGGTATGTCTGCTGGGTCTCATTGATGATGGAGTTGTAGTTCTCCCCATCCCAGTTGTATGACGCGAAGCCGCCCGCCGACATGTCGAACATGGCTGAACTGTGCAATCCGATGGCCATATCCCGTCCAGCATAAAAATTATTTCTCAAAGTAATGTTGTAGAGCCGCTTCATCACATTTCGCAATCCCAGCATGACACCGCTAGGACTGTCGTAATAGATTCCCGCAAAACCGTACTTCTTCTGATAGCACCAGTGCCGCCAGACATAATAATCACGTGCGGCCTGGCTCCGGTGGTCGGTGACCACCATGAAGCTGCGTTCCGCAGGATTGGCACGGAAGTCGTCGGCGAAGAGATAGCCGTTCTCCCCCAGAGCATCCAGCGCCATCGCATCGGGTGAAACGTTGATAGGCGTTGTGTGCGCGTATATGCGCCCTCCTTTGCTGCCGCCGCTGTAAAAGTCCGATCCCGGATCGGGCGCAGCCATGAATTCCATGCCCTTGGGGAACCAGGGGCCTCCGCCCGATATACTCCTTTCCTTGAAATACGGTGTTCGGGTCAGCTTGGGACGCACCGGCGTGGCGATGATCCCGAACTGCACCTCGTAGGGCGTATCTAACGCCGTCGGTTTGTCTATCATCACAATCCGCAGGACAGCCCCTTCATTCCCATTCTCCACCCGTATGATTTTCATCGGATCTTGAACGAAGAACTTATTGTCCGCACCGTTCAACCACTGGATGCCGCCGTCGCCATTGCCCAGCCATATCGGCCGTGTCGGCGGACCGCTGTAGCCTTCCGGCTTCAGCTTGCCCGTGGTCCGCAGGGAATAGTCCATCGGATTGATCACATCGGTGAATTCCTTGGACAGAGGAATGACAAGTTCCATGTCCGCAATCTCAATCTTTTTTCGCGGAGCCACTTTCAGGGTGTACCACATGAATCCGTCATATTCCACCCATAAGGTGTTTTCGATTGAAACATCCTTGCCGTCCACAACGCGCTTGCCTTCTACCCGCGTCCGGCTGGTTTTTGTCCACTCGCCCTTTGATTCGAGCGTCGAGGTGTCAATTGACTCTCCACCTGCGACTTTCAAGGACAAGCCTATTGGAGCGCGCAGGATAGGGTAGCCGAGAGTGCTGATCTGCTCGGGCATCAGCCGTTTGCCGAAGCAATAATCCCGTCCCCACGCGCCGACAGTGCCTTCCGCGACTTTCATGTCCGTCCAAGGAAACGGCACCATGTCGTTGTCCATGTCCTCGTATCCGAGCCTGTTGTTCCACCATTCCGGAAGCGGGGGATATTCACATGATACAGTTGTCTCGTACGGTTTCATGCCTGGCGCGCTGATGACTAAATGCGCCTCATAATCACCTGGGATCCAACCCTTAGTGGAGAGTTCCAGCACCGTCTGGTGCGAGATGAATCCGTCGAAGGCCTTGGTGAAAATCTGTTTCCCCGTGGCCTTGTCCGCCACCGTAAGCGCGATACTGGTCTTTTTAAGGTCTGCCGCTCCGATAAATGAAATGTCCGTTTCAAACTTCATGATCTCTTTGCTGCGGTATCGGCGGATGAATATATCCGGTTTTGTCGGCCGGATAACCGGCAGGGTGGTCACATGGACAGCCTTGCCAGTTTCCGCATCGGTCACGGTGAAGGCAATCTTGGTCGTGGCGAAATCCGCGATCATGCCGGTAAAGCTATACGGCGCGCTCCCGCCCGGTTTCAGCATCATTTCCTTTTTGTCCTTCAACTCGCCGGAGTCGGTGGAGACCTCCGCGACAATTTTTTTGTCCGAATTGAAAAGGTTCTTGATCTGTGCGGCGAACACGGCCTTCCCCCTCGGAAGATTGCCTGTATCATAAAGTTGCACCACGATCCCTTCATCGCCCGTAAAAAGCACCTCGCCTTTGGGTCTGTAACCGTCGCATCCCTGCCATGCGTGCGACTCCTCGATGATCTCGCGCCAGAGCCTGGCGAAGTTCATGTGCTTGACATCGCCCGGCGCGGGTTTCGGGATGTTCGGCTCCAGATTTTTCCACGGTATCGCTGCCTCGACCGTCCATCCGTCCAGAGTCAGAGTAGACTTGCTGACGACGCCGGACTCCCATCCGACGGTGATCCCTTTCATCTTCCCCTTCTCGCCCTCCCATATGCAGTCGAAGACCGTGCCGATCGAGTTGATCTGGATGATGTAGTTGTCGCCGCCGGGACAGACGGGCGACATGAACTCGATGTCGATGCTGTCGTCGAAGTCTATGTTTGAGTCATGCAGGGTCTGGTTCTTCTTGAGCATCACCTGGATGATAGCCGGATTGTCCCTGATGTTCGCCGGAGGGGGGCTGAGATGGGCCACATAAAGGTTCTCGTCATCGTACGAGATCCAGAAGGCGGACTGGTCGTTGGCGATGTTCTCCATCCGGGTGATATGTTCAATATTCCCCTGCACACCCGGTTGGCCCGCCCAGCCTGCCTTGACAAGCCCGGTGATCCGCACGGCATCGTCCCACTCGCTCTTTTCCATGATGCCGTCAACGACCGGGGCCTTCTTCGCCTTCACCACCGAAATCATCTTCCTGAGATCGTCTGGCGCATAGGACTTTCGAGTATCCTTCTCTTTCCCGACAGCTTGATTTTCATCGGCATGTCCCACAAATCCTGCCGTCATCAGCCCCGCGCATAACAGCAATCTTCCGAATCGTTCGAATATCATCCTCATTACTCCTGCTTAAAGATTCGATTACTTTTTCTCCAGTACAATCATCCGGTAATTCCACTTGGTCATTGGGAAGACAATCTCATCTGCTTCGATTCTCGCATATTCTTCCGGACGGGGGAAGAAAGCGCCTTTTTCGACCTCTTTACCCTTTTCGTTCTTCGCCTTCTCGATGCGGAATCCCGTGCTGTGGACGGCGTTTTCGGCCTTCAGTCCTTCCGGAGCGCCGAGGCCGAGCTTCTGCCAGTCGGGCCTGAGACGCATCTCTCCATTGAAATCGCTGTTGTTGTAGACAATCATGACGGCCTTGTCATTTGTTTTCTCAAGTTCTTTCCTGACGGCCTCAGTTTCCTGGAAGGCGTTGAGTTTCATGTAACTCGGCAGGAACTTGTCAAAATAGTTCTGGAACTGTTGGTTATGGTACCATCCGTTGATGGCATCGCCCGCCTTGAGCTGTGAGGGACGTGCGATGTAGAAAGATGCAAGCATGTCCTCATTGGGAAGCTTGACGATCTCCTGCCGCCAGTAGGGGACAAACTGATAAATCCAATGGCGAAGATTGAGCCTCTGGTACGCATTGACCGCCCGGCTGCAGACCTGATCCATAGTTCCTTCAATGTGCCAGGTTCCGGGAGGGCAATCGTGGAGAAGCTCCAATCCCTGCAGATGGTCAATGACCGCCTCGGGACCGCCGTTGGCCTCTACGTTTTTCCGGCTGAGCCGCGCCTGCCCCAGAAACATCACAGTCCACCCGAAATTGTGGCCCATGTATTCTGCACGGAAGACATCAGGATCGATCAAGCCCTTGTAGGTGGGTTGACGGTCGTTGATTGCAGAATTCAAATGCTCTCCGTCCCAATGATAAATAACAAACCCCATGTAGCCCATGTTGATGTATCCGTTCGAGGCCATCCCTATGATGTGATCCCTGGCGGCATAGCGGTGGTCGAGAAGCGCGACATTATACAGCCGCTTCATCACCTCGCGGGTGCCAAGCGTGCTTCGATTGGGGTTGTCGTAATACAACCCGTTGAAACGGTATTTCTGCTGGTAGCGCCAGTGCCGCCAGACGAAATAGTCGCGGTAGCTCTTCGACTCCGTGGTGGTTGATATGAGCTTTTCCCCGGGAGATGGGCGCTGATTCGGATTTTCGAGCCATTCATTCCCATATACCTTGAAGTCTTCAGTCCCCGAAGCGTCGGATCCTGTGTTGACAGGCGCAGTATGGACATAAATACGCCCGCCAAGACTTCCGCAGTAGAAATCCGTCCCCGGGTCGGCGGCCGGCATGAATTCGAGCCCCTGCGGAAACCAAGGTCCGCCGCCGATCTGCCAGCCGCGGCAGGACGGATGCTCAGGCGTCCGCCATGTTTTCGGCCTGACCGGCGTGGCAATCAGTCCGAACTGGATGTCGTAAGGTTTGTCGACGTCAGCGGTCACATCAATTATCGTCTGACGCAAGGTCGCACCTTCAGGCCCGACTTCAACCCGCATGGTTTTCTGCGGTTCCTTGACGTACCACTTGTCGTCCCCCGACAGCCACTGAAGGCCGCCGTCCCCGTTGCCCAGCCAGACGACACCGGTGCCTCCCGTTATTCCTTCCTGCTTCAACTTCCCGACAAGTATGCCAGGGGCATTGACGACATCTGTGAATTCTTTCGTCAGCTGGATTTCAAGCTCCATCGAAGCGACAGAGATCTTCTGCTTAGGAGTGAAAGTCAGCGTGTTCCAGAGCAGGCCGTCGTATTCCGCCCAGAAACTGTTCTCAAGCGAGAATGCGCCTGCGTCGACTGCCCTTGTCCCCTCAATGCGCGTATGGCTTTTCTTTGTCCACGCATCCTTCGCTTCTGCGGCGGCAGTGTCGAGGACCGCGCCGTCGGCCGTCTTCACGAGAAGGCGAATCGGCGCCCGCAAGATGGGACGCTCCAAGGTCGTAATCTGATCGGGAAAGAGTCCCTTGCCGAAGCAGTAATCCCTGCCCCACACCTTGATCTTGCCGTCCTCCAGCTTCATGTCGGACCAGGGATATGGGACCATGTCGTTGTCCATGTCCTCAAACCCGTATCGGTTGTTCCACCATGGCGCCTTGCTGCTCATGTTGATTTTCTTTTCGGTCCTGACAAGTAATTTTTCCCCTGAGCGGACAGCAACCGTAACCGTATACTCACCGGGAGCAATGCCCTTCGCATCAACTTCCATCTTGGTCAGATGGGCGTCAACTCCCATGCCCTTTTTCTCCAAAAGGCCCTTGCCTGTGGAATCAACAAGCGATAGATCAACAGCTATATCCTTCAGCGGCACCTCCGAGAATGCGCCCAGTTCAAGCTCCAGAAGCAGTCTTTCATAATTCGGATATTGAATGACACGGACATTGAAAACCTGCTCGATGTGGAACGGTACCGCAGTCCTATGAAGCGGTCTTCCGTCCTTGTCGGACACCTCGAGGGTCAGGCATGATGTGGCGGGATTGTTGATTTCATGCTTCTTGCCCAATTCCTTTTTTCCGCCGGCGGGAATGGTGAGCGTGTCCTCGCAACGTAATTCGTCAGTGTCTGTGAAAAGTTTTATCTTAACATTTTGTTCTGCCGCAGACGGATTGAAGATCTCGGATTGGAAATCAATCTTTCTGTCGGCGAGCCTCCCGATCCCTTCCACCTGTATCGTCGGCGTATCAGATCCGGCGAATTCCATTAACCCCATTGGGGAAAAAGGATTCTTCGTCGCGCAGTGCAGATACAAGCTCTGGACAGGATCGGGCTGTTCTGGAATCGGAGGGTCTTTTTGAGAGAAGGGGCCGCGCCTTTGGGCCGACACTGCTTCGCCCGCCAAGGTCCGAGCGCCCCAGCACCAGACATCGTATTCATCCTTGAGATGTTTCCAGATGCGACCGAGCTGGAGTCCCCAGCGATCTCCCGGCGCCGGTGTCTTAACCCCGAAAGAATCGAACGGGATACGCGATTCGAACTGCCATCCGGCGGAAGTGGCCGTGCTTGCAGTCTCCCATTTGACTTCCCATTTCGGATTCGTTCCGTCGGAGCCAAATGAACATGCGCCGTAGCCGCCGACGGCGTTCGCCATGAGACGATATTCCTTCCAGCTGGCGGGTTTTCTATGATCTTCCGTTTTCCAGAATTCAGGTGATACGACGATTTCCACCGCGTCGTCATCTTCAATTTTCTTCTCGTCGCGTCCGCTTGTTCCAGGGCGCAGGAACTTTTCCAGATAAAAGGCCGGATTGGAACGGGCCTTTTCAGTCATCTCCCCTTTCATCGCGACGTAGAGATACTTGTCGTCGTAGCCAAGGTAAAAGGCGCTTTGATCTTCAGCTTGTTCTCCGGCGGCGTAGTCGATCATGCCGCTTATCTCAGCCGCTCCGGCCCATTCTTCATCGTTGACTTTCCCGTCAATTGCAGGGGAAGCCTTGAGTCTTGGAACCGATACTGCCGGGCTGTTTATAAGGCACATGTCTTTTCGGTAGATGCGGATGATGTCTGATTCCGATAGGACACGGTCGTATATCTTAAGTTCGTCGAGCAGATGCCTGGCGCCTTTTGCCGTTGCATGGCTGCCGAATCTTAAGCCGTCCAGGTTCATGGTGCCGGTAGTTTCGCCGACCATCCTGCCGTCGAGATATATACGGTTCCGTGACTTCCCGTCCCCCTCGCTCTGCCAGGAGACGCCGAGCTGCGTCCACTGATACTGGTCAAAGTTCGGGTAGAAGATGCTCGGCCCATGCCCGAAGAGGCATATTCCTCCATACCATTCCCACTTATAAATTTGCCCTCCGCCCATGCTTAGAAAAGTGGCCCACGCACCTGCTCCGCCACCTCCAACGCTCCAGAGGTTCCAGTTCTCCAATCCCCGCACCCAGAACAGAATCGTTCCACTCGCCTTGATCTTTTCAACAATCTCCTTGGGAATCGCCATGTAGCCGGCGCTTTTGGGATCCTCGCTGATCAGCAGCGCCTTTCCGGAAAGCCCATGCTCGTAAAACAGTGGCGTAGCCTCCCCTGTCCCGACTTGAAGCAACTTGCATGCTTCCGCTGAACCAATATCAGGCGACAGTCCGTTTTCGAATGAAAGATGAAAAACAGGCTTCGGCTCCTCGGCGTTTCCGGCGGGAATGAAAGCAGACAAAGGTAACAGCAGGCCACAGATGACAGCGGCAGAGTTCTTCATTGGACCCCTTCGCCAATGCGCAACCATAAATAATATGGCCCGCCCTTTGAAACATGTGCAAGAAGATCTGGAGTGATCCAAGAGACGTGTCCATCCATATACCACTGGTTTGCGCCTCTCGGCTTGGCGCGGTCCGAATGGGAATAGACACCTTCCGGAACCTCTTCGAAATTGATGTCGACCAAGGGCGACACTTTCGCGGGGTTGACCGTCCCCATCTGCCCGCTTGTCAACGGGTGCTTAGTCAGACTTATAGCGACTCTTCCGTCCGCAAACCACCAGCCGGCGCTCTGATTATGCCCGCCGAACCACAGATATCCGATCCAGCGCAATGTGCTGCCCTCCTGCCATCCTGTTTCCGGGCATGAATTGCAGTTGTTGCTGCATGTTGAAGCGGAACTCGCCCAATACCCGGGGCAGTAGAAAGCCTGTTTTGCCTTCACGTAATTGTCATAGTACAAGACGTCGATACAAGGAGACCAGGCAAGATCCCAGTATACGTTTCCAGGCGGCATCCAGCCTCCCCAGTCTCCGGCGTATGAGATTATCCCATATCCGATCTGACTTAAGTTGGACGCGCAGCTAGCCCGCTTGGTAATCATCTTGGCCTCCTTCAGTGCCGGCAGCAGGATAGCCATCAGAATTGCGATTATTGCGATCACGACCAAGAGTTCGATCAACGTGAAAATTTTACGGAACGTAAATTTTCCACCGCCGGGAAGGGTGACATCCATGCAGCTAAAATACTTCTTCATGTTTCCTCCTCTGACATTCCGTTCCGGATTCCCATCCGGCGGGCTAACCCGCCGGACGGACGACGGAATAGAATTCCGCCCTCAACATATTCTCACCCCGACAAAACTGCGGACACCGCAGTTCGACACCCCCATGCAATTCGCCAATACTTGTCTCTGTCTTTCCTGACAACGAGCCATTAAATCGATTCATCCGAACGAACCGGAAGATCCACACGAATCGACAATCACCGGCTCCAGCGCCTTGCCAGTATCGTCAACGATCTTTGCGCGCATCTCTTCCGGAAATGTGCAGTTCCGCCACCGCGGCTACAATGCCGCCCGGCACGTCGAAAAGAACGGCACCGTTGTCCTTTTTAAAAGGTATCGGGACAATCCTTCCACCCGGTTGCTGAAGGGTGACGCGCTTTACCTCTTCTGTATCGGCCGTCTTGACGGCAACGCTATGCGTACCGAGCCGACGGCCCCTTAGGCGGGGCACCTCGCTTACGACGCTCGCCAGCAAGTTCCCCGAGGCGCCTCGGAATACATTTCCGTTGAACCCGGAGGGGAATGTGATCGGTTCCGGATCGAAAACCCATTTGCGGCGGAACAGCCGCTGAACCAGAGGGCAATACCTGTCATACAGGCTCTTGGACGGCATGGCGCTAGGGAAGCTCGTATAACCTGCCGCGTGGACAAGGCAGCGCTGGAACATCATTTCGATGTCCCTGTCCGATGTATGATAGAGGAAGAAGAACATCGGCTTGGAAAGGCTGTACCATTTAAGCAGGTCGCAGAGCCATCCCCAGTGTTCGGCCATGAATCCATCTATGTATTTCATGATCCCGATGCAGTGCGGGGCGTTGGCGATGATTGCTTTTTCAGGGTGGAGCAACCTGGAGAGATGTTCGAGGTGGGGATAATAGTTTAATCCGGTCATATAGCACGGCCGGTTCTCGATTGCGGTGATGCCATCGTCGTGCGCCGTATCTACAAAGTTGTAGCATCCCTGATCCAAGAACACGCCGTCCATATCGGGGTAACGCTTGACCATGCCGTCGATCTGGCGGGTAATGTCCTTGCCGAACGGGAGAGCCAAGTCGGAGTTCAGTTGATAATTTGTGCCCAGATAATTGGTGTCGGCAATGGGCTCGCCGTAAAGATCGAGCACCTTTGATGCATCTACGATCTCCGGGCCGAGCCGCAAGCTGCCGTCGCCGGACACCTGGATGTATGGTAACCCTGCCGTTCCGACCTTATGAAGATTCCGGAGTGTTTTCCGAACGGTTTCAGGAGATATGCCATGCACATCCGGCCAGTTCGCCATCGGGTGAACCGGTTCCCACTTGTCGATGCCCTCCGGATGGTAGTCCCCATATATTGGAAAGTGGCCATGAATCTCGTGCCAGCGCAGGCCAAGTTCCACCATAATCCGAGCCTGTTTCAGGGATATCGCGGGCGATCCTCCCGTATGGCCTCCCCAAAGATCATCAATGAGCTTGGAGCGAGGCTCGAAATATTCCTTGTAGCGTTCGTACAACCAGCCGAGCGCAGGCCGCCAGTTGCCGCCCGTGCCGCGCATAATAAGGTTTGTTCTGGACGGCTTGCCAGGCGAGAGTGCCATCCAGTCGAAGCTTGCCCTAAGAGCCGGATTGCGGTATTCGCTGATGAACCGGAACCTCGGCGTTTTAAAGTCGAAAGGCATAGCGAGAAGGAGTCCGGCATCCTTGTCCGGCCGGAACGACACAAGGACAGGCATAAGGATTCCACTGGTGATTTCGCCGTATTCCAGAGATATTTCAGCAAAACGGTGCGGCGCCGACGGCATGCCTTCGCGCGGTGCCCAGAAGAGCATTGGATAAAGCGGCTGCGGCCAAGGGATATGGTAGGAGATTTCGCAGGATCTGTATTCGCCTTTTTCAAGAACTAACTGAGCCTCCCACCTGACGGTGTCATCCTCCACATGGTATGTTTCCAAAAGCCTCCATGGCGCATCCTTGAAAATTTTCTCGATGCGCAGCTCATCGCCCTTGGACTCCACATTCACCTTGCGGAGGTGTTTATGTCCGAAAGACCGTTCCATCCGGTCGTCGCGAACCACGACATCGCCTTCATGGCGCGTCCACTCGAACACCTTGGCCGCATTGACGGTCAGCGCCGAAAGGCAGCCGGTCATTCGGGAAATATCCAAGGTCATGTTTCCATTTTTTAAGCGCCATCCATTTTCCAGCTGTTCAATCTTTATCATATTTCCTCTCTATCACAGCTTCCAGGCTTATTATTATTGCGTCTTTAAATTTGAACTATTGTTCTACATGCGTCAGCCCAGGAGGGAGCGTCCCATTGCCCGCAGCTCAGGCATGGGCATGTCATATGCGAGGCCGACCATGCATGTGCGTGAAAGGATTTCCAGGGAACAGGTGCACATGTCAGGCGAATATTCGATCTTGCGGTGCGCCCAGCGATAGGGATTCATCTTCGGATGAAAAGTGCTGCGGCTGAGCAGAGGCTGCCAGTTGGTGTAGACATGCCGCCCTGAATCAATCGCAACTGACACTTTGCCCTTATGTTTTCCGGCGAATTCCCTAGCGTCCTTGGCGGATGGGAATGTGAGCGTCAACCCTACAGCGTTTTCTGGATCATTATGGACGCCGATCTTGAATTGCCTTGCGCGAGAAAGGATTTCCGCCAGCGCTTTCCGGCGAGCATGGAGACCGCGCAATATACGGTCGAGCCGCCTGAGCTGCACTCCAAGCATCGCCCCCATGAGTTCGTTCGCGCGATAGTTCTGCCCCGCAAAGAAGGATTCCTTGATTTTAGAGGCGTGATCCCTGGTATAGCATCCCGTGTCATGGTAGATCAGCATGCGTTCATACACCCGATCATCGTCAGTCATGCATGCGCCACCCTCACCGCATGTAATATTCTTGTATTGGTTGAAGCTGAACGCGTTCGCATGCCCGATCGAACCAATGCGACGTCCTTTATATGTAAGGCCGACCGCCTGGCAAGCGTCCTCACATACGAACAAGTTATGCTTGCGGGCAATCCGCATGATCGCATCCATGTCGCAGGCAAGGTTCGACATGTGCACTGGAATTATCGCCTTCGTGTGCTTTGTGATCTTTCGTTCAATGTCGGAAGGGTCTATTGTAAGCGATTCGTCGACATCTGCCAGAACTGGGACTGCGCCTGCGGCGAGAGGTGCGATCGCCGTGGCCACCCATGTGAAAGCCGGGACTATCACTTCATCACCAGGGCCGAGACCGAGACCGACCATGTCGCAGATCAGAGCGCTTGTCCCGCTGTTGACGGTCAAGGCGTGCTTGACTCCGATCTTGGCGCAGAGCTCCTTTTCGAACCGCTCGACGTAGCCGCCTTCGCCGCCACGATACCTCATGAACTGCCTGCCTTCGACAACTTTGACCAGTTCCTTGACTTCCTCTTTTCCTATCAGATGCATATTATTTCCCTTTGGGTTGCTGCTATCCTTATTGACCACACGTCCTCGGAGGGCCGAAATAATAATATTCCCAGCGGCCCATCCCTGAATAATCCATAAGCGCGAGAGTATTGCCGGGGTGCCACTCCACATGGCCGTCACAATACCAGTGGTGTGTCCCTGCAATCATCCCTGTTCCGTCCGGCAGATTAGACCAGCATGGGCCTCGCTTGGGGTGGTTGTAGAAACGACCTGCGCCGGATGCGGTGGTCGCGTCGTGAATCAACGCTATTTTGTCAGGAGAGTATCGCCATGTGCTGGCGCCCCACCAGTAGAAGCTATATGAGTCCAGGGTCGTCGCACAATGTTTAACTGTATAGCTGACCTCTTGATCATAAAAGCCCATCCCCGGATTTAAGTAGACATAACTAATCTCCCAAAAAGCCACCGGTCTGCGCCCGTAATCCCAGCCGCCAAAGTGATACTGCCATTCGGCCCCTGCTCCGGGGCAGTATAAGATTTCCATCTTCGGGACGTAATTGTCCAGAAATGAAGTGTTCATCAAGTTCCCAGATATGTCGGGAGGACGGTTTTCATTTTCCAACGCATAGTTCAAGACGCACAGGCCAAACTGCCGCATGGTGGACATGCAGTTTGTCCTCTTGGCAAATGACTTGGCCATATGCAATGCCGGCAGAAGTATCGCCATGAGGATTGAGATGATCGCGATGACGACCAGGAGCTCTATGAGAGTGAAGATTTTCCGGGGCGGAAAATCTTCACTGGTGCGGAGAAGATTCGTCATGCCTGATAAATCCCTTTCCATGTCTTGTCCCGTTTTTGAATTGCCTCGTTTCGGTTGTCCGTTATTCGTGAGCCTATATAGCCGATTAGAACCGAATGCTTTCGATACGCTTGCATTCGTTTCCGTATCACTGGAATCTGATCGTTATTTCTTCTCCAGTACGATCATTCGGTAGTTCCATGGGGTCATAGGGAATATGACCTCATCGCCTTCAATGCGAGCTGATTCCTCGGGCTTGGGCGGGAACAGCGCCTTCTTAATTTCCACGCCTTTTTCGTCCTTGACCGTTTCGACGGCGAAACCTATGCTGTGCACGGCGTTCTCCGCTGTCACCCCCTGCGGCCCTTCGAAACCGATCGCCTTCCAGTCGAGCTTGAGGCGCATTTCACCCTTGAAGTCGCTGTGGTTGTAGAAGATGCAGACGGCCTTGCGGTATGCGGCCTTTTGTGCGGATGTCATGCCGCCGAAGATCGAGAATGACTGCAGCGGGAAGTTGACGCTGTTGAAATTATAAGGATCCCAGCCGACGGGAAACTCATTGGCCGCCTTGGCGGCAAAGCCAATAGGGGCGCCGTTCCGGAAGACATAGAAAGTCGCGTAGAATTCAGGGAAAGGCGGCTTCACCGCCTTTTGCTCCCAGTAGGGCAGGAATTCGTAAAAAGGTGAGAAGAGACAGTGTTTCTGAACCGCGTCCCAGCAGCGCTTGCCTGATTGGTCAAGGATTCCAGTGTCATTGTTGCCGAAGACCCAGCCGGGCGGACTGTTGTCGTGCAGAAGGAAGAGGCCCTGCAGATGATCCATGACATTTTCAGGGCTCCCCATGATCTTCACCTGATCCAAACCCATGCGTCCCTGCGCGACATACACGCTCTGGTTCCCGCAGAGGTTGAACCCCATGTATTCGCCACGGAACCGTTCCGGCGTCAGTGAGTTGACATACGTGGGCTGGCTAGACCCGAGGATTGTGTTGAAGTTCTCGCCGTCCACGATCGCCGTGCAGAACGGGTAGTAGGCCATGTTCATCATCCCCGATGAATGGAAGAATATGGATCCGAAAGGATACCATCGTATCAAAATATTGTACATCCGGCGGCACAGCTCGCGCGCGCCGAGTATCCCCTTGCTGCTCACGCGCCGCCCGTCCCTTGTCACGTAACCGGCTCCGGCGAATTCGTTGGACGAGCCGCTCTCGGCAGGGCCGTCATAATAGAAGTTCTGATACGGGTACTGGCTCTGCATGGCGTTCCAGTGTCGCCAGACAAAATAATTCACATATTTCTTCGATGCCTGTGTGCATGTCACGCAACCCTGCAGCCTTGTGCTCGGCGAGGCAAGCCATTCGTCGCCGAAATCCCTGCCATCCACATCGGCGTCGACGTTGGTCGTCCCAGTAGTGACATAGCAGCGCGTCAGGCCGGAATAGCAGGGGTTGCCGGAGGTGGCGTTTGACGGACACGGTATCCAGCCGCCGCGGAAGCCGTAGTCCGGCGCCGGAAGAAACTCCTGCCCTTTGGGATACCAATAGCCGCCGATGTCACCGCGAAGCCCCCAGAAATCGGGATCCTTTATCGTCCGCTGGATTTTCGGGCGCGTCGGCGTGGCGATGAAACCGAATTCAAACGTATGCGGCTGCTCGAATTCCGTGGTGATGTTTATCATTTCCTCCCTAAGTGTCGCCCCTTCGCCAGTTCCGAGGATTATATGCGCGACCTCCTTTAGATCCTTCACAAACAGAGGGCCGTCGCATTCGTTAAGCCATTGTATGCCGCCGACGCCGTTGCCGATCCAAAGCGGCACGGTAGTGCCGGTGTAGTCCCGGATACTGCCGCAGTTGTTAAGTCCATACTCGTAGGCATTCATCACATCGGTGAATTCAGGCGTGATAGGGATGTCAAGAACCAACTCCTTCAGGACGATTTTCTTGCTGTTCTTTGGGACAACAGTCAGCTTCACCCACGCAAATCCGTCATATTCAATACGGAATTCATTGCGGAGAGCAAAACTGTCGTTCTCGATCTCCCTCAATCCTTCCACATGCGTCTTTGCCGTTTTCGTCCACTCGGTTTTTGCGCATTTCGCAGCAGCGCTGTCCAGAACGGAACCGTCCGCGGCTACGGCCTTGAGCGACATAGGTGAGCGAAGCAGCGGACGGCCGAGAGTTGTTATCTGCTGCGGCATGAGCATGTCGCCGAAGTCATAAGAGCGCCCCCAGCATCGGACAGTGTTTCCTCCGGCAGACATATTGCTCCACGGATACGGCACCACGTCAAGCTTGAAATCCTCATTGCCCACATCGCTGTCCCACCAAGGAGGCAGCGGAACTCGATCATATACGGTCCTCGCCTCTCCAAGCCTGGTAAACCATCCGGATTTGAACTTGTATGACACATCATATTTACCGATCGGCCAGTCCTTTGTGGACACCTCGTCGCGGGTGACATAGGATTTCATCGGGATTCTCTGGTCGAACATCACCTTGCCTGATTCGCGGCCGGTGATGGTCAGTCTAGCGCCGATGTCTTCGAGGGGCGTTTCAGACAGGAACTCGAAATTGTTTTCGAAAGCGATAAGCTCCCTGGAACGATATTTCCTGACGTATATTTCAGGCTCGTAGCGTCGACGCACCGGCCAGCCCTGGGCGAAATATTCCTTGCCGTCCGCCACGTCGATGATGCGCAACGTTAGGAGCGAAGTTTTGAAGTCCGTGATTGTCCCGTCGAACTGAAACTTATCCCTGGCTCCAGGAGGGACTGAAATATCCAGAGACTTGGAGATGGCGCCGGTGTTGCTCGTCAATTCCACCATGATCTTCTTTTCAGTCCCTGTCAGGTTGGCGACAACGCCCTTGATGTCTACCTTCCCCTGGTTGAGCGGGCCGACCTCGTCGAGGCGGACAACAACTCCTGATGCGCCCGCCAGCGTCACCGCGCCCGCCGAATTCGGCATAGATGACTCCGTGAGCAGTCTGCCGGTGGCGGCGTCATATCGTCCCCATGTCCAAAGATGGTTCTCGTCAAGCTCCTGCTTCCAGCCGCGCTGGAGGTTGATATGCACAGTCTTCCCCGGCTCCGGCGCACCCATGTTGAGATCCTTCCAGGGAATCGCCTCCTCGACCCACCAACCAGTATCGGTCAGACGGGACTTGACAAGCATCTTGGGATCCCATTTCAGCGGGAGGAACTCATAGGTTGTGTCCTTGCCGTTCATGTAGATGCGCTTCTCCTCTCCGACGTCCGGATAATTGTCCAGAGTGGTGATCTTGACGTTGTCGTCGAAGACAAGCGCGTCGTCATGTTTGTCCATTGATCGCTTGAGCATGGCCACAACCAGCTGAGTCTGTCCGGCGATTTTTGCAGGCGGGGGACTGTGATGAGCGATGTAGAGATACTCCTTGTCGTAGCTTACATAGAATTCGCTCTGATCCGACGCAAGCGATGCTGGGCCAACGACTCCATATTGATGGTCGACACCGGCTTTCACAAGCCCGGTGATCCGGGCCGCATCAGCCCATTCCTCTGGCTCAAGGACTCCATCGATTTTAATCGGCTTCTTGGATTCGACGACAGTTATGTGCGCCGCGGGCTGGACGCCGATGTCCAGATGCCATTGACTTACCTGTGCCTGCTTCAGGGGATGGTCGTATATTTCAACTTTGATTATGTCCTTGTTGTCGCCCGGCCCCGGGCCAGCCTGTCCCAATGTCATGGATTTCACTTTTCCCAGTCCGGAAAGCGGCCCCGACACGAGCGGCAGTCCGTCCCAGTAGATTGTCGCCTGTCCTTTGTCCAAGGTGGCAATCAGGCTGTGGATTTTGTCCAATGATTCAGGCGCCTTGGAGCTCAGGCTTCCAGATGCGGAACGTAGAACCAGATTCCCTTTGCCGTCGGAAAGGAGCGAGAGCATTCCTCCGTCACCCTCGATGGAGACCAATGTCTCCTCCTTGCCGCTGTCAGCCTTCCAGCCACGACCGCGCAGTTCCATCGCAATAGTGAATTCACCCAGGCCGAATGCCCCACCAATCTGGAATATTGCGGCCATGCCTTCTGCTCCGGTCGGGAAAAGACGATTGCCATTGGGCCAGCCATTCTTGTCCTTCCAGCGATCCGTGGCTGCGCGTGACACCGCCTTGTCGCTGGCAGCCTTTCCTTCGATGCTTTTGCCGTTCCCAAGGAGCGCGCTGAAAGACTTCGTCTCATAAGGGGCAGGATCTCCCCCGGTCCAGTTCACCGAGAAAACCGGCCCTGATGATACGGCCTTCTCATCTGAGCAATACGAGATTCCCGTGGACAGAAATGCTGCCAGCGCAATGCTCGGGAGTAAGTGCAGTGTCAATTCCTTCATTGATGCCTTTCCTTAGATTATTACTCGGATGATCCATGTCATGCCGGAGTGTTTTATGGACATCCTTCGTAGGAGATCATATTGAAGTTGCCTCCGCCCGTCCAGCCCAAAACTAAGCGGCTTCTCATGACCCATTCCGCGTGGCCGTCAAGATACCAGTTGTTCATTCCCGAAGGCAATTCTCCGCGTGAATGGTTAAGAAAACCATTGAGTTTGCCTGGAGTATTGGTGTCGTATTCAATAGCATCACACAGAGGTGAAACACGAACCGGGTCGGCAGGTTTTGGATTTGCATCCGAATTTGTCTGCTGCCTCGTCATGCTGATGGCCCGGTGCCCGTCATAAAACCACCAGTCAATTGCCGCTGGCAGATTGCATCCGCCAAACCATCGGTAGCCTATGTACCAATCAGAACCGCCGCCCCATGCGCCCCATGCGACTCCGGCGGAATAGGAGTATGGATCTGAAAACCAGTTGCAGTATACGGCTGGGCAATAGAAAGTATCGCGTGATTTGACATAGTTGTCGGCATAGAGAACTATCAAGCAGTTAGAGTTCACTATCGAACCTCCGCTTAATACGCCCCCGTGGGCAATTTTAATGCTGTTCAGAGGGGGCAAGAGACCGATATAGTCTCCGGCGTACGAATGGATGCCCGTTCCGAGCTGCCGTAACTGGCTTATGCAAGCGATTCTCTTTGAAATGTCGCGGGCCGCCCTCAGCGACGGCAGCAGCATGGCCATTAGCAGCGAAATGATCGCGATCACAACGAGCAGTTCGATAAGCGTGAAACCCCGCCATGTCCGCATGCTATGGCATTTAGCCTTTTTCAGAAGACCACACATATCGCCCCCCCATCATCTGCTTGTCTCCTTATTGACAAACACCGGCTTGAACCATTTCTGCAGGACGTCTCCCGACATGCGTGCGGGATCCGCCGCGAATTCCAGCGCGCAGTTGACCTGATCCTTCACGGGAAATTCCATCCGGCTGATCTTCTCCCCCCACTTGACGCCGTCGTGAGGCGGCAGACAGGAGACTATACCTATCTCATCCGGGATATTTCTTCCCGCTTCTACCGCCATCTTCCTGAGCACTTCGGCAACGTCCAGCTGATTGGCAATGAGAGCCGTGGCGGGTGCGATTCTCTTGAGATAATTCGCCTGGGAAGCGTTCTTCGCGAGGATGTCGTCTACGAACGCGTCAAAAGTCTCTGCCTCTGATTGCCAGCATGACATAGTCAGTTCATCGAGAAGCTTCAATCCGTAGTCTTTCGATGCGTTCCGTATACCTTTGTTCTGCTGGGCGATGAAAATTGACGCGGCAGGCTGATGGCAGTAGATAAACTGCCTGTAGCCTTTCAGCGCCATCTGCACGGTCGCCTGATACCCCGCGTGCTCATGGTCGAGGAAGCTGAAGCATGGATAAACCTGGCCGCCGACGGGAGGGGAGAGATATACGATTTTCATCCCGTTTTGGCGGAGCCTGCTGCAAAGCTCCATGTTCGTGCCCCCCAGCGGCGTCGGATGCAGGACAACTCCCGCAAATCCTTCCTGGAAGGCCCTTTTAAGGAATATCTCCTCACGCTTCGCGTCCTGTGCGTCGTCTCCGGAATTGTAGACGGCCAGGACCCATTCCTTTTCAAGCCATTCGTTGCATAGATCCTTTGTAAACCCATACTTCTCGATTATCCCCAACCCTATAATCTTCGCCTTTTTCCGGCTGGAAAAGATGATGTTGTCCGCAAGAAACGTCCCCCGTCCATGCACGGTCTTCAGGATGCCTTCGTCCTGCAGCATGGAGACGGCTTTCCTGACGGAAGCGATCTTTATGGAATATTCGCGGGAGAGCTCCCGCAACGACGGGATTGGGCGGCTGCGGTCGAAGTCGATGCTGCTGATCCTGTCAAGGATTTCACTCTTCACCTGTTCGGGCATGAGCATCGGCGAACCTCGTTTAGCTGATGGAGTGCGCAGTGTTTGCTCTATTAATACACCATATGTATCCTATTGTCAACTGCCGAATGAAAAATAATCGATATATTTTCGTGCTGGGGGCAAGGCAAGTGCCGTCATGCCGCAGTCTGGCGCACAGCTGGCACACCGTAAAGATGGGCAAATAGTGCATATCATGCTTGATTTCGCATATAATAAGGCTACCGTTGGAAGAGCGGAGAGATGGTTCCTTCCGGATTATTGGAAGATATTCCGGCTTTGCCGGTAGAATTTGCCTTACGGGGATATCCTTCATGGATATAGAGTCGCAGCTTCTTGCTCACAAGTCAAAACGGGCTCTTTTTGCCGACCTTATCAGGGAAAAGATTTTGTCGGGGGAGTTCAAGAACGGAGACAGGCTCCTGCCGGATTCGGATCTGTCTCAGAAATACCGCCTCAACAAGCGCACTGTGGCCGCAGGCCTTAACACATTGGCCAAGGAAGGTTTTTTAGAGCGACGGCGCCGTGTCGGCACTGTGGTCAAAAGGGCGAGGGAGGACAGCAGGCTCAGCAGCGCCGTAGGGATGGTGATGATGAGCGAAGGTGAGGTCTATGGCGACATTTTCAGGTTGATAACCGAAAGGCTGGTGTCCTCCGGACTGTATCCTGTCCTCATCAGCAACCAGATGGTGGAAAACAGGGGCTGCGTCGTCCAGTTCCTCAATTCCCTGGTTTCCGAGCGCTCAAGGCCACACGGATTCATCATTGACGGCGACGCGAACTTTCCGTTCGATTTTCTCATCAAGAAGCTCGACCTGTTCCATAACATAGTATTTATGAACAAGTTCAGCTACAAGGAAAGAATTTCGCCGGCGAAATACGCACTGCTTGACTATATGGAGGCCGGAAGGATGGTGGCCCGCCACCTCATCGGGAACGGCCACCGGCGGCTCGCCTTCCTCCCCATATCCCAGCTCGACTACCGTGGGGAATGGAGCTCCCTGCAGGTTCCGATATTGAGAGGATTCGCCGAGGTGTGCAGGGAGAAGAAAGCCAGCTTTCCCGAGGAGGCTTTCTGGAGTCTTCTCCATGGAGCCCACTTCGACTCCGCCGTGGCCCCGCTCTTGAAGGGGAGAAACCGCCCCACAGGAATATTCCAATACATGGACTTCTATCTTCGCGGCAGCCTTCTTCCGCTCATCGAAAAATGCGGATTGAAGCCGATGAAGGATGTCGAACTTGTCGGATTCTACAACACGCACCATGCCGAAGAATGCGGATTCTCCTCGGTCGGCATCCAGGAGCAAAAGCTCGCGGACGCCGCCGTCAGGCTTCTGATCGGCGAGTCAGGCGAAGATGAGATCGTCATCCCGCCTGAACTCGTAGTAAGGGGCGGACGCTGAGTTTTCAATCTCGCTGAAGCATGCTTGGGTATGCGCTTTCCGCCACTTCCCCGCTGTAGTTCAGCCATTGCTTTTTAGAGCCTTGCGCTGCCTCATTCCGACAAGCCCGATGCCCCGGTGCGATTGCTGAGCCTGCCGACGCTGCCTGCTCGCCCGGAAAAGACTGAGCCATTGCGCATCCTCCCATTTAAAATTGGAAATCTATCGTCGGAAGCTTGAAGTGTCCGATATATAGTGTATTAATAGTGCTAAATCGGATATATTATGTGTTATTATAAATGTCACGGTGAAAGCATGGAAGGCTCAATCGTTCACACACATAAGCTCATCGAAACGCAGGATGCGGTTGAAATAAACCTTAATATCTAGGGCATGAGTACAGACTTCATAGGCGAGGCTCAAGCCATCCTTGACCTTGAAACCTCTTCAAAGGTCAACGAACTCGGCGGATATGGGCCGGACGGGGAAGCCATATATCATTCGCCCCCGTACGGATGTCCATCCACGCTGGTGGACAAGCAGGGGGCGGCGAAAGCCGTCTTCATGTCGAACGGTTCTATTGATTTCAGCGTGAACGTCCTCGAAGGCATGGAGATCAAGGTTCTGAGGGGCAGCTACGATCAAGTTGAGAAGAGGGAAATCGGCCCCATGTCCGCCAATGCATGGCTAAGGCTGTCCGACAGGGGATGCGCAAAGATCTGTTCGCTGGTCAATCCTAAAATAAATGTCGGAGTCCCTCATTATAAATTGAAATATGTCAAATGCGTCGCCCCCGGCAAGGCTGTTTGGTTCTGCATGGACATCTCCGGTTCAGAGGGCGTGCGGCTTGAGACAGCCGTCAAGACGGAATTGATTAAGGCGTCTTCCGGGCCCGCCTTAAGGCGGCAGATTCTTGTCAGAAACTGCGGAAACGGGCGTTTTACCGGTACCTTGTGGACCTGTTTCAATACGCATGGAACCCAGAAGTTCGCCTACAACAAGGAAAACTGGTATGACGCAGGCCTACCCCTCTCCCCCTCGGAAACGGTTGCCGCATGCCCTGTCCCCTATACTGACATCCTCCAGATAAAAAGGCTCAGCAGTGCCTGCTATGGCGGGGCCAAGCCAGTTGCCGCCACATGCGACTATCAAAGCTTTGTCGGAGATTCATCGTCCTTGTCGATCCTGCCTGATGCCGTCCGGAACGGCGCGTTCACCAGCGCGGGCGCTGGTGCCAGGCTCAACCGATTCTCGACTCCTACCATCGCCGCCAACCGGTTCGACATTGACATATATCCTGGAAAGGATGCAGTTGTCGGTCAGATATTGCTGTATGTCCTTGATCCAGACGCGGTAAATAATTTCTCGAAGGATATTAGCTCTGAGAAGGCTGAATACCATGAGATGGAGAAGGCGTTCAAAGACGCATCCCTGAAACTCATCAAGGCAACTGGCTCCGCCGATGGGCTCTTCCGACTCCGGAACAAAGGCTACGCTACGCCAGGAAAGGCGTCCTGTCCGGACTTTTTTCTATGCCTGCCGCAGGAACCGGTGATTGCGAACTACGCAAATTCCGCTTGGGCTGGGGTTGATGAACTTTACGAGAACTGCCGCGCGCACGGCGCGATGCTGGCCGACGGCATCGAACTCGGCACGAGGGATCGAGCTCAGGACATGTGGGCGAAGATGAAGGCGGATCCCAAATTGGTCAGGCGGGATATCGTTCACGCCCTAAGCTTCATGTATAGGACGGACGGAGGCAGATGCGCGGCAGACGGCAGATTGTCGTTGAGACAAAAGCTTCATGGCATGTTTCCGAGGCAGTACCCGAGCTGCTGGAGGAACAGGGACATCGAAGTCGCCAACGACAACCGGCCGTATGCCGACAGCGCGCTGTGGCTTCTCAACTCACTAGTGAAATACGTCAGGGAGACAGGGGATCGCTCAGTGCTCGGAGAAACTGTCGCAACGGTCCGGCTGACAAATCCGGACGATCCGGTCAACAGCGTAATAGTCGGCGGCAGAGAAGAATTTGTTATAAGCGATGCCGCCCTGGAAATCCTGAAGTCCTACAAGAGGCATTGCGAAGACACCCCCTATGGAATGGCCCAGATACTATACGGGGACTGGTGTGATCCGGTTGACATGTTCGGCTCTGGCGAAGTCGGGAACCCGTCCACACGCGGCAAAGGCCGGGGAGTGAACGTCAGGCTCTCGGCGCATCTCTTCTGCTCGCTGGTTGAGATCATAGATATTTTCGCGGATATGGGAGGATACGAGAAGGAAATGCCCTGGCTCATGGGATTTGCCAACGTGCTGAGGAATAACATCATGCGTATCGCATGGGAGGAAGAAGGCAGATTCGGCGGATTCATCGACAGCATTCATGAACTGAGGAAAGACGGGAGCCGCCCCGACTATGCGTCCGGCGAAGTCGGCTACACTCTCGGCTCCATGAACGGGGCAAGAGAATTCGACGCACAACCGCGCGGAGTACTGACACCGAACGCCTGGGGGCTCAAGATGCTGCTGACAGAGCGGAAATACCTATCTCCCATCCCGGAGAGCCTAGAGAAAATAAGGAAGCTGCTTGATTACGTAGACTCGAAATTCTTTGACGGCAACCTCGGGCTCAGGCTTTTCACCGTCCCGGTGGCGAACAATAGGGAATCGCTCCGCCTTGTCGGGAGGCTGGGCATCATCCCGAGCGGTTGCGCCGAGAACGGCGAATACCACCACGCCCAGATCATGATGCACCTGTTCAGGATCGGAGTCGAAGGTCAGGCCGACATCGTGTGGCGTCAGCTCAAGCCGATGATATCCGCCATGCGCGGCAGCGACATCTGCGGGCCCTTTGAAACCCCTGCGTCGTCCTACGCTTCCGATCCTATGGATCCGCATTATGGCAGCGGGATGTATTTCGGCCTTTCCGGCTCGATCGACTGGATGGTCGAGCTGTTCCAGAAAGTCGTCGGCCTCAAGCTGGATTTCGCCGGGAAGGGCCCGGCAATATCAGTAGAACCGACGCTCCCTGCTGTCCTCGGCGGAAGAGTTACGTTCAAGAGGAATATCCATGTGTCGCTTGGAAATGATGTGTTCAGGAGAATCCCGGTCAGCATCGATATTTCTTGCGACAAAAAGACTGGGAAGCGGATCATTCGCACATCAGGAGTCAACGCCGTCAAGAAAGCCGTAAATACCATCCATGCGAATCCATGCAATTAGATAAATGAATATTTACTAATAAAACCTAAATTGAATTGTCATAAGTTGTAGCCACGGCCGTGCCGGCCGTGTCTTCGCCCCCGGCACGGGGGCGGCTACATCTGTAAATATTATTATAGGACTATTAGTAATACTTAGGAGGAATGTATGTTCATGCGGAAATGGGATGCGCAGTCGATCATTGACCGGATACTCTCATGCCATGGGAGAGAACCATTGAACTCGTCCTACTTCGCGTCAAAGCATGCTGCAGTCTATGCGGCGGCGGAGAGGATTTTCGGCTCCTGGAGGGAGGCCATCGAGGCATGCGGCCTCGACTACAGCAGGATAAGGAAATACCAGAGATGGTCAAGAGACAGGATTGTCCATGAGATAATCCGTATGGCCAATGAAGGCATATCCTTGAACTCAAACGACGTCCAGATGAGAAACAAACCGCTCTACATGGCTGCCGTCAGGAGATTCAAAGGCTGGGAGGACGCAGTCACATGCGCCGGCATCGACTACGGCCGGGTCAGGCTGCGCAGGAAAATGACGCACTCCGACATAAGGAATGAAATATTGAGGCTCTACCGCAGCGGTGTCGATCTCGCATACCCGAGCATGCGGAGGCATCACAATTACCTCCTGGCATCAGGAATGAGGAAGCTTGGAAAGGGCAGCTGGTGCGCCGCACGCAAAAAATGCGGGATACATGACAACTATCGCTTATATCGGCAAAGGAGCAATTCAGACGCGCTCATGAAGGAGGTCGTATGAAGGCGAGAACCGCGTCCTCATCCGAAACAATACGAACGAAATGCGGCATGGTGCAGCCAATGGTCGAAACGGCCAAAATGTCGCGCGGACACATGATGTGCATTGGGAACCATATCCCATCCAACGTTCCGCTGGATGCTGTCAAGAAGTATCTTGGCTTTTCTATAGAGATTGGATTCGGACAATAAGGAGATAATGATAAAATGCGAGAGGCAGACAACTGGGGAAGCTCCATTTCGGCCCATGATCTTATCCGTTCAAAGGCTCCTTCGTGCTGGCAGGACGGAGTCTTTCTAGGAAACGGATCCATCGGGAGTGTGTTCTATGCCCCCCAGGCGCTCGAATGGCTTGTCAACAAGAATGATGTCATCGATGCCCGTGTGCCGGGTGTGAAGCAGGTGATCCCACGCGAAAAGGCTGATCGGATGATCGCGGCGGGGGCAACGGCCGGCGATTTCGAAAAGGCCGAGCGCGGAACTCCTGCTCCTGAAGGCACAGGCCCCAAGACCTGCTGTTCGCTTCTCATGGATCTCGGAACCGGAGTCTCCGGAACTCGAAGCGCCACGCCTGATATCAACGCCAGGCTCTCATTATATGATGCGACACTGTATTTGAACCTTGACAAGCACCTATGCCATCCCCGCGTGGAGTCTTTCGTGCGGGCGGATGAGGATATCCTTGTAATCAGAGTTACAGACGTGTCGCCGATAGTGGCCAACTGCACCAGGATATTTTTCTCCCGTCCTGAAGACGTCGAACTCGGCGCACCTGAACTCTGGTTCGAAGGAAGCCGGATTTTCATGCGGATGAATATGCCTGAAGGCGTCCGCTATGTTGCTGGGCTTGAAGCGATTCCCAGAGAATCCTCCGCCCTCAGGCAGGATGTCCTTCGACGCATAAGGGAAAAATATCATCCTCCCAGTAAAGGCGCTGCTGCGGTCTCCGTGCGCGGACGCTTTGGCATCATGGCCGTTGGTGGTGACTTTGATCTCTTTTTGACCGTCGCCACTTCGCGAGACGGCGATGATCCGGAGGCGATTGTCAGGCGTCGTCTCGATATGGCCGTGAAAACCAGTTATCAAGAGATCAGAATGTCACACTGTTCCTGGTGGGAGGATTTCTGGCAGCGGTCAAAAGTTGAAATCGGAGGTGGCGAACTGGAGCATCTGTTTTATCATTCGCTTTACACACTTGGCTCCACATATCGCAGAACGCCTCTTCCCGGCCTCCTTGGCCTTTTCTACGGCCCGGATGTCGGACCGGTCCAGATATCTCCATGGTGCGGAAGCCTTACGCAGGATCTCAATGTCCAATGCGCGTTCCTTCCTGTCCATGTCCTCAACCACAGCGAACTTTTCGATGCATATCTCGATTCTTACGACGAATATCTGCCAGAGGCGCGCCGCCTTGCCCGTGAAGTATGGGGTGCCGGCGGGGCGCAGTTCGGTATCGCACTCAATTCATTGGGTAGGCCTCTTGATGGAGGAGTTGGACATTACAGATATTTTTTCGGCGGTTCATACGTAGCGCTTATGCACTGCTTGAGCTGGAAATACTGCCGCGACATTGAACGGCTTCGGAACAGGATTTTCCCCTTTCTCAAAGAAATACTGGAATTCTATATGTGCATCATGGCAAAGGAGGCTGACGGACAATACCACCTCCATCCCGCACATGCGTGCGAACTGGACATCATGGATGTCGGAGATCCGGTCCAGACGATATCCATGCTGAAAATATGCCTCCATACGGCAATTGAAGCAGCTCATGAATTGGTAGAGAAAGATCAGAATCTTGTCGGCAAATGGAAGGATCTCTTGGAGAATCTGCCCGAATATCCCCGCGCTGTCGACGGGGAAGGAAGAGAAGTGCTGCTTGACGGCGTCGGAGTTCCAGCGGACCATCATGTCGGACAGGCAGGTTGCCTCCATCCCGTTTATCCCTGCGGAGAGGTTGACGAATTTTCCGGCTCAGAACTAATTGGCCTGTACAATCGGACGCTCGACTCGGTCGTAGAGAAGACCGCACAGATATCCTATGCGGACGAGCGAGGGTTCTTTTATCAATGCGTATGGCAGTGCTTCTTCAGGGCCATGACGGCATTGCGCCTCGGCAGGGCAGATGAGTTCCACAGGCATTACCTGCCTATGTTCCTGCGCGCCTATGTCAAGCCGAACAGGCTTGTCAGCCATGACGCCGTCATCGTCGCACCATCAGCGAAGACGGAAGCGAACCTGGCCGACATCCCCGACGAGAGCTTGGATGATGTGGGTGATAAAATGCCCAAGTTCGAACCGTGGTGCGGCCATGCGGGCGGATCATCGCCAAATCCTGCGGCAAAGGAGTTTGCAACACCGCTCATCGAAGGAAGCGCCGACTACCTGACAATGATCACGGAGTGCCTGCTTCAGAGCCATAACGGGATAATCCGGGTTTTCCCGGCCTGGCCTGGCGACGCAAGCTTCTCCGGCCTGATCTCCGAAGGCCGCGTATCCGTCAGCGCATCGAAGAAAAACGGCAAGGTCGTGGAGATCAAACTAAGGAAGCTCCCCGGTGGAGCCTCTCGTATCAAACTCAAGTCCCCCTGGACGGGAAAGATCGAGGAGCATTTGCTCTCCGAGGGCAAAGAATATACTATAAATGGAAGCAAGGATATCACATGACTGCCCCTCGAAGAGGAATAATAGGACTCAACTGGTGCAATTTCCTGCAGCAGCACGACATCCTGTATGAGATGCAGTCAAAGGTCTGGCAGGACGGAACGGCGCTTGGCAACGGGTCGCTCGGTGCGCTGGCATTTGAGCCCTTCCACCTTGAATGGACAATCAACAAGAACGACGTATGGGACTACCGTACGCCAAAGTGCAGACGGCATTCTATCGCCGACATACGGAAGATGGTGGCGCAGGGCAAGGACTTCATTTCAGAGATGTCGAATGAAAACCTGTCTGGCGCCGGACTTTACCCATGCCCAAAGACCTGCGGCCAGCTCCGGATCCGTTTCGGCCTGGATTCCATCTACGCTCCCGGGCACCGCATCAGCAAAAGGCTCAGCCTTTATGATGCCACACTGCACACATCTCTCGACAAGCATCTTTCGCATCCGCGAGCAAGAAGCTTCATCTGCGCCGAAGAAAACGTCCTGGTCGTTTCAGTCCGTGACGTCTCCGCCGTCACCGCCTTCCATAATCACGTGGATCTCTACCGTGTGCCGGACGCACAGATGCCGCCGGCGAAAAAAGGGGCAAAGGGCGATACGATATGGCTCGAACAGAAGTTCCACGACGGTTTTTCCTATGTGCTGATGGCGCGGATCGTCCCGAGCGGCGGAACAGCCTTCCGCGATTTTTTCAGACGGACCGTCCAGAAAAAATGGTGGGGTGCAATCGAGCCGACCAAGGAGGTGTCAAGCCGCCTGGACGGCGGCTATGCTGTGGCGCCCGTGTCAGGAGACTTCGATGTTTTTGTGACGGTCGTCACGTCAAAGGATTCAAGGACGCCTTTGTCCGCGGCGAAAGAAAAGCTTGAGCAGGCCGTCCGCAAAGGTGCGGACAATCTGCATGCGACCCACCTGCGCTGGTGGGCTGGCTTTTGGAGGAAAAGCTATGTGGGACTTGGAGACCATCTGCTCGAACAGCTCTGGTATGTCAGTCTCTACCATCTGGCCACGGTCCTGCGCGGAACGCCTGTCGGCGGACTTTGCGGGCTGTGGTTCGGCCCCATGGACACACCTTCTCAGATACTGCCGTGGATGGGCTTTTACACCAACGACTATAATGCGCAGCTGCCGGTGATGCCTGTATTCCGCGCCAACCATCCGGAACTGGCCGACGGCTCCTTCCGCACGCTGCTCGCGCAACTGCCCCAGGCGAAACTCAACGCCCGCGAACTTTACGGCATTGAAGGTGCATTCTACCCTCTGGGAACCGATCCTTCAGGAAGAGAGATAGGAAGCGGCCCTTACCGCCTCATACAGACCAGCGGGCCGTATTGGAGCATATTCCTGTGGTGGCATTACCTTCATACCTGTGACAGGGAATATTTGAAGAAAGTCTGCTACCCTATCATGCGCGAGGTGGCGGCATTCTTCACGAACTATATCTGCTGGCATCCCGAGGAAAACCGCTATCATCTCGAGATCAGCCAGCAACCGGAACTCATGTATGTCAAGTACGACGATCCGATTGACACGCTCATGATGTTGAAATATGCCCTTACCGCGACCATTGAGGCCGCGCGGATTCTGAAATGCGATGCCTCACTTGCGGCAAAATGCCGCCATGTGCTCAGGCATTATCCTGATTACCCTCGTTATGAGAATGAATTCTCCCCTCTGCGCGGTCTTCGGCCAAACCATACCAACCAGGTGCGCACCCTGGCGGCCTTGTTCCCCTGTGGCGAGTTTGACCCTGAAATCGCGCCGGAATGGAGCAGACTGTGCAAGGCGGAAATGATAAAGATGGATTTCTGGAGCAAGACTTTCGGCTGCAACAAAGGCAGGCTTGGCGGATGGACGGGGATCGTCCATCATATCGGGATTCCAGCATGCAGGCTTGGGTGGAAGGACATGGCCTGGAACTACCTCGAGGACCTGCTCAAAACCAATGTCAAGCCGAACGGACTCATCTCGCACAACTCCGCCATCCTGGCGGACTCCCGTCTCAGCGAAATGAATATTTCGCGAATCCCTGATGCCGAGCTGTACCATGATCTTGATCCCGATCCGCTAAAGGCCGTGGAGATACTTAACGGGCGGCTGATGGAGTGCACCACGGAAAACCTTGAATGCCGTGACACCATATTCCCCGCGCTCGAAGGTCCTGCCGAATACCTTCTCCTGATGGGCGAAATGCTGCTCCAGTGCCAGAACGGCATTTTACGCTTATTCCCCTCGCTTCCGGAGCCGGAGGACGCCGAATTTCACAACCTGCTGGTTGAAGGGAAATCCCTTGTCTCAGCATCCAGGAAAAAGGGGAGTGTCTTATTTTGCCGAGTAAAGGCTCAGGCGCCTGTCCGGTGGAAACTTGTAAATCCATGGCCTGGCAGGACTGTCCACATGCGCTCCAGTCATGGGAACCGGCAAGCATTGAAGGCAGAGGGAAGATATTGGATCTTCAAACTCGTCCGCGGAGAGGAGCTGGTACTTGCACCAAGGAAGCAATGCCTGGACTTCGAAAGAATAATCCGGCCGCGCGCGGGAATGACGGCCCGAGCGCGGTGCAAAGCTTTTTCCGACGGAATGCTGGTCTGGCTGGGCAAGCCGAAGCCGTCGGAATATTATGCCTCGCTGGAAGCGGCAAGAAGCGGACGGCGCAGAACCTCTTAAGCGATATAATTTACAACAAACCAGAAGAACATGGATTTGACATGAAAATTAACGGGCCGGAAATTCTGAAGGTATCATTCGCCAATCCCTTCGAGGCCGAAGGACGCTGGTTCAAGGGGAACACGCACACACACACGAATAATTCGGACGGGGCGTGGAGTCCGGAAGAAGTCCGCATTGAATATGGCAGGAAAGGCTACGACTTCGTCTTCCTTACCGACCATTGGAAGCGGACGGTTCCGGCTCCATCTAAAGCCAAGCCACTGCTAATCCCCGCCGAGGAAGTGGATTTCAGCGTGGAATCGCGCCTCTATCATGCAGTATGCCTCGGCATCCGCAAAGAGTGGCGGAAGCGTACGTTTTCCTCGGTGTCCGAGTTTGTCCGTCTTGCAAGGCGTCGCTGCAAGTTTCTTGTCATGGCCCATCCCTATTGGAGCGGTTCGCGAAGCGAGACTTATCTGACCGCGGAAGATTTCGACGCCATGGAGGTCTACAACACCGTATGCGACGACGGATGCGCAAAGGGCTATTCAGGGACGTATTGGGATGATTTCCTCGATGCCGGCAAGAAGGTCTTCGGCCTTGCAGCCGACGACGCGCATTCCTCTGCGGCGGCCACACGCGGCTGGATCATGGTCAAGGCGGAATCATGCACGGAGGAATCAATCATCTCCTCCCTGAGGAAAGGTCATTTCTACTCCTCGCAGGGACCGCAGATAAAAGAGATCAAGATCACCGGAAACAAGGTGCGAGTGAAATGCTCTCCTGTCAGCCGGATCAATTTCATCGGAAACGGCTACTGGGGCAAAGTCGTCCGAGCCGTTAAGATGGAACTCACGGAGGCGGAATGGGATATCCCAATGGATGTCACACATGCGCGAATCGAAATCGTGGACAGTGAAGGCAGGACGGCATGGAGCAATCCAATATGGCGGCGGGAAGACAAACGTCTCCTAGAGAGGATGAAGAAACAAACTCTCCAGAAAGCCTCAGCCCCTATCATCCGGAATATCCAGCGGTACGGGGATATCGCCAAGGTGGACTGGACTGCCGCAGCAGTGCTGAAAAACTGGAAGACCATGGTCGGCGGAATGACGCGGCGGAAGCTCGAGGCGCGGCTTATCCATGACGGCATATATCTCTATATCCAGCTTGAAGATCAAATTAATACTCGGAAGCTTGTCGTAAAAGGAGGGCCGGTGTGGAACGACGACGAGTGGGAACTCTTTTTCTCGAAGGATCTGGGGCGTCCATGCAACCAGATGGGTGTCAATTCCATAGGAAAACACATGGGCATCGCCCACGGGAAGCCATCAGGCGCGTGGGACGATGGCGCAACTGTCATCTCCGAGAGTCTGTCCGGACGCTGGCGGATCCGCATGGTGCTTCCGCTGGCGAAACTAGTGAAGGGAGGGCTGCGCCCTGGGGACACGTTTTACATGAACATCGTCCGTTCCACCGCACAGGGCAATGCGCTAGGCTGGATTCCCACTTTCAAGCACTATTACAATGAACCAAGCCGCTTGGGAGCGGTAAAGCTCCTGTGCTGATCATGTTATTTCCTAAATCGTAACTTCCGATTAGGGATATGCAATATAACCTAATTGAAAATACTGCATGTCATGGAAACATGAGTTGATAGCTGTTGAATCCCCAGCGGCAGATCGTTCCCGCCGACGTCCCGCATATCGTGGAGGAAGGCCGGGATTTGATTCCGGCCACCGATATTATCGCATGTTCCGATTGCTGCGAGCTGAACACTTCCCGTCTCATGCCAGCGTTATTGCAGGGATGCATGAGTACCATGGGATTTCCTTGCTGACCAGATAGAGGCGGTCCTTTTCCGTCGGAAATTCTATGATGTCGCCGGGGAACTGCAGCCGGTCGAGCATGGCATGGAATTCCCCCTGCTTGCGGAAATCCATGCCGTCCTCCAGGCGATATATCTTCACCTGGACGGCCAGATCCTTCTCTCCGACGAAGGGGTTGCGCATGCGCAGCTTGTTGCCCGCCAAGCTCTTGACCACGACATACTGGGTCAGATTATTCCGTCTTTCTGAAGAGACCAGGAAGCCGCCCGCTGCGCGGAGCGAGTGGAAGCATATAGGAGAATCGCACGGGGGAACGGCGGGGAAGACCCGTATCACTCCGTCGTAGCTCTGCAGGAGCATCTCGTTGAGGAACATCCCGGTCATAAGCGGGGTATCGACCTGGACATAGAAGCTGTCGCGGTTGCCGACAAACCCGCTCGGACAGAACCATGAGGAGTTTTGCCCGGTCGATTCATTCGATACAAGGCCCGGATTTCCGCAGACCCATTGAGCGAATCCAAGCGCCCGTTCTCCCATTCCCATCCGCGCCAAGGTCGGGCCGGCCATTCCGAAACCTGCCAATGCCCTGTACGCAGCATCAGGAGTATCTCCGTGCTCTTTCCAATAGGCGAAATGATCTTCCAGAGTCTTGCGCGCCTGCTCCCTGAGTTCGGCCGGTCCCGAGTCCTCTCCGACAAGCCCCATGGGGAAAACCGCCATGTATTTTGTCCATTCCCACTGGTGCATGTGGAGGAGCGGCTTGTCTGCGAACTCCTTCCATATGCCGTTGCCGGTGGCGGGCAGCGGTGCCATCTTTGCCAGGATTTCATCCCATCTCTGACGGTCATGCGCATCCAACCCGAGAGCTTGCGCAGCCTCGCCTGCCATCTGGAACGTCCTGATGATAACCGGCCAGTCCCAGATTGAATTTGTTCCGAATCCGTCCACATACGCCGCCATAAGCTCCATCAGGACAGTTGGATGCGCATATAGCCTGCCGTCGGCTTTTTCCTGCAGATGGTCTTCGTAGAAGAGGGCGGCCGCCCGGATGACCGGATAAGCATAGCGGCGGAGGAATTCGAGATCGCCGCTGTACAGGTAATGCCACCAGTAGTGCAGCGCCAGCCACCCGCTTGATCCTATCCAGGCGCTGAGGAACTGGCCGGGGCAGGTTTCAACGCCGTCGGGCCCCATGGAAATGGGATATCTCGCGCCGCGCATCCCGAAATATTCCTGGGTATCCTTTTCCACGCGAGGGAGGATTTTGTGATACAAGCTGTAAAACGGCTCTCCCAGCTCCAGCCTGTTGGCGGTAAGGTAGCTCCAGTTGATGATCTGTATGTTGATGTTGTTGTGGAAGTCTCCGTTCCATGCCGGATAATTCTCCTTGATAAAGTTTCCCTGCAGGCCGGGGCTCATCCGGCCCGGACGCTGTATGCATGCATGTAAATACAATGCCTGATACCATTTCCTCTCTACCTCCGGCCACGGCGTCGCGACATAGGCGCGCCTCCAGTATCCATGCCACCATTTGCGATGAGTTTCATGCAGCGCCGTGAAGCCTGTCCGGCATGCGTCAAGAATATTTTCCCTTGCCTGCCTCAGGGGATTTTCCGCATCCAGGCTAGTTACAAGAGATACATAAAAAGTGACAGTGTCGGCCTTGGGCTTGCCTTTGGCTAATATACGGCCGCCGACATCGAAATATTCGAACGACTCGCAGTCGCATCCGAAGAGCATTATGAAATGCTGTCCGCCCGGCAGGTTCTGCCGGATCCATGCCCGGCCTTCGGCCACATGCGCCTCAGGCGGCTCCATGTCAGGATCCTCGTGGCGCCAGAGCGAGACTGCTATCGGTTCGTGGAAGGGATATTTCCCTGTCTGTATATTTATGGCGAAAACATTTCTGGCCGCATGGACGAAGCTGGTCATCACAACCGGATCCGGGGTCAGGGAAAACTTGCACATGGAAGGCTTCCGGTCTCCGGCCACGCCCCATGTCTGGACAGTTTCTGCGCTGGCGAAGGAAAGCCTCTGATAGAAACTCATAATCTTGCTGCAGGGGTAGAGTTCCAGGCGCAGCATGCCCCCCGGTTTGGCGGTCGGAGCATCAACCTGCAAGGGCCTCCGGCTTTTCTCCTTAAGTTCTTGGAATCGTCTGTCGTCTTTTTCTGCGGCCGCCTTGCGAAGGGCTGGAAATCCCGCGCTCGGATAGTTGGCCTTGCCGAAAGGTCTCCAGTCCCATAAGTCAGTCTTACCAAAAAGGAACATGGCAGCCTCCGGCGGGCCGTATGCCAGAACCCCCATGTCTCCGTTGCCCATCGGACACCCCTCGTGCCACAAGGAACGCGGTTCCTTGTGTTCGATGAAGTGACGCTTCTCAAGATACTCGACAACATCCGCCTTGAACAGGTTCCATTCCTCCGTCATCGTCTCATCTGGCAGCGACGGCAACACACCCTTCTCCGGAAGACGTTCCCAGGCCAATGCACCTTTTTGATATGACTTTCTCATATATATCCCTGTTTGTTGAATTGCTTACTGAATCCACTTTATGTCATATTGTGATGACCAGCTCCATTCCTTCGGACAAGGCAAGATCGCATGTATAAGCATCAATGCCGTCTTCGATTTCCGTACATCGCCGACCAGAACCCATCTTTTCACCTCGCTGATTTTAAAAGCTTATATTTGTTCATTTTGTTTTAGATAGGATGCGACCGCGTCCAGCAGACGCGGCACGATGCCGTTGCGGACAGCAGGATTTCTCCAATCGTCGAAATCCCTGAGAACTGCGTCAATACGCGGATCGTGAAGAAGAGCAAGAGTCTTGTTGAATCCTTCATCGAGCGGTCCTCCGTAGGCGTCTTCGAATCCCACCCGCCGCTGATATGCAGCAAGAATACCGAGCATGGTCTGCAAACTTTGCCTCATATTCCTGTCAGCTCTGGCTGCAGCTTCGAAGCCGGCCATTGCGGCCCGGAGTTCCAGGTTCATCGCAAGATCGACGAGGAAACGATCCGGATCTCCGAAAAGAAGCCCCGACAGATCTCCGGCCGCATGCGGCTTGCCCACTTCTTTTTTCAGAGCTTCAGCCGTCCGGGCCTGGAGATGGGGATCACGGGATTCGACCGCATTCCACCCCGCTGTAATGATTTCGCCAAGGCCCGGCAGCAGTCGACCTGCGAATTCCGCAAGATCGGCAGGATCGACGCTCTCCCCCCTTGCGATTTTCGCGAACCAATATGTATTGGGCAGTTGCAGGCAATGTGTCTGAGCGTTGCCCATGACTCCAAGCGGATGACTTCGCAGCGCTTCATATGTCACAGTCTCGGCTATATGCGTATTGCAGACAGTCAACGGGAACACAGGCTCGCCCTCGATTACCCCGTAGGGGAAGTAGAGGGCCTTGTCCCTGAGCCCAAGGGTGTCGACAGCCTCCTCATGCGCGGGAAGCCAGCACATAAGGCTCCATGGTTCCGGCATACGTTGCTTAAGAAGACCGAGCGTGATGCCGTAGTCCTCATCCCCCTGGTATTCCCACAGATTAGGAACGGCGTCAGGATTGTCGCGCTGTGCGGTCCAGAATTTGCAGTAGCCTTCCCATCCGAGAAGCATCCAGTAGACGAACTCCCCACCGGGATTGACTGCCCGGAACGCATCCGCCTGGATGCGGCAGAGATTCGCGAAGTCCTCGTTGGATGAGCCGGGAAAGCCGCCGGGATCGCTGTCAATCACGGCGACCGCATCGGCATTGCGCAGGAAAGAGAGCTGTCTCTTTCTTCCGTCCATGAAATGCTTGAGTTCGGCGGAGTCCTTCGGATTGACTTTCTTTTCGCAGACGAAGTATGGGCGCGAATGGAAATCATAGTCCGCCGCCTTCTCATTTCCTATGCAGTTACCGGCCAGAACCAGCACAGTCTTCATCCCATGCCGTCCATGGGCGAGATCAATGGCCTTGGACAAAGTTTGGAGATAGCCGACGTCGGAGCGTGTAGGCTCTGCCGGCATCGTATCCAGTTGCGGCCAGACCATCAGCAGGTCATAACCGAGCTTCGCGAGGCCGTCAAGATATCCCTCCCAGTCGTCAAGCGTCCACCGGCGGGCCGAATACGGACGATTGTATCCCCAGTGCGTATGAACATACATGCCGAGCATATTGCTTCCTCCTGAAACTTGGTAATCTTAATCGCGATCTCCTCCTGAAACTCGATTATCCTTATTCATATCCGCCGACCGGCGGATGGGGGGTTGAATTCTATTCACCCCCCCTCTTGGCGGCGGGAACTCCCGCCGCGCGGCGGAATATCCGCCTAGGCGGACGCCCTCCATCGAGTTTCTGATCGACAAAACTGTCCACACCGCGGCGGACAGACGAACACTCCTATAAAAATCATCAATCTTAGTCTTAATCGTTATCTTCATCCCTATCTTCGTCCCCTAATCGTTGCCGTTATCTTCGTCATTATCTTTGTCGGATGCGGTAAATAAAACCGATTCTACAGGCTGACAATGATCAAATTGAACGAACCGTCTAAATCGAATGAATCGGGAGCCTCATCATAAGGGAACGATTTCAACAATAATAGAACTGAACGGCGGCAGTTCCCATTCCAGTTCGGCGCAGTATGAGGCGTGCCGTTTCATCCCAGAGGGCGGATAATGTTGGGTGATCGTGAATTTGCCGCAGGAACCGTTGATGCCTATGCACTCTTCGGAGAGAATGAATCTCGATTTCATGGGTGCGGCATTGGGATTGAAAAGGAAGATGAATCCTCGATCATTGACGATATGCGCCGAACCGTCCGTCTTCCCCGCGGAAGGCCAGTCGGCCAGGTCACGGCGGACCATGAGGTAATTCGAATTTTCACGGCTCCAGTCCAGCCATCTGCGAATTATCGCCCTATCACCTTTGGGAATCGCATCCACAGGACCGCTGAAATAACATTGGTTCGGTGACGCTGAAATTGCGCTCAGCAAGGCATATTCAAGATTCTCGCCGCTCCATGGTGCCTTGGTCTCTCCGCCGCCGCCGACGTTAACGAAGAAATACGCTTGGTCGAGATAGTGGGGGCAGAACTGCCGGTTCCGGCGGAGTCGCGCCCAGTAGCGGATCTTATCGCCGTATGTCACGTTTGTCGGCTGTCCGGGAATTCCGGTCATGTTCACGACTTCTCCGCTTTCATCTTCGGTCGTCCACAGGCGGACCGCCCCGGCTGCAAGCGTGGCAAAGACCGACGTCGGCCCGTGCCTTGGAGGGCCGAGTATGGCCGACACCATTGCGACCATTGCTTCGGTTTCCGACTGCAGCGGAAGATAACGGAAACTGCCGCCCTCCATCTCCCCGTTAAGTACAGATTCGTCTTTGCCGAGCTTGTAGATCCCGAAGTAGGCAGGCTCGCATTCGAAGCATTCGTCGGCTTTCACCTTCAATCCAGGACGATAGGAGAGTTGGATCCGATCCCCGTCGAGGAAGGATGTGTCGAAGGGCAGCTCCATCCCGGCATAAAATCCGCCGGCCAGCGTCCGTCCGAAATATGTGGCGTTGTGCTGGTAGCGGTAGGGCACGATGCCTGTAAGCATCTCCGCCGCGAAATGCGGTCGGCTGACAAACACCTTCCGCAGCGTGTAATCCCGCCTACTCTTGAGCAAAACGCTTTTTTCTATGAAATGATCCCTGAGATTGTAAACGACATCAATGGCCATCTCCTCGAACCGGTACTGCGCCCGCAGGACACGATCGCCGCTGATTTCCGCTGACTCTAGGACACAGTCGCCAAAGTCTACTACGAACTCATCCGCTTCGATCCGGAATTTTTCGCCCTCAACCATATATCTTTCTCCGGCGAGGAGATTGTCGATGCTGGCGATCTGGGCTGTCTCCTCGCAGAACGCCAATCTCATCCGACGGCTTTCAAGTTTCATCCTGTCCCTTTAACATGTATATTATCATTAATATCTGCATTAATAATACTCTATTTATAGATGGAGTCAAACATGCCGCTACGTGAAAAATATGCCGGATGGGGGCTTTTCTGCATACCTTCGCACAATCTGAATTCCTGCACTTTGAGGTCGGTGGCCCCGAAAAGTGAACCCGGGTTCACATTTTGAAGCATTAAACCAAGCCTGGCAGCCCCAGCCAAAATCCGCCGAAAATACTGCACATTACCCCCCTCTCACCATAATTCCGCCCACAAAAAGGTGGACTTTTCCGCCCTCAGCCCCGCCAGCTTAAAAACTCCCAGAAAACCTGATACTGATATATTGGAGACAGTTTACCCGTTACCATGGAGGCACTTATGGACATATCCAAAATGGGAAAGTGGAGCGGGTTATCTCCTTGGAAGTCAATGAATAACAACAGCTTGCTGCAGTCAGGAAAGAAACCTAACGGCTGAATCCCGCCCTCTCCGCCATCCTTTGCCCCCTGCTGCGCACGGCGGCTTTGGATGGCAGGCCGGTCTTCGCTGCGGCAACGGCGGGATGAAAACCCGCCTTCTTCCGGCTACGACGCCCCCCGGAGGCTTTGATAGAGGGGCAGGTAACGGCAGGCCTTGCGAAGGCGGACAGATAGAGTCATCCAGCAAGTGTTTGTCTCAGCTTAATGTTCAGACAAACTTGTCCTTAAGGGCCCAGAGGCCGAGGCCGGGATTGCTGATGAAGAAGATTTCCTCGCCGCCGACCTTGTTGAATCCGTCCTTGCGCTTGGCCGGTTCGTATTTATTCGACATTTTCTCGAACGGCTCTGCGTCGAATCCTGCGGCGCGGATGTTTTCGAGGGGCATCTTCGGTCCGGGGCAGTAGGTGATCTTGAAGCGGCCCTCGCTCGATCCGTGGATGAGATGCGCGGCGGCGCTCAGGTTCTTCCTGAGTTCGTCGTTGGCCTTGACGGCCGCAAGGGTCGCAGGAGTTCCGCGGTAACCGTATTTACGGATGAGACGGTCGATCTCCTTGTCCTCGCCGAACTCCTTGAGTCCCGGCGCGAGGACTATGAGTTCGCCGCCGTCGGCGATCGCCATGCGTGTCCTGTAGACGGACTTGTTTCCGAGCCAGGTACTCTTGAACTCCTCGGAGTCGAGATGGACGACGACCTTTTTCAAGGGCTTGTCAAGCGTGGAAGCGAATCTTCCGCTTCATGGCCTCAACCCTTGCCCCGACTTTCAGCAGCCTCAGCCTTATCGTGTCGAACTGCGCGCCTTCAAGTCCTGTTCCGGCGAGCGCCTCCGAACGCATCGAATGCATGAGCACGTACGCCGCCGAGTGCAGGAAGAGCCTGAACTGGTTGGCCGTTGCCTTGTTGCAGCTTGTCCTGTCCGACTTCAGCGCGACCTTGTGGTCCTTTATCATGAGCTCCATCTTTCCGCGTCCGCAGTAGGCCGTCTCGTAAAGATATGTTGCTTGGGCGTCCTCGAAGCTGGTCACGATGAACCGCATATCCACGCCGGCCGCCGACGCCTCGGCCCGGCATATGACGCGGCGCGGCCTGCCCGAACTGCCTCTCAAGCACGGCGTTCGGGCCGAGGCCGGTGACATATTCAATCCCGTTCGACTCCAGGAAGTCCATGACCGCAGGCTTCGTGTGGTGCGAGTCGGCGCGGAAGACTATGACGACGTTCTTCCACCGGCTCCTTATCCGTCTTATCAGCCTTTTGAGCAGCGACAGTATCTCCCTGTCCGTCGGCGTCTTCCCCGGACGTATCATCGCCGTTATGAACTTCCCGCTCAGCCCCTCGTAGAGACATGGAACGGCATCAGGCAGTATTCGTCCTCGAACGCGTTGAACAGCGAAAGCTGCTGGCACCCGTGGCATGTGTTCGCCGTCGGATCCACATCAACGACTATCATCTCCGGCTCCCTGTCGTAGGAGTCCATGAAGTGGTCGATGAAGCCGTAGGCGATCCTCAGGAGGTCGCGCACCGACACCGCGTTCTCAAGCCGCGTCATCGTGGGCTGGCTCGCGAGCGGCGTCGCCCCTCATGTGGTCGCAGTCGTCGGCGTCCTCGTAGCCGCAGGCTATCTGGAACACGCGCTGCATCAGCATCTCCCGCAGCCCGTGCTCCACGTAGGACTTTGTTCCGCTCGTCTTCGATCTTGCCGGCCAACATCGCCACAATCTTCTCCCTCTCCTCCACCGCCCTCATCAGGACGGCCCCGAAGTCGCCAGTCACCTCGGGCTCGTCGAACACCGCTTCGATCCTCCTGCAGCCCTTGAACTTGAATTCCAGCTGTCCGTCTGTATCTTTTTTCAACTTTGGAACCTTTCGCTGTTTTGTTGGTTTTTTAGAGACATAACATATTAGACACCAACATCTTATAAAAGGTTCCACAGATATTTTCACGATTTTTATGAATAATTCAGGCTAGATCATTGGCTACGAGCTTGGCGCGGAATATCGCAAGCAGCTCGTACAGGAAGGACAACTCGCGCCTGACCTGATCGTCCGTGCGCGGACCTCCGCGGAGCCTTGCCAGCTCGTCATTGTAGAGGTTGATAGCAAAATCTTGCTCCGCGAGGGCGGCTATCTGCTCGTCAGTTATTTTTCCCATCTGTAGATCCAAGAACAGACTTTTATATTTTCCCCGCAGAAACATAACCATGGCCGCGGCGGAATTCAAGTCGGGATTTTCAAGGCTCCGCCGTATCTCCTTCCTTCCCAAAATCCGCCGCAGCGGAGCTGGCACCACAATCCTGAAATAATACGTCTCCCCCCTCTGGTCTAGGCACGGCAACTTCTTCCTCATACACCACCCCTTTCGGTCGTTTCTGGAGCAAAACTGGAGCAGTTGCGGGAAAAAGGCCTTGACCGGGCCTGACGGAATATATATAAACCATTATAGCAAAGGAAGATACGAATATAGTTGGTGGGCGCTGAGGGACTCGAACCCCCGACAACTTGGGTGTAAACCAAGTGCTCTAGCCAACTGAGCTAAGCGCCCCTGCCGCAGGTGAAAGGGTATGAATTCAACAAACTACGCCCTTTTGCTGAATTAATACTTAAAGGCGTCCTGCAGAAGGCGGCATGAGGCGGAAACTGCAGGGAAATGTTGAATATATCCTTCATCTTAGCGGAAATCAAGAGCGGATGACGGAGGATATCTTTTCATGAAGACGAAGAAGATGCCGCCCGCGAAGCTGACGATGAGGACGATGGACGTATAGACGAGAGTTATTGCCGAGGCCTGCTCCGTCACGCCGGTCGCCTTCAGGAGGGTCATCATGACCACGTCCCTGGTTCCGACTCCGGAGGGGGTCAGCGGGATTGTCCCTGCGGCGTTGCCGAGGACAGCCGACAATATGAAATGCTTTTCGGAGGCATCTCCGATGCCCATGCCGTAGCCGATGCACAGGATGGCGACGGCAATATTAAGATGGACAAGGACCACGCTTATCAGGATGCACTTTGCAAGCGTCCAGTATTCGGAGCGGAAGTCGTCGAGGGCTTCCATCATCGCCGACAGAGATCCTTTTGTCAGGCTGTCAGCGAGGGCGATCAGCCTGGGGACGTATGGAAAATTCGCGAGCTGGCGGTGGAAAAGGAGGACGACTACCGAACCGAGTCCGCCTGCGCATCCCAATAGAAGGGCGTAGACCGCCAGTTCGAGGACGCCTGAAAGCCCTGAGAGGAATTTCCAGGAGAGAAGTCCGAGGATGCCCGCCAGGGAAAAGAGCGATATCATGCCGATGACCCTGTCGATGAGGATTGTGAAGACGCCCTTGAGCTTTTCCCCCTTCGGCGTCCTTGAAGCCAGAAAGCCGGCCTTCGCGAGGTCTCCTCCGAGCGCTCCGCCCGGTATCACAAGGGAGAAGAATATGCCGGTCATCATGAGGGTGAATGCCTCGCTGAAGCGGATTCCGATCTTCTGGACGTGGAGGAGCATCTTCCAGCGCCAGGCGCATGCGAAGAGATGGGCGATGTAGAGGGCGAGGGCCGCGGCAAGCCAGCCCGGCTTAATGGACTTGAGCGAAGAGACGATCGAGGCGAAGTTGGCGTGGACGATCCAGGCGATGATTCCGGCTGCGAGCGCTATCCTGGCGACGAACCAGAGAACGGAGCGCAGTTTGCCCGCCTGTTTCATGCCGCTTACAGCAGGTTCCATCAATTGCTCCAATTGTTTTGGGACGATAACTTAATGAGCCAATTTCAAAACTCAAAACCGGAGCCGATGAAGGAGATTATGAAGTTCAGGCAAGCCATAGAATAGGGATGAAATGGGGAATCTTTTTCCTCCGGCGCATGAAAAGCAAGGCATTGACATTCCTCACATAGGATTTAAATTAAGTCGATGCTTGAATCCGAATTCGAATTCGGAATTCGCAGTTTTCCATCTGCAAGACGGCCAGTCTCTTAAAAGTTTTGATTGCAGCGGTGAAATGCGGATTTGATCGATATCGCAAAACAATATGGCGTCAACTCTCATGAAAGGAGGCATGCCATGGGTTTTTGGGAGAAGATTTTCGGATCTGGCAAGGGCAAGGGGGGGGAACGGCTGATCCTGTGCTTCAACAAGGACTGCGGGAAGGTGTTCAAGGAGGCGGAAGGGTTGAAGCCCCGCAAGGATGTTGATATTACGGGGCTGAGCAACTACAAGTGTCCCCACTGCGGACACGAGTTCGCATATACAAGGGAAAAGCTGGACTCCATACAAGCCAAGCTCAAGAAGCAGCAGTAAATATTCAGTGGAAGGGCGTAGTTCACTGAATATTTACCAGTAATACCCGTTCAAGTCCGCATCAGAGCTTCAGTATGTCACATATACCGGAGTGTCGTCTGGGAGTGTGATTATGGCGGATCCGGCTGTTACGCTTGCTGTCGTGCTGCTGAAAGTCACCGGCTCCACGACCTCGTCGCCGGAGGTGTCGGGTAGCGTATTGGTGACTGTCACGGAGCTTACGGTGCCGAGTCCGCCCAGTGTAATCTGCGCGCCGGATTCGGACGTGGTCCATGCGATGTAGACGATTCCGCCGCCGGGATTCGTGAACTTGCAGATGCGCTTCGTTTCGTCGCCGGTGTCGATCTCCTCGGATGATGTGAAGTATCCGATCATCTCATTCATCTTCTTAAGCGTGTGGTAGTTGGGTCTTTTTGTGCCGTCTGTCTCGATCATGGCCATCCAGATGAGGTTGGCGTCCGTCCACATGGGATTCGTGGTCATCTCAGTATAGATCAGTTTCTGGAAGTTGTTGACGAAGGCGTCGGGATAAGTCTGCGCCATCCATTTTGCGTTGGAGACCTGAGTGGCACTTGTGCCGCCGTCCTGGTTGGAATAGAAGGCGCCTTCGGTGATGAAGACGGGGATGCCTGAGATGCTAAGCGCGGCCAGTTCCGTCTTCAACTGCGAGATGTTGAAGCCCGGCTGGTAGCTGTGGAAGGAGATGAAGTCGGGCGAAAATCCGTTGTTGATCAGATACTTGAATCCGTCGTTCGGCTTTTCAACGATTGCGCCAGAAGAGAATGCCGCGCCTGAAAAGGCGGTTTTGAGGGCGGCCTGAGCCTGCTGGCAGTATTCGAAGTAGTCCGCCTCTGAGAGCCCCTTCCACTTCCAGTTGGGATCATCGGGGTTGATCGGATTGGACTCGTATTCGTTGCATATCTCCCAGTAGCGGACCGGGTACTTGAGGCCAGAAAGGTCATTGACTCCGTCCATGTCGTATCGTTCCGCGAAATAGGCGAGAACGGCGGCGACCGTTTCGGCAGTGGGCCATTCGTATGAATTTTCGTAGGCGGGGTTGATGATTCCGTAGACTTGAATACCCTTTTGTTGTGCGGCCAGAACCTTTCCGTCCATCATGTTCCTGATCATTGTGTTGGGAACACCGCCGGGTGCCTCGCTAGCCTTGAAATCCTGGGGAACTCTTTTCCATCGGATGCCTGCGGAGTCGAGGTTTGACTCGCTCTCCTCGTTACCGCCGGCACCGAGCCTTTCTTCTGCGAGATTCGCAGTGACGAACGCATTCCCGGATAGCGTTACAGTGGTGCTCGCGGACGAAGCATCTGCGAAATCCGCATTCCCGGAAGGCGATGCCGACCAGGATTTGAACATGTAGCCGCTGGCCGCGGTCGCAGTGATTTGCGTGGGGTCTCCGGCATTTATGTCGGTGGCGGAACCGGCAGTAGGCGTTGTTGTCCCGCAGTTGTCTGGAATAATTGCCATCGTGAGCGTGACGGGGTTGGCGACTTCCGCGAAGTTCGCAGTCACGGTGGCGTCCGCGGAGAGGGTTGCGGTGGTGCTTGCGGCGTCGGTGTCCGCGACCGCCGCGCCCGCGGTGGCGGTCCAGCCGGTGAACTCGTAGCCTGCCGCCGCTGTCGCAGCAATGGCCTGCGCCTCGCCCTTGTTCACCGTATGCGCGCCGACGGTTGGCGTCGTCGTTCCGCCGTCCGCCGGGCTGACGGCCATCGTGAGCGTGACGGGGTTGGCGACTTCCGCGAAGTTCGCAGTCACGGTGGCGTCCGCGGAGAGGGTTGCGGTGGTGCTTGCGGCGTCGGTGTCCGCGACCGCCGCGCCCGCGGTGGCGGTCCATCCGGTGAACTCGTAGCCCGCCGCCGCTGTAGCCGTGATGGCTTGCGCCTCATCCATGTTCACCGTGTGCGCGCCGACGCTTGGCGTCGTCGTTCCGCCGTCCGCCGGGCTGACGGCCATCGTGAGCGTGACGGGGTTGGCGACTTCCGCGAAGTTCGCAGTCACGGTGGCGTCCGCGGAGAGGGTTGCGGTGGTGCTTGCGGCGTCGGTGTCCGCGACCGCCGCGCCCGCGGTGGCGGTCCATCCGGTGAACTCGTAGCCCGCCGCCGCTGTAGCCGTGATGGCTTGCGCCTCATCCATGTTCACCGTGTGCGCGCCGACGCT
>CAZWRV010000046.1:0-46271 GCA_964636325.1 uncultured Victivallaceae bacterium | reverse complement strand
AGTCGAGCACCGAGATCACCACTGTCTCCTTGTGAAGGTCCGCGCCTATCGAGTATATTTTCTCCTCCTTTGGTTGCCTGTTCTACTCCTGAGACTGGATACAATACTGCGGCATTGCCGCGGCGTCTGACAGGCAACATGCCATTCACTCTAATAGAACTCTTGGTCGTTATCGCGATCATCGCCATTCTGGCGGCCATACTTCTCCCGGCCCTCTCGAAGGCCAGGGAGATGGGGCGGCGAGCCGTCTGCATCAACAACCTCAAGCAGCAGACAGTGGCGGCGATCGCATATTCAACCGACTATGATGGCGCTCCGCCTTTCGCGAACGCCATATTCAGCAGCGGCATCCATGCCGCCTGTGGAAACCTCCATTATGGAACCTGGGGCAACAGCGCCTCCGGTGGACAGGTGTGCATGCCGAACTATGCCAACGACAACAGCAAGCAGACGACCTGGTGGATGTGGGAGCATGTATGGAACATCATGCCGCGGCAGTCAAGCGAATGCCCTTCCATGCGGCCCTACAGCTGGGGAAATCAAGTCTGGGGTAACGGCGGCCACCTGGTCGACTATGACTACCGCTGGAACAATTTCGACTGGGACAGGCGCTGGTGGCAGGAGGATTATCCGTGGTATGGCAACAACTGGCTTACGAAGTATCCGCATCTCATGCTGTTCAGCGAATCCAGCGGCTATCGCCGCACCGGCCTGTTCATATATCCGGAGAGCACGACCGGCCAGTGGATGCTCAAGTGGGCCCACAAGACTGGCGGCCATGTGGCGCTCGGGGACGGCAGGGTGTTCTGGATGAAGAACCGCGACTATCCCGGCGACTGGAACTCCGCATGGCCTTCTTCCGGAGTCCAGACAAACTACAACGTCTATGGCGCATCCGGCATAGATATCTGGGTCAAGGAAAACAAGTGACTCTGAATAAACATGAAAACATAGGAGCACGTCGCATGCTGAATCGACATCGTCTCTTCCGGGTTTCATTCATTATGGCCGCGTCCTTCTTCCTTGGATTTGGTCCATGTACTAGGGCCGCCGACCTGGTCTTCTCCTGCCGCAACTGGATCGAGCGCGACTGGCCGCGGACGCTTCTCAACTACGACATCGCGGGACAGCCGGGAGAGTTCATGCCGGGCAAGATCGAACTGGTCGACGGCCAGGGCTCGCCGGTCGAGCATCAGCTGGTTTTGACCGAGAAGAATCCCGACGGCTCCGCCAAGAAGGCGCGCCTGAGCTTCTATGCTGAACTGAAGAAGGGAGGTGCATGGACTTACACGCTCAAGGCATCGGCGCAGCCAAAAGAATTTTCGGAAAGAGTCAAGGCCGAAGCCAAGGGTGAAGCTCTTGAGGTGACCTCCGCGGAAGTCGGCATCCGCATCCCGGCACCCGGCGAGAAGAAATTCGATCCGCCTGCAGATCCCAAGGAAGTCCCGGCGCCGATCCTGGCCTACCGTCTGTCCGACGGCAAGTGGGCCGGCAAAGGCTGGCTCGAATCCGACCGCAAGATATTGTCCTTTTCCCAGAAGGTCGTCGCCGACGGCCCGCTCTACAAGGAATATGCCTATGAGGTGAAGTTTGTCCCGGAGGGCTACTACAAGGTCCGCATCCGTGTCGAGGCGGAGCTTTCGCTGGTGCATGTCGCCGAGGAATACGACATGGGTTCCGCCACCGCCGGCAAGGATTTCTTCGTCCTTCAGCTCAATGAGGGCTGGAAGGCCGACACCGCCATGTTTGCCGCCGACCGGCTCCCCGACGGCAAGCAGAAGAAGCTCCGCGAACGCCGTGTCGAGCACGACTCATGCGTATGGCAGGAAACGCTTGACTTCAGCCAGGAGCGAAGACACTCGCAGCTCTACTGCTGGGCGGACTGGGGGGCGAAGTCCTTATGGTATCTTCTCTACAGCGAGGCGGGCGATGTAAAATCTCCCTGCGTCGGCATCATGAGCGAGCATGTCGGCGGCTGGCGCCTGCCCAACCAGTCGCTATCTGATTTCCAGTGGACTGCCGACGGCCGCGTTCTCGCCAAGATGCGCACCTCGATTAACATCAACGGCGCGCCGCAGAATCCGTTTTCCACGGAAGAGATCGACCCTTCGCTTCCCCAGACCCTCGGCTGCCGCATGTGGTCGCTCATCCTCGGTCCTCGGCCGATACCCTCGAAGACCAAGGCCATGAAGGACGGCAAGGAGGTTGAAGTTGAGAAGCCATTATACGACACCATGGACTTATATCGGAGCTATTATGCGTTCATCACGCTAGACAACTACAAGGACTGGATTCTCGAATGGCCCGAGGATCAGAAGCTTGAACGCCCGCGTGCCGTCCTCACCGCCGCCCAGCTTGCAGATATAAAGAAGAACATCGACCGTTGGCCGGGGAAGGAACTGCTCAAGGACGCATACCTCGTGAACGGCGACCCGAAGGCGGCCGAGAAGGAGGCCCAGCACGCCATACAACAGCTTGACAGCCGCTTCAACTCCTCGCTGCCGTTCTTCCTCACTCACTACCGGCAGACGCAGTTCGACTACGGCGCGATCTTCCCGTCGGAAAGCGCGCTCGCCTGCAAGGAACTGCCGGCGGACCTGCGCACTAAGCTGCGCGCGAAGCTCGCGGCCATATGCCACATGCTGACAAGCCCGGACTTCAATCCTCGCGGCGCCGGCGTACACATGGGCAATCCGAACATGGCGATCAACCGATACATGGGGCTTCCGGTCTACGCTACCATGATCCAGGATCATCCCATGGCGAAGACGTGGCTCGATGACGCGGCCGTCTACACCAAGTGGAAGGCATCATACAACATCACCAGCGCGGGCGGAACCTTCCGCGAGAACCCCGGCTACGCCACCTATGGCCCAAGCATTTTCATCTCGACCGCCGCAATTGCATTGCGCAACGCAGGCTATGACCTGGATAAATATGAGAACCTAAAGGATCTCGGCCGCTATTTCCGCGACATCGACACCCCGCCGACCACGCCACGCGGCCTCTACCGCAAGGATCATAAGGAATGGCTCGGCGACCGCAAGGTCCGCGTGCTTCCAGGATTCGGCAACGGTGCCGATGTCGCCGGGGGACAGACCGAGTTCCTGCTTGCGAACCTCACCGCCAAGAGCGATCCGGCATACGCAGCGGAGCGTCTCGGCGTCTGGGAGGAGTGCGGCGCATACTTCGGCACCGAACAGGTCCATCCCGGATTCTGGTTCTATTGGATTCCCGGCCTGAAGCCTGTGAAGCCGGTGCGCACCGACAAGATCATCGCCGGCTTCGGCGGCGTCCTGCGGGCGCACAGTTTTTCTCCCGAGGAGACCTGCGCCATCCTCCGTCAGGGCTACACCCAGAGCCATTGGAATCCGGACCAGGGCACCTTCGTCCTCTACGCCCGCGGCGCATGCCTCTGCCCGCCGACCGGCTGGGGCTACTCTGGCACGCAGGGAATCTGCCATGACTCGCGCATCTGCTTCGGCGAAGCCCTCGCAGACCACGAACATGGCCGGGTCGACACCAACATCGAGGACTACGGATTCACCCTCTCTGTCGGATACCTCCTAGGCCGCCAGACCTTCCTCAAGCGCTGGGACAAGACAAAAGCATTGCAGAACAATTTCGACTGGAGCCGCCAGGTGCTGATGGTGCGCTCGGAAAAACCGGACGGCCCCAACTACGTCGTCGTCCGCGATACAACTCAGGGAGACTGCCCGCTGCAAAGTTGGTTCTACCAATGGATCGTCGCCAAGGACGAGAGCGTCAAGCCCATACCCGGCGGCGTGCGCGCAGAATGCGCGGACGGCGTGAAGCTGGACATCGTCTTTGCTGAACCCGCGAATCCGCAGGTCGCAGTCAAAGGCACGAAGGTCCAGGGCTTCAACGAGGACTACACTCAGATATCCCTCAGCCAGCCGGCCGGCAAAGGCTACACCTCGCTGTTTTATCCTTCGAAAGGCGCCGAACCGGGCGTCGGAAAGGTCGAAAGCCTGGCTGAAGGCGTTGTCCGGGTAACGACACCCGAATCCACGGACTATGTATTCTGCGCGGTTGAAAAACCGATACAGTTCAAGAACGACATCGTTGACATAAACGCTTATGCCGGCGCCGTGCGCATCTTCAAGGACAAGGTACTGCTTGTCAACGCGTCGGGACAGAACGGTTTGGTCGCATACAAGGGCGTCAAGGCCGAAGGGATCGGCCCCTTCGAGCATGCCACAGTCGTTGATCCCAAAGAAGGGAAGACTGTCAGGGCCGGCCGTCAGATTCCCCGGATGGAGCCCCCGGCTACTACAGGCAGGGCGATCTCCGTGGACGGCTCCGGAAAAAACGCCGATCCTGATGTGGCGGGGGCAGGGCTGGTCGGTTCTGTGCTGGTCGAAAAGGACAGGACCGTCTTTATCGCAGACATGGGGCTAGGCAGTATAGGATACAAGGACTTCTACGTCAAGGGCGAAGCCCCGTTCGTCTGCGTCCGCGAACCCGGCAAGGTCACTATAACGACCGAAGGGCGCCGCCGGATATTCCAGATGCCGATCCCGGAGAACATCGTGCCGGCCAAATATCTGCCGCCGAAGGAGACGCTCCCTGACGACTTCAAGCTCAACTGGAGCGTCGGAGGATGGATTAACTGGCCGTGGGCGGTGGTCGCGATCATCAACGGTCAGAGCGTCCAGGCCGGATGGTACGACGGACTTATGACCATAGGACTCGACGAAGGAAAGCAGTCCGTCGAACTTCTGCCATATGCCAATCCGCCAGTGTGGCCGCATAATCCGTATTCTCGGCTGTTGCCGGTTCCGTAGTTGAAATACTGGCGAGTGCCAATATTTTCATCAGGATAGAGCCGATCTGCGGAGTCCGCAGTTTTGTCGGGATGAAGCTTATCGGTGAACGATTACGGTTAACGGATAACTGATGACGGATAACGGAGTTTCAGAAAAATGTTCACCAGCGACTGGCACTGGCACAGCCGTAATTCATGCGACTGCAAAGGCGGAAAGATACCTACTACGATGGCGGAATCTGCGGCCGCGATTCGTTCGGCCGGCATCACCGACTTTGGTGTGACGGATCATCTGCACACGCCGCTCAATATTCCGGACATCGAAGCTTCGCGCCGAGAGTTCGAGGCCCTTCAGCCGATGCCCGGGATGCACTTCGGCATTGAGGTAAGCTGCGTTTCGGAATGGGAGCTGGCGCAGATTTCGGCGGGAGGCCATGACGACGCCGTCTACGGCCTGCGCTCCGGCGGGCCTCCAGACTCCAGGCCGGCCCTCGGCATCGGCGCCGAAGATCTGAAGCGCCTGAAGGCCGAGTATGTCGTCGGCGGAACGCACTGGCCGCTTTATGTTCCTTATGAGCGAGATGCTATAATCCGGGACTATCACCGGCAGAACATGTTTCTCGCAAGCAATCCTCTCGTGGATATAGTCGCACATCCTTGGTGGTGGATGGGCCACTGGCAGGATGCGGACGGATGCTACCGCGGTGCACCATGGTTCGACGACTTTGAGCATATCCCAAAATCCATGCACGACGATTTCGCGGCGGCAGCCCGCCAGTCTGAAACGGTCGTGGAGATCAACCTCTACGCCGTCCTGCTCAACGACAAATATCCTGACAAGTTCAAGATTCAGTACGCAGAATATCTGGCAGGCCTTAAGTCAGCCGGAGTCAGGCTTTCCATCGGATCAGACTACCATTCCCAGCACCACCGCTACGGCGAGTCTACGTATTGGCCGGCAAATCCGGACGGGCCGTCCGACGGCATTGGCGAAGGCCGCGGGATTGTCTTCGGAGCCGCGGTGGCAATGCTGGAGTCGGTCGGAATCAGAGATGCCGATCTGTGGCGGTTACATTCCTGAACTTGCGGCGGCCAACAGCGGGTATGGAATTTATATTATCAAGCGATTGTAGAATCGCCTTATTTCTTCACGTCCGGCTTCCCATTTGGCGTTCTTTCCCGCCTCTGCTCCGTTTGATTCCTCATCGAGCGTACATCGGGGGCAAACCTATGATATGACAACATGTAATGAGGTGCTATATTCTTGGTAGTAACTGAAATCGGAGCAATGAATATGGCTAGGCCGTTGAGAGTCGAGTCAAATATTGCGAGGGAAATATTCCATCAGCGAGCTCGGGAATCATCTGGGATCATTGACGGTTGGGGCAATGACAAGAAGCAGATATAATATGGCGCTAAAAATAAAGAACGATAGAAAACTTAAGACAAGGGTCGAAGAAATTGAAAGGCTTATTGTCAAATCACAGGTATGACCCCGACTTCCTTCATCATACCCTTTGCGATTGCGACAAATCCCTCCCATCGGTATTTGGTGTGCTCCGGCATAATCTGCAACGGCTCGGTTTTGAGATTTTAAATTGGATCATTAGAGAAATTAAACAAGATGGACAAACCGCATATCCTGCGGCGGAGGCGACCTCGAAAGAGAAATGAGTGACGCCTTGATGAAACGGCTTGTTGAAGCACAGTATAGTCTATATGGTGCAGTTAGGTATGAGCAAAAGAACGCCAGAGCAGCCAAACATAATTGTGATTCTTGCCGATGATATGGGATTCTCCGACATCGGATGTTTCGGGTCGGAGATCAGAACACCGCAACTGGACTCGATGGCTTCGAAAGGAGTCCGTTTCACGCAAATGTATAACTGCGCGCGGTGCTGTCCTTCCCGTGCCAGCCTGTTGACCGGACTCTATCCCCATCAGGCGGGCGTGGGGCTTATGGTGGGAGATCCCGGCGTCGGTCCGGCATACCAAGGCTATCTACGTTCGGATTGCGTGACCATAGCGGAAGTGCTGCGCGAACACGGTTATCGCACATATTATTCGGGCAAATGGCATGTATCTCCGGGACTGCCGATTCTCGGGAGCCCGAGGGTGGTGCCGGGAACCGAGCGCAATCCTTCGCCTCTTTCAAGGGGTTTCGACCGGTTCTACGGAACTCTCGCCGGCTGCGGCAGCTATTTCAATCCTCATGGCCTGATGGATCAGTACCGGCGCATCAACACTTTTGCGGACGACTTCTATTATACGGACGCCATCAGCGGAAAAGCTTGCGGCATGATTGAAGATGCGGTTGCCGCCAGGCAGCCGTTCTTCCTGCATGTGTGCTATACCGCCCCTCATTGGCCGCTGCATGCGAGGCCCGATGACATCGAGAAATACCGCGGCGCATACAGGAAAGGCTGGGATTATTTCCGCACGGCGCGCCATGAAAGCCTCAAGGGAATGGGCGTGCTTAGTCCGGAATGGGACATTTCTCCACGCGATCCGGACTCGCGAGATTTCCACGGCGACAGCATGGCCCGGCAGGAATGGGAGGATCTGCGGATGGCTGTATACGCCGCGCAGGTCGAATGCATGGACCGTGGCATCGGTAAAATACTGGATGCGTTGCGCGCCTCAGGAGCCGAGGACAACACGATGCTTGTGTTTTTAAGCGACAACGGAGGATGTGCCGAATTTTTAAACGAAGACGGCGATGGAACCAGCTGGCCCAGCATATACCGTCATACAGGAAGACCAGGAGAAACATGTGTGGTCGGCAACATCGAAGGACTCTCTCCAGGGCCCGGAACCACTTTCATGAGCTATGATCTTCCTTGGGCCAATATGTCAAACTCGCCGTTCCGGCTATATAAGCACTGGGTTCATGAAGGCGGCGTCGCCACGCCTTGCATTGTCCAGTGGCCGGCAGGCACACTCCAGCAGGGTGGCTTGTCCCACCGGCCCTGCCATGTGATTGACATCATGGCCACCTGTCTGGATGTCGCCGGAGCAACGTATCCGCGCGAGTATGGCGGCAGGGAGATAACCCCGATGGAAGGCGAGAGCTTCCTCTGTCTGCTCAAGGGCGGGACGAAGGAACGTGAACGCCCTATCTTCTGGGAGCACGAAGGCAACTGCGCAGTCCGTGACGGTGCGTGGAAGCTGGTCCGGAAGCATCCAGATGAATGGGAACTGTACAATATGGAGAATGACAGGACTGAACTGCACGACTTGTCCCGTGGGAACAGCGGCCGCAAGAAAAAGCTGATACGGCAATACGAGGAATGGGCGACCCGATGCGGTGTCCTTGACTGGCCTCTCAACCGAAGACGTTGAGCCGATAATATTTGAGATTTTCCGTTTTCCCTTTCAGCCTCGCTGAATCTGAGATTTTTTATGCCTTTTATGGCCAGCTTATCGGGGAGGATATTTATAGTTCAGGCTTTTGATGTCGGCGCCGAGCTTGAGGAATTCCGAGCACATCGTGTCTATGGCCTTCTGGCTGTGCCTGCGCCCTTTGGATCGCCGTACCATTTCGGGATGAATCCGCCTTCCTTGCGGCCTAGAGTCTCGACGAGCATCCTGCAGTATTCGCGGATCTGTTTTTCGGATCCGTTGCACATGACCGTCTGAATGTCGACCGGACACCAGAAGGTGATCCTGCCGCCGAAGCGCCTTCCGAGATTTTCAAGGCCAATGTTCTCCTGCTGGTCGAGTTGGATCACATCCAGACCTGCTTCGATGATATCTTCCAGGATGTCCATGACATATCCGCAGCTGTGGAGGAACGTCAGCGTGCCGGCCTCGTGCGCGGCCTTGTAGACTCTGGCGTAGTGGGGCTTCCAGATCTCCCGCCAGGCATCCGGATGGATCAAGAGCCTCTCCTGCAGACCCCAGTCGTCGGTTCCGTTCTGCTGCCGCGAGTCGGGGGGGGGGGATTCATCCAGGCCCAATAAAAATCGTCCCCGTATTCCCCTGGAAAATTTTTCCCGAGCCGAAATATAAACCACCTGCTCGCTAGAGACACAGAGTCACAGAGAAAACAAAAAAGAGAGGAGGGCGCTTCCGCGCCCACTTTATTCCTCAGGCGATCTTCGCCTCTTCCGCGCGCAGGTATTCTACTGCAAGCTTCACCGCCTCGGCCGCAGGGATTTCGTTTCCTTCATACTCGATGTTGATGTATCCCGAGTATTTCGCCTTTATCATTGTCTTCAGGAGGGCCGGGTAGTCAACGATGCCGCGTCCGATGAGTTCGGGCTTGTACCAGTTGCCGTCCAGGCCTTTCATCCCTGTGCCGGCCGGCTGGCGGATCCAATCCTTGAAGTGGGCGAAGACGGTGCTGTCCTTGCTGTTGAGGAAACCGTCGCGCGGATCCTCGCCGCCGGTGAGGCAGTTGCCGCAGTCGAATGTGACCTTGAGACCCGGCACTGCCTCCAGGGCCTGGTTGATGTCCTTCGACGTGACGAACGGGCTGTCCGGCTGTGGGAAGTGCTCGACGCTTACCTGAACTCCCGCCTTCTCTCCGAGCTTGACCGCGTCCTTAAGCCCTTCGATCACGTACTGACGGCTCTGGTCTCGCGTCTGACCGGCCTTGGCAGTGATGGGGAGCATGATCACAGGCGCGCCGAGGACGTTGGCGACCTCGAGCCCCTGGCGAACGGCCTCCAGGCCCGGCGCCCGGCCCTTGGCGTCCGGATGGTTGAGGTCGGGGAAGAACGTATAGCAGACGATGCGGATGCCGTGGTCGTCGGCGATCTTACGGATATCCTTGGCCGTGTAATGGTAGAGCGTGTCCACGTCCATGGTTTCCAGACCGGCCTCGCGTGCCGTGCGGCAGATGAAGGCCATGTCGGGCCTGCCGTCCTTGCATTGACGAGCCATCGTGTAGGACATCATTGTGTAGTTCATTTTGTTCCTCATAAAAATGTTTTTACAGATGTTATTAAATTCCAAATTCCAAGCACCAAGCTCCAAATAAATCTCATATTTCAAATTTCAACATCAAAACTATGGATCGCGTCGTTTGGAATTTGTAACTTGGAAATTAATTGGGATTTGGAATTTGTAACTTGGAATTTTTGACTGCGGGCAAAGCCCCACCGAGGCTCTTAGTTCCCCTTCTGCATCGGAACCTGGTCGAGGTTCTCGAAGACCTTGCGCACGCCCTTGACGATAGCGTCGAGCTCCTTGCGCCCGTTCGGCGGGCGGTGGCCGTTGATGGCGATCTGGATGCATGAGTCTATCACTTTGAGTGATACCGGATACTGTTTCAGTGAGTAGTCGATGCCTTTACGGGCGTAGGGACATTCCCAGGGGCAGCCGTTGCCGTAGCCGTTTTTGGCCTGGAAGACGGTGTGAGCGGGGAGCATCCAGCGCGCAGAAGCCACCGGCACGCCTTCGGCCGTCAATGCTGCGATAACCGCGTCGCGGAACGGCGCCAGATCCTCGCGGCGCCTGACGACGTTCGGATCCACGCGCAGGACGTATGCGTAGCCGTTGCCCTTGGAATTCTTCGTCTCCTTCGGCGCAACGAAGCCCGGAAGGCCGTCAAGCTTCTCCTGGAGATAGTCGAAGTTCTTCCGGGCGAGGGCGTTGGTGCGGTCGAGGTTCTTCAGGCCGGCGCGGGCGTAGGCGGCGGAGAGGTCATTGGTGCGGTACATCCAGCCCATGCCGTAGCTGTGGAAGTCGCGCTTGGACTCGGGGGCGTTCATCTCGCCGAAGCTCATGAGTGCGCGGGCCTTGATCATCTGCTGCTCGTCGTCGGTTACGAACATGCCGCCCTCGCCGCCGCACCAGTTCTTGTTCTGGTTCAGGCTGAACGCGCCGCAGTTGCCGATCGTGCCGACCTTTTTGCCTCGGTATGTCGCGCCGTGCGCCTGGCAGGCGTCCTCGATGACGTAGAGGTTGTGCTTGCGGGCGATGGCCATGATGGCGTCCATGTCGCAGGAGACGCCCCAGTAGTGGACGGGCAGGATGGCCTTGGTCTTCTTCGTGATCGCCGCCTCTATCTTGGCGGGATCGATGAGCTGGGTGTCCCAGTCGACGTCCACGAAGACCGGGATGGCGTTGTGGTGCAGGATGCAGGTGGCGCTGGATGTCCAAGAGACCGTCGTGGTGATCACTTCGTCGCCGCAGCCGATGCCGCCGGCAGCCAATGCCATGTGCAGGGCCGCCGTGCCGCTGTTCGTGGCCAGCGCGAACTTGTTGCCGTTCCACTGGGCGAACTCGGTCTGCAGGGCCGTGCAGTTCGGGCCCCAGGCGTGCCAGGGCTGGCGCAGGGAGGCCAGGACAAACTTCTCGTCGTCCTTGGTGAGCTTCGGCCAGACTTTGAATTTCACATTCTTCGCCACGGCGGGCTTGCCGCCCAGGATTGCCAGTTTCGCGTTCGATGACATGACGGACTCCTTATTTAGTGTCTTTGTTTTTGAGTTCTATGCCTTAAGCGTTTTTAAATTCCAAACTTCAAGTGCCAAATTCCAGATAAATCTCAACCCTTAATCTTCAATATCCAAGCTATGAACCGCGCTGTTTGGGGTTTGCGAATTGGAATTTATTTGTGATTTGGATTTTGGAGCTTGGAATTTTGAGTTCCGGACTAATGATGCACCGCATCAAGTGCAGAAGACGCACTTCGCGGCATGGGGGCTAGATTAACAGTTCGCGTGCCGGGCGGCAAGAGGAATAATTTGCGCTTAAGGGTAATCCGTTGCGAAAATGGCAAATACGCTCTGAAACCGTTATCTCAGCGTGGCCGCTTCTCCCTTGGAGAGGACAACTTGAATTTACGGCCGGTGGCACGTAGCTGCATCTCGCTCGGCGCGATGCCGAAGTGCCGGCGGAAGACCTTGGCGAAATAGTTGGCGTTGTCGTATCCTACCCGCTCCGAGACTTCGGCCACGGTGACGCCCCCTTTGCGCAGCAGTTCGCGCGCCTTGCGGAGGCGGAGTTCCGTGAGGTAGTCGAAGAGCGTGAATCCGCTCTCCTTGCTGAAAAGATGCGAAAGATGGTAGGCGCTGACGCGCAGCGCCTTGGCGATGTCGTCGAGGCCGACGAGCCTGTCGTAATGCGCCTCGAGATACGCCTTGGCCTGATGCACCAGAATCTGACGGCGGCGGCGCGAGAGCTCATCTCTGTCGATCGGTGTGGCCGCCTCCTCGGCAAGCTGCGCCTCGCGAAGAAGGAGCAGCAGGACGGCGAGGAGGCGCGCCTGTGCCAGGCCCTGCTCGGCCTCGGTGACACCGGGGCCTGCCGTGCGCAGGCGGTCCAGCTCCTGGCTCAACGCGGCCCGGGCCGCCATGGATAGATCGGACAGGAGGCTTGGCTGGACGCTCGAAAAAAAAGCCTTCTCCGCGCTCCAACGGAAGAATACCATGAATACCTCGAAAGGCTCCGCCGGATCGAAAGCGTCGCGGTGGACCGCGCCGGTAGGGATGAGCAGGATGTCGCCGGGGCCGGCGCCGACGGTTCTGCCCTTCAGATGCAGTTCGACGCGGCCCCGCATCACCTGCAGAAGTTCAATATGCGTCGAGGCATGCTCGCGCTGCGACCATATCGGGTCGAAGAGCGAAACACCCATGACTTGGATTTTCGGCAGCGTCCAGAGCATACGACTCCGCCTCTTATTTTATCTTTCCATAATTTTATCATATGAACAAAGTGATTGCAACAACGTTTTACACGCCAGGTGTCGGATGTCGGGTTTCAGTAAGGTGTTTTATGCTCGCGGTATAATAGTTTTTCCCTGGCGCCTGAACACCCTCCGCCTCCAGATTTCCGCTTGACCCCATTTCAGGACTCGACAGATTTTAGGGCCGTTCTCTGCCAAGGTTGGCGATTGTCGGTTACTGAAGTATTTTATAAGCCCGCAACCGATTGCGGTCGGCTGCGACCGATTGCAATCTGAAAATGAAAACAACAGGAAGTCCCATGAGCCTTTCTTACAAGTCCGACTGGAGCGATGCGCGCAAGCATTTCACTGCATGGTGGCAGGGCAAGAGCCTTGGACGACCGGCGCTTGCCGTAGGCGCGCCGAGCGACAAGCCGCGCTCATTCTCCCCACTGCCGAAGAACCCGCACTCCGAGCCGGAACCTTATTATCTGGACTCACAGCGGCGCCTTGACGAGCAGGAGGCATGGATGATAGGCCGGGCATTCGTAGGCGAGGCATTTCCGAAGTTCAGCCTCGATCTCGGCCCCGGCAGCCTTGCACTGTACCTCGGCAGTGAACCGGGTTTCTCATGGGACACAATCTGGTTCAAGCCCTGCATAGACCATGAAAATCCTGAAAAGACTCCGCTTCCCTCTTTCGATCCCGACAACAAATGGTGGCGGATACACCACAAGATGGTCCGCGAAGGGGCCATCAGGGCCCGCGGCAAATGCTACATGACCGTCCCAGACCTCGTCGAAGGCCTGGACATCCTCGCCGCAATGCGGGATCCGCAGGCGCTTCTCTACGATCTTTACGACCGTCCTGAATGGGTCCACCGCTGGCTCGAGCATCTTGAGGGGCTTTACTTCAAATACTTCGACCCGATCTATGATCTTGTGAAGGACGAACAGGGCGGCAACGCGTACACCGCCTTCCAGGTCTGGGCGCCCGGCCGGATGGCGAAGGTCCAGTGCGACTTCTGCTACATGATCGGCCCCGACATGTTCGCGGAATTCGTCGCGCCGTATCTCGCAAGGCAGTGCGCACGGCTCGACTATTCGGTCTACCATCTGGACGGACCGAACTGCATCCCGCATGTCCAGCACCTGGTCAAGATCGAAAGGCTCAACGCGATACAGTGGACACCCGGCGCCGGTCAGCCGGATGTCGGAGATAAATGCTGGTTCGACCTCTACCACCAGGTCCGCGCGGGCGGCAAGTCGCTGCTGCTGCTCGGCATGGCGATGGAGAAAATCCAGCCGTTCCTCCGCGAGTTCGGTCCGGACGGCATCTTCATAATGCCCGACCGCGAATGCGAAAGCGAAACCGCCGCCCGTGACCTTCTCAAGCGCGCCGAAGACTGGTCCGCCGCACGATGAAATCGTTTTTAAGCCGTTTTCCCCTGGCGGCAGTCTTTCCGGCCTTGTTGTTCAGCTATGCCGGCTTCTCGGCGGAGAAGCTGCAAGGTGAAGATTCGCCAGCTAAAGGCTACAGCTGCCTTTTCCTAGGACACAGCTTTTTTGCTCCAATAGCCGACAACTTCGCACAGCTGCCCGCGAAATGCGGATTCGCAGGCCATAAGCAGACGGTCGTCTTCCACGGCGGTCCGGACGGCGCCCCGGGAAAGCTGTGGGACAGCGACAAGGGGGACGTCGCGCAGGCGAAGAAGCTGCTCGAGGCCGGCACCGTCGATCTCGTCGGGCTCACATTCTATCCTGATGTCGGCAGCAGTCTCTCCGACTACCGCAGCTGGGTGGACATGGCCTTGAAGCACAACCCGAAAACACGCTTCGTCATACAGGAACCGTGGCCGAAATACGAGTGTAAAAATATCCAGCAGTACGAAGCGGAGATCGAAAAGTGCCAAGCCTATATCCACCAGATCATCGACCAGCTGCGCAAGGCATATCCGCGAACTTCCTTCCAATGCATACCACAGGGGCGCTGGATGCTAGGCCTTTGGAAATTGCTTGAAGAAAAAAAACTGCCCGAAGTCGCGGTGCTGATGAGAAGCGACAACAATGACAAGAGACCATGCCTCTTCCTCGACCCTCTCGGTCACGGCGGCGATATCCCTGTCAAGCAGGGCGGGCTGCTCTGGCTTGCGATAGTCTACAAGGCGGATCTGGGAAAATGCCCGCTGCAGACCGGCACAAAAACCGATCTCAAGAAGCTAGCAAAGCAGATTTCCCTTGAAGATTCATATTGCGGCCTGGGCAAGGCAGGCGAGTGACTCCTCATTTTGTCAGACTAGTCCGACTTCATTATCCCCTTGAGCATCTCCTCAAATTCCCCAACGGCCCTTTGTATCGTGAAATTCTGCGAAAACCGCAGGAAGCCTTTTTCGCCGATTCCGTTTGCAAGCGGCTTCTCCTTCAAGAGCTTGCAGACAGTGTCTGCCATCGCCTTGAAATCTCCGGGGGGGGCGAGGAATCCAGATATGCCGTCTTCGATTATCTCGGGGACTGCCCCGCTCCTGGCTGCGACGACGGGCCTGCCGGCGGCCATCGCCTCCACAACCGCCCTGCCGAACGGTTCGTTTTCAGAGGGAAGCACGACGCAGGCTGCGGCGTGCAGGAGCGACGGCATGTCTTCGACAAAACCGGTCCAGGCGAAATGATCGCGCAGCCCTTTTTCATCAATCATCCTTTTCAGCTCTCCGATGTATTCCTGTTGCCCCGGCCTTCCTGTGTCGCCGGCGAGAACAAAAAGTGCGGAGGGGACTTGCTCGTGGACCATTGACGCCATCCTGATAAAGACGTCGTGCCTCTTCCATCGTACAAACTGGGCGGCCATCAGGACGATCGGCCTGCCGTCGGGGATAACCGAAATCTTCTTGGCCGAGGCGCTCCGGAACCTTTCGACATCAACGCCGTTGTAGATCACCTTGATTTTACGGCATTTCCCGAGCTGAGCCTCAAGGTTATCAGCCGCCGCTTGTGAAATGGCGATTATGCGAACTGCGAATTTCGCGGCAATCGGTGTAAGGGTTGGGTGCCTTCTAAGATCGCGTTCATGCCAGATAAGCGGAATACGGCAGAAGATGGAGGCGGGTACGGCGTAAATGGCGGCCGTAAGGCTGTTGGCATGAATGGCTTGAATCTTGCGGCGCCTGCATATTCCGACAAGCTTAATTGATGCCCCCAGCCAGTTCAGCCCTGAGGAGAAGAGGCTCAACGGATTCAGCGTCCTGGCGATAGGACGCATCGGCACGGTTTCCACATGGATGCCGCGGGAGGATATGAAAGAGGCCAGCCGCCCCGCCGGAACCGCACAGACCGGAGTGAAGTTTTTGGAAAGTCCGGACAACAGTTCGGCGAGTGATATTTCCGCCCCGCCCAGGACTGAGTTGTGATGGACAAAAAGGATTTTCATTCCTTCTGGCACATGAATTATTTAATTAGCAGCCTGCGTTCTCCGAACGCAAAGAGCGATCTCTGAGCTTCCGCGAGCCACTTAAGTCTGTTCTTTGCGCTCAGAGATCGCAAACTACTTGTTTCGGGCCAGCAATACGGCATTAACTAAAATTCTCATCCAACCATTCGGAAACGCATCCTATCAACTCCTGGGAGCTCTCGGCGGAATAGAAGTTATGATTCGCGTCTTTTATGGTCTTAAAAGAAGCCTTTAGGTTCTTGGCGCATGTCTTCCGGTAGGAGCTTTCTGATGCTGCTGCATCGGGATCTTTGTCCCCGTAGATGAAGATACACGGCCCTTTGAACTCATTGAATTCTTCGAGGAGTTCGGCTTCCTTCATCTTCTTTCCGGCCTGCTTCTTTCCAAGATGACCGAAAAGGATCTTGAATATCACGCCGTAGTTTACTCGGAATTCGAATATCTTCTTCCAAGTGGCGGGGAGGAAGAGTTTCTGCCAGTAGCTTTTTGCGGAATTCGCAGTTTTCCGGACCTCCTCGGACCTGCCGGCGGACGCCTGGCGGCCGAGCAGGGGGGTGGACAGCAGGACAAGCCCGTCGACATCCGGATTGGAGGCCGCGGCGCCGACAGCGACTTCGCCACCGGAGCAGAGTCCGAGAAGAACAATCCGAGAAACGCCTTGCAGTTTCCGTGTCTCCTTGGCCGCAACCTTTGCGTCGTCGATCATGTCGAGCAAGGCTGTCCCGGCGAGATCGCCTTCGCTTTCGCCGCGTCCGCGGAAGTCGAAGCGGACACATGTGAATCCGTCCGAGGCAAACCTTCTTGCGGCCTCGACGAAGATGCGGTGCGGCCCGATCCGGTATGTCCCCCAGCCGTGCAGGAATATCACCGCCGTGCTGCGCGGCGTTTCCGGCCCATGCAAAATTCCGTAGAGCTTCTGCCCCTTGTTCTCGAACGTGTAAGGTTTTTCGAGCACATTCATATGGATTGCAGGGATTGAAATCAATTTCCATTTTAATATATTAGGCTAAAGCCAATCATCCAACCGTCCAATCATCCATACATTATTCACGGATAATTATATTCATGCAGAGGTTGATCCATGTATACCTTGAAGCCGCCCGCCGTTTTCGTGCACAAGAGGGTTTTCCGCAACGCCAACGCAGTGAAGCGTCTTGAACGCATGCTGAAGGCGATGGGCGAGCCTCCGATCGAGGAGGTCGAGGCCTCCGACACTGAGATGATTGTCGAATGTGCGGGGATCGGGCGGAAATGTCCGGCCTGGTCCGGCGACCTGATGAACGGATTCCTGAAGCCGCAGGGCGATCCTGTGATCGTGTTCAACACGTTCGTATGGGACGAGTCGAAGCGCGGGAAGCCCGACCAGAAGTTCAAATACCACATTGCCAACAGGTTAGCCTGGACGATGGCCGGCGCGGGCGATGATTTCGCATATAGCCGGCGAGAGGTGATGGACGAGGAACACCACCCCGAGCGCAGCTACGTCTGCCAGGGCGGCTGGGGCCTGCACAGCCTCAACGGGTGTGTGCACCGCTGCGCCTACTGCGACCAGGCTTTCATCCAGACTATCATGCTCGACCTGGAGGACTTCGCCGATAACGTCAGCCGTACCATTGCGTCGCGTCCGCACCAGAAGCTCTACCGCTACGACATGTACAGCGACTCAATTTGTTTCGAACCGGAATACGGCGCCTCGCAGATCCTGGCCGACGTCTTCGCTAAGAGCAAGGATCAGTATCTTCTCTTCTACACCAAGAGCAACAACGTGGACCATCTGATCTCTTTGGAAAACCGGGGGCGGTGCATTTTCTACGCGACTCTGTCTACCGAGAACGCGGCCCGGGAATTCGAGCCAGGCGCCCCGTCGCTAGACCAGCGGATACAGGCTATGCGCCGCTGCCAGGAGGCGGGCTACAAGGTCAGGGCCGGTTTCTCGCCGATAATCCCGATCCGCGAATGGCGCACCGATGCGACGGCGGCAATTGAAAAGTTGTTTGCTAAGGTTGCGCCGGAAACAGTCAGGCTGTGGGTGCTGTCGATGACCTCTGTCCCGGCTTACGACGGCGCGCTGGGATTTTCACGCATGGATCCGCGCCTGTCGGACATGGCGATGCGGGCCGATCTTCGCAAGCTTGATCCGTGGAACGCGCCTTTCCCGACCGATGCCCGCGCGGAAGTTTATTCATACTACGTCGACGAAATAAGGCGTATCAGCCCGAATACGCCCGTGTCGCTCTGCAGCGAGTCGCCGGACGCCTGGGAGCTGCTCAAGGACAAGCTGGCGATGAAGCCCGACCGCCTTTTCTGCTGCTGCGGCGGACAGAGCGTTCCGCGCCGGCGAAGATCCGCATCTGTAAAAGATAAGATCTGAAGGATTAGCTCTCCGAATAATTATGAAAACCATTATCAGCGCACTTCATTTTATATGGAACGACATGGGCGAATGCCTGGAGAAGGCTACGCAGGAATTCGGGCTGGACGGTGTTGAGCTGTCGTGGCATGAGTCTTTCGCCCGTCCGCATTGCACTGCTGAAGATTTGGACGCCCTGGCCGCGCTCCGCGGCAGTCACGCCGCTGCGCTTTCCGCCCACATCTGGGACAATCTGGCGGATTCTCCGCCGTCGTCCGCGTGCGATAACCTGTTGAATTGGCTCCGACTTTGCGAGAAGACTGGAACCAGAAATCTTGTCGTCCATGGAGGAAGCTATCCAGATCGCAAGGAAGGCATACGGAAAACCCGGCGAATCCTGGAAAGTATACTCCCAGAATTCGAGAAGGCGAAAGTCATAATGAACATCGAAAACCATTATGCATACGAATATCACGGCTGCCGCGAATTGTTCAGCCAGCCATGGGAGTTCAAGGAGCTGTTCGGACTCGCCAGCCCTTCGCTGCAGTTCTGCTTCGACACCGGCCACGGGAACATGACAGGCAACACTGACGAACTGATCGGCGAACTTGCCCCCTGGCTGAAATATATCCATCTGGCCGACAACCACGGAGTCGACGACGACCATGTCCCGTATCGGAAGGGGACCGTTGCCTGGGATGCCATATTTGCACATTTGCGCCGAGTGTCCTTCGACGGCATCTTCTGCGTCGAATTCCCAGTCTTTGAAGACAGAGCGCCTTTTGACGCATGCGTGGCTGAGATTCGGAAACGTTGGATAAAAGGCCTTTCGGGTTGTTAAACATGAAAGGGATAATGATGGGGAAAGAATGCAAATGGCAGTATGACGAGGCGCAATTCTCCGGAGTTGACTACACCAGTCCCGGGCAGGCGGCGGCCTATGATCAGATGCACAAGAAGTTCAGGGACTATGAAAAGTCGGCGGAAGACATCATAAGACGCCTGGGACTCGGCAGTCAAAGCACTGTCATCGATCTTGGCGCTGGCACCGGTGCATTTGCACTTCATGCGGCCAGGACGTGCCGGACAATATATGCGGTGGACATCTCTTCGGCGATGCTGGACCACTGCCGCCAACAGGCGGCGCAGGCCGGCCTCAAGAACATCGTCTTCTGCCATGCCGGCCTTCTCGGCTATGAGCACCGTGGCGAGCCGGCGGATGCCGCCGTATGTGTGGCAGTGCTCCATCATCTTCCGGATTTCTGGAAGCTGCAGGCCTTAAGGCGGTGCTGCGGCATGTTGAAACCGGGAGGGAAATTCTGTCTTTTCGACATCGTGTTCCCATCCGGCCAGGAGGCGGAACTTCCAAGCATGATTGACGGGTGGCTAGCATCAGTCGAATCCATGGCCGTAGCCCGCATGGCCGAGGAGGCGCTGGTCCATGTCCGGGATGAGTTCAGCACATACGACTGGATCATGGAAGGCCTCCTTAGGAACAGCGGATTCCGCATTGACACGGCGGAATACGGCGGAGGCTTCCAAACAGTATATGTTTGCACGAAGAAATAGAGAGCAATGTGTCGGCGGCTTGTGGCTATTCTAAATCTTCCCATTCAGTATGGCGTCGCATACCGCGTCGAAGTCGGCCATTTCGACGGCCTTCCAGAAGGGCGGGACTGTCAGCAGTGAGACATCAAGGGGGATGTTCGCCTCCTGGCATTTCACTTGGAGTGTGTCATAGGCTGGAAGGAGTTTTTTCCTCGGCGACTGCTGGATAAGGAGGATGTGTTTCACAGGCGGGATGGGATTCGCATTGATGTCAACCGACTCGACGGAATTGTAGAAGGCGGACGAAACAATTGTCCCGTCGACGTCCAGGTGGCCTGTCTTCCTGAGCTTTTCCATCATGGCGTCGACGTCGGACACGGCTTCGCCTAAGGTCATCATTTCCCGGACGTATTTTTGCTGGAGGATTTCCTCGAGATAAGCTTTACCATTTACGACTGGATCTATGAGGATTAAGTTTTCAATGTTTTTATCGGCGGCGGACTGGATGGCGAGTGCCGCGCCGAACCTGATGCCGAGCAAACTCGTCTTCGAATTCTGAAAGCGTTCGCGAAGAAAGGCGAGACCATTGCGGATGTCGTCCAGCCAGACTTCCGGAGTGAAATCCCCGGCGGCGCCGCCGCTATCCCCGCAGGCCGTGAAGTCGAGCATCAGCACTGCGTGACCCACGGCGGCCAGCCTGCGGGCGAGTTCCACAAGCATGCGGTGTGAAGCCTTCTTCTCCTCGAAGAGAGGGTGGCAGAAGAGAAAGGCCTTGCCCGTTTTCCCTTCAGCAGGCGTAAATAGGACGCAGTAGAGGTGCGCCTTGCCGCCGTCGATGAAAAAGGCTTCCTGGTTCATCCCGGTCCTGTTGTAATACCGAAACACGAATATCGAAATTCGAGAGGACATGCGGTTGAGTAGAACTCAACCCTACATATTTTCGACAAAGCTAGGGACAAAGACACCGACAAAGATTTTCAAGTTTCATGGGTGGCCGCATTAGTATCATTATTCTGCCTGGAGCGGACGAAGTCGGCGATGCTGCCGACGGTCTTGAAGTAGGACAGCTTGAATTCCTTGGGCTTGAACTTGATTCCGTAAAGCTCCTCTAGGCCGACGACGATCTCCATGATGTTGAAGGAGTCTATTCCGTAGTCCTCGATCAGGCCCTTGTCGTTCTCAATCTCCTCCGGCTTGATCTTGAGGAACAAGCGTTCGACGATCATCTCCTTTATCTGCTGCTCGATGTTTTCGCTCATGATGGCACCTCTGCTGAATTATTATGACCTAATTGACAGGATTGACCCGAGTGACGTAAATGACAAGATACCGCAATAAATCTACATTCGGTCAGACTATCTTCAATTCGCCGATGTCGGCGAGGTGTCTTGGTGGGATGTGCTTCCATTTCGCGGAGCTTTCGGGTGGGCCGTCCTCCTTTTCGAACATGTGCTTCCAGCGCTGCTTGAATATGAGGCTGTGCTTGGCGATCAGGTATGTGTTGGGCAGGCTTTCGGTCCCTTCGGTCGTGACGCTTTCGAAGTGGTACATCTCTACGGAAGGCTCGTAGATGTTCTTGAACCCGCTGGACCGCATCCGGTAGCAAAGGTCGATGTCCTCGTATTCCACGGGGTTGAATATCTCATCGAATCCGCCGACCTTTTCGACCACGGACTTCTTGGTCATGCAGCATGCGCTGATGAGGCATTGGACCTCTCGGCGGACGTTGTAGCGCGGATCGTCCTTGCGTTCGCCGCGTCCGATGAACTGAACGCGGCCTGCCTTGGTGACGGCGGCTCCGGCGCACTGGATGTCGAAAGGTTCGAAGGGGTAGATTATCTTCGGCCCCACCATGCCGATGTCTGCGGGGCTGAGGTCTTCTGCCATAATCCTCAGCCAGCTGCGGCTGCGGAGCGCGATGTCGTTGTCGCAGAAACAAATAAGCTTGCCTTGAGCGGCCTCGATCCCTTGGTTTCTTGCGGTCGAACAGCCGATGTTGCCGTTGTTGAAGATGAGTCGCACATTGACACCGCATCCTTCCGCCTCCTTCCTGAACTCCTTAAGCCATTCGACGGAGCCGTCTGTGGAGCCGTTGTCGATTATCACAAGCTCCCATTCGGGATAATCGGTGGAAAGGAGGCTGCGGATGCAGGTTCTGGTGTAGTCGATCTTGTTCAGCGACAGGATGACGACTGAAGCTTTCAGGTTTTTCGACATCCTGTCAATCCTGTTGTCCTGTCAAATTTGTCAAGAGCCTTTGCACAGCTCAAGGGCGGCCTTGGCGATTGAATCGCGGTTGGGGACGGACGCCTTCTCGAGGGCGGGGCTCGCGGGGATCGGAGCGTCGGGAAGCGTCAGCCTGCGGACTGGAGCCTCGATGTAGTCGTAGACTTGCTCGAATATCCTGCTTGCGATTTCGGCGGAGACTCCGCATGAGCGCGGCTCTTCGGCGACGATGAGCAGCCGTCCGGTGTTTTTCACGGACTCCAGGATCAGTGTCTCGTCCAAGGGGGAGATGACGCGCAGGTCGATGATGTCCGCTGAGACGCCATGCCTTTCGAGTATCTGCGCCGCCGCCACGGCCTCGAGTGTCATGTGCGAATATGCGGCGATGGTAATGTCCGAGCCTCGGCGTATACGCCTGGGAGCTCCGAGTTCAGCTTTTCCAGGGAGGAGCTCGCATTCCTCCTTGGTCGGATAAAGGAGCTTATGTTCGAGGAAAATAACAGGATTGTCGTCGTAAATCGCGGCCTTCATCATCGAATAGGCGTCCGCGACTGTCGCAGGCGCGACGACCTTGAGTCCCGGCGTATGGCAGAACCAGGCCTCCATGTTCTGCGAATGTGTCGGCCCGTAGTTACGGCCCGCGCCGCCTACCGCGCGGACGACGATCGGGCACTTCGCCTGGCTGCCGAGGACGTAGCGGAGCTTCGCGGCCTGGTTGACGAGCTGGTCTACGGCGAGCGTGATGAAGTCCATGAACATGATTTCGACGATAGGTCTGGCGCCGGTCAGCGCCGCGCCGATTCCCATCCCGACGAAGCTTCCCTCGGAAATCGGGGTGTTAATGACCCTTAGGGGGCCGAAGCGCTCGAGCATTCCGCGCGTGACGCCGAATGCGCCGCCGTAGACGCCGATGTCCTCGCCCATGATGAAGACGTCCGAATCGCCGTCCATGCATTCCGTCATCGCCTGGCGTAGCGCCTCGCTGTAGCTTTTTGCGGCCGCAGTCATGCGTAGACTCCCTGGAGAAGAGTTTCCTCCTTCGGATTCGGACTTGCCTTGGCGAAATTCACAGCGTCGAGAACGGCTTTTTTAACGGCCTTCCTTATCTCGCGGTCGTCGTCCTTCGTCATGATTCCGCCGTCGATGAGATGCTTTTTCATGCGGCGTATAGGTTCCTTGGCGCGCCAGAACTCCTCCTCTTCCCTGCTGCGGTATATGCGTTGGTCTCCGCGGGAATGCCCGGAGAACCTGTAAGTTTTGAGTTCGATGAAGGCTGGACCGCCGCCTTTTCTGGCAAACTCAGCATATTTGCCGACGACTTCCCTTACAGCAAAGTAATCGTTGCCATGTACATAGTCGGCAGCCATGCCATAAACGTTCGCCCTGCCCGGCAAGTCTGGATTGGCATGTCCTTCTGCAAGCGGGGTGGACATCGCGTAATAATTGTTTTCACAAAGGAAGAGCACCGGCAGTTTCCAAAGGGCTGCCATGTTCAATGTCTCGTGGAATGTCCCCTGGTTGACGGCGCCGTCACCGAAGAAGCATGCCGCGACGCTGTTTTTCTTCTGCTGCTTGAACCTGAGCGCCATTCCGGCGGCGACGGGGATGCTTCCGCCGACGATGCCGTTGCCGCCCATGAAGCCCAGGGCGTAGTCGGCCATGAACTGGCTTCCGCCTCGTCCGCCGGAATAGCCGTCGGCCTTTCCGAAGAGCTCCGCCATGATACGCCGGATGTCGCCGCCCTTGGCGATGAAGTGTCCGTGGCCGCGGTGGTTGCTTGTAACCCGATCGGTTTTCCGCAGCGCTCGCGCGACGCCGACGGCGGCGGCCTCCTGCCCGATGCAGGTGTGGACTGTTCCGGCGACCACGCCGGTGGTGAAGAGCTCTTCGACGGTCTCCTCGAAGCAGCGGATCAGGAGCATCGTCCTGTAGTCGGCTATTAAAACGTCCTTTTCAGACTGCATGATTTGATTGTTTCTTATTTATAAAGATAAATAAGATACATCCGAGGAATAGATGCCGCAATGCCTGTGGGAAAGTTTGCTGTAAGAAGGGATTAGGTGACGAAATTCTTGAGGAGCATGCTCACTGCGTTTCCGGCGGGGTCGAGGTTGTTGAGCAGGAGAGCCTTCAAGGTTCTAGTGGAGGCCTCTGGTAGGAGCTGGATAGCTTCGGCCCCAGGGATTCTCGATAACGTTTTGATTCCAGGGACGAACTGCTTTTCGAGCATGCTGATTGCCGCATGGGCCTGAAGAATCCCTGCGGCGCCGAAGGTCTCGCCGAGCAGCGGCTTGACGGAAGTGGCTAGCTTGCCAGGCCCGAAGATGCCGGATATCGCTGCGGCTTCTGCTCTGTCTATCTGCGGGATGCCGTTTGCGCTTGCGATCACGCAGTCTACATCCGACGGCGTAATGCCTGAATTGGACAAGGCGGCCTGCATGGCCTGCTCGACCGCATCGGAATCGAGCCCGCCAGGGCTGCCTGCCAGCCCGACTCCGGAAAGTTCGGCGAAGATGGGCGCGCCACGTTTCTGCGCCGATTCGAGTTCCTCCAGGACCAGCATTCCCGCGCCTTCGCCGGCGACAGTTCCGCCCGCGGTTTTGCCGAAGGGGCTGCACGCGTCCGGCCCAGCGGAAGGTGAAAGGATGTTTTTTGACAGGAGGAAGCGGAAAAGGGTTTCGCTGAAGGATTCGGCACCTCCGACGAACGCAGCCGGTATCCGGCCGGATGCAACCATGTCGTATCCGTATGCCAGGGCCTGGCCTGACGCGCAGTATCCCGAAGAAAAGTTCATGTGCGGACCGTTCAGCTTGTAGTCTATGCTGAGGAAGCTGATCGCGGTGTTCGAGTATGTGTGCGGGAATAGGATGGGCTTTCCGAAGCGCGGGCCTTTCTTCTGTATGTCAGAATAAAATAGGTTCATCGTTTCGGTGCCGCCGAATGCGGTTCCCCAGATCAGGGCGATGCCGGATTTGTCGAGCCTGGAGAGGTCGAGCCCGCTGGATTTCAGGGCCAGGCTGAACGCGCCGAACGAGAGCGCGGTGTTCCTGTCGAGGTAGTTCTTGGGGGCGGGGAGGAATTCATTGACGTCGAAATCCTCGACTGTCGCTGCGAGATGTGCTCCGTATCTGCCGTGTTCGAACGCGGATATCTCCATGATGCCGCTGGCGCCCTCAAGAAGGCCTTCGGTGAAGCATTCGTGGCCGATGCCGATGGCGGACACCGGGCCCGAGCCTGTAATAACGACACGTTTCATGAGCTCGTTTTGCTATTTGACATTAATAACCTGATTGACTTTGCTGACGCTATTGGCAGAAAGCATGACTAGACTTTACGGAAAACAAGCGAAACGTTGTTGCCTCCGATTCCTGACGAGTTGCTAATGACTGTCCTGATGTTTGCGCTCAGAGGTCCGCCGGTCGGGATCGGCAGGTCGCATTCCGGATCGTGCTCAGTCAAGTTTATCGTCGGCGGAATCTTTCCGTTGATGATGCTGAGGATTGATGCGATTGCCTCGACGCTTCCTGCGGCGCCCATGAGGTGGCCCGTCATGGACTTGATGCTTGTTATGGGTACTTCGCTGGCGTGCTTGCCCAAGACCTTTTTAATGGCGGCGGTCTCCGTCTGGTCGTTGAGCTGTGTCGCGGTGCCGTGTGTGTTGACGTGGTCTATCTCGTCAGGGCTGATCCCGAATTCCTTGAGGGCCATCTCCATCGCCTCGGCGATTCCCTGGCCTTCCGAGGGAGGGGCGGTCATGTGGTATGCGTTGTTGTTGAATCCGAAGCCGGCAAGTTCGGCGAGGATCTGCGAATTCCGCAGCTTCGCCGATTCGAAGGATTCGAGTACGACGATGCCTGCGCCCTCGGAGAAGAGGGTTCCGGAGCGGTTCTTGTCGAACGGACGGACCTTGTCCTCGGTCATCGTCCTGAGGAGGCTGAGGCCTGCCCATGCGAAGCGGCTGATGGCGTCATAACCGCCGGCGATCACATAGTCGGCGCGGCCGCTGCGGATGAGATCGGCGCCGTAGCCGATCGCGGCCGCACCGGAGGAACAGGAGAGCGAGAGCGTCATTCTCGGTCCGGAGAGGTTCCAGATTTCCGCCACGAGGTCGGTCGCGGCCTCGAATCCCAGATCGCCGTTTGTCCAAGGGGTGACGAGGCCGAGATCCTTGTCCAGGGTTCCGGCGGCGGCGAAATTGGTCGAGAGCACAACTGCGGTTTTCGCAGATTCCGGGAGCGCCGCCTGCTCTATCGCCTGTTTGGCTGCGGCGACCACCATCATCTGGCTGCGGTCGTCAGGGGAGATTTTCCCGAGCGATTCCGGCGGGAGCTGGATATCGTTGACCTCTCCTCCTACCGGAACGGGAAATCCAGAGAGGTCGCAGACAGTTATCGGCCCCAGGCAGTCCTTGCCCGCGCAAAGCGCCGACCAGAAGGTGGCGATGTCATTCCCCGGCGGTGTGACCACGCCCATTCCTGTTACTGCGACACGTGTTGACATTTCATCCCCAACGCTTAATGTTCACAATTGCATCTAAATTCCCGATATCAAATATTTGCGGGCCGGAATATTTGAAATTGCCTTCTAGCAATAAAGGAGGTTATCAATGGACAGGACTGTTGCTCTTTTGATCTGCTTGACATTTTTATGTCTTTCCGGATGCAGCCAGATTGCGCCGGAAAACATGGCGTCCGCCGGGCAGACGCCTGAGCAGAGGCTGCTTGAAGGCAACAAAAGGTATGCGTCTGAGAAGCGGGTCTATCCGAACCAGTCGCGCGAGCACCGCGCGGAAGTCGCCAAGGGCCAGCGTCCTTTCGCGGCGATCGTGTCGTGCTCCGATTCCAGGGTTCCGCTCGAAATTATCTTTGACCAGGGGCTGGGCGACCTTTTTGTCGTCCGCCTGGCCGGCAATGTCATAGACGACGCTGCCATGGGGAGTCTAGAATATGCCGTGGAGCATTTGGACGTAAAATACATCATGGTTCTCGGACATGAGAAATGCGGTGCGGTCGAAGCCGCCCTGAAAGGCGGAGAGGCGCACGGGCATGTCGAGAGCATCATTAAGATCCTCCAGCCGTCGGTCGACAAGGGCAAAAGCCTGCCCGGCGATCCCCTCGAGAACGCCATCAAGGCGAATATCTCCTCCATGGTCTTGAAAGTGAAGACCTCACAGCCGGTTCTTGAGAAAAAGGTCAAGGAGGGCGGCTTGATCGTGGCCGGCGCTTATTACGACTGGGACGACGGCCTGGTCACAATCCTCCCGTGACGACATCCGCTGAATTGCTCTGACACGTGCTGAGATGAAATATAACGTCTTGGTATTACAGCGTTATGCCGTTATGCTGCTATAGCAATAAAGTAGGGACAGATGACGGCACTGACAAAAAGGGCGACCATATACCTGGAACCGGAGCTGCATAAGGCGCTACGGCTGAAATCCATCGAGACATCCCGCTCCATGTCGGACTTGCTCAACGAAGCCGTCCGAGATGGTCTTCTGGAAGACTCGGAAGATCTGGACGCCTTCGAAACGCGGAAGAATGAGCCGACCATTACGTTTGAAAAATTCGTAAAGGAGCTCAGGCGCAATGGCAAGATATGAGATCCATTTTCGGAAGTCCGTCAGCAAGGACTTGGAGCCCATCCCGAAAAAGGATGTCCAGAGGATTGTGGCAGCCATATCCGATCTGGCCGAAGACCCCCGGCCACCCCAGTCCATTAAACTCTCCGGCTCGGAGAAATATCGCCTGCGATGCGGGGTGTGCCGCATCCTCTACGAAATACAGGATGAAATACTGCTGGTGTGCGTAGTCAAGATCGGGCCCCGCCGCGAGGTTTATCGGAATTGAGAAAGAAGATATGCCTTTTCAATATTTCGAAGTCACATTCAGCGACAGGCTGTCGGAGCGTATGTGGCATGAGGCCTTTAATGCTCTGCGAAAGCTCATGGTAAATTGCAGGACATATAAGCCAAGTCTTCCTGATTAGCCGGGAAATAATCTGTCGTGAAATACCGACTTCAAGGAGGGATTTCAGTTTCAGATTTCCGGCGCACAACTCCGATTCGGCTCGTGAGAAATTCCAGTGGTATTCACAATATTCGGGGATTGTCAGGAAATCTGAATTCAGAACAGCGGGTCGGCCTCCTTCGTCGCGCCGTTGTCGTCGAACTCTTCCGCTTCCTGAGAGAAGGCGAGGCTGTCGAGGATTTCGAAGATTGTATCCTTCTGGCTTCCGCTCCAGTCCGAGGTGGCCGCCTCAAGGCGGAGGCTTGCGGCGGCTCCCTGTTTCAACGGGAAGAGGTAGACGCGCATGAATCGGCCGCTTGCGAGCCTGCAGTCTGCGCGCCAGGCGGGCATTTCCTTGAGGAGTATCGGGCCGATTTCGATTTCATCCCCGGGCGCGTCGGGCAGGAGGCTGCGGATCTCTTCGAAGCTGGCGCGGTCGCGCTGGAAGGTCGCCTGTATCGCGGATGCGCCGGAGCCGATTGTCATCGACTGCTTAGGCGGTTTACCGCTCCATTCGATTCCTTTCTTCTGGGTCATGCGGCAGCTGCCGGGGAGCTGTGCGCGCAGCAGTGGAGGCATTCCCGGCGGGCTTGCAGTCGTGGACTGCTGTTGCGGCGGTTTCGGCACTTCGCGGAATCCCGGTTCGGGCCGTGAGAGGAATGCGGAGGCCGGGATGATTTCTCGCGATATCTCAGATGTCTCCCAGAAGAGTTGCACGACCGCGCCGCCCATGTTCTCATACCATTCCAGGCGGATGGGATACTCCTTGCCTTCCTCTAGATCTGCGACGCCCTTGTCTTCCATGGGGGCGTGGTCTGTCCAATTGTCGATCACAGGCTTGTCGCCTATCCAGAGGCGGATTCCGTCGTCGGTGTTGGTTGTGAACGCATAGGTTGTGGTGGCCGGCGCCCGCAGGCGTCCGGTCCAGCGGGCCGCAAAGGTGTCGGGGCCGACACCGTTATCCGGGCCTCCCCCATCCCATAGGAAGTTTATTGTCGGATCGACCTGGATTCGCTGCAGCTGCGCGGGGTTGATTTCGACACCTTGAAAATATTCGCCGATCAGTCCGTTGACCGTGAACTGGAAGCCCAGCGCAATTTGTTCCATCAAAGGGCGTTCCTCCGCGAATTTCGCGGGATCGCCCTTGAAAGCGAGCACGAGGAATCCCTTGCCGGCGGGGGCGACCAGGAAACGCTGGCGCATGCCGCCGCCGGGAGGCGGCTTGGCGAGCGTGAAGTCGGCGCGCCATGCGGAGACGCCGTTCCAGAAGAGCTTCCTCGCGGTTGCCTGATCCTTTTCGCCGGCCGCCGGCATCAGCTTGCGCACCGCGGCCCAGTCGGCGGCAGTCTGCCATAACTCGACGGTATAGCTGGGCAGCTTGAACGTTCTCCTGCCGTCGGCCTCCTGCCATGCGTAAGGCGCGGGCAGCTTGGTCTCGAATGAATCTCCGACGACCGCCATGGGGCCGAACCCTGTGAATGCGCTGCTGCCGTCCCTGATCATGTCAGCCAAGGCCGGCTGCTTCGCCGGTTCCTCGGCGACCTGCGGAGTTTCTGCTTCCTCGGCCTGTATCCGGTTGAAAATCAAGATTATGAAGCTCGCGAAAAGGGCTATGAGGAGGCAGCGCATACAGCTATTTTCCCATCGGTTAAAATTGCACATAATTTCAGATTTCCGGCGCGCATCTTTGAAGAGCTTAAAGGGCATCTTCTATAATTATCGCCGCTTCTGCCTGTGGACGAGTAAATCTGAACTTCACATGAACAGGCCGCCGTCTACGGAGATTGTCTGGCCGGTGATGTAGCGGCCTGTTTCGCCCGCCAAGAACGCTACGAGCCATGCGACGTCCTCGGGGGTCCCCATCTTTTTTGCGGGTATGGATTCGAGCTGCTTGCTGCGGATGGCCTCGTCGGTTCCGGCGGTCATGTCGGTCTCGATATAGCCCGGGGTGACCGCGTTGACGGTGATGTTGTAGGGTGCGAGTTCTCGGGCCGCGGATTTCGCAAATCCGAGGGTGCCGGCCTTTGACGCGGCGTAGTGCGAGCCCATGGCCTCGCCGAGGCGGCCGGCGTCGGAGGAAATGATGATGATCCTTCCCCATTTGGCGCGCATCATGTCGCGCGCCGCGAGGCGTGTGCAGGTGAATGCGCCCTTCAGGTTCACGTCCATCACCTCGTCCCATTCCTCCTCGGAGAGCAGCGGGATGGGGCACTGCCTTATGATGCCTGCGTTGTTCACGAGTATCTGGACCGGGCCGAAGGCCTCCTTGATGGATTTGAAGAGGGCGCTGACTTCTGTTTCCTTGGCGACATCGGCCTTGAAAATCTTCGCGGTTCCGCCGCCGCGGACGATTTCATCCGCGACCTTTGCGGCCATGGCCTCGTTGCTGTTGTAGCAGACTGCGACCTTCGCGCCGGCGCGGCCAAGTTCGAGCGCGATGGCGCGGCCGATGCCGCGTGAAGCTCCAGTCACTATGGCGACACGGTCTTTCATATAAGTTCCTTGATTAGAGGTGGTTGTATGAATGGAACGACGGCGGTTATACTCCTTTAGCGTGAAAATTTACATTTTGACGGGCAAGATAATGCGAAGCAAATTCCAAAATCTCCGCAATCAAAATGTAAATTAATCAGACTAGAAGTATAATAATCACCGCGCACAGTAACCTTATTTTCTCTTTTCCAGAAACTGCTGGACTAATTTTTCGTTGACGACTTCGACCTGGAAGATGGCCTTGACTTCCGAGAGGTCTATCTTGTGTTCTGCTGCCAGGCGTCTGGCGGACGGTGTGGCGCGGACCTTTCCTTTTTCGGCGCCTGCCGACGGCGGTGGCATGGCCGCCTTCTCAGCGCCTTCCTTTCCGCCCGTGAGCGCCTTCTCCTTGAGATGGGATTCCAGCAGGGAACGGTTGTATTCCTGCACGTCGGGGAGCTTTTCGTCGGCGTCGCCGATTAATGCGAGGACGTATCCCGGAGGGACGACGCTACGCTCCGGGGCGACGATCTTCCTGAGGGTTCCGGACTTCGGCGATTCGAATTCGAAGACGGTCTTGTCGGTGATGATTTCGACGATAGGATCGCCCTTGGAGACAGTGCTTCCTTCGGAGACTAACCATTTGCCGACGGTTCCCTCGTCCATGTTGGCGTCGGCCTTGGGCAGCTTGACTTTTGCGATCATTTTATGTCCATCTTCTTGTAGATTGTGATTGGGAATATCATCGGCAGGGTTTTGTTGCCCGCCTTGTCGCTGAGCGTAAATTCAAGCCAGAGGAGGGGGGAAGGCGCGTCGAGCTGGGCGAAGGAGAACTCCCTGGACGGGCATTTCCCGGTCTTCACGCTCTTTCCGTCCGCGTCAATGAGGTTCCAGTCCAGGGAGTCGATACCGCTGCGGTCGTGGGAGTTGATCGTGATTTTGTCGTCCGGCTTGAAGTCGTCGAAGACGGTCGCACAGCTCATGTCGAAAAGGTTTGCCGGATTCAAGGATCTTGTATGCATGTAGATGGTCTCGACCCTGATCTTCGGCTTGTATTCGTTCTCTCCGAACCTTTTGATGAACACGTCCTTGAAGTCGACGACGGAATTCTGCCATCCGGCGTTCTTCAGGTCGAGGGTCTTGTCGATGCTGCCGCTGCTGTCGGAAATCTTGCCGTCCATGAGGTTGACATACGCGATTCTGCCCTCGGAATATCTGATGTCGAGGAGGAGATGCGCGTTTGCGGGAACGTCCGCTTTTGGAAAGCGCAGCCTCATCGCCAGGTAAAGGCTGCTGTCGATCTGGGCGGCGGCGTTCAAGGGGAAATTGCAGTAGCCGTCGCCGTTGCCTCCGGCGAACCTGAAGAACTTGGAATTTTCATCCGTGGCGATAGCGGCGCTGATGTTGTGGAGGCCGAAAGGTATCCGATCCGGGGCGGTATACAGGGGGTCAATCCTGGAGTAGATGTTCTTGGTGAGGGACGGGGCGAGGAATGTGGGCGGCAGCTTGTCTTCGGAGTAGTTGATCTTGATCGGGATTTTAATGTCGGGCGTCTTGTTGCCGGCGCCGTCCTCCAGGCCTGAAAGGATAAGATCGGCGCTTTCGCCGTCCTTCATCTTGTCGATCTGCGGGCTGAGCGAAAACGACCAGTTGATTTCCGCGACGTCCGCGTCCTGCCGGTGCTCCAGCCGGCTGTATTGCCTGTCGACGGCGACCTTCTGGCCGTTGAACGCGGCCTCCACGCTCTCATAATTCAAGGGCGAGCCCGCGCCGGGATTAAGCCATTCGACCTGAAGGGCCGAGCCGTTGTAGAATATGTCGTCGGAAGGCTTGAAAGCGAAGTTCGCAGTTTCGGGGGTCTTGTCTAAGAAGAACGGTATTGAGGTGACATCGGATTCCCTTCCGCTTCCGTCCGCGGCCTTGAGCAGGATTTGGTGGACGCCTTCGGCGAGGCCGTCGAGCGCAGGGATGTATTTCTGCCTGTTGGGTATCTCCTTCCATCGGATTTTCTTCGTCTCCTCGCCTGCGAGGGCGAAATACGGCCTGTCTCCGGAGACGAGCGCGATGAATACCTTGGGCTCTCCGACCCTTGTGAAGTAGTGCGGAGTCAGGGCGAGCTGCTCCGGGATTCTGACGGCCGGTCCGAAGACGACGTCGTCGAGGGAGAGCTCACTGTTTCTTCCGGTCTGGTCCTCCTTCTGGAATGAGCCGAAGGTCACCTTCGGGGGTTTGAAGACGGAGGGCGAAAAAGTGTTTTTATCGAAGGCGTCCGTCGCAAAGCCGAGCCATGCATGCCATTTCATGTCCTTTTCAATTTCCTGGGAGAAGCGCACTTTCCGTGCGTTGTCCATGTGGGGTTCGCAGAGCTGGACGATGGCGTTGTGCTGGAGGTTGCAGCTGATCTGGCCCATCGGGTCTGTTTTATAGAGGAACTGCAGCAGCGGATACTGGGCGACCGACATGCCCGCGCTGAATTCCGCCCTCAGGCGCTGGAACGCGATTATGTTGGAAACTGCGAGGCAGAATCCGGTCCTCTCCTTGTCCCATTCGAACTTCATCCTTTCGGGTTCGACGGAGACCTTGTTCCTGAGGTTCGGGCTTTCGAAGGACTGGAAGAAGGGGGTGACGCCCTCTAGGTTCGCCAAGATGGGGGCTGCGGGGGCGGGACAGTCCTTCCATGAGAGGGTGAACGTCCTGTCCCTGTCGCTGTCGTGCAGTTCGAGCTTTGCGGCGTCGCCAGGCGGCGGAGGCTTGAGGTCTGTCTCAATGATTTCGACCTTTATGGTGTCGCCCTGGATGAGCTTCCTGAAGTCTTCGTCCAACCTGTCCAGCATGGAGACTCTGAATGTGTTGGGGCTCAACTCCTCAAGCGGCAGCTCTACGTCCTGTATCTTTACCGACAGCCTTCCGCCGTTGACATGGCGGTATCCGAGGCTGGAAGATACGATTATGGAGTGCGGCTTGCCGTCGTCCCAGCGGCAGCTCCAGGAGTTCTTCTCGTCAGGCATAGCCAGGAAGAGCTCGGAGCGGCCGCCCTTTCCTGCCGCGGATATTGTTCCGGCGGTGAGGCCGGGGCAGGCTTCCGCTCCCTTGAGCGCCAGGTTCAACTTTTCCAGGCTGTCGGTTGAGAGATTGACTGTCCCGAATGCGAGCTCATAGGAGGCGTTTGGCTGCGCGGAGCCTTTTAGTTCCACTGTGGGAACCTGTGCGAAGACGGGGGCGAAGTTTCTGACGGCGTATGCCTCGCCCGGCCCGTTGCCTCCGAATCCCTCGAGGAGCTCGCTGGGGTGCAGGTTGCCGAAGCCGACCGCTTTCCAGACCAGCTCCTTAGTGTCCGGGAACTTGTGCATGATGTAGGGGACCGGCAGCCATATCCTTGTCCAGTTGCCGCCGGAACCGAAGGACTGGAGAGCCGCCGGGCTCAGTTTCCCCACGTCGCCTGCCATCTGGAACAAACCCTTGGAGTAGTCGGAGCCGGAGATGCGGTGGAAGTAGCGCTGGAGTATGGTGTAGTCGCCTTTTTGATTGACTTTGCCGAGTTCGAAATGGAAGTTGAATCTTGCGTCTGCAGTGCGCTTGATTTCGCATGTCCATCCGGCAATGCCGTTTTCGGGGTATACGAGGTCGACAGGCTGGACTGCGAACCTGCCGCCTCCGAGGATGTTCCTGACTGTGAAGCTGCGGTCTGAAAATGCGAGCTCGGGGGCCCCGGCAGCGTCGGCAAGCCGCCATGTCTCGGGGGTCATCAGGTCGGCGGGCAGGCCGTTCAGGAGGAGAACAGGCGTCTCCGGCGGCTTTGCGGCTTCCGCGGGAGGTATGTCCGGGACCTTTTCCGGATCCACTTCCTGGAATGCGAATTCCTTCGGCCTGATTTTTTCCGCGGCGACCTTGAGCCTGGCGACCATCATGGAGTTCAGGAATGTCCAGATGCCGAATCCGCCGCAGGAGATGGGCTCCTTGTCCTCGTAAGAGAATATCTTCTCGTTGTCGAAGGAATATTCGACAAGCCTGCCTGTGCGCCTTGCCTTGATGTAGTACCATGCGCCGTGGACGTCGCGGCCTGCGGCGATCAGCGGGTCGGTATGTTTGCGGACGTTGCCGTCGCGCAGCCGCGGCGAAAGGTATTTGTCGCTGACCGACACAGTCTTCCCGTCGCGTATGAGCTTGGACTTGGTCTGGCTGAAGTCCGGATCCCATCCGGTGCAGACGAAGGAATATCCGCTTGACGGCAGAAGGTTCCTGTTCATGACGGTGAGGTTGAGGTCGCCGACGCGGTAATACCAGTCCCCGTGGCGTGTCCCGGCGTACATTTCGATGCAGAAGTCACCTTCTATCAGATACTTTGACCACAGCGACGCGAGATCGTCGTTGGACTGTCCGTTCATGTGGGACCATCTCGGGTCGCATTGGAATCGGTTTATGACCTGCCAGAGCCCGCCGTTAACGGTCCACTCGTGCAGGGATTCCGTGAAGAGGAAGTCCAGGACGTTGTCCCGCGTGGCATGCATCAGCCACACCTGCTTGTCCGAGAAGCCCTTGATGAATATCCTCTTGCCCGAGAGCGGCCTGGGCAGCTTCAGCTTGAACATGAGGCCTCCGCCTGATTCGCCCCACAGCCAGTCCCCGTCCGATGAGAGCCTGTAGACTTCGGGGTTCCAGTACTGGGCCTGGGCCGGAGGGTTCAGGACGAGCTTCTTGCCGCCGAGCCTGCCCCAAAGCTTGTCGTCCAGAATTTCATAAAATGTGAGGATGTCGGGAGTGGGGTTGTCCCTGAACATCGAGGAGAGCGGCCGCTTCAGGAGTGATTTCCCGGAACGGGAGTCGGACACTTCGAGGCAGAAGCCGTCCATCCCGACGGCCAGGTCGCCGGATGCGTTGTCGTCGGTGGCGCCGAGGTGGACTTCGGATCCTGCCACTGCCGGAACCGTAAGCGAGAATGGCTTGAAGAAGCTGCCCTTGTGCCATGATCCCTGGAGGCTGTCATCCCTGACCCATTCGCCGGCCGGGCTTGCCCAGTGCCGCATGAAAGGATCGTTGGAGAAAATCTGGTTCTTTTCAAGCTTGTCCCTGAAGACGTCCTCGGGCTTGAAGTGGCAGACGATCTTGTTCAAAGAAATCCTGGAGCCGCTTCCGACGAAGATGCCAGCTGCGCCGACAAGAACGGACGCTTCCTTGTGAAGCATGACGAGCCGTCCGCCGCAGTAGAGCTTCACGAGTCCGTCTGGAGAAAGTTCGGCCTTCAGAACGAATTCTTTTCCACTGCCGCAGTCCGAAATATCCGCAGTTTCGAGGAGAATCGGCGGCGCCCCGTCCTTCTTAAGCTTTTCCAGGCGGAGCCGCCTCTCCGAGGCGCGCTGCTCGAAGATGAACCGGCAATGTGGCTCCTTGCCGTTCCTCCATCCGAGAATCAGGCCTGCCGCGGCGTCGGCGGATTCCGGCTTGAACGAGATTTCAAAGACGGCGACCTTGTCCTCGGGGCTGCCGATGATGAGCCATCGGTCCTCCGTGGCCGCGCCCGGGAACAGGTGCTTGCCGATCCCTCCCGCGGACAGCCATCCGAAAATGCCCGGCCTGCGGAAGACTTCCCCGCGGGCGAAGTGCGTGTTGAGCTTCACGCCCTCCGGATCGTCCAGCTTCAGGAACGGCAGGCTCTCGGCGGAGACATCGTCGAAGAGGACGCTCTGCGGGCTGTCCACATAAAGCCCGAATTGTCCGCCCGGCGGAAGGGATTCGTCCAGCTCCATCACCTTGATCCTGTCGATGAAAGCCGAAATATGCTCGTCCATGATTTCGACCTTCAACATGATCCAATTACCTTCAAGAAGACTCAGGGAGACAGCCTTAAGAATTTCGGGTTTTCCGCCGGAACGGTGCCTCTTGAGAAGCGCATATGCCTCATTCTTGCCGCAGAACATGACCGTGAAGGAGTGGTAGTTCTCCTCGTCCTGGACATAGAATGCCAGGCCGCATTCCCCTTTCTTGACCTGCATGGCCGCCTGCACCATGTAGTTGTCGTTGAAAGGGTATCCGGCTACGATCAGGCCGTCCTTGCCCGAACCTTTGAGGCTGTAGAAGTTCGAGCTCCTCTCCATCTGCAGGGGGGCGTCCTTCAGCCTCTCCGTGGTCTTCTGCTCGACCGCGTCTTCCATGGCGGTGTGCACCGCCCATTCGCCCTTGAGCATTTCCCAGCTGTCGAGCTGGTTGAGATCCTTCTCCGGAATGAGGAAGTCGTCCTGGAAGTTAAGCGGCGCAGTCTTCTGGAAGCGGATTTTTCCGGAGACGCATGCCTGGGCCTGCTCAAGCCACAGCGAATCGGCCGTGAACGGAGGATGGAAGCGGAATATCTCCTTGTCGTCAAGGAACACGCCCCAGAAATGGCGGTCCAGCTTGATGTGGCAGAATATTCCGTCTTTCACATCCCGGGGCAGCCTGTCCGCATGGTTCACGAGGGTTCTCGGCCCTTTCCGTATCTTTTCGCCGAGGAAGGCTACTTCTTCTTCATGGAGATCAATGCGGCACTGGCGCTTCCTCCCCTTGTCGGCCAGGATGAACGCAAAACCGTCGTCGGGATTCCAGTTCACCTTGAACCTGAACTCCCCGTATTTCCCGTCGGTAGAACCGGCCTCGGAAAAGCCAGAGAAGTCCGCGGGTACGGCCGCGAATATGCTCCCCGCCTGAAGGCAGAATAGGAAAAAGATAGAGGTTATGAACTTATACATCTCTGCTCTTCGTTTGAATTTAAAAGTTCGTATATAATATAGCGAAAGAAGGGCGGAAATAGTGCCTTGGGAAGGCAAATTTACGGCAATAAGTTACCGTTTTTGTCGAAAAAGCCCGCCGTCAGGGCCTTGTTGCCTCGGAATGGATCCAGCGGATCGGTCTCGGCGGTATAGACTATGTAGCCCGGGAGGAAGTCGTAGATGTGGTTTTCCGGGCATTCACTTCCCCATGGTATTCCGCACTGGACTACGACGCTTTTCGCTGGATTCCATGGGCTCCGGTGCCGGATTATGACGCCGTTCCTTTCCCGCGGAAAGCTTTTGTCCGCGATCTTGATTTCTTCCTTCTCGATCTTTATGGGGGTTCGCTTGAGTGCCTCCTGTATCATCGGGCTAGTCTCCGGTTCGCCGAAGAGGAATAGGTTGAATGAGGCCTTGTCGGATTCGGTCAGATCCTTCTCCTTCGTAATCCTCGGGACGCTTTGCGCAAATCTGAACCATTCGATTTCCCTATGCTTCATCTCAGCGTCGCCCGCACCCGAGTCGACAAAAAGGAAAGGTTCGAGAAAGGCGTCCTTCACCGGTCCGAAATGGAAAGCTGTCTTGGCGGCCATATGGGCGTCCGCCTCTTTTAGGACGAAATCGCCGTCTTTAACAATCGGGAGTCTACGTATTCTCTCAGGCATTTTCGCGCGGTCTGCGATTATCTCCTTGGCGTCCGAGGCACGGATCAGGATTTCCTTGTCCTTGGCTTCGACCTGGACTTTCGCCGGCCTGCAGTTTTCTGCGAATCCGCCGATACGGAGCCACCAGGCCTTGGAATATGCCGGGTGGTAAGCGACATATTCGAAGCTTTCAGGATTTTTTCGGCGGATACATCCAATCCATTCCGCGATTTCCTTGCTTTCAAAGACCTTGTCGTCGATCCAGTGGTCTCCGCCTTCGAACTCATGGTACTTGAACTCTGGATTCTTGTTTCCTAAAAGCTCCTTCATGCGGCGTGCCTCCTCGACCGGAATTAAGGAGTCTTCGCTTCCGTGGAAGACTAGAATTGGCAGCCGGGACAGATTCGGCAGATGCGAGGCCGCAAATTCCTTGTCGACAAGATACTGCTGCCAAGAGGGGAGGGCGCCTCGGTCAAGCTTATGCCAGAAGTAGAAGTCGCCCCTGCCGGAAATTATCAGGAGTCCGGCGAACATTTGCGGATAGTGCGAGCCGATCGTCCACCCCCCCATTCCGCCCATCGACATGCCGGAAAGAATGATCCTGTCTTCATCTATGCTGTAGCGCTTTTCCATTTGATCGATTACGTTCAGCACGTCCTGTTCGCCGATCGCCTGGAAGTCGGTGTTGCCCCTGGCGAAAGGCATGACGAAGAGGGCGTTGGCCTTCTCCGCCAGGCCGGGCAGCGCGTCCGGAACCAGCCCCCAGTTCACCAGGTTAAGGTAGGGTGAATAGCCGTGCAGAAAGACGATAAGCGGATACTTGTTCTTCCTGTCGTAGCCGGGCGGCAGATAGCGTATGAAAGGCTGGCAGGATCCGTCGGTGTCGTCGAAATATGCCTCCTCGGCGATGCCGGGCTGCGGCTGCGAAGCGGTCTTCTTCTCCAGCGAATCCTGCAGTTCCGCCGCCTTCTTAAGCTGCCGGTCGACGGCTTCTAGCACCGACTCCGAGTGGTTGTAGCAGTCAAGCAGGAAATGCGCCTTGCGCAGCTTGAGCTGCAGAAGATCCCAGTCGCAGGACAAGGCGTAGGCATCGGGACGGGCGACCTTCTTATCCTCAAGCTTCTGCAAGGCCTGGGAGAGCTTGCCCGCGTCGAACTTCTGCTGCTCCTCGTCCTGCGAGCAAGCCCATGAGGCGGAGAGGCACAGGCAAACAGCGGCAATAATGGGGCCGGCAAGCTTTTTCAGGATTGATGGCATTTTGATGTTCAAGGAAAAAACCGGATTACCAACGCCCTTGATGTTTTGAGATTTGATTTTATTTGTCAATCCTCTTGTCCTGTCCGATTGATATTTTAACTTTGCCTCGGAAGATTTTTTTTGCAGCCTATCGCCGCCGCGACGATGATCACGAACACCAGGAATACTCCGCGGACTAGGAGGGCAGTCCATATCGAGGCGGCGCAGAACCCGACGATCGCGCCAATCGCCCCTAACGAAAGAATCCGGACGAGGGCGCCGCCGGAGTTTTCGTCCTGCGGCCTTGAAGAAAAGAATCCGTGGATCGCCCTCTGGAACCAGAGGAGAAGCATCGTGAAAAGCCCGAGAAGTCCGAGCAGGCCGGTGCTTGATCCGAAGACTAGAAAGAGATTGTTGTGGTCAGGTTCCTTGGGGCCTTCCTTGACAGGAAGGAAGCCGTAGTTCATCCCGATCTGCGACTGGTAGTTTCCAAGCCCGACACCCAGCAGAGGCTTTTCGCTCCACATCTGCACCGAGGCCTGCCATTCGGTGTAGCGCGGCTCCGGACGGCCTTCGTCGTCGAACATTCTTATGGAACGATTGATCTCTTCGATGTTTTTACGAGGAAGATTGGGCAGGATGAAAACACAGGAGAAGGCGATTATCGCCGCCCAGATGAAGAAGGCGCGCCGGGAGGCAAAGGCGCACACCACGCTTCCGGCAAGGAGCAGCCCGGCGGCCGCGGCGCCCGACAGAAGCGTGATCCCGGCGAGGATAAGGATCGCGCAGCACCAGAGCTTGACCCAGATTCTTCCGGAGAGAATGGCGGCCGAGAGGACAAGCGGCAGGCACGCCGCGAGGAATCCGCCGTATGTGTTGCGGTTGCCGAATGAGCCTTTCACTCCCATGATGCCGACCGTACTGTCGAAATATTGCACGGCGGCCATCAACACTACGAAGGAAACGATGCACAAGAAAACAACTGCGGCCTTGGCCAGAATCGTCTCGCCGAGCCTGACCCTGCAGAAAAGGACGAACGCGACAACGACATATTCGACGACCTGTATGAGTTCCTTTGCCGCGGCGCCCTTGTTTTCAGCATTGACCAATGAAAGCGCGATCAGCGCCACGAACAGGATGTTCTCCGGAAATGGGAGCATCTCCTTCAACGCTGCGTACAGCCGCCTTCCCAGCGCCTGGTCGGAACCTTTGGCGAAAAGAGCTCGTCCTGCAGTTGAGAAGAAGAACAAAATGCCTCCGAGCCAGATCAGCGGATCGGCGACACTGAGATGCGTTCCGCCCACGTCGAACGAATACTGCGTCGGAGCGGCGAGCAGGATCAGAAACAGTATGGCGGTCAAAATCTTTTCGGTGTTTGCTTTCATCGTGCTCCCAATAGTATAACGCGGCAGCGACGGTTTTACTAATCGTCTTGAAATCGAATTGGATCCCCACCGGCACAAGGTCCTCGGCGTCCATGCTGTTATGAGACGATGCTGTTATGAGACGATTAGCGAATCTCACTTGGTGAAAGAACCGCAGTTAGGACATTGGGGTCTTGTATCTGCGGCAACGCAGATGTAAAATATGCCTGTGCAATTGTATTACTGAATCGTCTCATAGTAATGTGCACGCCGCCGACCTTGCGTCGGCGGTGAACATGACGGGGTAGCAGGTTATTCCCTGCTGAATCCCCAGTCATGTTCACCGCCGGGATGAACCCGCCGGTGCCTCCATGCAATTTCGAGACGATTAGTAATCCTTCGCCTGCGGCAATGCACGAAACATTTAACACTCCTTTAATTTGGTAAGAGACCCGGGGCGGCTGGATGTCCGGATCGTCGACGGCGCATACATACGCACGTCCATACCAAGGGGAATTATAAAGAAAGGGCCGTGGATGAAATATGTAAGGTTTAAAAGTGATAAGCATCCCAAGGGCAGCTATGGGCTGCTGGAAGGCGGCAGCGTCAAGGTGATGAAGGGCGATGTCCTGTCCGGCGAGATGCGCGGGACGGGGGAGATTCTTCCTTTGGAATCGGTCGGGGAATTCCTGGCCCCCGTTGATCCGCCGAACGTCATCGCGATCGGAGCGAACTACATAGACCACTGCAAGGAGTGCGACAAGGCGCCGCCGAAATACCCGCTGATGTTTGTCAAGACGACCAATTCCGTCACGGCGCACGGCAGGGACATCTTGCTTCCCCGGCAAAATCCCGACGAAGTCGACTATGAGGCCGAGCTTGCCGTGATAATAGGAAAAACGGCCAGCTATGTCTCCGAGATGGACGCGATGGAATATGTTCTCGGCTATACATGCGCGAACGATGTTTCGGCGCGCGACGTCCAGTTGAGAATTGATTCGCAGTGGGCCAGGGGAAAATCATTCGACACTTTCTGCCCGCTCGGCCCCTGCCTTGTCACGGGCATCAAGGATCCGAAGGATCTGCGCGTCAGGCTCCGGCTCAACGGGAAGCTCATGCAGGACCAGCCCGTGTCCGACATGATCTTCAGCATCCCAAGGATAATTTCGCATCTCTCGGCCGGACTCACGCTCTTGCCAGGAACCGTCATCCTGACCGGCACCCCGTCCGGCGTCGGCATGGCGCAGAACCCGAAGCGCTTCCTGCGGCATGGCGACATCGTGGAGGTCGAAATCGACCAGATCGGCGTGCTGCGGAACCGGGTGGTCAAGGAGTGAGAAACTCAGGCATCCCGCTCACTTTGACAGCTTGGCTATGATGCCCTCCGCGAACTTCCTGAGCCAGTCGTCCACGGCTTCCGGATCGCCGTAGTCATCGAAGATCGCCTCAACCCTTGACTCAAAGGCGGCCTTGGCCCTGTCGAGCGCGGCGAGCATTGCCTTCTTCCGTTCCTTGGGTGGGAGCTTATCCGGAGGCGGCTTCACTTTCGGCGGCTTGATCTTGTTCAGCGTCTCTGCTGCGTCGTCGAAGTCGGCGTCCTCACCTTTTTCGGCGACAGACTCTACAAATTTCTTCGTCTGCTCCTTGGAAAGGGAGGCGACTCTTGAGAGCTTTTTCGCCTGCGCCTCGTTGGAGGCGATGCGGCGGAACTCGTCATCGCTCATTCCCGCCTCCGAGAGCTTGCTGTGGAGCTTCGCGGCCTCCATGAGGCGCTTCGCCCTGCTGACGTAGCCCCAGGCCTTCTCAACGTAGTCCTCCCACGAGGTATAAGGCTTGCCGCTGTGCTCCTCCCGCCACAGCTCGTTGACCCTGATGTTGATGAGCGCCTCGCCGACCTTCCAGAAGTCGGCCTCGTGGCTCCGTATTACACCCTCCCAGTGCTGGAACCGTTCGGATTCCCCCTGGGGCAGCTCTGTCTTTTCCTCGGTCATAAATCCGTGTCCTTCCTATATTGAAATCCTGATGTGATCTTAAAATGAGTTTTGTATTTCAGGTGTCGGGTGTCAGGTGTCAGGAAGATTAGCAGACGGCAGAAGAGAGAGCAGGTTTTTATAATCCTTTAGGCTGATAAAGTTACATTTTGATTGCGGAGATTTTGGAATTTGCTTCGCATTCTGAGAGACCGCCGATACCGTGGTATCGAAGGTTCTCGAAGGGTGCGGAGCAAAACCGAAAGACCGCAACCGCCTTGCGGCGAGCATCTTTGGGCCGTATTTTTCCGTTCCTTCCTCGGACGACATTCATGTCGCCACTCGGTCGGAACGAAAAAATCCAATCCCAAATCTTGCTCGTCAAAATGTAAATTTTCACGCTAAAGGAGTATATCATACTGCAGACACCTGAACACTGACACCTGAACACTGAGAATTGCCGACTCCTGCATTTTGCTCAAAAATAATCCTGCATGCTCGGGGAATCAAGGCGGACATGCGCAATAAGTTTTGACATCGCCGCTTTCGGCGGGATGAAACTTAAAATGGAGTGCCGCGACTAAGACAATAGGCAAAAATGTTCGAATTTCAAAGGAGCGCCCGTCGCATCTCGGACGGACTTTGGGCTTTCGCAAGGGATCTGAACTGTTCGGAATCCACACCCCACGCATTCCGGGCAACTTCAAGGATCAGTCCGTCGTGCCAGGCGGGCTTTGCTTCTGCCAGTTCGATTAGCCTCAGGAGAAAGGGCAGGGGGGCTCTGCTTGGCGGATTTTCTCCGCGGCATGCGGCCTCCAAGTCCTTGATCAGCCATGGATTGCGCATGAGACCGCGGGCGGGAGTGATGCCGTCGGCTCCAGTTACCAGGACGCTTTCAAGCGTTTCGCGGCAGCCGAACATGTCGCCGCTGGCGAACATGAAGATTTCCGGCAGGAGCTTCCGCGCCGCCTTGAAGCGCTCAAGCCTGTCCGGGGTACTGTCATACATCTCCTTCGCAGTCCTGTAGTGGAATGTGAACCAGTCCGGAGCAGCGGTTTTCACGGCCTCGAGTATGCGCGGCATCTCGCCGGGATCTTCGAAGCCGCTGCGGACCTTCACTCCGATCCCGGCCGGGGCGGAGGCCTCGCGCATGGCTGACAGCGTATCGCGTATCCAGTCGGGCCTGAGCAGGCAGGCGCTCCCGGCCCCACTGCGGACGACCGTCGGGCTCGGGCATGCGCAGTTGAGCTCGATGCCGACCACGCCTTCAATCCTCGATAGCCTCCCCGCCGCGGCGGCGAGATGCTTCTCCGACGTGCCCATGACCTGGGCGATCATGGGAAGCGGGCGGAAACGCGCGAGCTTTTCCTCGAGACTGGAGTGCCGCGGGACGCCATGGGATATCCTGATGAAAGGAGTTATCCATGCCGGCACCAGGCCGAACTCCATCATGGCCCGGCAGTAGTCCTCGGTCATGATCCCTTCCATCGGACCGGGAAGTATCCGCGAAGGCAGGCGCCTGCCGCCGGGGAGTTCAAAGGGATCAAGCAGCTTTAAGATGCTCTCATAATTGTCCAAAATCTTCAACCCTCTCTTATTCGTTATCTTTGTCGCTATCTTTGTCGTCTTCCGGATGCTTGAGCCGCTTGACTCGTCGTAGTCCGACGAAGACGTGAGCTCAAACGCGGCTCAGCACGGCTTCGCCCTCCGTCGATAAAACCCGAATTGAATTGAGCAGCTTGCGCGCGTCGCGCGCAAGTTAATTGTTTCTTACCGACGAAATCCCGGGGCGCTTTGAGTTCGAGGGCGACCATCCTGGGAGCGCCGAGCCCCAGCTCGGCTCTAAAGCTTTCCAAGTTCGTATCTGCTTGTTACGCAGGAAAGACCATGGAGGGCGACGCTCGCGAGAGCCGAACGCGGTTTTGACAAGCAAAACCCTCCGCATATTGCGCGATAATAAATCTTGACGAGCATATACAAAGACAGGAGACGAAGGCCAAGGACAAAGACTGCGGAGTTTTCTAAGGCGGGCTTCGCCCGCAACCCAAAATTCAATGAATTCCATAGACACATGCACGCTTTTGCGCTAGAACTTTTTGAGAAAGTATCCTAACGCTTTTATGTGCTGGATGCGCGGACATCTTTATCAACGAGCTGAGGTTTGTCTCCTTGCATTCATCGAGCATTCAGCTTTTCCGCCAGCGCTTCGAGATAGCCGTTGCCGTACCAGGTGTCCGGCAGGAGATGGCAGCCTTCGGTCCATTCGTTCCAGGCGTTTATGAAGAGCATCCGATCTCCCCCGCCGCAGCGGCGGATGCTTTCCAGGCACAGGCGGACGCACTCGCCGAAGAGTTCGGGGGTGTTCCCGACCACGACCGGCTCGTAGTGGAGGTTCCTGAAGTCGACGGGGAGCGTTGCGCCACGGTGCCAGCGCGGCGAATTGTCGCAGCCGACGGTCGCCACCGGATGGAAGGGGAGTCCGCAGTTTTCGCAGAGCCTGAAGAGCTCCTCGTGGCTCTTCAGCACGTCCTCATAGGGCACGAGCGGGCTGGCGTCGGTCAGGGATTTGAATCCGTAGGTGCGGGCGACGTTGTAGCCGTAGACCGAGTCGCCGCCGGCCTTCCTGATCCGTTCGACGAGCTGCGGCCACCAGCAGTGCAGCGTCTGATCGTTCTCGTAGTTCGCGATGTTCACCGTGATGTGCAGCCCCGGGAATCCTTGGCGGCGCGCGACAGCGCGCATCGCCTCGAAGCCTGCGGCTACAGCGTCCACGCCTCCGAGCTGCGTCTCCAGCTCCTCCCAGCGCCAGAACGAGAAGATCGGCTTGCCGTCGATCATGTGGTAGTTCGGCTCGTGGAAGTAGTGTTCGGCGCAATATTCCGTGACCGTGACCAGGTCGGCCTGGGTGTGTTTGATCTCCAGCAGCGGCTTGTCGTATGTGAGCGCCTGGCCGTCCTTCAGCGTTTTTCCGTCGGCGCCGATGTGCCCGCGGAATATCTCCCTGCACGCGGGCATAACGCCCCAGGTATGGTTGGCCCACATGACGAAGAACTTGAGGCGGTTCCGGTTCCGCGACTTCAGGAAGCCCTCCTCAAGGGCACGATGCATGAACTTCTGGCCGCTGTACCAGTACCAGTCGAATAGGAAGCTGGTGACACCATGATCGGCGGCCAGGTCGATCTGCCTCTCCATCCAGGCGGGATCCGATTCGTCGAAGGAGCCCCACGTGCACGGCTTCGGCTGCTGATGGCCGGGGAAGAGCGGACGAGCCTGCTCCATCAGCCGCCACTCGCTCCAGCCTTTCCCGTACCAGCGCTCGTTCAGCGGATCCGGATGATAGCTAGGAAAATATACTGCGACAGTTTCCATAAGGCATCCCTATGTGTTGTTTCCTTGCTTAGGAAGTCTGAATTTATACTCCTTTAGCGTGAAAAATTACATTATGACGAGCCAGATTTGGGATTGGATTTTTTTGTTCCGTCCGAGGGTCGACATGAATGTCGGCCGAGGAAGGAACGGAAAAATACGGCCCAATGATGCTCGCCGCAAGGCGGTTGCGGCCTTTTGGTTTTGCTCCGCACCCTTCGAGAACCTTCGATACCTCGGTATCGGCGGTCTCTCAGAATGCGAAGCAAATTCCAAAATCTCCGCAATCAAAATGTAAATTTTTCAGCCTAAAGGAGTATATGCCGCGAATATGTTTTCTCAAGACGGGCGATGAAGGTGAACCGGAATAGTATGCGCGCGCCGCGCGCATGAAACAAACACAGCAGCCCTAGTAGCGACGAAACGCCGTAACTGGCGCGGAGCAAAGGTGTGCGGCAGGAAGGCGGATGTTGATGGACGCAAAGACGGAAGAAAGACCGGCGGC
>CAZWRV010000045.1:0-46725 GCA_964636325.1 uncultured Victivallaceae bacterium | reverse complement strand
GCGCATGCAAGTCCTTCTCTGTTAAATATTTATATTTTTATAGACGGGCTCTATGATACCCGCCATCGCCAAGGGGCCATTCTCGATCTCTGCTCTGACGGAAGGGGGATGTCGGTGTCGTTATGGGTACAAAGTATTTTGCGCGCCAGGCAAGAGATCGGACATGGCCTCTTCCAGCAAATCGCCAAGTCTCATCTCATCGATTTCGAACTCGTAGTGGACATGACCGGCGTTCGCCTGTCCGTGAACGCGGAGGAGCGTTTCGTCCATGCGGCTGATTTTGGCACAGGCGCCGTCGCCCTGAGCCGCGGTTCGTTCGTCGGCGAGCTACGCCTGAAACCGCTGACAATAACAACGGGCGACACACTCGACTGGCGGACAGTATGGGACAAGCTTTCCATCCCGTTCGCCGCCATCAACGGCATGGACACCCCTATAGTCTGGACGTTCTCCTCGCGCAAATGCGGGAACATCACACAGTTGGACGTGGAGTTGTCCGGCGGCGTGAAGGATCGGGAGCATCTCGCATGGTTCCCCTATCACTGTCGCTACGTGGACAAGCTCAAAGGACCATATGTGCGGATCGAATCGGGCCAACGGTGCGTCGATCTTGTCTTGTCTCGGGACACTCTGACGCTTTCCAACCCCTCGTCGAAATATTTCTATTTGCTGGGTTATGAAAAACCTGAATGGCCAATGCGCAAAAGGTTTTTCATAGATGGTCTGAATTGTGCGGACGCCGTACTGTTCTGCGGCTACAAGGCATACAGCAACCCGCCAGTCAACAAGCACCAAGCTGCCGGGCAAAGCGAAACCGTCTACGACTGCGCGAGCGGAGCGATCATTTACTTCGGTCAGGCTCTAGAACCGGGAACGGTAGTTTTCGACTTGAAGTCTCCCCTCGGCAAGCAGATCTGCGGCGACATTCCGAAATCAACGCACGAGTATGAGAAGGCCCTGCGGTTCGCCCGGGAGAACCATTTTTTTTCCGATAAGGAAAACTGCCTATTCTACATTGAGATATTTTCGCGCCTCGGAGAGGCAAAATCAGAACTGCGCCTTTCGTATCGCTTGGAGAACGCCTTCCTCGAACCGATGGGAAAGTGGAAAGCGGTCAAACTGAAGAGAGAAATCAAGCCGATCACTTTGGATATAGAAAACCTCTGCTCTGAAAACATCAGGCTCGGCAGGCTGGCTGCTGGCGTTTACCATCTGGCTTTCCGGCTAAGCCAGGGCGGCACATCGTCACAGGAGAAGCGCCGCGCATTTGAAGTATACGCACCTGATGTCGGCGGGCCACAAGCATCCAGGCTACCCAAGCTGTTCTCTTGTGCGACCGAGACTATGGGATCCGACACCGATTATTTCGATCCGTGGAAACCAGACTGCGTGGACGTATCGCACTATGTTTCCATTGTCGCGTCTGTAATGCCGCATATCGCCAGGGAAAAACGTCTGTGGGAACTGTGCAGGATTTACCGCCGTGAATGGTTTCTGTGGCTGGACGGGCGGACCGCCGAGAATTGGGATTTGTCGAAAAACCGAGACCTCGTGGAACAGTGCGACTACATCCATTCGCTAAACGCGATAGAAGCATCCTGCCTCGTCCGCCTTTGCTGCAGGGGTTTTTACGTCGCCTCTGTGCTGCAGACCCTTTATGACTTCGCTCGCAAACACAATTTCCATCCTGAGAAGATAAGAACAGCCATCGGTGGCAGCACCATCCCCGATTTGGAAACATTCAACGAGCTGGTGGCGACGCGCTTTTATCAGTGGCTCGATTTCTTCAACGAAAGGTTCATGGCGGCAGAAGGCGAGGCAAACCGTAATATTGCCGCCATCAACCACGTTGCCAGACGTGCATCTTACGGGCCGACTGCGATTTACGCCGCAGCATATAAGACAGCCCACTCCGTCAGGTACGTATCTGGATATGCCCTCTCTAAGAAGCTGGATGACGTCCGCGGCGGTTTCTTCATGCTTGAAGACTACCCTCATGCCTGCCGGTATACGATCAACCGCGGCCCCTTCCTGCTGGCGTCGATCAAGATGGCATGCCCGACGTTGACGATCTATCCGGAGATGTATTCGCCCAGCGGCAACACCTGTCCGGACGGGGCGGTCGCGCGCGCATGGCCCAGCGTGGGTATCTGGCCTTTGGATTTTCCGGTGAATTGCAGCGTTAAACGGGTGCTGGAATACGTCTATGCGGCGGTCTGGCATGACGGCGAGGACTTCAACTATTGGCGGGACTATGGATTCCACACCCGTATTTGGGAGCGGGAACGCTATGAATCCTTGTTGCGGACTTGGGGATTCATTGACAAGACCCCCGCTCGGCGGCCGCTCAAGGCCAACGCCTTTATATGCAGCGAAGCGTGCTGCGAAAACCACGCCGTCTATTATGACGAATACCATGACGAAGGGGACGGGCATGCCAAGCTGGGAGATCTGTTCAATACCGCCGAGGAATGCGTCGCCTGTGCGTACGAGATGAGCCGTGCCGCCTCACAGAACGCCGGATTCGTCGCCGATTTCAAGTCGCTGGCCGCGCTTGATGAAAGTGACATCGATACGCTGGTGCTGCCGCCGCTGACGAAAGTCGGCTCGGACGATTTAGCCAATATCCGGCGTCTGCACGAACGAGGAGTTTCGCTGCTGGGCTTTGAAGAGGTGGGCGGCTTGGAGGATCTGTTCGGCGTCGGGCGCTGCGAGGAGAAACACTTGAACAGCATCGCAGTCAATACGAAGCTCGCCTGGAATCCGTTACTGCCGCTTTCCGACATAGCCGAACACACCGAGCACCGTGCATGCAAAGGCGTGTACCGTTCGGCGGGCGCCGACATCTTGCTCGATGGCGAAATCCCCGCGCTGTTCGTCCACGCAACCCGCTGGGGGAAAACCGCTCTGTTCAACATTCCACCCACCACAGTGAGGCGGCAGGACCAGGGCAACCGTGTCTGCTATGGAAGGGACAGCATCAGCCAGTTGATCAACGAGTCGATGAAGCGCATCCTGAGATATCTGAGCAGACCGGTAGTGGAGGCAGACGCCGGAAAGGTCATCGCTTTCAAAGACACCGAAGGTGCCGTCCAAATCATTATCGAGGAAGACGCTCATCCAATGCCGGCAAAGACAATCAGACCGCTTCTCAGCGTCAACCTGCCGGGATTGAAGGAGGACATGCTCAGTTGTAACAAGGATCATGCCATCGTCTCACTTGACGAGTCCTCCTTGAAAATCCGATTGACGCTGCTGCCGGAGGAGTTCGCGATAGTCACACTAAAAACACAGCGGAGGAGGCAATAATGATTTCACCTCTCAAGCACATGTTGAATCTGTTTCGCAATGAGATCCCGGAGGGGAGTCCTGCGGATATTATGAGGAAGATGGCTGGAAATAATTCGATTACCCTCTTGTCCGTGTCAATGATAATTATCGCGGCCGCCTCTTTGTCTGCGGAGAATATTCCGGGCGTGCCGGGTGGCGACAGCAAACTGCCGGCAGGCTTTGCGGTGGTCGCAACTGTGAAGGAGCGCGATGCGATCAAGGAACCAGCAGACGGCCATATGGTGCTCTTGCAGGCCTCTGGTAACTTGCATCGGTGGGATGGGGCAAAGAAGGCATGGGAAATCCTCAACGGCAGCGTCGTGAATGTGAAGGACTTAGGGGCGCGGGGGGATGGGGTGGACGACACCGAGGCAATCGTCAAGGCTTTTAAATACGCAAGGAGCCGCGGTTCGAGCTATTTCAGCCCCATGAAGATATTCTTCCCTCCCGGAGAATATCGTATTGCCCGCACACTCCTCTCTACCGACGACGATGCGATAAACGCATTATCCGGCACCAGCCTGGAAGGGGATGGGGCGATCATCATCGGCCCTGGCATTGACAAAGCTATCTTTGATGTGGGCAACTATCCGGTGCTTTCCGCCCGCATAAGCGGCCTAGTGTTCCGGAATTTCAAGAATGTTGTGAAATGCTGGGTGGCAAAGGGAAACTGCTCGTGGGTCGGCAACGTGACCTTTGATCATTGCGGCTTTTCAGGCGGTGATTACGTAATGGTGAACAATGCAACCCCGAACATGTATGTCATCTTCAACGATGTCATCGTGGATCAATGCCATCTATACAAAGGGATGTCGGACAGCGTCCTTATCCAAAACCTCAAGGGCATGACCAAGGGTACGTCGGACGGGACGGAAAAGGGCAAGCCGTGGTCAGGCGGCTGGTGCGAGAGCGGCGGGGAGGAGGACGGCATCAAGTGCGTTGGCAGCGGAGCAAGCTTCCATGCCAGCAACATCATGTGCTCGCCAATCGGAGTCAATTACGATCCCGCGGCAGATCAGTCCTGGTTCAAGATGACCGAGCCGGGGAAAGTGCTTTTGACGGCCTGCCGTTGGGGCGGTGAGTATGGCGGCATTCCCCTTGTAAAGAACTTGAAGCCGGGCAGCATGGTGGTGATATCCGGAGGGGATCACTATACGGCGTGGCGGCCGCGTTATATCTTCGAAGCCTTTCCGCAAACGTTCTGCGAGAGCGGCCTGGGCGGCCTCACCGGAGGCGGTATCTTCGGAGGCGGCGCGGAGGGGCTTAAAAACGGATTTAAAATGAATCCGCTCCGTCCTTCGGCACAAAATGACGCCAATTTCCTGATATATGAGGATCTTGCCAGGCAGAAAGGCGCTGAAGTACTTGGCTTCGTGAATTACAATCCGATGCCATTCAATCCCGTCAATAAGACATCAAGCGGAGACGCCAACGAAGTCTTCCACGAATATGGATGCACCGTGAACGTGAAGCCGGAAAACGCCGACGCGGGATTCGAAGGGCTCAAGGGCAAACGCTACATGATTGCCGATGCCGGGAAGTTCATGAAAAATGAGATGACCGGGCTCTGCGCCCAACTGCATTTCGAGACGGTTCCCGACCATCTTTACAACTTGACGTTTTTCTATCGGAGCAGGCAGATAAAATTCCTACGGCTCGACTGCCTTATGCCCGGCGCTCCCCCTGCGGATCCCTCGGCTTGGCAGGAAACCAGCAATATCGCTTCCCTGGCCGACACGCGCGGCGCTCTCGCGCAGGCAACGGTCTCATTTTATGTCGAAAAGGCAGGCATCCACTCCATTTATATGAACGTGCACTTCAATGATCCGACAGGATACATCGAGGTTTATCCGATCTCGATCAGTGATGGTCCCTTCGGCGCCGCATATTTAAACGGGCCGCGCCCAACCGCCAACGCCAAGGCAAGTCAGGAACCTCCGGTACAACGCTTTTATTCGCAGCGCCAGACCACGCTGCATTTCATGGGCGACTCCGCGCCGATGGAGGGCAGATGGCGCAAGGGAAGTCTTGTATATAACAATAATCCTGCGCCAGGCGTCCCTGTCGGATGGATATGCACTGAAGCCGGCGAGCCGGGCGTATGGTGCCCGTTCGGCCAGATCGGAAATCCGCAGCCGGCACCCGCAAAATAAGAAGAAAACAATGGCGAAATTGATGCTGTAAAAAATTAATGACAATATAAGAAAGATGGAACAATAAAATGAGAAGCAACAGGCGGATGAGAACGGTGCTGCTGTGCGCGGGGTTGGCGGCGATCTGTATTACAGCGCATTCCGACGGAGATGATGCGTCGGCCAGGATCACGGCAGACGGCGAGTGGGAAGGATTCGTTAATGTCAGAGCGCATATCACTATATCCGCGCCGAGGCGGAGTGAGCGGAGTCAAACAACAGTTAATGGGGCTCATATGAGCGTTGATTCTTCCAGAGCGATGGAGGACGGCGGGCCCGACATGTGGAACGCCGTATGACCTTGACTGATTTCACCTACAAGCCCGACTGGGTAAAAGCTCAGATGCGCTGGGACGCGTTCTGGGAGTTGGAACCGACGGATCGTCCATGCTTAAATATCAGAGTTCCCCGTACGGACGGGAGGGAAGTTATACTGCCGGAGCTTCGGTCGTCCGAGGATCGCTGGTTTAATCCGGAGTATGTTTTGGCGCAGTCGCTGAAATACCTGGAGGGCAATTACTTGTGCGGAGAAATGCCTCCCGCCGCCCCTTATTTCATGGCCGGCACTGCAATGGGATGCGGCAACAATCTTGAGTTTCATGAAGGCGGAATATCAATATGTCCGTCGATGGACAGCATGGACCAGCCTTTGGGATGGCATCCCGGACCGGACGATCCATGGCGACTGAAGGTTGAGATTGTCTGCCGTCGTCTACTTGACAAGGCGGCAGGCCGTTTCATTGTGCCATGCCCCGCCCAGTTTGAACATATCGATCTGCTGAACATGCTTCGTGGCAACTCGGAGATGCTGCTTGACATGGCCACCGAGCCAGGGCAGTGCATTGCACGTCTTCACGAAATGCGTATGCCATCATACGAAAATTCAATCTATATTCAGCGGATGCTGGATTCCCGCCAGGGTGATGTCGGCTATCTGAGCTGGACAAATATATGGGGAAGGAAGTTTTTCAAATGCGTCCAAGCTGATGCGGCCGCAATGATTTCTCCGGAGATGTTTGACAATTTTGTCCTACCCGAGCTTAACTGGCAGGGAGAGCACTTCGGACGGCTGCATTATCATACATGCGGCTATAAGCAGCATTTGGTATCATGCTTGAGCTGTCCATATATCAGAGTGATCCAATATTCGCCAAACCCCAAAGAGCCGCCCAACGGCCCCGCCCATCTTGACTTTTACCGCCGCGTCCAGCAGTCCGGGAAATGCCTGGATATCGATGCAGGCCCTGAAAACGTGGAGTTCCTGATTCGCCACTTGCGTCCGGAAGGTCTGGCGATTTCCACCTCCGCCGGAAGTAATGCCGAAGCCGGTGAACTGACGGCCAATGCCGTGCGCTGGGCCGGCTCGCATGTTGACTCATTAATTTGACACGCTTAAGAACCAAATATAAAGAAAAGGAGATTGAAAGATGGGACTAAAACCAGGAATCAAGCGGATCTGGTTAACGGCGATATCAGCGGGATTGATGGGGGGGGGTGCATTTTGCGAGGATTTCATTCTGTCCTCGCGGCTGATGTATGTTCCGTTCGAGAACTCGACAGGAAATTACAGGGAAAGGGCGTTCCGCATTCTCGACCAGAAAGGCATGGAGAAGGGGAGAGGAACAGCAGCATCGGACAAAGCCTTTGAAGTGGCGGAATGGCCTCTTTACGGGCACGGTGAAGACGAACCCAGCGGAAATTACACATATGCCAGATGGTTCCCGACAGGCGGAGAGGGCCAGTCAGTTGCATTCCCGAGCGGAGGCAACTGGCAGGACGGAAGCGGCTCGCTGATTTTCTGGGTGAAAGGAAAAGGATGGGACATATCAGTCCCCCAGGCGGAAGAGCTGATCACGCTCGAAGGTGAAAAAGGAAATGTGGTGTTCGGCAAGACGGCGGCAAAGACGCTTTCCGTTTACGCCCCCGGAACTGCGCAGGTCGACATTCCGATTGACTTTGATCCGGACCGGCTGCACCAGTTCGCGCTGACTTATGCCGACTGCAAGGCCACGATATATGTCGACGGGCAGCCCAAGGCGGAAAACATTCTGCTGCCTATGCCTGGCAAGATCAAGAGAATCATCGTAGGCCAGGCGACAGCAGGCGGAAGAACCAACAAGGTCATCGACGATCTCTCCACCTATGACCGCCCCCTCCTGCCGGCGGAAATCAACCGCCTGGTCGTTGAACAGGGGCTTGTCGTGGGACGCAAGCTCATGGCGGTAACAAAGGCGCGCAAGCCGATCCAGGTTGATGGCATCCTCTCTCCGGAGGAATGGGGGCAGGCGGCGGAGGTCACAGGACTGCTTAAGATCGCATATGCCAGCATCTATGATTTTTCGGGGCCGGCGGATCTCGCCATGGACCAGAGCCGTTTCTGGGTCACATACGACGACCAGTATCTGTATTTTGCGCACCACAGCCCCCCGCCGGCAAAGATCGCCGACCAGGTCCAGCTCATCGTGGCCATGCTCGCCAGCGCCGTGACCAAGCATGACGACAGCGTCGAGCGTGACGACAGCCTCCGCTTCTCGATAGTGAATCCCTACCCTAACGGCGACGAATACAAGGTCTTTGTCAACCATCTCGGCACCACCTACGATTTTTACGACGGAGGCTCGGCGCCGGGGTCGCAGCTCAAGGGTATCAGCATCGCCTGGGAGCCGAAGCTCAAGCTGCGCGACACGCTGACCGACAAGGGCTGGTCAGTCGAACTGGCGATACCATGGAGCGATTTCTATTTCGGCGAGCCGAAAGCCGGGGAAACTCTTCACATCAACATGGCACGGATATGGAAACAGGTGATTCAGGAAGATCATGCCTGGTGTTTCGGCAACCGGGACTGGAAGGATTGCACAAGGCTCGGAAGACCGGCGGGGGAAGTGGTGTTCCAGGGCGAACAGGGCGTTGTCGTCCAACTCAAGGACGTCGGGCAGATACGTCGCGGATCCATGGATTTTGAAGCGGTGCTCATCAACCTGACCGACAAGCCTAAGACGCTGAGCGTAAAAGTGGCCACCAACTCCGGTGAATTGGACGGCGAGGAACAGGTGGCGCTTGCGCCGGGGGAAAGCAAACCTTATTCCAGGAAGGGGAGGATAGTTGACTTCCGCACACATGAGGTGGTCTTCACTGTGGCGGACGCGGCGGACGGCAGGCTCTATCATGTCACTACGCTCCCAGTGCTGCGGAAATACCGCCCGGAAATACGCCTGCGCAAATATCGTTCGAGGGAGGAGATCAAGCTCCAGTGCAACGCCGAGTTCATGGGCGCCTGCGACCTCAAGGACATCCATCTCGGCATAGCAATACGCGATGAAAAGACGAAGAAGACCGTGTTCGAGAAGTCTTATTCCGGACTGCCAAGCTACACACCTGAATTCACGGTCTCCACAAGAGACTGGCCTGTCGGAACTTATGCCGCCGAACTGACTTTCAGCGCCAAGGACGCAAAGCCCATAACCCACTCTACGGCATATGAGCGCCCGCCCCTGCCGGAATGGTGGGAGAATGAGATCGGCAGGGAACTGGGTGTCCCATATCCCTGGACAGCGATGAAGCTCGCAGACAACGATGGAATCTCCTGCTGGAACCGGATCTACCAGTTCGGCAGGAGGCTTCTGCCGGAGCAGATAATAACTTGGTGCACCCCGCAGGGTAAGATGCTGCGCTCCCCGATGCGCCTGGCGGTGAAATCTGCCGCGGGCGAAACGCTCGATTCCAGCACGGCCGACGCCGACACCAAATGGACGAAGCAGACCGACCTGCGCATCGAAGGCGTGCGGTCGATCGCCGGAAAGGATTTCTCGATCCAGAACGAGCTCTGGTCCGAATATGACGGCCTGGTCTGGTGCAGGCTTACGATTCAGCCGAAAAACAAAGTCATAATCGATTCGATGGAGCTGGAAATCCCGCTGACGAAGGAATTCACAGATGTCATAAACACATACGACTATTCGCAGAGGCAGACAGGGAGACTGCCGGAAAGGGGGTTCGTCTGCGAAAACCGCCCCGTCTGGCTGGGCAACGGCGACGGCGGCATCCAATGGTTCTGCGAGACCGACGGATGGTTCTTCCAGAAGGACAGCAGAAAAATGATGAACATCGAACTGCATCCGGAAGGGGTGACCATGCGTGTCGTCATGATCGACGTGCCCACCGAATTCGAGAAGCCGCACGTGATCGAGTTCGGATTCACCGCCACGCCGGTGCGGCCCAAGCTCTATCGCACCTGGTCAGATCCTCGTTCCTGGGGTGTCATCGGTGGCCCCGGCCCCTGGTATCCCCAGGGCGACGAATATTTGCCGGCGCCCGACTACTGGGGCGGGAAAAAGTCCGGATGGAGGGGGATTGTCCAGGAGCCGCCAATCCGCATGTGGATGCAGAACATCTACATAACGACGGGCGCCATCAACACCAAGACCAAGGACTTCGAGGACTTCGGCGACGAATGGCTGGCCAGCGACAATACCCTGCCGGCGGACGTCGTAGGCACCACGCATGCGTCCAAGAGCTACCGCGACTGGTTCGTCTGGCGGCACTGGAAGTCTTTCCAGGGAAATCCGCACCAGAGCTTGTACTACGACGGCGCCATGGAAAGCCCGTCTGCCAATCCTTATGCGGGCGCGGGATACGTCCGTCGCGACGGCTCGGTTGCAGTGACATATCCAATCCTCGGCGCGCGCGACATCTGCAAGCGACTCTACAACATGATCATACAGTATTATCCGTTTATCTGGGTGGGCATGCATCAGTCAGGCATGCCGAACATGGCATACGAGGGATTCGGAACCTTTTCATGGGACGGCGAAAACTTCAACTCGATCATGAACGACAGGCAGCAGACCTATGTCGGAGTGCTCGACCCCGCAAAATTCCGCGCCGAATACATGGGGCACAACTTCGGCTGGCCGGTGATGTTCCTCGGGCAAGGCCGCATACGGGCCGAATGGGCTGACGCCGCCGGATGCGAGAATCTGATAGACCATCTGCACGGCCTCTGCCTTTTGCACGACGTGGAAGCCGGAGGATGGCAGATCCAGGGCGAGCGGGAAAAAGTCTGCGAACGCACCTACCGCGCCGTGGAGCGGAACCGCCTATACAGTCCGGCATACCAGTTTATCCCATACTGGCGGCAGGATATCGTGCAACTGCCTAAGCCCGAGATGTATGCCTCGTTCTACATCCTGCAGCCATGGAAAATCGACAAGAGCCGCGACTGGTCCTTCTACGCCGGGAAGGAAGATGCGCCCGTTCCCAAAAAGGCTGTCATGATCGTATACAACAACAGTGACTACAAGGGCGAGATGCGCCTGAAACCCGACTGGAAGAAACTCGGATTTGACTCCCCCGGCAATGTGACTGCCGAAAACTCCGTCCACAGCACCGGATTCCGCATAGAGAAGGCGAAAAACGAAAAAGGCGAGGAAGTGGACAAGGCTGTCTTCTTTCCGCGCCCTGAAGAATCGGCTAAAATCGAAAACGGAGAGGCCGTGTTCCCCATGACTCCGTTCAACTACCGGATGATCGTGCTGGAGGAAGCGAAATAGTTGAGAGAACAATTCGCCAGAAGGAAGCCCATGATTGCGTGTTCCATCCCGTCCGAACCGAGGTTCAACGCCCTTCGCCGTGAAGCCGGACATTATCTGAAGAATCAAAGCTGTCCCGACTCGTTGCGGCATATCACGGTCCAGGCAGGCCAGGGCGATTCCGAAAGCTATTCGCTTGAACTGGACGGCGCGGAATTGACAATACGCTCGGACGGCCTGCGCGGAGCTTCGCACGGATTTCATCATGCACTGAGGCTGATGGGCTTCGGTTTCAGTTTTTTTGCCGACGTCGTACCTCGGCGGCCTGAGCTGCACTGGCCGGCTGCAGGCAGGGCAATGAAGGTTCGTCCGGCCTTCGCCGTCCGCGGGTTTCTGCCGTGGGGCAACCTGCTCAACAGCATCAACGTCTGGAACCTTCCCGACTACGAGCGTTTCCTCCTTACGATATGGAGATGGGGCTGTAACTATGTTTGGTTCCACAACTACGACCACGAGCCGCTCGCGGCGTTCCGCGATGCGCGCGGCCAGTGGTCGCACGGCAAACCTTATCAGAACTCTTTCAATCCGCCTTGCGGCGGCGTGGCCGGCATCCGTGTAGATAAGTTCCCTAACGGCACGGCACGGTTCTTCAAGGACTCGCGCAATGGAGTGTGGGGTGCGGCCCCCGGCGGGATCGAAGCGGCGCAGACGAGGTTCCGGAGTGTGATAGGTTTCGCCAAAGACCTCGGCATCAACACCGCTTTCGGTTTTGAAATTGCTGGAGATCCAAGCTCGCCGGACTGTCGGCGGCAGTTGGTCCGCCGTATCCGCCATGTTCTCGAAGCATATCCCGATCTCCATACCTTGTGCCTTTGGGAAAGCGAAGGGATGGGGCTCTACGGATGGCAGACGTTCGATGCTTCGCCCGGCTATCCGCGTCTGTCCCGCCAGTTCGGAAGACATTTCCGGTATCTGTCCTTCGCTCCCAACCGGCAGGCGGAGGGCGTCCGGCTGGCGGCATTGTTCAATTGGGCATAAGAGACGGCCAGGGAAATCCGCCCCTCGATCAGCATCGTCTTCAGCGGGTGGGGCGGCGACAAATGGATGCGATGGGGAGATTATTGGCGCGGTCTGAACGAATGCCTGCCGGCAGACGTCACTCTCGCGCAGCTCGACAATGCCATCCCCCAATGGCAGGCCGGCGTCAACGAGTCCGTCCGCTCTCTGGCCGGTCGGCGCAAGGCTTGGACGACTCTTTGGCTCGAAGGCGATGGCGGCCCGATCGGACACGCGAAGCGACCTTGGCGTATTGGCGACGATCAATGTGAAGGCATGGCCAGCCTGGGTGAAGTTCCGGAATGAGAAATGAAGTTTGATGTTTGAGGTTTATCTGGAGCTTGGCGTTTGCCGACTCCGCTAAATCATAATCTTAATCGACCGGCGAAGTTTACTATTAGGATTGCGAAGAAGCTCAGGGGCGACGATAACGGCAAATATAAGGACAAAGATGACGGAATGAAGATCAATCTTGGAGGAATGCTGTTTTGCGCGGGATTGCTCACCTCCTGCTTGATTGCCCATGCCTATGAGAATCATAAGGCTGTCACCTCGGAGGAAGCTTCCCCGGCGGGCGGGCTCTCGTTTGGCGCGGAAGGCGGCAATGAACTGCTGCACATCGATTTTGAGAGCTGGGCGGAAAGCGAGTCCAAGCCGGGGCTTTTCGGGCGGGCGCTGTGGAGCGGGCCGGACAGGACGGCGTTCTCCTGCGACGTCAAGGGACGATGGCCTTCGCGCGGATCCCTTGTGTTCTGGAGCAACGGTTTCAACGTCAAATGCACATTTCAAGCTGGATTCGGATTCTTCAGCATTCATGGCAGCAACGGATGGGCGTCATTCTACAAGCCTGGCGCCCATCCATGGATGGGCATACTGTCCCGGCGCTATATCGGAAAGAATAACACCGAGACCGACAACTTTGTCATGCTCCCTGAATCCATAGCCTACGGAACCGACTACAATCGATGGCATCAGTGGGCGTTGACGTGGGAAGGTCCCTGGGCGCGTCTGTATCTCGACGGCCAGCATGTCGCCGAGAACCAGAATTTCTCATTGCCGGCCAATCCGTCCACGCTTCAATTCGGCGGTCCCAACGGAATGACGATTCTGATCGACGAAATCGTTCTGCTCGACAGACCTCTGTCCGGCACGGAGCTGCGGCGCGTCTGGCTGCAGCAGCTTCAGCCTTTGACGCAGCAGTTGGCACCTGTCCCTCCCGCTGATATCCCGATTAGGTTGGACGGAAAACTCGACGACGACGAATGGAAGGGTGCGATGCAGTTTGACGGGCCTCTGACAATCATAGACGAAGGCCCTGACGAGGGCATGCTGAGCCGGAACCGCACCCGCCTGTATTTGCTCCAGGATCACGAGAACTTGTATGTCGGCGTGTTGTCGGAGTGGCCGGAGCATGTAAAGCGTTCCTGGGCTCAGACCACCGGCATTACTGGCCTGCTCAAGGCGGAGCACAGGGAACGAGATGCCAGCCTGGAGGGCGACGATCAGATAGTCTTGGAACTGATGCCGGACTGGCCGAATGGCCCCGTGTACCGCATGGCCGTGAACGCAGAGAACACAGCTTGTGACGCCCGGTTCGAAGCCGGCAAAGAACCCGATTACAAATGGAACAGCGGCTGGCGGACGGCAACCAGCTACGGAACAGAAGGCTGGGTATTCGAGGCGATCATTCCAAGAGAGCCTTGCCGCATCGCCGGGGAACGGCGGACCGGTTTCAACATGCGACGCATATGGACGCAGTTGTGCCGGCAGCATGAGTCGTGGGCCTGGGGCTCCTATATCCCCGAGAGCGACATGGCAGCATTGAAGGTCGTCGACAGAAAAAAGGAGACTCCTATGGCTGTGGCTGAAACAGCAACCGAGCAGTCGGTAGAATCGTTCATGGAGGAATTGACGCGGGCACGTGTCTCGGAATTCGAGAAGATCCATGGGCTTCGCCATCCGACCTTGTGGGCTCCGGCAGGCTTGCTGAGCTTGTCCTCAAAGGCCTTGCCTGCGATACGGTTCCAATTCGATCCGGCCCTTCCGCCTGCCGCCGTGAACATGACTCTGACCTCGTCCGACATCTCGGCGAATCAGCCCGCCTGCACTGTGGGCAGTCGGAGCGGCGAGCAGTTCGCCACGAATTCTGAAAAGAAGGACGGTTCTTGGGTCTTCGCGCTGGCTAAGTCATTCGAAGACGTCAGGACCGGCGACCTGGCAGTTTCCCTTGTGGACGGTGCTGCAGGCCCCGAGACATTCCGCTGGACCGGATACTTCCTACAGGAGCAGACGACCGAGCTGGCAAAGTGGTATTACCTGACCAAGGATCTTCTGCGCCTTCGTGTCTATGTCGGTATGTTGCCGCCGACGGTCGCGCAGCACTGCGAGGTGACGGCCGATGTCGAGGATACTTCGGCAAAGGGCAAAGCGCTGGTCAGCCGTACCGTCGACAGCATCAGCCAGTTGCAGCCGGAAGTGCTGCTGCCTTTGGCTGCGATTCCTCCGGGGACATACAGCCTGAATGTGCGGGTGAAATCCGACGGCAAGCTCGCGGCCCAGCATCGGCTGCCGTTCACGAAACCGCCCAGACCCGAGTGGTATGACTGCGCGGCAGGCCTGTCTGATAAGGTCCCGCCGCCATGGACGCCGGTGGCTGTCGCGGGCGAGACGGTATCTGTCTGGGGCAGGCAATATCGTTTCAATCAGTCACTCTTCCCTGAACAAATCGACACCGTCGGCATGCCTTTGCTGCGTGCGCCGATCATCTTGTCTATGAAGCTGGCGGACGGCACCGAGGCTACCACTGCGGGCGGACGCTGCGAGTCGGTTTGGGCGCAGAGAGACCCTACGCAGGCGGCGGGCGAGCGGCGCCTGACGCTTCCCTCCTGCGAAATTAGCAACTCTCTGTGGCTCGACTACGACGGTCTCTTATGGTTCACGATCACCCTGACGCCGAAGTCTACGCCGCTGAAGATCAACCGGCTGTGTTTTGAAATTCCGCTGACTACAGCATTCTCACAATACATCAACGGTTACGACTACGGCCTGGCTAGGACGGGGAAGCTACCGGCCGATGGCCAGTGGGCCGGGGCTGTGCCAGCCTGGGTAGGCAACGCCTACGGGGGCATCCAATGGGTGAACGACACCTCCGGCCAGTTCCGCGTCTCTGACGAAGGGCGGATTGTGGAAGTCGCTCCAGGCAAGGAAGGCGCCACGATGCGCGTTGTTCTGGCAGATGGCGGGATTGCCGTCGAAAAGCCGCTGATATTCGATTTCGGGATCGTGGCGACCCCTGTGCGACCGCGCTATCCTGACTACCGCCGCTGGCTCTCGGGCGACAGCCAAGTGCAATGGGGATACACTTGGTTCCCGAAAGGGCAGGAGTATGAGCCCGGCGCGACTGGCTGGGTGGGGCAGAGGCTCATCCACCGCGACAAGGAGCATTCGTCCTACTGCGGACCCTATGTGTGTACTGGAGCGGTATGCCCGAACCGTGACTTCCTGACGTATGGCGACGAGTGGCAGGCCGATCAGACGGGGGCGGACAAGTCGATCACGCAGGCTGTCCACTCCTACCGGAACTACTTCCTGTGGCGCTTCCATGAACTATTCAAGAAAGAGCCTTTTGCCGCGTTGTACTTCGATGTGTCTGGTGCGCTACCGAGCCGGAATCCATTCAACGACACGGAGCGGGTGCTGCCTGATGGCCATCATGTCGGAACGCTGGGTGTGCTGGGCAACCGCGACATTGTCCGGCGTCTTTACACAATGGTCAAGCAAAAATATCCGGACGCAATTATCAAGTTCCACCAGTCTGGAATGCCGGATCTGGCATATATGAGCTTCGCCGACTCCTTCGTCGACGGGGAGAACACCTTTGGATATCTCGGCTCGCACAGCTCTTATTACGGTTTCATGCGCCCGGACCGCTATGTCGCAGAATATATGGGCCACAATTTCGGATATGTCACCGATTTCCTGCCTCAGTTCACCCGCGCCGGCGCCTGGAATACAGCATCCTTGGCGACGCCGCAAGGCGTGGCGGTGACAGATCACGTCCTCGGACTTACTCTGCTGCACGACAGCAACATATGGGAATCATACGCATCTCCATTCGCCGCCAACCGGTTGCGGGATGCGCTGCGGAAGTTCCACTGGGGAACTCAGTATAAGATGATCCCCTGGTGGGAGCAGAAGATCGCCGCCCTGCCGTGGCCGGAGCTGTATGTGTCTTTCTATGTCGACGATGGAGGCACCAACAAGCAGTCGTCCGTCGACAGCGAGGGTTACTACTACACCTGCGTCAAAGGCCAGGCTCGAACCGTCATCGCCGTGTTCTGCAACGAGTCCGACCAGAAAGGCGTACTCAAGGTTCCGCTGAAATGGGAAGACCTTGGGCTGCCGTCCGCTGGCGCGGGGCTGGCCGTGACTAACGCCGTACACGCCAAGGGATTCAGGATGGTCTATGACAAAGGCACAAAGAAATGGGTCATGGGCCCGCTGGTCAATGAAACGGACGAGATGCTTGAAGCCATGGACGAATCAATCGAGGAGGGGGGCGCTAAGAAACCCGATGAGAAATGGGACACTGACACTGGGGAAATGGAAACAATGTCGGCCGACTCGGCCAAGAATATCTCTGACAACAAGGTTCCGGATGAGCCTGCCTCGATTCAGGACGGACAACTCGTCTTCCCGATTACGCCCTGGAACTTCCGGATGATTGTGCTGGAGAAGAAAGAATAGGCAGTGATAGGAATTACATGGAATTATGTGAAATATCTTCAAGAAGATAGGTACCTTGAGCAGGGGGGATCAAAGCAACAAGGAGGATTTCAACCTTGTAATTCCCCCAAGGATATCACTGGGATCGCCACATGGAGTTGTGGGAATGTCTCCTGCTGCCATAAGGACAATGCTCGGAATTGGATGAAGTGGGAAGTTATCAATTACCCCGGAGGGCATGCTTTTTACAACTGTCCTCTATGCCGTGGTAATTTTCACCTTAATCCATCATAAATGATCTTTGCAGGGAACCGCCTACCGATTGGTACTTCGGCTGGGATCCCCATTAAACGGAGAATAACCTGGCGAAAGAGAAAGAAGCGCGGCAATGACGAACAAATCCCAGGTCATCAAGATCGTTTCCGGCGGCCAGACCGGCGCAGACAGGAGCGGCCTAGACGCGGACATCGAACTGGGGATCCCTCAAGGCGGCAGGTACACGAAGGGTCGGAGGGTCGAGGAAGGGAGCCGTTCCAGAGAAGTATTAGCTCCAGGAAATGCGGTCGACCGACTACAGAACAAGGCAGAACGTTGTAGACTCGGACTATAAGCTGATCTTCACTGAGAGCGGGCCAACAGGCGGTACGCTGCTGACCAAGTGTCTGTAGCTGCCGGATCGTATGAAGTTTCTTTCCCGCAGACCGTGACCCACAGGAGGAGAAATCATCTGGATTTTCCAGGCTGGGGTGTCCACGAAAGTCCTGTAGATGCGCGGAGGATGCACGCAGGTGCCCATATTTTAGCCTCAAAGCGTGTCTTTCTCTATTAAAAACTACTGCGACCAATGCAGCTGCAGCCGTGAGGCCGACGGTAAGCGTGTTCAGTATTGCCTGCGATGCGACATCAGGCTCGAAAATCTGATAATGTTGGAATGACATGAAAACCAAAGACAGGGCCGTCGTCAAAGTCGAAATTGACGACAAGGGGGCTGTTAAGATCTTTGTAAACCGGGGGAGATTCCAGGATATCAGCGTCTGGGGGATTTTGCTTGCGGACATAGCAAAAGCGGTAGCGGACGCCCACGGGCATGTCGAAAATCCCAGAAAAACCATGGAGCTGCTCCGGATGAAATTCCTGGAAGATATTGGCAAGTAGCAAATCCCAAAGGGCTTGCTTGACCCGACCTTGATCGGCCGGGCGGTCCGGGAAGGCGGGCGCTGGCGTTGGAAGGAGAAAAAATATGGACGCAGGCGAAAACCGGATTTACTCGGTTCTTGGCGATGATAACGCCCGCACGATGCGCAGCGCAGAGCGTTATCGGAAGTATCTGCTCAAGCACCTCTCCCTGCCGGTAATCGTCACCGGCACGGAGGACTTTCCGTGGGAGGAGCCCTACGTGTTTGGGGGCTGGGACAAAAGAGAGTATGAAAAGTTGAAGAAGACGAACCCGTCCTACACAGACACATACGAACTCCAGGCCCTCGAACCTCCAGATGAGCATGAGGATGTCGTTGCAAAGGCAAGGCGCATATCCGATGGAAAAGTATTTCTGATCGGATTGTCGTGGCTTTGCTGTGAAGACAAAAAAAGCAAGGCATACGAACTGCTCGACGACTATGGAGTTTGGCATACGAATTATTGAGGCCGAAGCAGAGAGCGTCGAACCTGAGCGTTATTGGCGAAAATGCAAGGAGATGGGGTCAGTAATAAAAATAGGGAAATGAGACTAAAACAATAGGAAGAGGTGACTATTCGGCGAGTATAGGATCCGGCCGGGGCGAGAAACGGCATGCGTTCGGAATTGCCACTACTGGTGCGGAGAATTGACATCGTCGGCCCCTGATGTATATTAGTTCAAACAAGAAAGACGATGGAGTTTGTTGACATGCAGCTTATCCAGATAAAGTGCCCCGACTCAGTCCTGATTTCCCTCAAGGACACGCCGGAATCGTTCGCCAGGGAGCTCTGTCTGAATGCGGCGATGAAGCTTTACGAGACCGGAATGCTGTCCTCCGGCAGGGCGGCCGATCTCGCTGGAATGTCGAGGGTGTCCTTCCTGAACAGGCTGGCGGATTTCGGGATTTCCGTGATAGACCAGGAATCCGAAGAAATCCGGGATGACCTCAAGAATGCCTGAGTCCGTCATATCGAACACCTCTCCGCTTTTCTACCTGTTCCGCATAGGCAGGCTGGAGCTTCTAATGTCACTCTACGGGCAGATAACCGTTCCGCTCCAGGTCCGGCAGGAACTCGAAGAGGGATGACTGCAGGGCGAAGCCGTCCCTGTGCTGGAGGATTATCCATGGATAAGGCTTAAGCCTGTAAGCATCCCCCAGTTCCTCCTGCTCGTCCCCGATCTAGGCATGGGGGAGGCTGCAACCTTGGCGCTCGGAATGGAGAATCCTTCTGGAAGCCTGCTCCTGATAGACGACAAGCTGGGCCGGAAGATAGCCAAGCTCCAGGAGATGAGGGTCACAGGGTTGGCGGGCGTGCTCCTGAAGTCTAAGGAGAAGGGGTATGTTTCTTCGGTAAAGGAATGCCTCAAGGAGCTTAAGGACGGGGGATTTTATCTCAAACAGTCTGTGATGGACGACATCCTGGAGATCGCAGGAGAATAGCAGGAAGCGCTTGAGGGGCGACAACAATGCTCCGCAAAACAGACGAAGCGATACTCGAACATTCCAAGATAGCCTATTACGCTCGGGGATCTCAAGCTACCCACCTTCAAGATTTCCGTCATGGCTAAAAGGAGGCCGCCCTTCCCCGGCAGCCCCTTTCGCATTTCCCCTTCACGCCGCCTCATCATCGTCGTCGAATCTGGCGGCATACCTCGACTCCTTCTGCTCATGTACGGCCTGAATATCACGCCGCCAACGCGGGGCGGTCGATATGTCCTTCAGTATCTCCGGCCCCATGAACGCCTTGATCCTTGAGCCCAGCTCGCGCTTCATCTGGGTCACGCGCGGGGCGCTCACACCGAGGTCCCTGGCCGTGTCCAGACCCGGCCTGCCTACGGCGGTGTCGTCCAGGATTCGCTGATCGCGTCCGGACAGCGACTCCATGAGCTCCTCCCAGTCGATGCGGCGGAGGGCCTCTTCGTCCGGGGATTCCCTGTGTGCGGCGATGCAGTCGTGCATGGTCATGTGCTCCATGTCCTCGGCCAACGGCGCGTCGATGTACTGGACGGCGTCCTCGTTCCCGCTGAGGAACAAGGGGCCCAGCACGTCGTTCTTGGCGCACTGGTAGGCCCTGCGGCCTGACCTGGCCCGCTGGATGCTGTAGAAGGCGATGCTGCGCGGAATCGGCTTCTTCCCTGCCTGCTCGACCGACTCCAGCATCTCGGCCGCGCTGGCTATGGTATCGGCCACCAGTTCCTCTGCGTCTTCGCAGCCGGTGGGCCGAACCGTGCGGGGGACAGTGGCCTTCAGGATGGGGACGATTTTGGTGAGCAGGATGGTCGCTGTCTTCGCTGTCATGTGCTTTCTCCATGTTGTTGGGCGGCTACGGTGGAAGCTGGACGTGAAGTCCGCCCCTGCGGGCCGCCGTTGTTGTTGGCAGCCCACGCGGGCTGGGGGAATGGGAATCCCCATTGTATGATGCCAAGAAGCCGGTAGTTTTTTACTTCGGAGCGGAAGCTGAGGGCGGTGGTGTGGGGGCCTAGGTGATATAGTGCCAGCATTCCCGTGTTTTTTAACTGTTACTCATAGGAAAGGAGGTTTCCCAAGGACGGTCATGGTGTCCGCGAGGGTTGGTGAGCCTGGGCAAAGCATAAATGAATGAATTTGAGGGCTGGATTTTTGAAGAGACGGGAATATTGTCGAGACAAGGTGCAGTCAGTCTAAAACATAACAGCAAGAGCAGGACAAATCCGAGGGCAAAAAAGGACAAAATCGACAGATTTGCAAATTGAATTTGAGGCTAAATGGTGGGCGTATTCCCTTCCCTCAGCGCCCACCAAATTCTCCTCAAGTGATTGATTTCCAGCCATATGCCCATTTGGCGGAGCACAATCACCCCCCCCAATTCTGCTTCTTCCAACTACAAAAACAACTACAAAAAGCCGGGGAAGGAGCATTTTGAGGACAAGGAACCTCGTCGTCCGGCGCAGCGGTTTTTTCTTCAGGATTTCCGTGCCTATACACCTGCGGAAGATGGTCGGCCTCACCGAAATAATGCGGCAAATCCGGACCACGGATTTGAACGAGGCGTCTTCGTTCTGTAATTTACTGTCCGGCAAGTTTAAAGCGCTCTTCCACCGCATAGAGGAGAATCCTGTGACTGAAATGGAGTTCAGGAGCATCATCAAGGACAACTTCCAGGAGCTTCTGGAAAAGACCAAGTCCTCCCGCCTATCCAAGCCATACGACTCGCCGGAGGAATGTGAACAAGATGTCGAGGAGCTCGAAGGGCAGTTGAGCGACCATAGGGACGCCATCGCGTCGAACCAGTTTCTACTATACAGTAGCGCCGTCGACAAGATGCTGGGCGGAGCCTGGCCGGATCGGTTTTTTCCGGCTGATGCTTGTCGGTAAATGGCGTCTTAAAGCAACCGGGAAGCGGTCTGACGCCGACTTTTCTGCAGGTATTTTAGAACTTTTAAAGAAGCAGGATTCCGATTAATCGAATCCTGCGGAATCAGGAACATGTCTATTTTTTATGCGCGGAAGTTGGGCTAGTTATGCAATTACCTCGAACTATCTGATAGAAAGAATTATACGTCAGGATAAAGTCATGAAAAACGGATGAGGATCGAATCTGCCGCAACCATTGGGTTATTGGCTGCGGCATGGCTTCAACTCTGCGGCAGGCAGCTTAATCTACTGCTCGAAGATCGGATATTCGACGCCCTGGTCGGCGATCTGGACGTCCTTGACGCCGATGCCGAGCAGGTGTTCCCTCATCTTCACGAGCGCGTCGTCCTCGCCGTGGACCAGGAAGACCTTCCTCAGCCTGTCGAGGTTGATGCGCGAGAAATACTTCTTGATGTCGTTGAAGTCGGCGTGCGCGCTGAAGGTGTTGAGTATCTTGACCTTCGCCTTGAGCTTGTAGGGGTTGCCGAAGATGGTCACCTCGGGCTGGCGGTCGGCGATCTTCCTGCCGAGGGTGTCCTCGGCCATGAAGCCTACTATCAGGATGGTGTTGCGCGGATCCTCGATGTTGTTCTTGAGGTGGTGCCGGATCCTGCCCGCCTCGCACATCCCGCTGCTTGAGATGATGATGCACGGCTCGTTGATCTCGTTGAGCTTCTTGGACTCTGAAAGGTTCGTCGTGTAGTGGAGCCTCTCGAAGCCGAAGGGGTCCTTGTTCTGTATGAGGAAGTTCTCGTGGACGTTCTCGTCGTAGCATTCCTGATGGATCCTGAATATGCTTGTGGCGTTGAAGGCCATGGGGCTGTCGACGTATATCTCTATTTTCGGAATCTTGTTCTCGATGGTGAGAAGGTGCAGGTAGTAGATTATGTCCTGGGTCCTTTCGACGGCGAACGCCGGAATGATTATCTTTCCGCCCCTGGCGACGGTCTCCCTGATCACCTCGGAGAGCTGCCTGCAGGCGTCCTCTATCGGGTCGTGGACGCGGTTGCCGTAGGTTGCCTCGCAGACGATGTAGTCCACCGGAGGAATCGTCTCCGGGTCGTGGATTATCGGAGTGCCCTCCCTGCCCAGGTCGCCCATGAACGCCACACGCCCCTTGTCCGCGATCTCCACGACGGCGATGGAGGAGCCCATGATATGCCCCGCGTTGCAGAAGTGGCACTTCAAGGAGTCGGCCAGCATGAACTTCCTGTTGTAGGAGATCGTTATGAACCTGTTGAGCGTGTCGAGCACCTCCTTGATTCCGTATAGCGGAGGGAAGTAGACCTCCTTCTTCTTCTTCCGGAGCCACTCGTTGTCCTTGACCATTATGTGGGCCGTGTCCGCCATTATGAGGCCGGCGATGTCGCGCGTGGCCGGAGTGGAATAGATGTTTCCGTCGAAGCCCCTCATCACAAGGAACGGGAGGCGGCCAGAATGGTCGCAGTGGGCGTGGGTCAGGACCACGGCGTCGATACCGGCGGGGTCATAGTTGAAAATCCTGTTCTTCTCCTCGGAGGGGACACGCTTTCCCTGGAAGAGCCCGCAGTCCACTAGTATCCTGGTGTTGTCGGTCTGGAGAAGGTGGTTCGAGCCAGTCACCTCGCGGGCGGCTCCGTAGGAGGCGAATTTTACTGTCATTTTCCTGCTTCTGGTTGGTCTTATTTAGTGTTCAGGCGTCAGGTGGAAATTACGGTTTATATCTCTTCACCACCAGCGCCGAGTTGATTCCGAGCATTCCGAACGAGTTGTTGAGGATGTATTGCATGCGTTCGGCTCTGCGCGGTTCGCCGGTGAGCAGGTTCGGCAGTTCGCATTCGGGGTCGAGCCTGTCGGCGTTGTAGCAGGGATGAACCAGCCCGTCCTCAAAGGACGGCAGGTTGCCCGCCAGTTCGAGCGCGCCGGCAGCTCCCATCGCATGGCCGATGAAGCCCTTCGTGTTGTTGACGAACGGATGCCTGCCCGCGCCGGCGAATACCTTCCTGACCGCCTCGCACTCCTGTATGTCGCCCAGCTTGGTTCCGGTCGCATGTGTGTTGACAAGATCGATGTCGGCGGGAACCACACCCGCATTAGAGATCGCGAGCGCCATGCATTCGGCCTGGCGTTCCGGATTGGGGAGCACGAAGCTGGTGCCGTCGGAATTCATCGCGTAGCCTGCGACCTCGGCATAGATTTTCTTCGCGCCTCGCTTCAGTGCGCCTTCGAGCGTTTCAAGAAGATATATGCAGCCTCCCTCCGACACGACTACTCCGGTCCTGTCCAGGTCGAAAGGCCTGCTGGCCTTGCACGGATCCTCGTTGAAAGCCAGCGCGCCCTGGCTCTTGAACCCCGCGAATATACCGAACGTGTGAATGCTTTCGGAAATTCCGCCGGCCAGCGCGAAGTCGACTTCGCCCAGCCTGAGCTGCTGCACTCCCTGTATGACGCCGGCGTTGCCCGCGGCGCAGGCCGCTCCGACGCAGTAGTGCGGGCCGGTCAGGCCGAGGTTCACTGTCACTTCCCCGGCCGGGCTGTTAGCCACAGTCCGCGGATTGTGGTAGTGATCCCAGTATTTGATGTCGTAGCCGTATTTGCTGATATTGTGGATCTCGTTCTCGGTCTCCACGTTCCCGTGCTCGGTGATGCCCAGGTATGTGCCGATCCGCCCCTTGTTGGCCGCGGAGATCTCGAGCCCTCCGTCCTTCACCGCCTCGTTTGCGCAGTATACGGCGATGGAGCCCGCGCGCGTCCCTGTCCGGACATCCTTTTTCCGCTGGTAGCGCATAGGGTCGAAATGGCAGACTCCCGCGTTCACCCTGCCGATATAGCGCAGTTCGATGGTCTCGACGCGGGGCACCCTCGCAAGCAGGTTGCTCCTGAACTCGGGAAGGCTGTCTCCGTTCGGCGCGGTAAGCCCGACCCCGGTTATCACAATCCGTTTTCTGCCTTTGACGTCCGTCATAGCCAATTTTCCGCCAATCATTCGGTTCAAGTTTGCCAAATGGCAGACGCATATTATAAGTTAATTCTGCAAAATTAATAGGATTCTGCAAAAAAACAAACATGATTTGCGGCACAGGCATAGATTTGGTGCAGATTTCACGCATCCGGAAGATGCTGGCAAAATACGGAGACTCCTTCACTGGCAAGATTTTCACCGAGGACGAGCGGCGCGAATCGGAGAAGTTCGAGGATCCCGCTCCATATTTCGCTGGCAGATGGGCCGCCAAGGAAGCGCTCTCAAAGGCGCTCGGCTCCGGAATCGGCCCCGATTGCGCCTGGACGGACATCTCCGTACGGAACATGCCATCGGGCTCCCCGTTCATCGAGGTCTCGGGCTGCGCAAAGGCCAGCGTCGGAAAGCTCGGCGCCACAAGCATACACGTCTCGATCACCCACGAGGGCAAATATTCGGCAGCGATGGTGGTATTGGAGAAGTGAAAAAATGCGTGTGCGGATGAATGGATGATTTGGATGGATGGCCCGTGTCAAGAAGTGCCCGGCTGCGAAGATCGCAGCTTTGCCGGCCGGAAACTTAGTGGCGCAGGTGTCTACCTGCGATGCCGCAGACAGGAATGTCTGCGTTACTCGAGGAGGAACCTATGAAAGTGGTCCGATCCGCTCAGATGCGGGAGCTTGACCGGCTTACGATAGAGGAGGCGAAAGTCCCCGGCAAGATCCTGATGGACCGCGCCGGCCGCGGCGCCGCGGACGAAATAATCGCGTTCATATCCCAGCTCCATCCGTCCCACGTGAAACGCTTCATGATACTCGCAGGCAAGGGCAACAACGGCGGCGACGCATATGTCGTGGCAAGGCACCTGCAGGATAACACCCGCCTCAAGGTCAAGATCCTTTCCACCTGCGGCTTGGACGAGCTCAAGGACGACGCCAGGTTCCACGCCGAAAAGATCGCCTCCACCATACACTGCGAAGTCCGCAGCGCACTGGAACCCACGGACTTCCGCCCCGGGGACATCATAATAGACGGACTGCTCGGGACGGGCGTAAGCGGCCCCTTGCATGATCCCTACAAGCAGTGGATCCAGCTCGTCAACACCCTCGATTTGCCTGTCGTGTCGCTGGATCTTCCGTCGGGGCTCGACGGCGACACAGGCACTTTTGCGACCGACGCGATCAGGGCGGACCTCACTGTCACCTTCGGCCTTCCGAAGCGCGGGCTTGCAATGGGCAGAGGCCCCGAGCTTGCCGGAGCAATACGCTTCGTTCCGATCGGCATCCCCCAGCAGTACATAGACCAGGCCGAAAGCGAACTCGACATGATTTTTCCGCCCGACATCAAGGGACTCTTCGGAAGGCTGCCCTCCGACACGCACAAGTTCAGCCGCGGCAGCCTTCTTGTGATCGGCGGAAGCTCAAGATACGTCGGCGCCCCTTTCCTCGCCGCCAAGGCCGCGCTCCGCTCAGGCGCCGGAATCGTCACGGTTGCCGTTCCTGAAAGTATGCCGGTGCCGATGCTCAACCAGCTTTCATTGATCACGCGCAGGATTCCGGACGGTGGCAAGGGCATCTTCACCAAGGATTCGGCCCCCGCGCTCATCGAGCTTGTCCCCAAGGCTGACGCCGCAGTCGTAGGCCCGGGCCTGACCTCGGAAGATTCCGTGATCGAGATGCTCGCAGCAGTCATGGAAAAGATGCCGCCGGCGGTCTTCGACGCGGACGCCCTGAACTGCATCTCGCTCAGGCCCGAACTTCTCAAGTTTAAAAGCCCGGCAGTCCTCACGCCGCATCCCGGCGAAATGAAGCGCCTCCTTGCGTCCGTAGGCCTCGAATCCCTTTCCGGCTTCCAAAGGATGACTCAGGCAAGGCTCTTCTCCGAAAAGGCCGATGCCGTCCTGGTGCTGAAAGGGCACCAGTCGCTCATATGCAGGAGGGGTTCGACCCTCTTCATCAACAGCAGCGGCGGCCCTGCCCTCGCCACCGCGGGAACCGGAGACGTCCTCGCAGGCATGATAGGCGCCTTCCTCTCACAGAAATTCAGCCCGCTGGATGCCGCCAAGGCGGGAACCTTCATCCACGGAATCGCCGGCGAAACCAGGGACTTCAGCAGCAGAGGCCTCACCGCCGACGACCTCGTCAACCTCATCCCCGACGCGATGCGAAGGCTTTCCCCGTTCGCGTAAACACATTTTTTGCCAAGATGGGGGGCATGTTTGCCATGACCGTTTTATGAGTTGAGGCCAGATATCTCCGGCATTGCCGGGAGCTTACCTATCTCTGAAATCCTTATCCCGTCTCGTCCGCAACGGACGATATTTTCGGAGTGCGGCGGCTCGACGCCGCTTTCCGTGTCCGGGCTCTACCGGACACATCTAAAAGTTCTTTTCAGGTTCATGCTCGGGTTGAAACGCCTGGGGCTGGGGGGGAGGATGGGGCTGCTGGCGTTTGACGGCCAATGCGGCTTTTTGAGGGGTCTTGGCCGGCTTGTGTATTTTTTCGAGGAGGGCGCCGTCGACGAAGGACATGGCCAGATAATAGATGCTGCCGTCGCATCCGGCGTCGGACGCGGTGACGATGTTCTGGTGCTCAAGCTTGGCGGCGGTCTTGACCTCCCGGAGGAAGCGGTCCACGAAGTCCTTGTTGATCGTGAGGGCGGGCGGGAGGATCTTCAGGGCGACCTTGCGGTCCATGGCGGTCTGCCTTGCCAGCCAGACCTCGCCCATGCCGCCCGCGCCAAGGCGGCGGACTGTCTCGTAGCCGGCTATCTTCATCCCGGGAACGATGCCCGGAATCGGGATAAGGACGGTGGCGTTGCAGGACGGGCACTGAGCCACCGCTCCTGCTGAGCATAAATCCCGATTTCCTGACCCGCTCACCTTAAGCACCCCAAAAAATCCGGATTTTCCGGCCGTCCAGCGCTTGACAGCGGCGGGGCATGGCATAAAATAAGACAGAATAAGACAAAAAGAGGCTTATTAAGACATGGGGGCCGCCGCATGTTCGTCAAGGGATTTCCCTCGAAGACCGGCAAGGTTGCGGACTTCATAAGGAAGGAGATCCGCTCCGGGAAGCTGTCCCCCGGGGAGCGCATCATGCCCATCAGGGGCCTCGCCGCGAAGTTCTCCGTATGCCGCAAGGTGGTGGAGGTCGCCTTCGACATGCTCGTGCAGGAGAAGCTGGTCGAAAGAAAGCCGAAGCAGGGCTTCTATGTGTCGGCAGGCGGCTCCAGGAGGCTGCCGACCGTCGCGATATTCTCCGAGACGAAGGGGCATCTCTACGAGAACCAGACGAACCGCCTGGTCCGCGGATTCCAGGAGAGGAACTGTCTGACGATCATCGTCGACATCGGCGAGTTCTGTTCGAACAAGGCGCGCCAGGGGGAAATCCTGGAAGATATTGTCGGCAGGGATCTTTTCGGAATGGTTATCGACGGGGTCGGCGATTTCCCCTATGATCTCGTTGCGCGGCTTTCGCCGAGGCTGCCGAGGCTCGCATTCTTCAACCGATTCGAAAGCTGTCTCGAATTCAAGGCCGTCTATGTGCTGACCGACAGCCTTAAGGGCATTTCGGATGCCGCCGCATACCTTGCCCGCAAATACAGGCGGCCGATGTTCGTCATCCACGACCTCTCTATTGCCAGGGAGAATGTGCGGCATACTTCCGGCGACGATTGCGTGTCCGCCTACAGGAAGACGGCCAGGAAGTTCAAGTTGCCTGAGCTGGTCTTTTTTGACAACGGCAGGAACCTTTCCGATCTGGAGGAGATCATGGGGGGGGCCGGCCGCCCGGACGCGATCCTGGCCATGGGTGACTTCCGCGCGAAGAAGATTTTCGACATCTGCAAGAGGCAGGGCCTGAAAGTTCCTGGCGACGTCGCACTGATGGGATACTACAACACGCCGTGGGCGGAGATGCTTGAAGTTCCGCTTTCCTCTGTCTCCATAAGGGAGGAGTTAATCGCTGACACCGTGGTCGATAGGATGATGGAGGACAGGTTCAGGCCGGATAAGATCTACGTCCGGCCGGAGCTGGTGCTGCGCGAATCGGCGTGAATGGCGGCCCTTATCTATGAATCTATGCGGAAGACGATTTTTATCGGTATGGCGGGTTCACCCGCCGAGGGGGACCGGTTGAATAGAATTCACCCCTCCATTCGCCGGTCGGCCGATAAAATTAAGGAACCGAGTTTCAGAGGAGTGCCGCTCTGGCGAGGAAATCCGCCAGTTCTGTCGGGAAGAAACTTGAAGTAGCGCAGGTATTCCTACCTGCGAGCCGCAGACAGGAATGTCTGCGTTACTTCAGGTGAGTTTCAGAGGAGTTACTTTTAACTCAGTTGCAAAGTAAAAATACGAAAGGGGACGTCCGATGAGAACAGGGAAGATGCTGGCGGGTCTTGTGGGAGCGATGTCGTTCTTGTGTGTCAACATTGCGGCCCTATGGATCCCCTGCCTGGCCGCCGCGCAGAAACCGTCGATACTCTTCTGCTCTCCGGGCGGAACCACGGGATGGTCGGTTAACATGGCCTATGTGAAGGAACTGCACGGCAAGGGCTTCGAAGTCGACTACACCGAGGATCTCGACGAGTTCTTCAAGCTCAGCCCGGAACGCATCAGGAAATACAACGTCCTGGTGATCTACGCCACGCCCGACGCATACAGGGTCTGCCACCAGAACCTGCGGACTTCGCCGGAAATAGCCGAAAGCTTCAGGAAGATGATAGACGATTACGTCTCGGCCGGCGGCGGCGTACTGCTGATCCCCGACGAGGGCAACGGCAGGAAGCAGATGGTGGGGGATCTCACTTCCATGTGGGACATAAAGATCGCCAGCGAGCGTATCGTGGAGTCCAACAAGGACTTCATAAGCAAGCTTTCGAACGCCTCGTACGATGTTCCTCTCCAATACACTGACAACGTCGTACCTTCGCCCGTCAGCGAAGGAGTCTCCGGGATATGGTATCCCTCCGGCCAGCACTACAACGGCTCGTGCACGAATCCGCTCGTGCCGGGCAAGGACTGGAAGGTGGTCTTCAAGGGGTCGAAGACATCGGTGACGCGGCCCTTCGGCAGCGCCAAGGAGGACTATGACTTCGGAGACCGCATAGCCGGAGTTCCGAACAGGGACGGCGTCGCCGAACCGGATCTCTTCGCAGTCCGCGACTACAATAATGGCCGCATCGCGGTAGTATGCATGATGCCCCAGTATTCGGTCGGATCGGGGACGCAGTTCACATACGACCGTCAGATCCTGAGCAAGGGCGCCAACGGAAAGAAGAGCGACTTCGGGCAGCTTCTCGAAAACACATACCGCTGGCTCGCCGAGCCTTCGCTGAAGAGCGGCGCCGTAGGCGGATATGTCACTCGCGACAGCGCGCTCGTCCCGATCAACTACCGCAAGCTGGTCAAGGACTTCAACGAATATACGTTCTGGTTCTGGGAATACGATATCGCCCAATGGCATGTTCCCCCCAAGAACGGCATGATATTCAAGGGGCTGATAGGCGCGCATTCCGCCCTCAGCGACGGAAAGGGGAGCGTCCAGGAATACAAGGAAGCCGCCCAGAAGGCCGGACTCGATTTCGTCGTCTTCCTGGAAAACTTTGAGAAGCTTACGAAGGAGAAATACGACCAGCTCGTGGCCGACTGCAAGAAGCTATCCGACGCAAAGGTCAAGCTCATCCCCGGATTCACCATAAGGAGCAACATCGGAAACCACACGATGTGCATCGCGGAGGACGGCTACTGGCCCAAGGACGAATACCGGACCGGACCGGGCAAGACCCTCCTGAACGTCCAGCCCGAGGAAAGCCCAGGCGTCTACACCGGATACAACAACGGCTCATGCTTCAACTACATGCTCGACCACTGCCATCCCCTGCGCAACATCGGCCACTACAACTGGGCCGGAAGCGGAAAGGGTACCAGGATGCCGTGCCAGCGCCTCACCGCCATGGCCGCGATCAAATACTACAAGGACGGCAAGCTGGTCGAGGACATGACCGACGACTACCTCACCACCCTCCAGAGCACGATGCCGCCGTCGCCCGTCTCCGTGAACGAAGTATATTCGCCCGACGCCCTGATGGCAGAGGTGAAGAGCGGGAACGCCCTCACATACGGCAAGGCCCGCAACATACACAGCATCATGTCCGACATCCTTCGCTGGAGCACCACATACGACGGCATGAACGTCTTCCTCTCGGAAGGACCGATAATCCACGAATGGCCCACCTGCTACCGGCCGATGAGCTTCGGTGGCGAGGAGTTCGTGACGCTGCCGTCGATCATGGAGTCGCCTTTGAAGGTCACATCGGACTTAGGCCTGAAGAACATCAAGATCTACAACGGGCGCGAACTCTTCCGCAACTTCGAGGTCGGCGGGCAGAAGGTATTCAGCGAGAAGCTGATCCTTGACGGGACTCTCCTGAGGAACATGGTCGTCATCGCCGAAGATGTGAAGGGCGGAAAGGCCGTCAGCTTCGCGCGCCGCTGCTACAAATACGATGTCCGTGCCCTGAGCTACTGCGCGGACCATGTCAACGACGGGCCTATGCGCTCGTTCCACGGGCCCGGCGGCCTGCCCGTCTGCCAGGCTCCGGAACTGCCGCAGGACGTCGCCGGCGCAACATGGGACGGCGGTCCGCCGGCCGCAATGCCGCTTGTGCAGTTCGTCGAGTCCCGCCCGCATTTGACGACGGACAAGGGGATTGAATACGGGGGGCGTTTCAACCAGTATCCGATCGCAGAGATCATGGACGAAGGATTCCTCGCGACAGACTCTGTCCAGGACGAGCTCGTCCCCGACTGCGTCAAGGTCGTCGCCAACGCATGGCACAACTTCGGACCCGTGGGCGACAAGTCGAAGCTGATGGAATACACCCTGAAATACAAGGAGTATTATCCTCCCACCGACGGCCCGGCCGAAAGCGACTGCCCCGTCCGCGCGATGCGGACCGGGATCCGGCCGATAGTCTTCAGGAACGAGATCACGTTCAAGGACGACTTCACGGTCAAGCAGCTCTGGCTGCTTCAGAACGGCTCGCACAAGCCCAAGGCGACGCCCGCCTTTTTCGTCGTCGGCCGCAAGCCGGATGTCGTCGAAAAGGTTCTAAACGGCGAGACGATGGAGAAGCCTGAGCGCTTCCAATTGAAGGACGGAGACTGGTTCGCGGCATACAGCACCTCGACCGCATCCACTCACCTCTTCGTCGTGCGCGGCGATCCCGTCATCGTCCAGGTGGACAACTACACGAAGAGCCCAAACTGGGTGAACATCTTCGCGGACATCGAGAACAAGGCCGTTAAGAAAGGCGACAAGTTCACTTTCGAACTGCTTTCCCTTAATTCCTCCATCGACGTGAAGATACCCGACGCAGACGCCGTCAAGCGCCTACGCTCATACCTTGCGGCCCCGGAAAACATGCAGGTCTTGAGGGGCGCCAAGTCGGACGTCTCAGGCTTCATGGACGTCGAGCCCAAGGACTACGCAGTTGAAATCTCAATCCCGAAGCCTTCGACAAACCTGAACATGACGCTGCCTGTGCGGATCCCGCACCTGAACCGCAACTGGACCGCCGGACTCTTCCAGAAGAAGGGTTATGTCAAGGGCAACTACGGCAAGGGCGAGAACCGTTACCGCGGCGTCGGCGTCGACTTCGAGGGCAGCGCGCACTTCCCCCTATACGTCGACAGGGCGGAGACCACGCATGTCCTTGCCGGTCATCCGGTCGTGGCGGACGAACGCGGCAAGGATGTCGCAATAAACGTCATACACCTCTTCGACGATCCGCACCAGTGGCATGTCTCCGTCAACAACCTTACTGACAAGCCAGTCACCGCCAGATTCAAGCAGGCGATGGATCTGCCGTGCCTCGACTTCGAGGAGCGCGAGATAACCCTCGCCCCCGGCGAATACAGAGTTCTCGCGGCAAAGGCGGAACGGAATTGAGGCGGGGGCGGCAGTCAGGATTCTAAGCATGGTTAACAGCGGAAATCGCAATCCGATCCTAGTGGAGACCGTAGCCGGCCCTCTGGATCTGGACTCGATGGAATATTTCCTCCCACACGAGCACCTGTTCCTCGATCTGAGGAACCAGGCCTGCGACTTCGCTGATCCGGAGCGGAAAAGGATCGCCATGCAGAAGGTCGGGGCCGAAAACCTCAAGCTGCTCGAGGCCAATCCATACTCGGTCCGGGACAACCTGGTCCTCGACGATCTCGACACGGCGGCGGAGGAGCTCTCCAATGTGGGATGCCCTCCAGAAAAACTGCTTGTCTCCGACTGCACTTCCATCGGAATATCCCGCCAGCCGGAAAAGCTGAGGCAGCTTTCCCTGAAGACCGGCGTAAACATCATCGCCGGCTGCGGATACTATACCCAGGACACGCATCCGTTGAAAATCAGGGACATGACGGCCGCGGAAATCGCAGAGGAGATGATCAGGGATTGCACCGAAGGTATTGACGGCACGGGTGTCAAGGCCGGCGTGATCGGTGAAATCGGGACAAGCTCGCCAATCCATCCCGACGAGAAGAAAGTTCTTCGCGCCTCCGCGGAGACTTCGAACAGGACCGGACTCCCAATACAAGTTCACACTTATCCATGGGCGAAATGCGGGCTTGAAGCTGCGCGGCTTCTGCTTGACTGCAAGGCGGATCCCGGCAGGATAATAATCTGCCACACGGACGTGCTGCTCGACTCCGCATACATTATGGAACTTCTCAGGATGGACGTCTTTGTGGAATTCGACAACTTCGGCAAGGAATACAAGATCGACGTAAAGGACGGCGAACCCTCCTTTTCGGGAGGGCCATTCTCCACCGACCTTGAAAAAGTAATGTGCATCAGACGGCTTGTGGATAAGGATTTGCATCGACATGTTTTGCTGACCAACGACATCTGCCTCAAGAATATGCTGCGCAAGTTCGGCGGCAAAGGATACGGCCATGTCTTCAATGGTGTCCGCAGGATGATGCTGGAACGCGGGATTGCCGGGGAAGCCGTTGACATGATGCTTTTCAGGAATCCGAAGAAGCCATATTCAAAATAAACAAGGAGGACTGGCATGATCAAAATTCCGAAAAGCGAATTCGCTGAACGCATCGTAAAAATCCAGGAGAAGCTTGCGGCGAACGGCCTCGACGGGCTGATGGTCTACGGGGACGAATATCGCAAGGAGAACCTGCGCTATGTGTCGAACTTCTGGCCTATCTTCGAGCGCGGCGCATGCTTCGTCCCTTTGAAGGGCAAGCCTATGCTGGTCTGCGCTCCGGAGGGGGAGAGATACGCCAGGGAGATGTCCGTGTGCGAGGACATAAGGAACGTCAAGGAATTCGCCTGCGTCTCCGTTGCCGAGGAGATTGATTATCCGCTCGCATCGTTTTCCTCGTTCTCGGAGATTTTGAAGGAAGTCCTGAATGGCGGCAGGAAGCTTGCCATCGCAGGAAGTTCCGACATGCCCGCCCCAATCCTGGAAAGGGTGAGGCGCTCCATCGACAATCTCACAGTGAAGAACGCGGACTTCATATTGAACGAGCTGAGGCTTGTCAAGACGGAGAACGAGATCGCCTGCCTGAAGGAGGCCGGCCGCCAGGCGTGCTGCGGATACAGGAAGCTAATGGAGACTGCGGTTCCGGGAAACACCGAACTGATGGCGGCAGGCTCGGCGGAAGGCACGGCCCGCGCGGAAGGCGCGGAGTCAATCAACTTCATGGTCTTTGGCAGCGGGAAAAGGGCAGACACCGTCATCGGCCGCGGAACGAAGAAGATCATCAAGGACGGCGAAATGATCATGGCCGCGATGGCCGTTCAATATGAAGGCTACGTCGCTACCGTGGAATTCCCCTTTATCGCGGGCAAGGCTTCGCAGAAGCAGAAGGACTTCCTCAACGTCCTCTTCGAAGCGGCGAACACGCAGCTCAAATACCTGAAGGAAGGAGTTGTCTCAGGTGAAATGGTCAGGGCCGTCCGTGATGTCTTCAGAAAGCACAAGCTTGAAAAATATGATGTCTATCCTCCGATGCACGGGATCGGCCTGGCCGAGGCCGAGTCGCCCTATCCGGACGAAAAGGCCACATACAAGTTCAAGGACGGGATGTGCGTAAATTCCGACATAAGCCTTTTCGGACTTCCCGCAGGCTCCAACAGGATAGAGGAGGGATTCGTCATCCGGAAAAAGGGGCCGGAATCAATAACCCCGCTCATAAGGGAACTGTGCAGCAAGGGGATATGACTATGCATAAGATCAAGGAACACGGCTTTTGGGACTACATCTGCCCCGGAACCGGCGGGATGGAGAAGTATGGCATGGACGACTTTAAGCTTCTCCTCGACGACATGGCCGGCGCAGGCATGAACTCGCTCAACATATCCGTGAAGTGGCAGACCACCGGATACAGGTCAAAGTTGAAGTGCAACGACTACAATCCGGAATCCCCGGTGGCGGCTTCCGGCAACCAGCTTCTCAGGGATGTGATTGCCGAGGCGAGGAGGCGCCGGATCAAAGTCTGGATCAATGCATGCGGCAACATCTTCCCCTGCAGCAAGATAAGAACCAAGCCCATCATGCAGATGGACTCCGTGTTCGGTATCAATCTTCCTTTCATGGCGGGTCTTTACGACGCCGACTCCCCAGAAATACAGGAGAACGCCATCGCCGTATTCAAGGAGATAGCGACTGAGTTCCCAGGCATCGCCGGAATGGTGGTGGAAATAGAGTTCTGCGACCAGGAACTGCCGTCGAGGATCCCGCTCTACGACAAGTGGGCGAAACGAAATGGCAGGCCGCCGTTCGAAAAGATCTGCCACCCGCTGAATCCGCGCCTGCTTGACATCTCCCCCTGGCGTGACTATACGACCGCCGCCAGAGTATCGCTGCTGAAAAAGATTGAAAAGGAAGTCCGCAGCACAGGCTACAAGGGAAATTTCGCGATGATCTGCGAGACCGGCAGGATGCCCTATCTCATCGCGCAAAACGTCAACCTGGAATACTTCAAGAAGGAGCGCCCGGACTGGAAGGCTGTAACCTACGAATACAGCTACAACAAAACAGTGCACCGTTTCGGAATGATGGAGCTGGCGATCGAGGAGCCGAAGAAGGCCGGACTCGAAGTGTATTATCTGCCGCGCGGTGTCATGACCTATGCGTTCCCGGAAAAATGGCCGTTCTCAATATCGCTCGGGACTTTCTGGGACTACGAGATGGAAGACATAGCCAAATTCCGGCCGGAGGGCGTCTGGTGGTTCGGCTCCGGATGTTCATGCGACGGCGCACACGTCCACCTTGACCGTCTCAGGCAGTCCGGATTCAAGGACGGGGTTGCGGCAAGGAGGAAGCTCCTGAAGAAATTAAAGACACTCAAAGCTTGAACTACCTACAAAACATAGCAAATCCGTTTGTCATGCTTTTGCATAAGCAGCGCTTTTGCTTTCGGGCCGTAGGCTCTTTGGACTGCGCAACCCCTGTTGCGCTTTGTTTCGCGACACTCATGTGCCGCGTTCCGATCCATATACCGAATGAAGAAAAGTGAAAGCGGCACAGGAGTGACGCAGTCCAAGGATGCTCCGCATCAAGGGAAATGTTTGACCTGCTAATTACTTGATATATCCTATCATTCCGCATATTATCGGAACAAGTAAAAAGGAATTCAGCTATGCCAGATTGGCCGCATTCGCCACCGCACCGGACTTTGGAAGCCGGAACCTATATGATCACTGCTGGGACGTATGGCAAAGTCCATCATTTTTCGACCTCGGATCGCCTTGAATATTTAACATCTAAGCTTTTTGAATATGCCGGACGTTTCGATTGGAATTTACAGGCGTGGGCGGTTATGGCCAACCATTATCATTTCATCGGATTCACGAAAGAGCCTTCTAAGCTTTCTGACTTCATATCTTCGCTTCACACCGAGACTGCCCGTTATGCCAACAGGCTGGACGGAACTAAGAACCGAAAGGTATGGTATCAATTCTGGGACAGTCGGATAAGTTACCAGAGATCGTATTATGCCCGGCTTAAATATGTTCACAACAATCCTGTCCACCACGGACTTGTACCAGTCGCAGAGAATTATGACTGGTGTTCGGCCGGATGGTTCAAGATGAACGCCGAGCCGTCCTTCAGGAAGACGGTTGACAGTTTCAAGACGGATTACCTTAAAGTTATTGATGATTTCTGAGCCATAATTATTCTTTGAGCCGCAGGCTCCTTGGAGTGCGCAACTCCCGTTGCGCTTTGGCTTAAGGCACTCCTGTGCCGTGTTCCGCCCGGTGCGCCGAGTGAAAAGTGAAAGCGGCACAAGACTGCCGCAGTCCAAGGACGGCAAGGCCGTCAAATAGGGATAATGATCTGTATTGCATAAGGTTATAGATGTCATAACACATTGTTGAGGTGGTAACATGATGTTCGTAGATCGCGGGCTGAACGCCCGATGGAAGAAACCGGATGCTGTTCTTCAGAAGACACCTGACTCATACGAAATCCTCATCAAGGAACCATTCGGAAAAAGCTGGAAGAGGGAGATAGTCTCCTATCCGTTCGAAGGGAATGCGGTTTCCGTCTCTTTGGAAGGAAAGCCGGTTTTATTCCAGACTTCCGCGGGAAGACTGTCGATCCTGGTTGAAGACCTAAAGCCCAACGAGGAAAGAATTTACCAGGTGCAGGTGTCGCCGGGGAAGGCGGTGCCAAAAGCCCAAGGCGGGGTTCAAGTCGTGGTTGAGGAAGGATTTGTCGTCGCGGACAGCGGGCTGGTCGCACTGAAATTTCCGGCGTCGAGGAAAATCGAATCTGGTGACGGCGGCTCAGTTCCCGGGCCGATCGCGGGCATCAGGGCTGGAGGCGGCGCCTGGTTCGGGAAAGGCGGCCTGCGAACTTCGCAGATACCGTCTTCGATTAAAACCTCGGTTGTTGAGGAAGGTCCCCTGTGGACTGCAATAAAGGTCTCCTACAACTTCAAAAAGCTCGGCAGATATTCGCTCTCGGCGAAGCTTTTCCCCAGGGAGAACTTCTGCGAAATTCGCGAGGAGAGCTCGCTGCCTGTGGACCTGTGGCCGCAACCCCGCCCATACAGGGAGATCGGGACGCTAGGCTCCTCGCATTGGAGCAGATACAAGGATCAGATGGCCGATCCGTGCGTCCGTCCGTTCCCTTCGTCGCTGTTCACGTTCGACCTTTCTGTAGGGATGAATCCTGACAGGATCCAGACGCATTCGACGGCGTCCTGGGAGATTATGGACATTCCGCTCGCACGCAGGAAGCTCAAGGCATATACCGTGATGCGGGCATCTAATCCCTTCATGGATGCCGGATGGATGGGGTTCTACTCATCCAGATCGGACATCATGCTGGGCGTAGCGTCCAAGGATCTTGCGGGCTGGCGTATGCCGGATGATCTTGTCCATCCGGTGCACAGGACGCCTGGCGCCTCCTCGGAAGTAATTTTCCTGACTGATGAAAAGAACCTTTCCGAGCTGCGCTTCCCGATAGAGAACATCGGAAGGACATGGATTTTGTCCGTCACCGGAAAAAAGGATTTCCCGGCATTCTTCCCGGAAATAAAGGAAGGTGCCGCCGCGAATCTTCCGGTAGAATCCTCTCATCCGGTTTGGGCGTTGCGCAACCGCCTCGGGGACATGCGCCTGGACAAGGTCAAGGACTGGATTACCGACTGGAGGGACGAGGAGCATGCACATCCTTCGGTCCTCTGCAGAAAGTCGGATTTCGCAAAGATCAGGGAGAAGCTGAAGCTTGTTCCGGAATTCGCAGAATGCTACAGGAATACCAAGGACGCCCACAGCAGCGACCGCTACATCATGGACGGCGAGAAGAGCGGGCTCGATTCGATTGAAAATGCGACCAATGCTAAGGCGCTTGTCGAGAGGGTGCTTGCCCTCGGTTATACAGGGCCGTCCTACGCGATCGGGCTTGCGCGTCCGCTCCGGCGTTATGCGCTCGCATGCGACATAGAGTGGGACACGTTTTCGCCGGAGGAGAAGAAGGAGGCGCGGAGGATATGCGCTCTTGCCGCGTATGTTTTGTCGGACGGTGATTACTGGCAGTATGCCTGGAGGCCGGATGAGACGACTTATCTTCCGAATTTCAACACGGATGTATTCACATGCTACGGGCTAATCGGCCTGTTTTTGAGCGATCACCCCTGTTCGAAAGTCTGGAGCGGGGGCATGATCGAACGTCTGGAGATGGATCTCGCACACTGCCTGCACGATGACGGCTGCGGCGACGAGAACCTCGGCAGCTACAACATCAGCACCTGGACTCAGCTCTGGCTCCCCGCCTTCTGGGGGCTGAAGCATTGCGGCATCAAGGATTACTCGGGTGATCCGAGGATCCTGGCCGGTGCGCGCTTCTTCCTGGACATCCTCGGTCCGCCGGATCCAAGGGACAGGAACTGCATAAGGATGGTTCCACCGATAGGGCATCACCCTCATGTCAAGAAGACAGCGCAGGTCTGCGCCTGGCTCGCAGCATTTGTCAACGACGTAGATCCGGAGCTTGCGTCCAACTTGATGTGGTTCTGGAACCAGACGGGGCGGCCGATATCGGCGAACGGAGACCATTCCGGGCCGAAGGCGGATCCGCACACGTTCCATTATATTTTTTCAAATCCTTGGATAAGGCCCCTGCCGTATGAGCAGCGAAGCAAGCTGCTGCCGCGTGTCGGCGCCGTGCTGCACAGCCATACCGACAGCGGGAAGGGCAGCTTCCTCCTCCTCAAGTCCGGCCCGGTACATTCGCACCACGATGCGGACGAAGGGGCAATCCACTATGTCGGGCGCGGCGTGCCTCTTGCGAACGACGGGCTGCCGCTTGTGAACATCAATTACGAACAGTCCGCTGAGCTGCACAACGTCATAAGCTTCGACAAGCCGGGCCAGCCCACTGGCAGCGTCGAGAAGTTTTTCTCTTCCGACGCCTGCGACTACGTGAGGGCTGTCGTCGCACCGAGGGCTTACGCCTGCGACGCAATGTTCATGGACGGCAGCCATGAGAGCGGATTCATCAGGGAAATCATGATGGTCAAGTCCGCAGTTCCCGGCGGCGTCGAATATATTGTATTGAAGGACAGGGTCTTAGGCCCGGATATGTGCCAATGGAACATTGACGTCCTTTCGAGGAAGCCGGAGGTCCTCGGCGGCGGACGGGTCTGGTTCCCCGGCCATGAGCGCGAAGGCTTCGGCATGGGATTGGATCTCGTGATGTTCCAGCCGGAGAAGCCGGAGTTCCGGATTGAGGAGGGAATTCTAGGAGACGATCATAAGGGCGATAACCTCTCAAAGCCGAAGTGTCCCGATCTGGAATGGCTGGTCGTCGAGCATTGGAACATCCACGTCCCGGCGGCGCCTGGAACGACCTTCCTGGCTCTGCTCTTCCCGCGCAGGCGCCAGGAAAAGGCTCCAGTGGTGCAATACTATGGAAGAGAGGAGGTTATAAGCGTCAGGCACGGCGAAGGCTCCGACCTGATATTCCTGAGAAGCAATCCTCTCCCTCTGCACTTCGACCGTTTCGTCTTCCAGGGTGCCGCAGGCCTCGTATCGGAGAGGAACGGCAGGTCAGTTCTTTCCAAAGCAGATGCAAAATGCCTGAAAACCAAATCCTGGAACAGGGAAGTCGTCGAATTGAAATGAACCGGGTGTTTAGGGAAAGGGTGTCAGGGAAGTCATCGAGCTGAAGGGAGCAGGTGGAAATATCTCTGCAGCCGACCGCCATCGAATGCGGCAAAGATAGAGACAAAGATTGCAGAAATACAGCCGGTTGGCCATCCCCGAGAGTGAAACGTCTCAGGGTGGTGTCGGTCTGAAACTGCGGAGGGCGAAGCCATGCTGAGCCGCCTTCGGCACACCGGGAGTGTCGGTTGAGGATGCCTCAACCCTCCGAAAGGGGATGAAAATAACGAGTAAGATCGCGATTAAGATTGTTAAATTATCGGAGATATAAAAGGAATCCATGGCCCCCAACGAACGGTTTTTAGCGTTCATGCGTTTCCAGGCGGTTGACCGCCGTCCTCTGTTGGAGTGGGGGCCGTGGGAGTCAACCGTCCGGCGCTGGATGAAGGAAAGCGGGCTGAGCCGCGATGAAGTCCTTGCATACAGGGACGACTGCGATCCGAGCAGCACTACTGGAATAGACTTCGGGATGCGTCCGCCCTTCGAAGAGCGTATTATTGAAGAGGATTCGGAGACTATTACAAAAGTCGACAAGATGGGAATCACATGCCGGGAGTTCAAGAAGGATCCGGAGACTTCGATGCCGGAGTTCATCGGTTTCCCCGTAAAAAGCCCCCAGGGCTGGAAGGAGATCAAGAAAAGGTTTGAGCCGTCCGAATCGCGATATCCGGCCGACTGGGGCGGAAGGGTTGCGGGATGGAAAAAGGATAGGACGATCCTAAGGTATTACAACATGGTCGCGACATATTACGGAGGACCGAGCCTATTCGGCTTTGTGCGGATGCTGCTCGGGGACGAACAGGTGCTCTACGCCTTCTACGACGAGCCGGAGATGGTTGAGGACATGATGGAGACGGCGACGGAGTTCTCCCTGGCCATGCTTCGGAAGGCGCTTGACGAGGCGCCGCTGACGTATGTGCAGTTCTGGGAGGACATGTGCTTCAGGACGGGGCCGCTGATTTCGCCGGAGATGTTCAGGAAGTTCATGGTTCCGCGCTACCGGAGGATAACCGAACTTGTCCGCAGCCGCGGCATCGATGTGATCTTCGTCGACTGCGACGGATATGTGGCGGATCTTATACCCCTCTGGCTAGAATCCGGCATCAACGGCCTCTTTCCGATGGAGCAGGCCGCCGGCAACGACGTCCACGCATACGCAAGAGAATACGGGAAGGATCTGCTGATGATGGGCGGCATAGACAAGCGTGTTCTCGCGCAGGGGAAGGGGGCGATCGATGTCGAACTCAACGACAAGTTCCGGCTCGCAGCGGGAGGAGGCTATCTTCCGACCATCGATCATTCGATCCCGCCCGACGTTTCCTGGGATAATTTCCAATATTACTGGAATCAAAAGAAAAGGATGACATGAAGCTGAAGTTCAACTGCTACCACTACGACATCGCCCGCGGCGCGTACCTGAGGCCTGAATTCTTCAAGAAGGCGATGAGACTCGCCGCCGATTCAGGATTCACCCACTTCCTGCCTTATCTGGAAAACATGATAAGGCTGCCGTCTATGGAGAGGGCGTGTCCTGATTCCGCGTATACCGCCGAACAGTGGCGGGATTTCGAGAAGGCGGCCGATGAATACGGAATAGAATTGATGCCTCATTTCAACGTCATAGGCCATACCAAGCAGATCTGCGAGGTCTATCCTGAAATGGTAGGACGCAAGGGTGACATAGAAATTGACGTGACTTCCAAGGCGGTGAAGGACTGGACTGTGAACTGCCTCGGAGAATTCTGTTCCTTCTCGGACGGGAAATATTTCCTGATCGGCGGCGACGAATGGCAGGCGCCGGACCATCTGCTGGCAAAGGAAGGCTTCAACGTGGCCAGGGCGTGGGCGGAGCAGGTCAATATGGCCGTGGAATTTCTAGTATCGAAGGGGCGGATACCCATAGTCTGGCACGACATGCTTGTCCACTATCCTGAGGCAATGAAGCTTCTTTCAAAGGATGCGGTGATCGCGTTCTGGTTCTATGACGAAGACTCCGACTATGCGGTCATGGACTCTTTCAAGCGGCTCGGGTTCCAGGTGATAATGGCGTCCGGCCTATGCTGCGGGCTTGTGACCGGACGAAGGCTTAGGGCCGTAGAATCGGCGGTCGAATCGATGGAGCGACACCATGTCGACATGTTCATGATGACGTCATGGGAGAACGCATGCTGGGAGAGGGAGACGGCCGCGATCCCGATTATCGGCGGGAAGCTGAGAAATGAAGAGCTTCCTACAGCCGTAGTCAAGTCGCTGTCAGTGTATGAGCTTGTTGAACGGAATCCGGATTCGGTGCTGGTTCCGGATCTTCGCAGGGAGCTGGACGAGCTGATGGAAGCACCTGCCTGGAGTGGCTATCCGGAGCTTCATTCGTTCGTCAATAACATGTTGAAGCATGACTATAAGAAGGTCGTAGAATCCTTCGAGAGATTTCATTTCGCTGAGGGGCCCATCCATGAAAGGCTGAAGGCGCTCCAAAATGCGAATCCCCCAGCTAAAAAAGATGCTCCCTCGCGGCCGCCAGCCCTGCCGAAAGGGGGCGCATTCGAGATCGCCGTCCGCAAGGATGCGGCCAAGGGGGAGTGGATAACTCTCGTCAACAATGACGAGTCGCTGGAGCTGTTTCCGAAGTACGGAGGTGTGCTCCAGAACTGGCGCTGCGGGGATGAGACCATAATCCCTGAGAGCGTCGACGCCAGGCTGAGGAGAGGAAAGATTTTTGAGAAGGGCGGATACAGGAGCTATTCGGCCTTGGGCGGGCTGCGCCCGATTTGGGCTCTCGGCACACACCACAACCCGTGCATACTCTGGCAGTACCCGTATGACTGGAAGATTGTAAAGGACGGCGCGGAAATGAAGGCCGTAGAGCTCTCAAGGGAGTTCTACCATGTAGGCATCACATTACGGATATCAATCCGGAAAGGGCAAAGCGGCTTCTCGTATTTCATCCGTGCGGTGAACAAGCTTGAATTCACATATGGGGCGTTCAACTTCAACCTTCCGATCTCGTTCTGCGACAAGGAAATACCGACAACGAGCTTGGAATGGGTGGAGGGCGGAAAACTTCACGTCCTTCCGTTCAAGGACGTGAGGCGGTCATTTTTCGTCGTCAACTCGGGGCGGGCCCTCCGGGTAAGGAAGGAGAAGTATCTTCTCGACATCGACTGCGGCGAGGCCGGCGCTGCAGGATTCTATGTGGACTGGTCCGGCACATACATCACGCCCGACCTCCACGGGATCTACAAGCCGCTCAAGAGGGGCGATGTCCGCGAAACCACATGGACGTTCAGCTTGGTCCGCCCAGCTTAACCGGAAGAGGCGCAAGTGATTTGCCGAGCTGGTGCTCGGCGTTCAAAGGGATGGGCTATTCCCATGGTCGCCTGCCGGCTATGGACAAATCAGCTTGAACGCTTGCCATTATCAATCGTCAGTAATATGCTCACAATATCAGCCAATTGAAATAAGAGAAGATGCTCGACAGTCATGGACACAAGGATATTCCGTTCTCCGGAGGCTGACTATTATTCGGATGAAATCCTTACGGCTTGCGAGACACATCCGGACTCGTATTTCGCCGAGCTTGCGGCCAACGGGTTCAACGGCATATGGCTGCACGGGCGCCTCCGCGACATGACGCGGACAAAAGTATTTCCGGAGCTGGGGGCCGAGGCGGCGGCGTATCATGGAAGCCTGAACCGCCTCTGCGCACGTGCGGCCGCGCACGGCGCTCGGGTCTTCATCTACTTCACGGAGCCGCTGGGCTTTCCGCGGGAAGATCCCTTCTGGTCGGAGCATCCGGATGTGAAAGGCGAGCCGGGCAGTTCCGGCATGGACAACTGGAAGGAGACATACGCGCTCTGCTCGTCGCATCCGAAAGTCCGCGAGTTCCTGAGGGAGGGCATGGCCAACCTTTTCAAGGCGTGTCCCGCTCTAGGCGGCGTGATACTCATAACTCGATCTGAGCATCACAGCCACTGCTATTCTCACAAGGACAAGGTTGACTGCCCGCGCTGTTCCGGCAGGAGCGTGGCGGCGGCCGTAGCCGAAGTGATCAACACGATCGCCATAGGAGTGAGATCGTCCTCTCCAAGCGCAGAAGTCATCGCCTGGAATTGGTCGTGGGGCAAGGATTATGAAAGCGGCATCATCGACGGGCTGGACAATTCGGTTACGCTGATGATCGACTTCGAGCGCGGAGGCTGGAAGAATATCCGCGGCGAACGCCGCTTCATCGACGAATATTCCCTCTCGTATATCGGACCATCCGAGCAGTTCCAAGAACTATATGAATATGGACGTAGAAGAGGCCTGAAGATACTCGCCAAGCTGCAGATCGGGGCGACCCACGAAATAGCGACCGTCAACAATCTCCCGCTGATACCGAACCTCCTCGGCAAGGCGCGCTGGCTTTCCTCGCACTATATGTCCGGCTTCCTCGGAACTTGGAACTTCGGCAACCGGTTCTCTCTCAACACTTTCGCGTTCAACAGCTTCATAACTGACAGCGGCTTGTCGGGCAGATCGGACGAAGAGGCCCTGCGGGCCGTTGCGCTCGCCTATTTCGGCGGCGGTGTGGATGCGGATGCCGTTGTCGCGGCCTGGCGCCAGTTCGTTAAGGCGTTCGACCATTATCCTTTCCACCAGTGTTTCCTATATTTCAGCCCTGTCAATTACGCACTTGCTTTCAATCTGCCCCGCCCCGAGGATCCGGATGTCCCGATGCAGTGGTCGTGGATCCCGCTGAAAAGACCGCTCGGAACCCGACTGAACGAGACTGTTGACACGGCATGGGGAAGGACCGGGTTCACGCTGGAGGGCATCCGCGACGCGTTCGGCGAACTTGCAGCTCTCTTCGCAGCCGGGATTAAGGACTATGAAAAGGCATTCGCCAATTCCGCGGAGCCTAGAGCCCTGCGAGAGCTTAAAAACGCAAGGGTCATATTCCATATATGCGAAAGCGTGAGGAACATCTATGCGGCATACATAATCGCTCGCCGCCAGCCTTTCGATGAAAGTGCCTGGAGGAAGATTGCCGTGAACGAAGTTCGCAACATGGAGGCTGTTCTGCCGCTGCTCAAGGGGGAGCCCGAGATAGGCTATCACATCGAGGCGCCGGGCTGGTTCTTCACGGAGGCGGACATAGTCGGAAAGATCGGCGTATTGAGGCGGCATCTCCATTAAAAAGAATATGATATCTCACGCGAAGGCGCAAGGCACGAAGCATCCCGCCGCCCTCCACGGAGAGCCGCCTGAGGGATCCCTTGCGTACTGGCGCTGGAACCAGTGGCCAAAACTCGTCCGGAACATCACCGCCTGGCTGGCGGAGGGGAAGAAGTAAGTCCAGGCATCCTGGCCCCCCGATCTGGAATTATGAAAAAAAATGCCGCCGAGTCCTTGAATAAATTATGTATATAGTGTATACTACGCCTATATGACATGAAATTATGGAGCGGCAGCCATGTATAGCATGCCTTTCAAGGTGATGAGGGAGAGCAGGGCCAGCCTGATAGACCAGGTGGCCGACGGGATTAGGACTTCCATATCGGCGGGCCACTACAAGGCTGGAGACACCCTGCCTAATCTCCATCGGATGGCGGCTGCGCTTGGGGTGAGCGAAATCGTAACGCGCCGGGCAGTGCAGAGGCTCGCGAGAGAGGGCATCCTGAATCCTCGCCGCGGAACCGGGATTTCCGTATGCAGTTCGGACACCAAGACCTGGCGTGGCCATGTCCTTTATGTCCACTGCAGCAATCCCGAGATGTATTACCATGGCGTTATGAGTAGCGTCATCGTCGACAGCCTCCACGCATCAGACTTCCTTGTCAGCACAGTATGTTTCAGCCTGCGCGACTTTTCCAGCAGCCTTGAAAAAGTGCGTGCCGAGCTTGCCCACGCCGTGAACCTTGCCGTTCTTGAAGGATCGGTTGACCAAGTGGCGAAGATGTTCGCGGACAGAAGGATTCCTTTCATACAATGCGGGAGTCCGGACTTCAGGCTTTCCCTGCGGGCATCGGGCACCGTCATTAGGACAAACATGCCGGCCCTGTCGGCCATGCGCGACCATTGCATGGAATGCGGGATCCGCAGCGTCATGCAGGTCGTAACAGGTTCGGATGCTGCTTATTCAACCGAGAAGCTCCTCAAAGAGGCGGGGATGAAAGTTGCGACTTTGTGCGCGGAGCCGGCTGAAGGAGCAGGAACCACCGAGGGTATCGAACGCGGCGCGCTGGAATCCATGGCGGCCTGGCTTCAAAGAAGCAAGAAGCTGCCGGATCTGATCTGGTTCCCGGACGACTTCACAGCCAGAGGTGCGCTTCTGGCGATGTCCGCCCGCGGTGTCCGCATCCCCGAGGATGTCCAAGTGATCTCATGGGCGAACAAAGGGCTGGGCCCGGTATACATGAAGCCGCTTACCCGAGTCGAGATAGACCCGCGGGCTCATGGGGAGGCGTTTGCAAGATACATATTGGATTATCTGGACGGAAAAGCCGCGCCGCAGATCGAACTGGTCCCGGAATTCATCGTGGGTGAAACGACCAGGCCGAGGCGGTAGACTTGATATGGAGGTGGATGCTCATGAGAAACGTGTTTCCTGGAACAGAATATTTTCATCGGGCTCGTAAAAATTTTCCGCGACAGAAAATTTTTATCTATGTGCCTGTCAAGGGCCGCGGCGGGGAAAACCCCCGTTTTCTTCTT
>CAZWRV010000044.1:0-47489 GCA_964636325.1 uncultured Victivallaceae bacterium | reverse complement strand
ATTTGGTGCTTGGAATTTGGTGCTTGGAATTTGGTGCTTGGAATTTGGTGCTTGGAATTTGGAATTTAAAAATATGGAGGTTGTATGAGCCGCAAGAACGCCGCATATCTCGGATTCTATATCCTGTCGTTTTTCATATGGATCTCACTGCCGACCTTTGCCCAGAATCGGCCTGAAGACGTCCCTTCCCCCTACAAGGACATCGAGTCCATCGCCCTGAAGGGGGAGATTGCTGACGACGACAACATCAGCTTCACGGCGGAATTCGAGGTGGAGTTCAAGGAGCCGGGGATTCTTCCCCTGATAAGCGGGGACGTCTGCGAGACCATGACGGAGCTTAAGCCGCTGTCCGGCAGCTACTTCTTCGGTCTTTTCAGCGGGGGCGAGTTCAAGCTGAGGCATGACGGCACGCAATACTACATCGAATGCGTCCGCGCGGGCAAGTGCGGAGTGAAGTTCGGCTTTGTGAGCGGCGTGAAGAAGCTCGGCAATCTCCGCGAGACCTCCTTCGGGTTTCCGTCGGCCACGGCGCGATCCATCGAGATAAGCAGCAAGCGCAGCGACCTTGAAATAAAGATCGACGGCGCGCTCCAGGCGGACATGAAGATCAAGGACGACGGAGGATCGGCGTTCACGGCGGTCCTGCCGCCCGACGGCCAGTTCCACGCGACCTGGCGCGGCCACGCCGAGAAGATCGACGCAGAACTCGTGGCCAGCGCCGACTCCAACATCGTCGCGACGGTATACCCCGGCTCCGTCAAGCTCCACAACATCTTCAGCTACAGCGTGATACAGGGCAAGCTGAAGACGCTCGAGCTGAAGGTGCCGCAGGACGTCAACATACTGAACGTGAAGGGCGAAAACATCCAGGACTGGAAGATCGACCAGAAGGACAACGCCGGGACGCTTGTAGTCTCGCTGAGCCGCGAGTGCGAGAAGGAATACCGCCTGACGGTGGAGGCGGAGAAGATACTCAAGGACTTCCCGTGCAAGTTCTCCCTGCCGTCGATCGCCCCGCAGAAGATCCTGCGGCTTGACGGCTTCCTGGCGTTCGGGACGAGCGGGGCGATAAAGCTTCTTATCGACAAGTCGGCGGGACTGAGCCAGATCGACACGGCATCCTTCCCCCGCGTCAAGGACCAGCATGGGCAGATCATGGAGATCCCGAAGCGCAGCGCGTTCACATACAGGTTTTCGAGCGGGGACTACGTCCTGGAGACCAGCGCGGACAACATCATCCCCACCTACATGGTCGACCTCAACTACGTGGTGAACTTCAAGGACGAGGACATGTATGCGAGGGCGATATGCTCGCTCGACATCAAGGACGCCCCGCTGCGCGAGCTCATGGTCCGCTACGACGGCGACATGACGGTGAACCGGGTCGAAGGCCCGAAGGTGGTGCCCGACGACTACGAGCTTATGGAGAAGGACGGCGCAAAATGGATCAAGGTGCCGTTCGTCCCGGATACCATGGGCAGGACCGAGCTGTTCATCAATTTCGAACGCAACATCAAGGCCGCCTCGGACATCAAGATACCGTCCTTCTTCATCGACAAGGCGAAGTCGGTGCGCGGCTACCTGCTGCTCTCCGCGGTCCGGGGCCTGCTCGTGACTGTGAAGGAGCAGGAGAACCTGCGGAAGGTGCACGTGGGCTCGTCGCCGCTGAGGGAGCCGGGCCTGCAGTATGCGTTCCGGATCAAGGGCCAGGACTGGGCGGCCAAGGTAGACGTGGTGCACGAGAAGGCGAACATCGCCGCGGAAATATTCAACATCTGCTCGGTCGGCGAGGGGACGCTCTACGGAAGCTCGTCGTTCACGTACCACATCACCGGGGCCCCGGTGGACAAGATCGCGTTCGTCGTCAACCCCGCATACAAGAACATCGAGTTCACAGGGCGCAACATCGTGGACTGGAAGAGGCTAGGCGACGAGAAGGACAGCCAGGTATGGCAGGTCAACTTCAAGGAGAAGATTTTCGGCGACTGCAACCTGCTGGCCACATACGAGATGCTGCTTTCGGGCGGCGAGACGGAGTGCAGGCTCGGCGATATTTCGACGAAGGACGCGGACGTCGAGACCGGATTCATGGCGGTCTGCAGCGTGAGGAACCTCAAGATCACTCCGGCGAAGATGCCGGACACGGTCACGGCCATCGAGTCGAGCGAAATTCCGTCGGACTACCGCGTCCTACTGCAGAACCCGGTGCTGGCGGCGTTCAGGTTCATGAAGGCGCCGCACTGGGCCGACATGAATATCTCCGGCTACTCCTCGCAGAAGCTGCTGGACATCGCGGTTGACATCTCCGACATCAGGACCGTGATCGACAGGAACGGCGAGGCGGTGACGACCGCGGAATACAGGATCAAGAACTCCTCGCGCCAGTTCCTGGCGATGCAGCTTCCGGAATCCTCCGAGCCGTGGTCCATAAAGGTCGACGGCGAAAGCAGGCGCGTCTCGGCGTCCGAGGGCAAGCTGCTTGTCCCAGTGCCGAGGAAGCAGGACACGGACGATCCGATCAGCATCGAAGTGGTGTATGCGCAGAAATACGGCGAGCTCGGCTCGTCGCGCAAGCTGAAGTTCACGGCGCCGGCGCTGGGGCTGGAGAACATGCAGACCAGATGGTTCCTGAGCGTCCCCGACGACTACGACATCGTAAGCTTCGCCGGCAACATGGAAACCCTGCGCAATCCGCAGCTCGCCGGTCTCCCAGGGCTCCTAAGAAGGACTTGCGGCTGGTTCGGGGAGATTTTTAAGACGGGCCTCGTGATCCCGTGGGCGATGCTGACGCTCGGAGGACTCATTCTGGCCTGGAGCTGGGGGAGGAAACGCCTGATGATCCTTTCTACGACAGTCGGGATATGCCTAGTCGGGGCGGCCTTCATTATCTCCCTCGCTATGCTCGGCAGGAACATCCCGGTCATGCCGGACATCTCCCAGACTACGCCTGTCTCATGCGGTGAATTCACGCGCCTGTTCAGCGTTCCGCAGGACGTCCCGCAGCTCGAGATGGAGGTGATCAACATGCGGGGCTGGACTGCCGGGAAGCTGCTGAGCCTGGCCGCAGGGATAATTCTCTTCATCGTCATGTCGGCCGGCTCGTTCTGGTTCAAGGTCCGCCTGGCGAGGGCGTTGGCGGTCTCGGTGGGGGCTATGTTCCTGCTGCTCGGGTTTTCGCAATGGCTGACGTTGAACGCGCTTGCGGCGCTGATTCTCGCGCTGCTGCTTCCGCTGCTGGTGACGGCTGTGGTCTGGACGAGGACTTTCATCGCGGCGCGGCGCAGCTTCGAGAAGGCCGCGGCCGCGGCGCTGGCAGTCATGTTCATCCTTCCCTTCTCAGGAGGCGCGGCCGAAGAGAGGATCGAAGTGATTTCCGCAGACTACACTCTGACGACGCAGACCACCGACAAGACCGTCAACCTGGTCGCCGAGGGGAAGTTCAGCATCAGCGCCGAAAAGATCGGCGAAATACCCGTCCTCGAGACGCCCGCCGTCCTCACCAAGGGGATACCGGAGGATTCCGACCTGGAGATGGTCCGCTCCGGCGCGAACTACCTGCTCAAGATAAAGTCGAAGGGCAATTACGACGTCGCCATCGGGTTCCTCATCCCGCTGAACGACGAGGGCGACGGCAGCTACAACTTCAACCTGAAGCTGCCCGAATGCCTCAGGAACACGGTGAAGATCAACGTGGACAACAAGACGATGGGGGTCGAGTCGCAGAACAGCGTGTTCTTCAAGGCCGACATCGTGAACGAGCAGTGCACGGCGATGGCCTCGTTCAAGGGCGGGACGCGCGCGCTCTTCAGGCTCGTCCCGCAGGTCCGCAGGATCAAGGAGGAGAAGGTCGTCTTCTTCACGAACATCGACTCGCTCGCGAAGTTCGCGCAGGGCTTCGTCGAGATCTCCAACAACGTCAACTTCCAGATAGCTCAGGGCGAAACTGCGAAGTTCGCCCTTGAGATACCCGAGAACATGCGCGTGACGGCGGTCGAGGCCGCCAACCTCGGGGCCTGGCGCTACGACCAGGACAAGCATCTTTTGGAGGTCTTCCTGACCGAGGCCCGCTACGGAACCTTCGGTATGAGGATCGTCACGCAGATAGCCAACTGCAACCTGCCATACGACGTGAAACTGGGAATCCTCAAGGTGCGGGACGCCGGGCGCGAGCACGGGACCCTGGGGCTGGGCGTAGATCCGTCCGTGCAGATACAGGCGGACAAGATGGAGGGCATGGATGTCATCAACACCGCGGACTTCGCCGCGAAGTTCGCGATGCCGGAGGACATGCGCCTGAATCTGAAGAAGTCGTTCCGCTACCAGAGTTCGCCGGCGAGCGTAGAGGTGAAGGCGCTGCCGGTCGAGCCCGAGATAAGGGTCTTCGAGAACACGCGCATCTCCTACGAGGAGGAGAAGACGCTGATGGTCTCCGACCTGGACGTCGAGATCGCAAAGTGCGGCATCTTCTCGGTCACGGTCGAGATCCCCGAGTCGTTCGACATCGAAAAAGTGTTCGGCGAGGGCATCCAGCACTGGGACGAGATAACGGAGCAGGGCCCGCACCGGATCGCCGTCCATTTCGAACGCAGGATGCTCGGCCAGACGCAGATACATCTCGAGCTCATCGCGATGGACAAGAAGCGCGAGGGGCAGCAGACCATTCCCAGGCTCGCGGTCAGGAACGCCCAGCGGCTGAAGGGCGAGCTGAACATCCTCGTCGAGCACGGGATCAGGATGGACGTAATCGAGCGCAAGGGGCTTGAAGTGAAGGCCGAAGGCTTCGCGGGCGCGCAGAACCGCCTCTCCCAGAGCTTCTCAATTGTCCGGCCCGACTGGGAGCTGAAGGTGGCCTTCGACACCATCTCCCCATGGATACAGGCCGAGATGCTGCAGGTGACGAAGATATCGGAGGGCATCATAGAGACCGACGCATATCTGCACTACGCCGTCGAGAACGCGGGGATAAAAATATTCAGGATCAGGCTTCCCGAAAACGCGGAGACGCCGGAGTTCCTCGGCGACAACATCGCAGGATACCAGAAGAACAAGGAAGGCGTCTGGGAGGTCGAGCTCAACCAGAAGATTTCCGCGAGATACGCGCTGCAGTGCCGCTTCAGGCAGTCCTTCGCCAAGGAGGAGAAGGTGACGGTCCTGCCCGCGGTCACCGAGGGGACCGAGCTGCAGAAGGGCTACCTCGCGGTGCTCTCCGACGACACGCTGCAGGTGAAGTTCGCCTCCGGAAAGGGCGAGATAACCGAGTTCGACCCCCGCAAGATACCGACGACGTTCAAGGTCGAATACGAGCGCCTCTCGAAGGCCGTCGTCTGCTTCCACACCGTCGGCTCCGACTATGCCGTGACGCTGGACGTTATACGCCACAAGACCGCCGAGATGCTCAAGGCGCAGATAGGCGCAGTCGAAGTAAACTCATATGTCTCGCCCGAGGGCCGCGTCATAACCAAGGCGGAGATAACGCTCAACAACGGCAACGAGAACTTCGTCAGGATCAGCCTGCCGGAGGGCGGCACCGTGTGGTCGGTGATGATCGACGGCCAGCCGGTCGACGCCGCCAGGGAGGGCAGCGAGCTGCTCGTCCCGCTCAAGCAGTCTATATCCGGCGGCGGCCGCGACCAGAAGCTCGAACTGACCTATTCAATCCAGGCCGACAAGGGCTGGTCCGTCCTGAAGCAGACATACAAGGGGCTTTCCATCAGCCTGCCAGTCAGGAACCTCGTATGGAACCTCATCCTACCCCCCGGAATGGAATACAAGGACTTCAAGGGGACGCTGGACTGGGTCGACAGGTCCTTCCTCACCTTCATAAGCTCCGACATCGCCCAGTATGACGAGAAGAACCGGATGGAGAAGGACCAGTCGCTGGCGAAGGCGAAGGGCTACGTCTCCGCCGCGAACAAGCTTGTGCAGGCCGGCAAGATCAACGAGGCGTACGAGGCGTATCAGAACGCCGCGAACTTCGCTCAGAACGACAAGGAGCTGAACAGCGACATCCAAGGGCAGTGGCTGCAGGTGCAGCGCGACCAGTCCCTTGTGGCGTTTGGCAACAGGAGGGCCCAGCAGAAGAAGGGGAAGGGCTTCGAAGGCGCATCCGACAACCAGCCCATGCCCCAGGCGGAGCAGCAGGCCATGCCGCAGCAGGCGCTCCAGGTCAAGGACATCAACACATTGAAGCAGCAGCTCGGAAGCTCCGAGACAAGGACGCTGCAGATGATATCCGACAAGATACTGCTCCAGCAGCAGGCCGCGGCCGTCTCGCCGCATCCCCTGAACCCGTCAATCCCTGAGGGGGGGACTAAAATCACGTTCCGGCGCGACCTGCAGGTCACACCGCTCGCACCGATGGAGGTCTCCTTCAAGGCGGTCCGTAAGTTCGACTGGCGCCAAATATCCGGGCTGACCGCGGCCGCCGTCCTCACCGGCATTCTCATGCTCGCAAGCATGCTTGCCATGGCGCTGTTCCCCCGCAAGAATGCCGGGTAATGAGCGGATTTTTCTTCATGCGGACGGTTCAACAGATATTTGATTCCCGTTTCCTATTCCGCAGACTCGTCCGGGGTCGAGTCGAAGTTGAAGATGATCATGAAGGGGAGTGGGCCGTTTGCGACGACGTTGACGAGTCCGAACTGGAAGCCGTTTAGATCCCTGGCGACGTTGACGAGTCCGAACTGGAAGCCGTTGGGCGGTTCGGTTCCGGCGTTTTTGCCGGAGAGGATATTGACGACTCCGGCCTGCATGCCTTCGAAGTCGCACTCGACGTTGACGACGCCGAAGTGGGCGCCGCGCGAGCCGTCGCCGATGTTGACGAGCGCGCCTTTCACGCCATAGACTTCCGGAGTTGCCGCGAGTATCGCGGAGCCTTCCGCGCCTGTGACACGTCCGCGGCCGGACATGAATCCGGTCTTGACGCCGTAGACGCACTGCCTCGGAGGGAACGCCAGGCCCTGCGAAAGGCAGAGCTGGATGGGTGTCCAATTCGAAATGTCGACTCCGGGGCGTATTGTGACCGCGGACTTGTATGCCATAGTCAAGGTTCCGGTGACGTCGTCGTATTCCGCGAAAGCCTTGCCGTCCTCCCTGTCCCAGTGCTTCAGGCCATTGCGGAGCCCTTCGGACTTATCGAGCCATTTCGACTGCTCGGTGTTCTTCTCGAGAATCTTTGCGACTGTCGCCTCGGGGAAGGCGGCGGGCTTGCCGTCATTGACGGCGCTTATTCGGACCAGGGCGGCCCTTGCGTCGTCCTCGTAGAATATCTCGTAGCGGAGTCCGTCCCTGTCGAAGAGCTGGACTAGATAGCCGGTCTTCTCGAACTCCTTGATCGGTTTTCCGTATTCGAGGACGTTCCCCCTGGGCGTAGTCCCGAGCTGGGCGTTGGAGGCGGAGGCGGCGCAGAGGACTGCGGCGATGCAAAATATGATTTTTACTTTCATATGGGAATATCCCTAAAACTGATAAGATTTTTGATTCTAACCATAGGTTGAAGGTAGCAAGTCAGGACGGGATTTCAAGGATGGGAGCGGGTAAAACCGGGCAGAACTTTGCAGGGAGGCCACTTCCTGCACCCGCCGCGGCGGGCCCGGAGGGGAGCCTTATGCGGCAAAGCGTGTGTTTTTTCCACGATTCCCAGCTTGAAATTCCACACCTTCCAAACTGTCTTCGCCCATGGTAAAAATCAAAATTCCTATCAGTTTCTTTCCGCCCTTGATTTTCCGATATTAGCTAGTTGATTGACTATAAATAATAATTGAAGAAAGGAGGATGTCAAGTGGGCTTCAAGACAAAAATCCAGCTTATCAGCCGGAGGAGCGGCTACGACCAGTGGTTCGTGAACTTCCCTTCGGCCTGCGCGCAGATGATGGGCTTCAGGAAGGGCGAGGTCGCGGAATGGGAGGTCGACGCCAAGGGGAGCCTCATGCTGAAACGGGAACGGGATGCCGGAAAAGCCAAGAAGAAGAAAGCCTGACCGCGCAGCCGGAGCGGAGGCGGAAGCCCCGGCGGAATCGTCGGGAAGGATTCTCGCCGCCTATTCCAGGGCTCCGGACTGCGAGGCCGTCCATAGGATGCGCGCTGCCGAAGCAGCCCGTGGTCAACGCCGACGAGACCGGATGGAAGGTCAGGGGAAGCCAGTGGTACGTCTGGATATTCTGCAACCGCTCGGTTGTGTTCTGCCACGCGGACAGAAGCAGATCCTCGAAGGTGGTGGAGGACATCCTCGGCAAGGACTACGGGGGAACCTTCGTATGCGACTTCTACGCCGCATACAACTTCCTGCAGCACGTCCAGCGCTGCATGTACCACTACACGCGCGACATCAAGAAGGAGAGGGAGGTGCTGCCGGGAAGCGTCCAGCTCGAACGGTTCGAGGAAAGGGTCTGGGGATTCATCGACGCCGGAAAGGCCGCCGCAGCGCTTCCGCAGGGGAAGGAAAAGGACAATGCCGCAGCGAGGCTCGGCAGGGAGCTCTCCTCCATCGCGAGGATGGATGTCCCAAGGGGAAGGCCCGAGACCCTGCGCAAGAGGATCGGCAAATACCATGACCAGATGCTCAGGTTCGTCACGACGCCCGGCGTCGAATGCCACAACAACAGGGCCGAAAGGCATCTGAGGCCGATCGTGACTTCAAGGAAGATGTCCTTCGGAAGCGACACCCCGGAGGGCGCGCAAAGGACATGTGTCCTCCATTCCATCGTCGAAACTTGCAGGCTGCAGAAGATAAGCCCCGTAGAGCTGTTCAAGGAGAAGATGGCGAGGAACTCCGGAAACAGCTTCCCGCTAACACAGCTTCTCACCACCAGGCTGAACTGCTGACCCGCTCCCACCGCCTCTCAGCCTCAAAAACACCCAGCTTAACGGTTACGTTTTTTTGACTTTAAGCCTGATTCCGCAGGATTCGATTAATCGGAATCCTGCCTCATTAAAAGTTCTAATGCGGAACGCCGTCGGCGCGCCGTTTGACATCCACTCCCCGCAACATAACGTATCGGACTTTCAGGCATTTTCTTTTTTCAAACCAATAATGGATGAAGCTTAACAACAAGGACAAAACATGATAAGGGTGATAATCGTCGGAGCCGCCGGAAGGATGGGCAGGCACCTCGTCACGGCGGTCTTGGAGAGCGGAGACATGAAGCTGGCCGGCGCCCTCGAACATCAGGCATGCCCTCTGGTCGGAAAGGACGCCGGAACCGTCGCAGGACACGAGCCCTGCGGCATCGAGATAGTATCGGACATCGGCGGGCTGGGCGATGCGGACGCCGCCATCGACTTCAGCACGGGGCCCGTGGCCGACAACGCCGAGTATCTCGCGGGCCGCGGATGTTCGATAGTCATCGGCACCACGGCGCTCAAGGACGCCGACAGAAAGCGCCTGGAATCCCTCGCCGCGAAAGGCGCGAGGATAGTCCAGTCTTCCAACATGAGCGTCGGAGTCAACCTGCTCCTCGGCCTCTGCGCGCAGACGGCCAAGATACTCGGCGACGACTACGACGTCGAAATCGTAGAGATGCACCACAGGAAGAAGAAGGACTCCCCCAGCGGAACCGCGCTCAGCCTCGCAGAGTCCGTCGCATCCGCCAAACAGGTCAGACTCAAGGACAAGGCCGTCCACGGCCGCAGCGGAATCACAGGCGAACGTCCCTTAGGGGAAATAGGCATCCATGCGGTCCGCGGCGGAGACGTCGTAGGCGACCACACGGTCATCTTCGCAGCCGAGGGCGAAAGGCTGGAGCTCGTCCACAAGGCCTCGAGCCGGAACACGTTCGCGAAAGGCGCAGTTCGGGCCGTCAGGTTCCTCCAGGGCGCGAGGCCAGGACTATATTCCATGAAGGACGTCCTAGGACTGAACTGAGAAAAGTTATGAATTCAGCAAACTACGCCCTTTTGCTGAATTCATACTTAAAGCCCCTGACACCGCGCCGCCATGTGCGGCTGTTTTTTTGCCGCAGCCATTCCGTCGGCTGGAATTTTCCGCTTGGCGATGTAAATTCACAAGGACAAAAAACTTTTACAGGAACAGCAATACTATGGAACGCAGCGAACTCAAGAGGATCATTTCCGACTACCTCCACAAGGGCGTCGGGCTCAGCGAAATACAGGACAAGCTAAAGGCCGAGCACAGCGAACAGATTACCTTCCTGGAACTCAGGCTCCTGGCTTCGGAACTCGAGAACGTCGACTGGAAAAAAGTCTCCGGCGAGACCGACAAGGAACCGGAAAAGCCGAAGAAGAAGACGGTCGCCAAGGATATCGAAGAAGATGCCGACATGGAAGAGGAGGAAGAGGAGGAAATATCATCCGGCCCGGGCGACTGGGAGCAGGGGACAGTAGTCGAAATCAGCAAGATAGCAAGGCCCGGCGCCGCCCTCAGCGGCTCCGTCAAGTTCTCCTCCGGCGCCAAGGCGGACTGGGTGCTCGATCAGTTCGGACGCCTCATGTTCGAGAACGCCAAGGGCAAGCCCACGCAGAAGGACCTCAAGGAGTTCCAGGCCGAACTCCAGCGCAAGCTCGGTGCCGGTTAAGCATTGGGAGCCTGCTTGAAGGAATACCTGGACAAGCTGAAGGCCAACCTCGAATCGGTCATATCCGGCAAGAGCGAGGCGATAGAGCTGCTGCTTTTCGCAGTCTGCAGCGGGGGCAACATCCTGATGGAGGACGTGCCGGGGGTCGGCAAGACCACCATGGCGAAGGCGCTCGCCCGCTCGATGCAAGGCACCTTCCACCGCCTGCAGTTCACCCCGGACCTGCTGCCCTCGGACATAATAGGGACATCGGTCTTCAATCCGAAGGACGCGAGCTTCTCGTTCAGGCAGGGGCCGGTCTTCTCGAACATCCTGCTTGCGGACGAAATCAACCGGGCCTCCCCCAGGACCCAGTCCGCCCTCCTGGAGGCGATGAACGAGGGGCAGGTCTCGGTCGAGGGAGTCACCTATACCCTGCCCACCCCTTTCCTGGTGATCGCCACCGAAAACCCGGTGGAATACTACGGGACATATCCGCTCCCGGAAGCGCAGCTCGACCGTTTCGCGCTGCAGATCGTCATCGGATATCCCGACGAACAGAGCGAGCTGGACATACTTTATTCCAGGAAGGAGAAGGATCCCCTCGACGAAATCGGCCCGGTGATAAGCTGCGCGCAGATCTGCCAGATACAGGAGCTGGTCCGGAAGGTCGAAATAGAGAAGTCCGTCGCGAAATATATCGCCGGCATCGTCCGCTCGACGCGGACTGACATCAGGGTCAAGCTCGGAGCGAGCCCGCGCGCGCTGATCACCCTCTCCCGCTGCGCCCAGGCAAGGGCCTTCATCGGCGGCAGGAACTTCACGACGCCGGACGACGTCAAGGCCATCGCCGTCAATGTCCTTTCCCACAGGATCGTCCTCGACAACAAGACCAAGTTCTCCGGCACAAGGAAGGAAACTGTGATACAGGACATCGTCGAACGGACGGAGGCGCCTGTCTGACGGTGGAACCGCATGTCATTTTTGAACGGCAAATAAAAAAACAAGGAGGAAAAGATGGCTTCGAACGAAATCGGAGAAAAGATCTATCACAGCGACGAACGCATGAAGGTCACCAACGTCAGGATCACCTACAACCACATCACCGTCCCGATGGAGAAGGTGGACAGCGTCGAGGTAAATTTCAGGACCGAGGCATTCTGCTTCAGCGTGGGGGCGCTGCTCCTCAGCTTGTCGCCGCTTCTCTTCCTTGGCGCGGGCGTGATACCCAAGAGCGCTGCCTTGCCCATAGTGTTCATCACTCTCGTCCTCGCTGCGGCATGCGCCGTATGGGTATACCTGGTCTACAACAGCTACATCGAACTGATCCTGGGAGTGTCACATCAGAAGATAACCCTCTTCAAGGCCTGCATGGCGAAGAACGACTACATGTCCCAGGTCGCGAAGGCCATCGGCGACGCCATCTTCGACGAGAAGAAATACCAGAAGATGAAGGAGTCCGGCGAACTGCAGGCTCCTTCCCCCGCCTTCAATCCGTCGGAGACCGTCCGCCTCAAGCTCATGCTGGAGGACTACGAGAAGCTCAAGGCCATGAAGGATTCCATGCCCAAGGCTTCCGAGGAGAAGAAGTAAGGCGGAGATGACCTCCGGGGTAAATATTCAGTGAAAGGGCGTAGTTCACTGAATACTTGCGTATGCCTCGCTGACGCCCGCTTGAATTGCTGCATCCGGCCCATATATTGAGATATGGAAGCCTTGAAAAACGTCAATAATCGCCGTGCGTTGAAAATGGGCAGGATCAGAATATCCCTGATCCTCATTTCCGCCGCGATGCTCGTCTCGTTCATCGTCGCTGGGGCGAACATACGGAAGATAAAGGAGATTGAGTCAACCATCCCCAAATATCTCCCCAGGAAGGGGAAGTTGTGGGAAAGGCAGTCCCGCATCGTCGGGGAGCTCAAGAAGGCTCCGGAGAACTTCACCATTGAAATGAGGCAGCTCTCCACCGGCGAGCCCCTTAAGACCTTGAATTTCAAGAACACATTGTACGTCTACGAGACCGAGATGGTTCCTCCCGGGAAATATTTCGTCACCGTGCGCTCGGACGGATACGACCCGCTCAAGCTGAAGTCCGTGGAGCTCAAGGCCGGCACCGACTGCCTGATCGACATCGTCTTCGGCACCGTGGAATATAACAGATACTAGTGTATCGGACGCCGGTTGCCAGATGCCGGATTGCCAATAAAGATCAATATCCCGTTCCCGCCTTCTTGAACTTGCTTCTTCCAACGGTAAAATTACGTTCCACGTGAAACCGACATGGATAAGCATAGTCAATAATCGCCGCAAAATATAACGGGGCAAGGCATGCCAGAGGAACTCCAAGGTCTGCTCGACCGGATACAGAGCGAGGCCGTCAAAAAGGCCGAAGACGCAAGATCGCGCATCGTTGCCGATGCGCAGGCCGAATCGGACCGCATCATAAAAGACGCGACGGAAAGGGCGGATGCACTGTTGAAAAAGGCCGACCAGGACGCCGCCTTGCTCCGCGCCCGGGCCGAGGACGCGATAAGGCAGGCCGCAAGGGATGCGGCCATCAGCCTTGAGCACATATTGAAGTCCATGCTTGAAAACTTCGTTCGGACATGCGTGGGGCAGGCCATGACTCCACAAATGATGGCGACAATCATCCGGACGGCTATTGAATCATGGACGGCGAAGGGCGGTGGCGATTCGGCGGACATTAGAATAATGCTTCCGGAGAAGAATCTGGCCGAAACGCAGAAGGCCATTCTAGCGGGCGCCGCCGGGGAAATGAAGAATATTCCGGAAATTCTTGTCGGCAAGGACATGAAGTCCGGGTTCAAGATAGGATTCAAAGGCGGCGACATGTTCCTGGACTTCAGCGGAGAGGCCATGACAGAGATCATCTGTTCCTATGTCGGGCCGAAGCTGGCATCAATAATCAAGGCGGAAAACAGCCCGCACGTCAAGACGGAAAGCCGATAGCAAATCCAGGTGCATGAATGCTTTTCTACTATCTTGTCAACTCTCTGCCGTCGCTTAATTTCGGTTCGCCGCCGCCCCTGCCGAGCGCAGAATTCACCAAATTGTGCGGAAGGTGGGTCTCTCCCGGCCAGATGAAAATTATTTCTCTGCTGGATCTCCTTCCGTGTCAAGGCGCTCCATACCCAAGAGGGTCTATGGCGTTCCGTTGGAACAGCTGGGAGACTTCGCTCAGGAACTGCGCGATACGAACGGCCGCGCACGGCCAGCCGGCTGACACAGGGGCCTTCATAAGGGTCGAGGACGATTTCTTTTCCGACACGGCCAGGGGAGTCCAGCAGGCTTATGCCGCAAAGGATCCTCTCGAGCGGGAGAGGCTTCTAGACATGATGAGGTGGGAGATGCTTGACGGATGCGAGGGGACGCACAGCTTCGACTTCGACAGGCTGTGCATCTACAAGCTGAAGCTGATGATACTGGAGAAATGGCAGCGGCGGAGCACGGCCGCGGGGCTTGAAATCTTCAACGCTCTTGTCGAAAGAGTCCATCAAGGAAGGCTGGAGCAAGATGTCTGATAGCAGCGCAGGGAAAATAGTAGGCATAAACGGCAACATGATCACCGCCGAGTTCGGAACCCGCGTCATCCAGAACGAGATCGGATATGCGGCTCTCGGCGACACAAAGCTGAAGGCCGAAGTCATACGCGTCCGCGGAACACGGGCGGATCTCCAGGTGTTCGAGGACACAAGGGGGCTGAGGATCGGAGATTCCGTTCATTTCACGGGCAGGCTTCTGAGCGTCACGCTCGGGCCGGGCCTTCTTGGAAAGGTCTTTGACGGACTCCAGAACCCCCTCACGGAACTCGCGGAGAAGACAGGCTACTTCCTCCGGCGCGGAGTCTACCTTCCCGCGATAGACGGGAAGGCGCTCTGGGACTTCGTTCCTTCCGCAAGGAAAGGCGACATTCTACGGGCCGGCGACAGGATTGGCAGCGTCCGGGAAGGGATTTTCGAGCACCGGATAATGCTCCCGTTCTCCTTCCCCGGAACATGGCAGGTCGCGGACATTTCCCCCGCAGGCAGATATGCGGCGTCCGACACCGTTGCAAGAGTGTCCGACGAAGATGCCAGGCTGGAATCGGTCAGCATGCTTCAGGAATGGCCGGTGAAGATACCTATTTCCAGCTACAAGGAGAAAATCCTCCCCGAGACGCCGCTCCTCACCCAGCAAAGGATCATAGACACATTCTTCCCGGTGGCCGCGGGCGGAACTTTCTGCACACCCGGGCCGTTCGGAGCCGGCAAGACGGTCCTTCAGCACGCGATAAGCCGATACGCGCAGGCCGATGTCGTCATCGTCGCGGCATGCGGCGAACGCGCCGGCGAAGTCGTTGAAATCCTCCGCGAATTCCCGCACCTCGAAGACCCCAGGACCGGCCGCCCACTCATGGAACGTTCGATTGTGATTTGCAACACCAGCTCCATGCCGGTCGCCGCCCGCGAAGCCTCCGTCTACACGGCCGTCACGCTCGCCGAATACTACAGGCAGATGGGACTCAACTGCCTTCTCCTGGCAGATTCGACCTCGCGATGGGCCCAGGCGCTCAGGGAGATGTCCGGCAGGCTCGAAGAAATCCCCGGCGAGGAGGCGTTCCCGGCCTATCTTGAATCGCTGATCGCCGGATTCTACGAAAGAGCCGGCCTCGTCAAACTGAACGACGGGACTGAAGGATCGGTCACGATAGGCGGCGCCGTCAGCCCGGCCGGCGGCAACTTCGAAGAGCCGGTCACGCAGGCCACCCTCAAGGTCGTCGGCTGCTTCCTGGGCCTCTCCCGGGAACGCTCCAACGCGCGCCGGTTCCCAGCCATACATCCGCTCGACAGCTGGAGCAAGTATCCGAGCATAGTCCCGGAGGCCGACCTCAAGTTCGCGAAGTCCGTCCTGAGGCACGGAGCGGAAGTCAGCCAGATGATGAAGGTCGTCGGCGAGGAAGGAACCAACATCGGCGACTTCGTCGTCTTCCTCAAGAGCGAATTCCTCGATGCCGTCTACCTCCAGCAGAACACCTTCGACGCCGTCGACGGCGCCACAAGCCCCGAACGGCAGAAATACGTGTTCTCGAAGGTGATCTCAATACTCAGGACGGATTTCAAGCTCGAAGACAAGGACATGGCGAGGCGCTACTTCCAGGGCCTCCGTCAAATCTTCATAGACTGGAACTACGCGGACATGAACTCCGACAAGTTCAAGGAGATCGAAAAGGCCATCGACAACAAGGTGAACGAAGGTAAAAAATAACCGGTCGATTCCATCGGTTCGTTCGACGCCCCCGAACCAATCGGCTTCATCGTCCGCATTCGGTGGAGATTTTCGACTTAAGCGAGGAAAACGCTAATGCGCAAGGTCTACAACAGGATAATACAGATCGCAGGCAATGTGATTACCGTGGAGGCTGAAGGCGTCTCCTACGGCGAACTTGCGGAAATCCGCTGCGCCAGAGGAGTTTCCCTGGCCCAGGCAATCAGGCTCCAGGACGGCAGGGTCTATCTCCAGGTCTTCGCGGGCAGCAGGGGCATCTCCACCGACGACCAGGTCCGCTTCATCGGAAGGCCGATGCAGGTATCGAGCTCGGAGAACCTCCTCGGAAGGGTCTTCAACGGCGCAGGAAACCCCAGGGACGGACGCCCTCCCATCGCCGAGGACAAGGTCGACATCGGAGGCCCCTCGGTCAATCCGGCCAAGAGGATAATCCCCAGAAGGATGATCCGCACCGGAATCCCGATGATAGACGTCTTCAACACCCTGGTCGTCTCACAGAAACTGCCGATCTTCTCCGTCCCCGGCGAGCCGTACAACCAGCTCCTCGCCAGAATCGCCATGCAGGCCGAGGTGGACGTCATAATAATCGGCGGCATGGGGCTGAAATACGACGACTACCTGTTCTTCAGGAACACGCTCGACGAACATGGGGCGCTCTCAAGATCGGTCATGTTCATACACACCGCGTCCGACCCCGTGGTCGAATGCCTCCTGGTTCCGGACATGTCCCTCGCGGTGGCCGAGTCGTATGCCCAGGCCAAGAAGGACGTCCTCGTCCTGCTCACGGACATGTCCAACTTCGCGGACGCCCTCAAGGAGATCGCCATAACCATGGAGCAGATACCTTCCAACCGCGGCTATCCCGGCGACCTCTACAGCCAGCTGGCCGCAAGATACGAGAAGGCCGTCGACTTCGACGACGCCGGCTCCATCACCGTCCTTGCGGTCACCACCATGCCGGGGGACGACGTCACGCATCCCATCCCGGACAACACCGGCTACATCACCGAAGGCCAGTTCTACCTCCGCGGCGGACGCATCGAGCCTTTCGGCTCGCTCAGCCGCCTCAAGCAGCTCGTCAACGACAAGACCAGGAGCGACCACCGAGCCATAATGGACACGATGATAAGGCTTTACGCCGAATACCGCGACGCCCGGGAAAAGCAGGCCATGGGCTTCAAGACGAGCGCATGGGACGGCAAGCTCCTCAAATACGGAAAGCTCTTCGAGGAACGCATGATGGACCTCTCCGTCAACATTCCGCTGGAGGACGCACTCAACCTGGGATGGAAAATCCTCGCGGAATGCTTTGAAAAGCAGGAGACCGGGATGAAGTCTGCGCTCCTCCAGGAATTCTGGCCGCGGTGAAAAAACGGATCATCGGATGCCCAAGATAAAACTTACAAAGAGCGAACTGAAGACCCAGAGGGACGCGCTGAAGCAGTTCCAGCGATTCCTTCCGACCCTGCAGCTCAAGAAGCAGCAGCTGCAGGTCGAAATACGGAAGATCGAGCAGTCGCTGAGGGAGCTTGAGGCCCGCCGAGACGCCTTTTTCAACACCCTGGCCCCCTGGGTCGCCCTCTTCGCCGACAAGGCGGCCGCCGACAAAATATATTCTCTGATAAAAATAGACCGGGTTGTCGAGGGATCGGCAAACATCGCGGGCGTGATTGTCCCTGTGTTCGTTTCCGTAAGCTTCACCGTTGCCAGATTTGACATCTTCGCGGAGGAGCCATGGATACCGGACGCCATCGCCGCACTTAAGGAAATCATAGAGATCGAAATGCGCCTCGACGTGGCCAAGCGCGAATACAGCCTCGTGTCCGAGGAGCTGAGAGTCACCTCCCAGAGGGTAAATCTCTTCGAGAAGGTCAAGATTCCGGAATCCAAGGAGAACATCAGGGTCATACAGATATTCCTGGGAGACCAGAACACCGCGGGCGTGGGGCGCTCGAAGATCGCGAAAAGGAAAATGCAGGTGGCGGTATGATTGTGAAGATGAAGAAGGCCGCAATACTTTGCCTGTCTTCCGACAAGGAGAAAGCGCTGGACAAGCTGCGGGCGATGGGCGTCCTGCACATCGAAAAATCCGTGCTTGCCGAATCACCCGACCGCGGCGCCGTTGAAAACCAAATCGCCCAGGCGTCCGCAGCCGCTGCCGCCCTGGAATCCGTCCGGCGCCGCCCCCACACACAAGCCGCCGGGCATCCTAAATCTCCAGGAGAGCCGGGAGAGGCCGTTGCCGTCATCACAAGGGCGCTGGCGACAATCGCGGATCACGAAAAACAGCTCGAATCGCTCAGCAGGGCCGCCGATCTCCTGGCGCCATGGGGTGGCTTCAACAGGGCTTCTGTCGAGAAGATTGCAGAGGCTGGAATACATATCTACTTCTGCAGTTCTTCACGTAAGACATACTCCGGAATCGCCGCCGCCTTTACGACAAAAATCGTCAACGAACAAGCGGGGTCGGTCTGCTTCCTTGTCATATCAGACAGCGAACTCGACACCAAAAGTCTGCCGCTGGCCCAGCTCCCTGAGAACACCGACATGCACGAAATATCAAGGCAGATGCGCGAATGCCAGGCCTGCATCGCGTCCGCCCGCGGAATCATCGAATCATATGCCGGACACCTGCCGGCGATCCGGCGGCATGCGAAGGAGCTCGCCGCCCAGGCGGAATTCCTGTCGGCGCGGGATTCCATGCTCCGGCAGGGCGAAATAGTATCGCTCTCAGGCTTCATCCCGGAGGATCAGGTGGAACCTCTGAGGACTGCCTCCCTCTCGGAAGGCTGGGCCGTGGCGTTCAGGGATCCGCTGCCCGATGAAAAAGCCCCCACGCTTATCAGGACGCGCGGAATCGTAAGGCTCGCAAAGCCGATCTTCGACTTCATCGGGATGACGCCGGGATATGACGAGTGGGACGTCAGCGCATGCTTCCTCCTGTTCTTCTCAATATATTTCGCGATGATCATCGGCGACGCCGGCTACGGCATTCTGTTCCTCTCCGCCGTCCTCTTCGCAAAGGCAAGGTTCAGGGATCAAAAGTTCAGGACGCCGCTAAACCTGATGATGACGCTTAGCGTCATGACAATCATATGGGGTGTGCTCAACGGAAACTTCCTGGGAATCTCCGCATCGAGGCTGCCGGAGTGCATGAGGGGGCTGGACTCACTCACAAACCCCGAAACGAAGAACCGCAACATCCAGCTCATATGCTTCACGCTGGCGGCGGCGCACCTCTCCGCGGCCAGGCTCTGGAAGGCCGCGATACTTGCAAACCTGAAGTCGCTGGGCCAGATCGGATGGCTTCTCTTCATATGGGCGAACTATTTCACAATCCTCTCGATCGTGGTGCTGGGCTCGCCGCTGAAGCCCTTCGTCATATGGCTCTACGCGGCCGGAATCGTCCTCCTCATGGCTTTCAACTTGGACTGGAAGGATCCCGGCGACATATTCAACTTTCCGTTCAGGGTCATCGGCAGCTTCACAGACGTCCTTTCATTCATCAGGCTCTTCGCCGTGGGGCTCGCCTCCTTCTATCTGGCCGACAGCTGCAACACAATGGCCGCGGCTATCTCCTGCAAGATTCCATACGGACTCGGATTCTTATGCGCCGCAATCCTGCTCGTCGTCGGCCACTCCCTTAACATCGCGCTGTCCTTGATGGGGGTTCTCGTCCACGGAATAAGGCTGAACACGCTCGAATTCTCCAACCACATGGAACTTCAGTGGCGAGGAATTCCATATCGGCCTTTCAAGAGGGACGACGTTGCGGGATCCGAAGCGGCATAGTATTATTTAAAGAAGCAAACATATCAAGACGGAGGGAAAGCATATGAACCACGAAACTTATGTCCAGCTGCTGAGGGCGCTCTGCCATGCTGGCGCATTCTCGGCCATCGCGTTCGCGGCGGTGGGCTCGGGCCTGGGAACCGGCGCCGCCAGCAGCGCTACCATCGGCGCCTGGAAAAGGGCGTTCGGCCAGAACAAGCCGCCGTCCTTCCTGATGCTTGCATACGCCGGCGCGCCGCTCTCGCAGACAATCTACGGAATGATCATCATGTTCTTCACCATGAACAGGATCTCCGCCGCCACAGACGACCTGATCCTGCACAACTACCCCATGATCCTCGCCATCGGGATATTCGGAGGCGCCGCAATGGGCTTTTCCGCCTGGGCGCAGGGAATCGCGGGCGCGGCCGCATGCGACGCATACGGTGAGACGGGAAAAGGATTCGTCAACTACCTGATGGTCCTAGGCATCGTCGAGACTGTCGCAATATTCGTGATGGCTTTTGCGATCGTCATGCTGGGAACCGTGAAATGAAAGGAGGCCGGCAATGCCTATCTTCGAATACAGATGCGTGAAATGCGGCAAGGCCTTCGAAAAGCTTGTCCGCTCCCAGTCCGAGAAAGTCCTCTGCCCTAGCTGCCTCTCGACAGTGGAACGGCAGCTCTCCGTCTTCGCCGCCCCGCCCAGCTCCCAGGCCAGCAAGTGCGCCTCCGGAGACTCCTGCCCGACCGCAGGCACGAAATGCTGCGCCTCCGGCAGATGCGGCCTGCATAGATAGGGCCGGCACCCATGCCGTAATATGCGTGCGGACGGCACCTATGCCGCACTGGAAGACAAGCCCTTGACATACTGCATGTTGCAGGGGATGAATTCAACCTAATTGCCGCAGTTGAAAATATGTTTTATAAATTAACACTCTCATAATAAGGCATTTACATATTTAGAGGCTTTCACCCAATGAGTGAAAGCCAGTTTCGGCATATTTTCAACCCGGGAGGGTTGGCCGCATTCGCCATATCTACTTCGTTAGCTTCAACTTGCAGTGGTCACCACAGCTGCGTCTTGCCGCCTGGCAGCTACGGCGAATGCGGCCAACTGCGGCTATTAGGTTCAATGTCACGCCCTTTATGGAAAAATTGCATTAGAAGCCAGCTAGCGGGCCAGCCATGAACTATCCAGTCATACTTCTCCTTGCCGCAGGGCTTTCGATGGACGCGCTAGCGGTCTCGATAGCGTGCGGCGCTCAGATCACAGACAAGAGGCTTTTCCATGCATCGAGGATCGCATTCCTCTTCGGATTCTTCCAGGCGCTTATGCCGCTGCTCGGAGTCTTCGCCGGCATAAAGGCGAAATCCTACATCAGCGACTATGACCATTGGGTTGCATTTGCCATCCTCCTGGCGATCGGAGTCAAGATGATCTACGAAGCGGCCTTCATCGAAAAGGAGGAAGGTAAGGCAAAGGACGGGATGCTAGGACTAAGGACGCTGCTCATCCTTGCCGTGGCGACCAGCATAGACGCGCTGGCGGTCGGATTCACGCTCCCTATTCTAACAAGCCGGATATTCTACGCCGCATCGCTGATCGGCATTTCCACGTTCATCATCTGCTTCTGCGGAGTGTTCGTGGGCGAGAAGATCGGCCATTTTTTCGAGGGGAAGATCGAAATCGCCGGAGGCGCGGTGCTGATCGCCATCGGAGTGAAGATACTCCTCGATCATACGCTATGGACCTAATGGCCGCAGTTGAAAATATGCTATGCCTTTTAAGATTATTATAATAAGGCAGTTACATATTTTGAAGCTTTCACCTGATGGGTGAAAGCCGGTTCCCGCATATTTTCAACCCGCAAGGGTTGGCCGCATTCGCCATATCTGCTTAGTTAGCTTCAACTTGCAGTGGTTACCACAGCCGCGTCTTGCTGCCTTGCAGCTACGGCAAATGCGGCCAACTGCGGCAATTAGGATGAAACGCCGCCTGCGGCGTCTAACGAGTGCAGTCGAAACCTGGCGATGCCCTCGAAACCTGACGAGACCTTTCGGAGATCATACTGAATCAATTGACTCATGACCGGCGGCGCGCGGCAGCGTCCGGAATCCGGAATCAGGCTCTTTTCTAATACCTGTAGTGTTCGGGCTTGTAGGGGCCGTCGGCGCTGACGCCTATGTATTCGGCCTGGGCCTTGGAAAGCTTCGTTAGCCTCACGCCGAGCTTCGCGAGGTGGAGCCTTGCAACTTCCTCGTCGAGCTTCTTGCCAAGCCGGTAGACGCCAGGCTTCCTCGGATTCCTGACGAGGTCGATCTGGGCCAGCGTCTGGTTGGTGAAGGAGTTGCTCATGACGAAGCTCGGATGGCCGTTCGCGCATCCGAGGTTGACGAGGCGCCCTTCGGCCAGCATGAAGATCGCATGGCCGTCCGGGAAAAGATACTTGTCGACCTGGGGCTTGATGTTGATCTTCTTGATTCCGGGTACCTTTTCGAGCTTGGCGACCTGGATTTCATTGTCGAAGTGGCCGATGTTGCAGACGATGGACTGGTCCTTCATCCTCTTCATGTGTTCGACGGTGATGACGTCGCAGTTGCCGGTGGCGGTGATGTAGATGTCGCCGATCGGGAGGGCGTCCTCGACAGTGGCGACCTCGTATCCGGCCATTGAGGCCTGGAGAGCGCAGATGGGGTCTATCTCGGTGACGACTACCCTTGCGCCGAAGCCGTGCATTGACTGGGCGCAGCCTTTTCCGACGTCGCCGAAGCCGCAGACGACGCAGACTTTCCCGGCTATCATGACGTCCATGGCGCGTTTGAGGCCCGCGGCCAGCGATTCGCGGCATCCGTAGAGGTTGTCGAACTTCGACTTCGTGACAGAGTCGTTGACGTTGATCGCCGGGACGAGGAGCTTGCCTGCCTCCTCGAGCTGGTAGAGCCGGTGAACCCCGGTGGTGGTCTCCTCCGAGAGCCCCTCCCACTCCTTGACTGTCCTGTGCCAGCGCTTCGGTTCCTCCGCGAGTATCTTTTTGAGTATCCTATTGAGCTCGATCTCGTCCTCGCTGGTGACTTTCTTCTCCAGGATGGAGGGTGTTTTCTCAGCCTCGTAGCCGCGGTGTATCATGAGGGTGGCGTCGCCGCCGTCGTCAACGACGAGGTTCGGCCCCTTCCCTCCGGGGAAGCAGAGGGCCTTGTATGCGCAGTCCCAGTATTCGGCAAGAGTTTCACCCTTCCAGGCGAAGACGGGTATCCCGGCCTTGGCGATGGCCGCGGCCGCATGATCCTGAGTTGAAAAGATGTTGCACGAACACCAGCGGACGTCGGCGCCGAGTTCCGCAAGGGTTTCGATCAGAACCGCGGTCTGAATGGTCATGTGGAGGCTTCCGGTTATCCTTTTGCCCTTGAGGGGCTTGGACGGAGCGTACTTCTCCCTGGTGGCCATGAGGCCCGGCATTTCCTTCTCGGCGATTTCGATTTCCTTGCGCCCCCATTCGGCGAGCGAGATGTCAGCGACCTTGTAGTCCATGATTCTATATTTCTCCATTATTGTTTATTTCTATCTTCACCACACATTTCCCCGTGGCCAAACTCACACCTCTATACCGACTAGGACAAGAGGAACCGCCGGGACTCCCCGCCCTTGGCGAATCACATTATAAAACTCCCCCTCATAATATGCGATTCCAGAACTCATCTGGCTCTGGAGCGACTTCATTGGAATAATTTCAACGCCGACATCAATGTGATCCCCAACATAGAATGCAAGATGCTTAACGAAAAGATCATATGAGACGAATGCGTATTTGCCGAATTGAACTTCGACCGCGACTCGTTCTTTGACAAAGTCTGTCTGGTTATAGCTGAAGATCGGCTTCTCCCCCGCAGCCTCGATCTCGCGTTTCTGGTCAGACGCCTTCATCGCAATAGTTTTCCGTATAAGCTTCTCGCTCCTTGTCACCCAGTAACTAAAGCGGCTTTCTTGCCAATTGCTCTTTCGGAGAAGGTTCTTGAATGAGGCGTTCATGTCAATAGGGCTATAAAGAAGCTCCCCTTCCATGTTTTTTTCTTTCGACACTTTCGTCCGGCATTGAGCCGCGTCGACTTTCGACACGACCATGGTTATCTCATCCCATAGTTTGGGCTTGTGAACGAGAAGGAACTCAAGACCGTTAAGGTGAGAATACGTTTCTGCAATTTTCATTTCCCTTGGTATCTCTCCTTGTCTGAAAGGCGTTCAAACATCACTAGCTGAACCGAAGCATTTTTGTTTGTCCAAGGAGAGACGGACAGGCTATTGCCAGCTTTGCATGGGTCATAAATCGGCTTGCCCATGGCTCGCGTACGAAGAGTGCCGTCCATTTCCTGGCGGATCCTTTGTCGAGCTAAATCAACATATCTAGGGACAATTTCCGATCCCGCACCTCGCCGACCATGCCGAATGGCGGCGATAATAGATGTTCCAACGCCGAGGAAGGGGTCAAAAACCCAATCATCTGGCCTGGTCATGGATAAAACCAATCTTTCAATCAGCTCTACTGGAAACTGGCAAGGATGATCCGTTTTCTCGACATGATTACTCTTAACATTCGGAATCATCCATATGTCACCGGGGTTTTTACCCAGCGGATTGCAAGAATATTTCCCTACTTTGGGCCCTTTGAAATACTTTTTCCCAGGATACTTTTGGGGAATACGTACGGGATCAAGAGCAAAGACATAGTTGTCGCTCTTTGTGAACCATATTATTGTCTCATATCTGCCAGAGAAGCGTCTACTGCAATGCAAGCCATGTTCAAAGTGCCAAACAATACGATTCCTCATCTTCAAGCCAAGACTTGCAAATATTGGATATAGTATCGTATCAAGAGGTATAATGCTTCCCCCATCCACATAATTGCCGACCTGCCAGCAAATGCTGCCATCCGACTTCAACACACGAACGCATTCTTTTATCACTGTCGCCTGTTGCTCCAAGTAGGATTTAATATCCAGACGCTTCTCATATTCCTTGCCGATATTATATGGGGGAGAGGTCACTATCAGCCGGAAAGTTTCGTGGGGACAAGAGCGTAGGATACCGAGACAGTCTCCAAGATGGACAACCACCCGGGCGGAGGGAACAAAATCATCCAGTATATCGTATTTCTGTCCGAAAAGTGCTGTCATCCCGGTAAAATATCCTCGTAGGTCTTCTGGCTCAACTCACAGGATGGATAGCCTGACCGTTCCTTATTTCCTCTATTCGCCTGCGGATTTCGGGCCATCTGGCGTCGGGTATGGCGGCGCCTAGTGTTTTCACCGCCTCCGCTCCGAGGACGGCGCCGTATCTGCCGCTTTTATCGGCCGGGTGGCCGTTGAGATAGCCGTAAAGGAATCCTGCGGCCCAAAGGTCGCCGGCCCCGGTCGTGTCGACGGGGTTTTCCACGGGTTCGGCCGGTGCGTGCGAACGCTTGCCGTTGGCCATTATGAAGGCGCCCGCCTTCCCGAGCTTCACCACGGCCACATCGCAGAGGTCTGAGAGCTTGTCGAGGGCGATCATGATGTTGTCAGTGCCGGCGAACGCCCTGGCCTCCTCCTCGTTGGCGAAAACTATGTCCACGTGCTTTTCCAATATTTCATGAAGCTTGATTCCGGCCTGCCTGACGACCTCGAACGAAGCGAGGTCGAAGCTTGTCGTGCAGTAGTGGTTTCTCGCCATCTCGAATATCTTGTTCGTGAGCGCCTCGTTGTAAAGGAGATAGCCCTCGGCGTGGACGTGGGAGATGTCGGACCAGTCCTCGGATGCGAAGTCCTCCGGTGAAAGATCCGCCGCGGCGCCGAGGCAGGTCCTCATGGTCCTTTCGGAGTCGGGGGTGACCATGCAGAGGCACTTGCCGGTCGGGAGCGTATCGGAGGCCTTAAGGTGGGAAAGGTCTCCCCCCATGCCCATATAATGGCCCCTGTATATTTCAGACTCCTTGTCCTTGCCGGTCTTTCCCAGCAGCGCGGTCGGAACTCCGAGCCTGGACAGGCCGAAGATCGTGTTGGCCGCAGAACCGCCGGGCGAGAAAGACGGCTGTGATGAGCCCCTGGCGAGGATGTCTTTGATGAAGGAGTCCTCGACGAGGGCCATACCGCCCTTGCCCCCAGGCAAACCCTTCACAAGCTCCTCGTCGCACCTGAGGATGACGTCAAGGATCGGAGAACCGGTGCCCAAGACCTTGAATGTGCAGTTTTCAGACATTGAGTCATTTCAAATGTTTTGCGGCAGCCTTCCTGAGAGCATCAACCATGTCCGTCTTCTCCCATGGGAAGAACGGGCGGCCGAAATGGCCGTATGCGGCAGTCTTGCGGTAAGACCATCCGTTGGCCGAGGGATACTTCAGCTTGAGATGCCTGATTATGGACGCGGGCCTGAGATCGAACACCTTCCTTATTAACGCCTCGAGCGTGACGTCGTCCGGGATTGCGCCGGTACGGTAGGTGTCGACGTTGATGCTGAGCGGTTCCGCTACGCCAATCGCGTACGCGACCTGGACCTCGCACTTGCGCGCCAGGCCGGCCGCGACGATGTTCTTGGCGATGTAGCGGCACATGTATGCGGCCGAACGGTCGACCTTGCTCGGATCCTTGCCCGAAAAGGCGCCGCCCCCGTGCGAACCCACGCCGCCGTAGGTGTCGACGATGATTTTGCGGCCGGTGAGGCCGGTGTCGCCGTTGGGGCCGCCGACGACGAACCTGCCGGTCGGGTTGACGTGGTATACAATGTCGCCCTTCATGAGCGGCGCGGGAATCACCCTTGCGGCGACTTCCCTTACAAGCTTTTCGAGCGTATGTATCTTCATGTCTTCGGTGTGCTGGTGTGAGACGACTATAGCCTCGACCTTCTGGGGGATGCCCCCCTTGTAGCGGATCGAGACCTGGCTTTTGGCGTCTGGGCGCAGAAAATGGTATTTCTTCGGATCGGCCTTGCGCAGCCTTGCGAACTCCTCCACAATCTTGTGGGCGAAGATAATCGGGGCCGGCATGAGCTCTGCCGTCTCGTCGGAAGCATATCCGAACATCATGCCCTGGTCGCCGGCACCCTGCTCCTTGTGGAGCCCCTGGCCCGCAGTCACTCCCTGGGAGATGTCCGGGGACTGCTTGTGGATGCACATGAGCACCTTGCAGTCGTCGGACGAGAAGCCGATGTCCCCGCATGTGTAGCCTATGTCGCGCAGAACCCCCCTGGCGAGGGCCTCCCAGTTGACCGAGGCCTTGGTCGTTATCTCGCCGGATATAACCGCGATATCGGTGGTGACGAGAGTCTCGCAGGCCACCCTGCTGTCCGGATCCTGTTCAAGGCAGGCGTCAAGCACGGCATCTGAAATCTGGTCGCACACCTTGTCGGGATGGCCTTCGGAGACGGATTCGGAGGTGAAAACATGCTCGGCGTGAATCTTGCTCATTCTAATTTCTCCTAAAGTTAACCATGGCAAAGACCGCGAAAGATATTCTAGTTTGGCGATAAATCAAACGCCAAAGAGAAACTCCCTTTTAATTAATCGACTACTTCCTCCTCCGGCAGCTCAGCCTGCAATTCGGCCCCGGTCACCTTCGCGAAAGTCTTGAAGTGCTTCTTGGCGACCTGCCCGAGCCTGTCGACCCCATGCTTCTCCAGTATCCTGGCGGCCGCCTTTTCCACGGCCTCGCCCGCGCCCCTGGGAAGGGGGATTCCGAGCTCCTCCTCCAGGCGCTTCATCCTGCGGAGGAACTCGTCCCTGGCCAGAATGGAGGCGGCCGCAACGGCCGGATCGCTTTCGGCCTTCGTCTTCTGGACGAGCCTTATCCCGCTGGCCTTCTGCATGTTCTTCAGCGCGTTCCTGATGAGGTGTTCGCTGCCGAACTTGTCCGAGAGCGCCTCCTTGCAGGACGGAACCTTCTCCACAATGTTCTCAATGGCTCTCGCATGGCCCCACGCAAGGAGCCTGTTGAGGTTCCTTATCCTGTCGTAAAGCCTGTTGTACGCCTCGTTGCCTATGGCAACCACGGCATAGCCGCCCCCGGTGGCGATCCTGATCTTGGAGGCGAGTGCCGCGATCCTGGCCGAGCTCTTTATCTCCTTGGAGTCCCTGACCCCCGCCAGCTTGAGCTGCTTCGCCATGGCGCCGTCCAGATAGACCGCCGAGACCACCAGCGGGCCGAAGAAGTCTCCCTTGCCGCTCTCGTCCACCCCTGCGTGCGGGCTGAAGCCCTCCTCCACAGTCAGGGGACTGTAGTCGGCCACAAGCTCGCCCAGTATCTCCGGCTCCAGCTTGTAAAGGACGAACTCGCCCGCCCCTTTTCCCTGGACCGTGACCTTGCAGCTTCTGTAGGCTACGATGTTGAGCTTGCCGCGTACCGCCTTCCACTGCGAATGATCAGGCGCCGAAAACTCCCAGCCCTCGGCGTCAAGCACCGACCTGAGCTTGTCGATCTGCTCCTGCCTCAGGGTGAAAACAAAGCTCGTCCGGTTCTCAATATCCATTCCGAAGTCTCTTTTTTTTTCAAAAACAATTGATTTATTTTTTTTTGGGCTTAACTTTTTGCTTCGATGGTAGATTTAATGCTATGATCAAAGAACGGCCCTCAGCCCGGCGGAACCGGCAAGCAGGATTCCGTTAATTTTTTCCGCGCTGCAATGAATTTCAAATCCGCAATGTCAAAAATGATGTTTTTTGCGACGGCCGCCGCCTTCGCCCTCGCCCTCATGCGCCCGCAGCCGCTGGATGCCGCCGCCCCTGCCAACGAAAAGTCAAAGGAGAGGATAAACAGCATCATCAAGATAGTTGTGAAATACAGGGACGCGGGGCAGTCCCTCTCCGATCCTGACGTCAAGGAGGCCATCCTGAACGAGGTCGCTGAAATAGTCCCTCTGGAGCCGGAGTCGCAGGCAAAGGCGGTAAGCTTCGACGACGTCGCCGCTGAAGTCCGCAAGAAGGTGGCGCTCCGCTTCCCCGACAAGCATGACTCCCTGAAGCAGACCATACAGGCCGAGGCCGACAAGAAGTTCAAGATGGCGGCGATCATGGACTATGTGACCGTCAAATATATGAAAGGCGAAAAGACCTACACCGCCGAGGGAGTCTTCTACGGATACGGCATAGGCAACAAGAGCGTCAACATCGACCAGACACACATCCCCATCGTCGACCTGGTGGACGAGGACAGGGCGAAATACGACAAGGCCTTCCGCGAACAGAAGGTCAAGGAGTTCATGAACGGCCAGATCGACACCTACTACAAGCGCAAGCAGGCCTACACGAACAATGTCAAGGAAGAGATCATGGGCCGCATAAGCAGGGAGAACGAGGAGAAAGGCTTCATCTTCGCGTGGAACAAGTGGAGGAGCGCCAAGAGCGTCGTCGACATCCTGGTCGACGACATGGGAAAGAACAAGGGCGGCGGAGAGTCCGGGACCGAGCAGGGAACCGAGGTTGCCGAGACCGGAACGAAGCCGTCCGCCGACAAGACCCCGCCGAAGGAAAATCCAAAGGGCACCCCACCGGACCTCAAGCCTGAAAACCCGGATCCGGCAACCAAGACAACGGCCTCCCTCGACAAGAACGTGCTCCAGCTCATGAAGAAGGCGGACGACGAATGGATACGTATCTCCAACACATACGCAGGCATAGACGCGGACCAGGGCTACAAGCCCGCCCTGTGGTGGATGAAGTCCAAGGACGTCAATCTGCTCTTCCCGAAATTCCTGAAGCCCGACGACACTTCCGAGGTCAAGATACTGACCTATCCTCCGGGCGACCCCATCGAATCGGTGGAGCTGCACTTCTTCAACGGCTATTTCTACAAGGCCGTGATGAAGTTCCGCATCGCCAAGACAGTAGAGGCGATGGTGGAGCTCGCGAAGAAGATCAGGGACAAATACGGCCCTTCCGACGACGAGAAGGAGCCCGAACCGCCCCCCGAAGGGGAGGCTCCGGCCGAGGGCGCCCCGCCCGCCGACCAGAAGCCGGCCGAACAGCCTCCGCCAGAGGGCGAACAGCCCTCCGGCGCCGACATCCCGGTCGAGGAATCCTACGTCTGGACCGGCAAGATAACAAAGGCCCAGCTCCTCATCAGGAGAAACCCGGAAAAGACCGCCATCATCGAATTCACGTTCACCAAGGAAAACCCCAAGATAGTCCCGGACCAGCAGGAGAAGATGGAGAAGGAGAAGGCAGACAAGGAGAAAAGGGAGCGCGAGGAGGAGCTTAAGAGGTATCAGGATTTCAGGGTCACTCCGGGCGAGGAGGACAAGGACAAAGATAAGAGCAAGGACAAGGACAAGGACAAGGGAAAGTGATATTATCAAACTTGAAGCATAGCCAAGCAAATCATGCCGTATCTGATATACAATGACGGAACTACCCAGGAGGCGGTCCTTCTTGATTCATATCCCGTTTTCCGCATCGGACGAACCAGCAACAACGAGATGACCATTCTCGAGGATCCGTCCGTCAGCAGGGAGCACTGCCAGATCATCAGGCAGGAGAACGGCAGTTTCATCATACGGGATCTCGAATCCAGGAACGGAACATATATAAACGACGGGAAGATCGCTTCCGACCCCGTCATACTGAACGACGGAGACAAGATCACGGTCGGAAGCAAGACGGAGCTGATCTACTGCTTCGAAATTGACAGCTACGCCAACACCGAGACGAAAGGCATCGCGAAAGTCGAGCTGCCCAGCATGATCTCGGAAGCGAGCGAGGAGGAGCTCGTCCAGACCAGCGTCCTCAAGAAGATCGGAAGCATCGACAAGGAAAAGGCCCTCTACAAGTCGATGCCCGACTCCGCCCTCATCGCCCCAGGAAGCATCATCTGCGGCCATGAAATTTCAAAAAGCCTCGGCAGGGGGCAGTTCGCCACAGTCTACGTCGCGTTCCAGAAGTCCGTCGGACGCACGGTCTCCCTGAAGATGTTCAACAACGACTACAAGAACCAGGAGGCCCTCAGCCTCTTCCAGAAGCATATCCCGCTGGTGGGGCGCCTCCAGCACCCGAACATAATACAGTCCTTCGACAGCGGCCTCTGGCAGAACCATCCCTTCATAACCATGACCTACATACCCGACTCGTCGCTTAGCGACAAGATCGCCAAGTCCTTCCCGCTCGACGAACTCTTCGTCCTCCAGATCATCAGAAAGGTGGCCGCCGCCCTGAAATACGCACTCGACGAACACGGGATCATACACCTGAACCTCAACTCGAAGAACATCCTCTTCACGGACAGCGACGAGCCGGTCGTCGCCGACCTCGGCATCTCGACCTGGCTTGCCCTGTCATATCAGACGAACAGGCGCAGCTTCCTCGGAAACCCCGCCTACATGTCCCCGGAACAGGCGCTCGACCAGCTGATGGACTGGAGGGCCGACCTCTATTCCCTCGGCATCGTCTTCTACGAATGCCTCGCAGGCAGGCCCCCATTCTCCGCCGACAGCACATACAACCTGATCACGAAGCACAGGACCGAGGAAATCACATTCCCCAAGCAGCTCATCGTCTCCCAGGAGATAAAGAACATCATCCAGACAATGACCGCCAAGCAGCCGCAGGACCGATACAGGAACTGGGAGCTATTCATAAAGGCCGTCGACGGCGCCATCGCAAGCATCGGCAGATCGCTGCATACGCCCGGCCCCGCCGCCGTCCCGAGGCCTGTCCCTCCGCCGCCCTCGCTCATCAAGAAAGGCGCGCCCCCCCTGAAGCTCAAGCATGACGCGGCTCCGCAGAGAAAAATGATAATCCCCGCAAAGCAGGGCGGCACCAAGCTCTCTTTCAAAAAGTGACGTCCCGCTTTGCACAGGGACACAATAAATCCGCAGCTCCTCCGTTGTATCTGCATGGACAGGGATGAAAGCCTTTGGATAATGAGATCCCAGACATCGAGCTGATAAGGAGGTTCGCGGGAAATGACTCCTCCGCCTTCGAAATCCTATATGAAAGATACAGGCGCCAGCTATATTCCTACATCAACAGGCTCCTGCCCGGGCAGCACGCCCTGGCGGACGACATTTTCCAGCAGACATGGCTCAGGATCATCGCGCAGCTCGGCACATACCGCCACAGCGAACGCTTCCTCGCCTGGGCGATGCGGATCTCGCATAACCTCGCCGTCGACCATTTCAGAAGGGCGAAGTTCGAGGTTCCGACCGACTTCCAGGAACTTCCGAACCTGTTCCAGGACGATTCAGGTGACTTCTGGGAAGCCATCGACAGCAGGCGCCTTTCCGCCGCCGTCGAGGACTGCGCCTCCAAGCTGCCCCCGGAACAGCGCGAGGTGTTCATCTGCCGGCAGAACGGACTCAGCTTCAAGGAGATATCGGAAATTCAGGGCTGCTCAATCAACACGGCCCTCGCAAGAATGCAGTATGCGCTGCGGAACATACGCAAATGCCTCTCAAGATGCAAGGAGCGATAAATGGATCCCGTCTGCGAAAATATGAGGGAGAAGCTGCTGGCCGGCGAAATCGACGGCGAAGCCGCAATGCACCTCGCCGCCTGCAGGGAGTGCTCCGAGCTCGAACGCATGCTCCGCGCCTGCGCCGAGTCCGCCCCGCCGCTCGACTCCTTCCTCCCCCCGCCGGAGACGGACATGATCATCCTGTCGGCGGCCAGGAGGCACGCCGCAGGCGGGACACTGGGACGAAGAAGCGCGCAGACGGCAAGGATACTGCACCTCGCATATGCCGCGGCGGCGGCTTTCGCCGTCGTCGCCGTCGCCTATCTCATCGCGGCCATCCACGGTTCAGGCACGAGGCAAGGCTCGCGCACCTCGGATCTTCCCCGCTTGTCCGGAATCCATGCGAAGGCCATCAGCCCCATATGGAGCGACATCGACATGGGCGGGGAACTGGACAGCCTTAACGCCGAAATCGAACTGAACGCCTCGCTCATAAGCAACGGACACGCCGCACAGATCGAACAGGAAAACTTGGACGACGAATCATTCAACATCGAAATCCCGGACCTCCTAATCTGAATCCGAAACAATGGCGAACGTTATACTCATTTAGCGTGAAAATTGACATTTTGACGAGCGAGATTTGGGATTGGATTTTTTCGTTCCGACCGAGCGGCGACATGAATGTCGTCCGAGGAAGGAACGGAAAAATACGGCCCAAAGATGCTCGTCCGCCTTAGCGGATTGCGGTCTTTCGGTTTTGCTCCGCACCCTTCGGGAGCCTTCGATACCTCGGTATCGGCGGCCTCTCAGAATACGGGGCAATTCCCGAAATCTCCGCAATCAAAATGCTCAATTTTCAGCCTAAATGAGTATGAAATCCAAATCTCAAGACACTTCGAATCCATCGATTCCATAGAGCCTTGAATTTTGAGCTTCGCCCATTTGAAAGGAATTGAACATGAAAATGCAGACATCGGCACTGATCGCAGCCGCAGCCATATTGCTGGCGGCAGGAGACCTGGCATCCGCACCCAAAGATGCGGACAGGGAAAAGTCCGCGGTTTTCGAACCCGCCGACGGCTTCGGCTTCCCCTACCAGGACGACGACTCGTACTTCCCGCGCAAGCGCCACCCGGCAGGCGGCGACGACGACGCGCAGAGGGGCGGCAAAATGAGGGAGGCGTTCAAATACCTTTCCCCTGAAGACATGGAGAACATCAGGAAGATCCGCGCAGAGAATCCGGACGCCGCCGACAAGGAGATGAAAAGAATCCTCGCCGAAAAGAAAAAGGCGGCGGAAGAGCAGGAGCAGCAGCTCAAAAAGCTCGCCGACATGACGAGGGATTCGAAGGACGACAATGAAAAGGAGCAGCTCGCCGCCCAGATGCGCCAGATACTCGAAGCCCAGTTCGAGGAAAGGATGCAGATCAACCAGAAGCGCCTCGAAAACGCCGAAAAAAAGCTCTCCGAGCTGAAACGCAAGCTCGAGGAGCGGAAGGCCAGGAAAAAGGAAATCATCGACGAGAAAATCCGCGACTACCTCAAGGATCCCAACCTCAAGTGGTAAGCCGGAGGACGGACGAAGGATAGTGAATGGTGGATGGTTGACGGATAATCTTCCGGCAGGTCTCGAAAGGCTTCGAAAGCTCTCGCCAGCCTACCACACCGGCGCCCCGGCTATGCGCCTCAACTTTGCCTGGCCGAAATCGTGCCCCTCCATCAGCACGTCCCGGTTGTCCCCGACCACATACACGCACCCCTCGCCCACCTTCCGCGGCTCCAGATCCCATGCGCAGGGGAACTTGACGTAAGGCTCCTCGATCTCCTCGCCGTTGACAATCAGCTTCCCGCCCTTGAACCCGACGGTTTCCCCCTCCAGGGCGACGACCCGCTTCAGCAGCATCACACTCGTCCCGGCATAGCGCACGATGACTACATCGCCCCGCCCCGGCCTCGAAAACAGATATCTCAGCCTCCAGCAGAAAGTGAACGAACCGTCATGGTAGGTGGGTTCCATGCTCTTCCCGTTGATATGCATGGGGATGCATATGTGTCCGAAAAAGACATACGCCGCCAGCGCGACAATCCCCACGCGGATCAGATACCGCCGGTTCAGCTCGGGAAGGATGAACTTTGAAATTTTTTCGCCGAATCCCATGTCAGAGGCTTGACTCTTTCAGCTAATAAATATAATATATATTAGCATGTAAATGCTGCCGACCATGCACATTTCCGTCCAACGGAGCGGCATGCCAGCAATACATTTTCAACTGGAACCGTCATCATGAACTACTCTAGCTCCGACAACGGGCTTTGCAAAGGCGGGCAGGGGTATGCGCCCATGGCGCTTTTCAGCTCCGCCGTGGCGGCAGGATTCCCCTCACCCGCGGAAAGCTATGTCGAAAAAACACTCGATCTCAACGAGCACTTGGTCCGCCATCCCGCGGCAACATTCTTCGTGCGCGTCGCGGGAAACTCCATGACGGACGCCGGCATACAGGACGGAGACATCCTCGTGGTGGACAGATCCCTGGAGGCGTACGACGGCTCCGTCGTGGTGGCGGTCCTCGCGGGAGAGTTCACCGTCAAGAAAATACGGATAAGGGAGGGGAGCGTCCAATTGGTTCCGGCAAACAGCGGCTATGCGGTTACAACCGTCCGCGAGGACAGCCCCTTCTACGTCTGGGGGGTCGTCACCGCGGCGATACACCGTTTCGGCGAAAGACAGTAAGGACAGAGACAGGGAGGACGTCCCCTGGATTCATCCACAGTTCATATTTTCCGGCGGAAACCTCGGTGCGCGAATGGCCTCGCATCCCCCCTCCCCGCCTTGCAGTGCGTCGTCCTGGAAAATATGAAAGAAATGCGGAGCATTTTATGCGCAGCATCTTCGCGCTTGTCGACTGCAACAACTTCTACGTCTCCTGCGAGCGGGTCTTCAACCCTTCGCTGGAGGGCAGGCCGGTCGCAGTCATGTCCAACAACGACGGATGCGTCGTGGCGCGCTCTAACGAGGTGAAGGCGCTGGGCATTCCGATGGGCGCCCCGGTCTTCCAGGTGAGGGAGCTGATCAAGCGGCACGGAGTCGTCCTGCTCTCCTCCAACTACAGCCTCTACGCCGACATGTCCGCGCGCGTGATGTCCATCCTCGCCGGCTCAGCCCCGGAGATGGAGGTCTACAGCATCGACGAGTCCTTCCTGGACCTGCCGGTTTTTGCCGGGGAGGAAAGCGGAGAACGGAGTTCCATTCCGGCGGAAGGACGGCTGAACAGGCATTTGTGCGGAATCCGCAGGAAGATCCGCCGGATGACCGGGATACCCGTCTCGATAGGCGCCGGCCCGACCAAGACGCTTGCGAAATTCGCGAACGAAATCGCGAAGAAGACCCCGGATGGGATATTCATCATGCCGGATGCTCCGGACGGGCTCATGGAAAAATTCCCCTGCGGCGAGATATGGGGGATCGGCGGAAAAAGCGCCGCGAAGCTCGCGAAGCACGGGATAAGCACGGTCCTCGACCTTAGGAACGCCGACGACGGGCTTCTCCGCAGGCTCCTGGGCGTCAACGGATTGCGAACAGCCTGCGAACTCCGCGGAACCCCCTGCTTCGGCATCGGGGAGGCGCCTCCGCCCAGAAAAAGCATCTGCTTCTCAAGATCCTTTTCAAGGCCGGTGACGGAGCTTGAGGATATGGAGGAGGCGCTCGCCCTCTACGCCGCAGGCGCGGCCGAAAAGCTCAGGAGAGAGAAGCTCGTCTGCGGCGCTGTCACGGTCTTCATGGAGGCCAGGCGCTACGGCGACGATCCCAAATATTTCAGCTCCGCTTCCGCCCGGCTTTCCCCGCCGGCGGACAGGACCGACGAAATACTCGCCCATGCCATGCCGCTCCTGCGCTCCGGATTCAGGCGGGGCTACAGATACAGGAAGGCCGGCGTAATCTTCACGGAGCTCTCGCCGGCCGCGGAACGCCAGCTGGTCCTTTTCCCGAGCTCCGGCAATTCGGCGCTCTACGAGACTGTAGACTCCGTCAACAGGCGCTTCGGCGCCGGAACCGTGTTCCTCGCCGCGGAAGGCATCCGGAAAAGCTGGGCGATGAAACGGGAGAACTGCTCCCCGCGCTACACCACAAGCTGGGGCGAACTGCCGACGGCGAAGGCGGACAACAGACTCGTGAATGGTGACGCCGGACGGCGGCAATAGCGGCGGGGCACGAAAGGTTTCGGCAGGGATCGGCAGGGATCGGATTTCCCGCCCCGATCATCCGCCTCAGCGCTTTGCCTCCTGGAATTCCTTGACCTCGGCAAGCGTCGGGATGGAGTTTGCCGCACCGGGCCTTGTGACGCAGAGCGCGGCCGCGGCACACCCCATCTTCACCGCGTCCAGGAGCCTGGCGCCGTTCGCAAGCGCGGCAAGGAAGAATCCGATGAACGTGTCGCCCGCGGCGGTCGTGTCCACCGCCTCGACCTTCCGGGACGGGACGTGAATGACGTTCATCTTCTCGCTCAGATACCGTGCTCCGTCCGCCCCGCAGGTGAGGACTGCGGCCGACTTGGGGTAGAGATGCTTCAGGCTGCGGAGGATCTTCTCCTGGGTCTTCTCCCCCGTGAGCCCTTCGCCCTCTATCTCGTTGAGTATCAGGTAGTCGACAAGCTCAAGAGGATATTTCCTGAGGGCCTCGTCGAGGGGCGCCGTGTTCAGGACTATCTTCATGCCGCGCAGGGAGGCCGCCTTCATCAGCTCGGGTATCGCCGACATCTCGTTCTGCAGCAGGATGAAGTCGCCGCGGCTGAACCTGGACACCGCCTCCGAGGCGTCGTCGTCGGTGAAGGCCCTGTTGGCGCCGCCGTAGAGGATGATGGAGTTCTCGCCCGTCCTGCAGACCTGGATGACGGCGTGGCCCGTGGGCAAGCCGGACTTCTTCACCAGCGACACGTCCACGCCGCAGTCCTCCAGCTTCTTCCTCAGGAACGCGCCGTCCTCGCCGATCTTCCCCGAATGAAAGACCTCGGCACCCGCCTTTGCCAGAGCGATGGACTGGTTAAGCCCCTTGCCTCCGGAAAACCTGGAATATGAGAAGCTGGCCAAAGTCTCGCCTGGACGGACGAAATGATCGACCTTGTAGACATGGTCTATGTTCAACGAACCGCAGTTCAATATCTTCATGTGTTCCCTTCCTTAATTGTCATAACTGACTCACGGCCAGCAACTCACGGTGCGGAAGGCAAATCCGAAACCTGCCGATTCCTTACATAACCTTCCGTGCCCTGCCGCTGTTGCAGCCGTCCGGCATCCGCCATCCTCCTCACCCCCAGCTGACGGGCTGCCCTGTCACGGCGACGACGCTCTGCCAGAGGAAGCTTTGCGGCTGGAGCTGCTGCCTCCTGCTGGTCGCCACCTGTATGGGAAGGTGGATGAATCCGTTGTTGAGGCCTACGAGCATGTCGGTCTTGCCTGCCATTCCGGCATGGACCGCGTTCCTGGCATACTGGTCGCAGAGGAAGCTGTCCTCGGCATTGGCCGCGACGCTCCTGATAATGTAGCTGGGATCGATGTATTTTATGTTCATAGGGATTCCCTGCTCCTTGAAATATGCCACGATCTTGTTCTTCAGGAATGGGCCGATGTCCTCATGGATTGTGTTGCCGGAGGCGTCGGTCTTCTTCTCGCCGCCGAGGAGATCCTGCCCCGCCCCTTCGGCCACGGCGACGACCGCGTGCTTGCGCCTCAGTATGCGGCCTTTAAGGGCCTCCAGGAATCCGTTTTCTCCTTCGAGGACGACCGGGACTTCCGGGATAAGCGTGAAGTTCACGTCCTGGCTGACGATTGTCGCGGCCGCTGCTATGAATCCGGAGTCGCGCCCCATCAGCTTCACCAGGCCGATCCCGTTCGGGTAAGACTTCGCCTCCGAATGCGCGCAGGTGAGCACCTTGTGCGCCTCGTCCACGGCGGTAGTGAATCCGAAAGTGCGCTTTATGAAGAGCAGATCGTTGTCGATAGTCTTCGGTATCCCTATGACTGAGATCGGCAGGTTCCGCCGCTTCAGCTCCGCTGCGATCAGGCTGGCCCCCTTCTGGGTGCCGTCGCCGCCGACCGTGAACAGGATGTCGATCCTGTTCTTCGCCAGGAAGTCGGCCATGAGTCCGATCGGCTGGTTCCCGCGGGAGGAGCCGAGTATCGTCCCGCCTTCGCGGTGGATGCGGTCCACCATGTCCCCGTCCAGCCTGACAGGCTCCAGCCCGCTTTCAGGGTTCAGCCCCAGGTAGCCGTATCTGATCCCCAGCAGCTCCCTAACCCCGTAGTTGTGGAAAAGCTCGCAGAAGACCGAGCGGATGACGCTGTTCAGCCCCGGGCAGAGCCCGCCGCACGTGACGATCGCGGCGCGCGTCTTCGCAGGATCGAAGAAGAGCTTCTCGCGCGGCCCCGCCTTCTCGAACAATATGTCCGAGGTGGGGTGGCCCGCGTTAGACTCGATGTCGAACCGTATCCTCGCGGTCTCGGGGACGAAACCGTCCTCATCCGCCGACTTCGATATCTTCTTCAACTTCAAGGGGGAACGGTATTTGCATTCCCCGAGAACGGATACCGCCATAGGGGCAGCGTCTCTATTGATGTCCATGGCACATGCATCCTCATGTTTCTGCTGTTGACCGATCGGATTGGCCGTTAATATAATTGCCGCGCCGGATTAGTCCAAAGGATGCAGACCCTATCTGGGGAAATCATGATCCGGAGCCGCGGGGCATCAAAGTCGAAAGCCGGAGATCCGACACAATTGTCGACAAGCACGGCCCATGTCACATTTTTGTATCTTTTCATGCCTGCGCCTGCCTGCAGTCCGCGATGCCTTTATATTCTTATCTGTTTTACTATTAGACAGTTACACTTTTTATATTCGCGACTGGCACGGCTATTGCTTAAATGCCGTGCATCCGAAATTTAAAATCAAAACAATATGAAGGTGCGGCGATGAAGACAGGGGCTATAACGATCGGAACATGCATCGGGGCGGGGCTCTGCCTGGCGGCGGACGCGCTCCACGCGGAGGAGGCTGCGGCGGCCGCGGCGCCGGCCGCCGCGGCGTTGAACAGCGGGGACACGGCGTGGGTGCTGCTGGGGGCTGCGCTGGTCTTCCTCATGACCGCGCCGGGACTTGCGCTGTTCTACGGCGGGCTGGTCAGGAGCAAGAACATCCTCTCGGTGCTCATGCAGTGCATGATGATCATGTCGCTGATCAGCATCCAGTGGGTCCTTTTCGGATACAGCCTTGCATTCGCGCCGGGACACGGGTTCCTTGAAGGCTGCCTTGGAAGCCTCGACTGGTTCGGCCTGAAGGGGGTGGCGCATGATTCGGGAAGCGCCTACGCGGCGACGATCCCGCACCAGGCCTTCATGGTCTTCCAGATGATGTTCGCCGTAATCACGCCGGCCCTCATCATCGGCGCCTTCGCCGAGAGGATGAGGTTCGGGGCGTTCTGCGTTTTCTCGGTCCTGTGGGCGACGCTGGTGTATGACCCCGTGGCGCACTGGGTGTGGAGCACCGACGGATTCATGAGCGTCCTGAACGCCAAGGCGAAGCCGGCGCTAGACTTCGCCGGGGGTACGGTGGTGCACATCACGGCCGGGATGTCGGCGCTGGCGTGCGCGCTCTTCCTCGGAAAACGCAAGGGGTATCCGGACAAGATTTCGCCTCCCCACAACCTTCCGTTCGCGGTGATCGGCGCGGGCCTGCTCTGGTTCGGATGGTTCGGTTTCAACGCGGGAAGCGCCCTCGGCGCCGGCGCCCTCGCGGCAAGCGCATTCGTAGCCACGCACATCGGCAGCGCGGTCGCGGCCCTCACCTGGGCGATTATGGACTGGGCCGTAAACAAGCGCCCGACGATGCTGGGCCTGATAACCGGAGCGGTCGCGGGTCTGGTTTCGATCACCCCCGCTTCCGGATTCGTGAATGTCACAGGCGCAATATTCATCGGCATAGGCGCAGGTATCATCCCATGGATATTCGTGCAGGTCATCAAGCCGATATTCGGATACGACGACTCGCTCGACGCATTCGGCGTCCACGGCGTGGGCGGAATCTGGGGAGCCCTCGCGACAGGTATCTTCGCGACCAAGGCGATAAACTCCGTCGGCAGCGGCGCATGGGACGGCAACTGGATGCAGATCGCCTATCAGTTCAAGGGTGTCGCATTGACGATGATCTACGCGTTCGCCGCCACATACGTCCTCCTGCTGGCGGTCAACTTCTTCTCGAAGCTCAGGGCCAATGAGAAGGAGGAGACGGTCGGCCTCGACCTGACACAGCACAAGGAGGCGGCTTACACGATAATCGATTGATCGGATGGACGCGACAAGTCAGAATGATGAAACATAAAACAGGAGAACTCGGATGAAATACATAGTGGCGGTAATACAGCCGAACAGGATGAACGACGTCCTCGAAAGGCTGGAAGAGAACGAAATCCACCTGGTCACTGTCAGCAAGGTGATGGGCCGCGGCCGGCAGAAGGGCATAGCCGAAGTCTACAGGAGCCACAAGGAGGCCGGAAGCCTCCTCCACAAGGTCAAGCTCGAAATCGCCGTGAACGACGACTTCGTCGAACCTGCCGTCCAGGCCATCACCAGCGGCGCGCGCAGCGGGGAGATCGGCGACGGGAAAATATTCGTCCTCGACTTGAAGGAATGCATTCGCATCAGGACCGGAGAGAAAGGGGGAGAGGCGATAGGGTGAAGTCAAATACCAGTTATCAGTTATTAGTTATCGGTTAATCGGTTGCATTATTGACAGGCATCATAAAAAGAGAACGGTGGCCAGCCATGATTGACTGGCATTCATAAGCAAATCAAGGAGAAATAGCATGAAGGCAAGGCATAAGTTTCTGGGGGCTATGGCAGGATTCATGATTGTTGCAGGAGTGGCGGCGCAGGACGCTATCCCCGCGACCCCGGCCGCAGGCGCGGCCGCCGAGGCCGCGGCGGGAGCGGCCAGGAACCAGCTCGTCCTCCAAAACCAGATCGACGTCAAAACCCCCGTCGCAGGCAACGCCATAAACGTTCCGGACGGCACACGCGAGAACTTCGACAAGGGAAAGCTCTTCTACAACGCCGTCCCGCAGACCCCGGCGATCGGAACATCCCTGAAGATCATCGACTCCAAGAAGGACACCGACTACCTGATCAAGACCTACAAGCTCAAGACTCCCGGAGTCTCGGACGAAATCGCCCAGTATCTACGGACGGTCGTCACCAAGGAGCAGGGCAAGGTGGAGGTCTCGGTCAACCCGAAGACCAGGCAGGAATATCTGCTGGTGACCGCCCCCATATATCAGTTCACGTCGATAGAAGAGGCTATCGCCAACCTCGACTTCGAGGGGACCTCATACTACGAGGACGGAACCAAGATCGGCTCCTACAAGGCAAAGAACAGGCTCGCGTCCGACTTGAACAACCTCCTCGTCAACGCCTTGTCCAGCAAGGGCGCCATCACCTACGCGGACAACACCGTCAACAAGATATACTACCAGGACGCGCCAAGCTACTACGACGCGACCATGCAGTATTTCAAGGAGTTCGACGTACCGCCGGAACAGGTCCGCATCGAGGCCCGGATCGTCGAAATAGAGCTCGGCGACGACTTCAACTTCGGAATGAACCTCGACGCATGGAAGGAGGCCCTGCCCGACAACATAGACATGTCGTTCGATTTCGAAAAATCAAAGAACTCCATCGTGGACATGCAGCCTGACAAGTGGGCCAGGCTCGCCGCGCAGAGCCTGAACCTGCAGGGCATACACCCCAAGGCCGCAGCCAACATCATCAACTACATGGTCAGGAACGGATACGGCAAGGTCCTCTCCAGCCCGACAGTCGTAGCCCTGAACGGCCAGCAGGCCACCATCGCCTCGCTCGACAACATCCCATACAACTCGTATTCGTCCGACGACGCAAGAGTCACCAACAGACAGGCAACCACGGGTATCTCCCTCAGCATCACGCCTACCATCGGAGAGGAGACTCTGACCCTCTCCATCAACGCATACGTCAACAGCCTCGTCGGCTGGGGCAGCGACAACGCCCCCGTGATCAACACCCGGACGACGACCGCCACCGTGGTCCTCAAGGACGGCGAGCTTTTCACACTCTCCGGCCTGAAGAAGGACACCATCGCGAAGACCGACGAGGGCGTTCCGATCCTCAAGTCCATCCCGCTCGTGGGATATGCCTTCAGGCATGAGATCGACGTGAAAAAGACCTCCGAGATCGTAGTCCTGCTGACACCCCGCAAAGTCACTTCCGCAAACGCCGTCGCGGAAAGCGACAAGGCGAAGCTCAAGGAAGTCTCGGACGAGGTCTCCACGGACAAGAACGGAATCGAGAAGTTCGTGGACAGGGTGATTCTGAACAAATGACGGACACGGCTTGACTAGCATACCGGTAAATATTCAGTGAACTACGCCCTTTCACTGAATATTTACCTAGGAAAGGGTGAAGCATCCAAGACCACACCCTTTTAAAAGGCCGGCCTGGGAGGACCCGGCCTTATCCTTTTCAGCTTGCCCAGGAGATTTACACGGCATGAACCAGGGAAATGGCTCCCCAAAGGCGACCCTCCTCGGAACTGTCGCATGTCCCATCCCGTCTGTCCAGCAATCCCGCCGAGCCGTGGCGACAATGCACGATGTGCGGTGTGACCACGCAGAAAAATATCCATCATTAGAAAGCATTTCAAATTGACAATAACCGTTAAGAACGGATAGTATGTGGGTCTGTTTGAAAGCGGATGATGGAGCTTCCGCAACACAGGAGTTCTGCCGATGACAACTGGTCCAGATGAAATTTTGACCATTGAGGAACTGGCGGCCTATCTGAAGGTCTCCAAGTCCACGCTTTATCAGATGGCCCAAAAGGGCGCTATCCCGGCATCGAAGGTCGGCAAGCACTGGCGTTTTCACAAGGCGACCATTGAGGAATGGCTCCTTCGCAACCAAAAAACACTGGATATTGACCCGGCCAAAGGCGGCGCGTCTGCAGGAAGTGAAAACAGATGAAGATTGGGGTGCTGAACAAACTGCTCAAGGCAGGCGAATGGAACGACGTTGAGTTCAAGGGAGCTCGCACAGCCATGCGGCGCATCGCCATGTGCGAGCAGGCGGGCACGGGCCTGCGCATGATGCGCGAAGCGTGGCGGAAACTCGGTCATCCATCGCCCACCTACAAGAACGACCGGGCCGGGAAAGCCTTCGAGCTCTTCATCCCGGAACTGGACAAAGAGGTGGACATGGCGTCTGACCTGGTGAAGGCCATGTTCGGCGACGCCCGACAAACTGAGACTGCCCAGAAAACCGATCAGGGCGCTGGGGAGAAAACTGGGGAGAGGACTGGGAAGAAAACTAGGGAGAGGATTCTCGACCTGACCCGCGATAGGCCTCAGATCACGGCGGCAGAACTGGCGGGAGAGATCGGCATCACTGTGAAGGGTATCCAGTGGAATCTTGATCGGTTGAAAAGAACGGGTGCTCTGCGCCGCATCGGCCCGGACAAGGGCGGACACTGGGAAATACAGAAGAAGGACCGATGATCGAAACCGAGGTGGGCTCATGAAGAAATGGTATATAGCGGAGGTAGATAATGGCTAACCACACCAACAACGGCGCGAATCTTGGCTTTGAGAGCGAGCTCTGGCGGACGGCGGATGCCCTGCGCTCGAATATGGACGCGGCCGAATACAAGCACGTCGTGCTCGGCCTGATCTTTCTGAAGTATATCTCGGATGCCTTTGAGGAACAGCACGCCAAGCTCGAAGCTGACCGCGCCAAGGGGGCTGATCCGGAAGACCCGGACGAATATCGCGCCGTGAACATCTTCTGGGTGCCGAAGGAGGCGCGCTGGTCGAACCTCAAGGCAAACGCCAGGCAACCGAGCATCGGCAAGGTCGTGGACGATGCCATGCTCGCCATCGAACGCGACAACCCGTCGCTCAAAGGCGTGCTTCCCAAGGACTACGCCCACCCGCGCCTCGACAAACAGCGGCTCGGCCAGCTCATCGACATGGTCGGCAATATTGCCTTTCGGCAACCCTCACTCTTATCTCTCCCAAGGGGAGAGAAGTTGGGAGAGGGGCGAACGACAGGTCGGGATGAGGGTGACATCCGGAGACGCACGTCAATGGATGTCTTAGGTCGTGTCTATGAGTATTTCCTGTCCCAGTTCGCCAGCGCCGAGGGCAAGAAGGGCGGCCAGTTCTACACGCCGCGCTGCGTGGTCCGCCCGCTCGTCGAGATGCTGGAGCCCTACCAAGGGCGGGTCTATGACCCGTGCTGCGGCTCCGGCGGGATGTTCGTCCAGTCGGAGAGGTTCATCCAGGAGCACGGCGGCAGAATCGGCGACATCAGCATCTACGGTCAGGAGTCCAACCACACCACCTGGCGGCTGGCCAAGATGAACCTCGCCATCCGCGGCATCGACGCCAACCTCGGCAAAGAGCACGCGGACACCTTCCACCAGGATCTGCACCCCGACCTCAGGGCCGACTTCATCCTCGCCAACCCGCCCTTCAACATGTCCGACTGGGGCGGGGAGCGGCTCAAGGACGACAAGCGATGGAAATACGGCATACCCCCGGCCGGGAATGCCAACTTCGCCTAGGTGCAGCACATGATCCACCACCTGTCGCCCAAGGGCGTCGCGGGCTTCGTCCTGGCAAACGGCTCCATGTCCTCCAACCAGTCGGGCGAGGGCGAAATCCGCAGGAACATCGTCGAGGCGGACCTCGTGGACTGCATGGTGGCATTGCCGAGCCAGCTCTTCTACTCGACGCAGATTCCTGCCTGCCTCTGGTTCCTGGCCCGGGACAAGGGGAACGGGCGCTTCCGCGACCGCCGAGGCCAAGTTCTCTTCATCGACGCCCGCAGGCTGGGCCGCATGGTGGATCGAACCCACCGAGAACTGACCGACGAGGACATCCGCAGAATCGCCGACACCTACCACGCCTGGCGCGGGCAGAAGGAGGCCGGGGAGTACCGGGATATCCCCGGTTTCTGCAGGAGCGCAACCCTGGAGGAGATCCGCCAGAACGGCCATGTGCTCACGCCGGGTCGCTACGTGGGCGCCGAAGTGCAAGCCGACGACGACGAGCCCTTCGAAGACAAAATGCAGCGGCTGGTGGCGCAACTGCGCGAGCAGCAGGCCGAGGCCGCGAAGCTCGATGCTGCGATCGCGGCGAATTTGAAGCAGTTGGGGTTTTGAGTGCGGCGGTCCATGGAACGAGCGATGAGTTCCGATGAACTACGGCGCCTGATTGCGGCAGGCGAGACGCTCGCCGTCGAGTTCAAGGGCGAGGCGCGAGCTGCGCTCAACGACCGCGATCTGGTGAAAACCGTTGTGTGCCTGGCCAATCGCAGCGGAAATGAACCAGCCTATCTCCTGGTCGGCGTCGAAGACGATGGCCGCATCACCGGCGCGCGGCCGCGACATGGCGATGCGACCGATCCCGACAAGCTGGCCGCCCTGATTGCCAACCAGACCCGGCCTTCTGTGGCCGTGCGGATCGAGCGGGTCGAGCTCGATGGCCACTCGATCATCGTGATCGAAATTCCCCCGCAGCAGCACCCGGTCGCCTCCGCCGACGGTCAGTTTCTGCGCCGTGCGATCGGTGGTGACGGCAAACCCGCCTGCGTGCCGATGGATGCCCATGCCGTGCAATCCCTGTTATCGGGTCGGGGACAACTTGATCCTTCGGAGCAAATCGTCTCCGGCGCCGTCTGGCAGGACCTTGACCCGCTGGAGTTCGAACGTTTCCGCCGCAGCATCCGCGAGCGGCGCGGCCGCAGCGATGAAACCCTGCTCGAACTTTCGGAGCTGGAGCTAGCCAAGGCGCTGGGTGTGGTCGAGGCCAATGGCAGCGTCCGTGGGGTGCGCCTGGCCGCCCTGCTGCTGTTTGGGAAAGAAGAGGCGCTGCGGCGCTTCGTTCCTACACATGAGGTGGCGTTCCAGGCGCTGCGCGGTCTTGACGTCGAGGTCAACGATTTCTTCCGCTGGCCGCTGTTGCGGCTGATGGAGGAGATCGAGGCGCGCATCCGTGTGCGCAACCGCGAGCAGGAGCTGATGGTCGGACTGCTGCGCGTGGGCGTCCCGGACTACCCCGAGCGCGCGCTGCGCGAAGCGGTGGCCAACGCCCTCATCCACCGCGATTACCAGCGTCTGGGCGCCGTGCATTTCCAATGGCATTCCGACCGTATCGAGATCAGCAGCCCGGGCGGATTTCCTGAAGGCGTGCGGCTCGACAACCTGCTCGTCACCGCCCCGTGCCCGCGCAATCCCTTGCTGGCCGACGCGTTCAAGCGCGCCGGCATCGTCGAACGCACCGCGCGCGGCATCGACACCATCTTCTACGAACAATTGCGTAACGGCCGCCCTGCACCGTCCTACGCGCGTAGCGACAGCGCTGGCGTGGTCGTGATCATCCCCGGCGGCGAAGCCAACCTTGACTTCGTGCGCCTCTTGGTTACCGAATCCCAGCAGGGACGCGTGCTCGCGCTCGATGAGCTGCTCATTCTCAATGCGTTGTGGCAGGAACGAAGCCTCACCACCGACGCGGCGGCGCACCTCACCCAGAAGCCCAAGGCTGAAACCCGCGCCACCCTGCACCGGCTGGTCGAGGGAGGACTCATCGAAGAACGCGGCCAGAAGAAGGGCCGCACTTGGCACCTTTCCGCGGCGACCTACCGGCTGCTCGGCGACAAGGCCGCGTATGTGCGCCAGCGCGGCTTCGAGCCTTTGCAGCAGGAACAGATGGTGTTGCAGTACGTGGACAGATTCGGCCGTATTACGCGGGAGGAGACTTGCACCCTTTGCCAGGTGGGCCCCTACCAAGCGTATCGCTTGCTTAAGAGCGTGGTGGAAAAAGGGTTACTGATTGCGAAAGGCCAGAAAAAGGCACGCTATTATGAGCGGCGCACGTAAAATAACGGTGCGCCGTTATCACATAACAGCGCGCGCGAATAATACGGCGGGTCAAACGGGTGGTTATGATACAAGTTGCTTTCCTGCAACGACTTGGAGTTTTGAGATGAAAATGCACCCTGCGCGTTATTTTCCGATTCGAGCTGTATCAGCAGCTCTTCGAGGAACCCAAGGATGGACAGCCGTGACACAGAAACGACAACCCGGCGTAGCGCGCGAGCAACAGGCCAAAGCCGCCAAACTCGACGCCGCCATCGCCGCCAACCTCAAGGAGCTGGGATATGGCGGGTAATCCTGGCTGCGTTGAACATGGAGTCGCCCGCGGCGCTGTAATAAACGCAGCGTTTAACATGCGATCCAAACCGAGCCATGATTAACGCAGGCGAAAACAAACAACCCCGCGCTGGCGGTGAGGCACCTAGGCGGCCCCGAAGCGGCAACCTCGCCATGGATACTACCGCCTTGGGGGGCCTATTCCGTCGGGCGGTTTGCACCGACACAAAAACCACCCATCAGAGTTTAAATTGAGGGAAGCGGTATGAGACAAAGAAA